>CAWJEB010000001.1:0-59825 GCA_963841805.1 uncultured Chloroflexia bacterium
TGTTCGACCACGTCACCCATGTACATGTAGACCACATAATCCGCAAGGCGGCGTGCCTGGCGCAATGTATGCGTCACCAGAACGATTGTATATTTTTCCTTCAACTCCTGCAACTTGCTCTCAATATGCTGCGAAGAGATCGGGTCCAGCGCGGAGGTCGGTTCATCTGCCAGGATCACTTCCGGTTCAAGCGCCAATCCGCGCGCCAGGCATAAGCGCTGCTGCTGACCAATGGAAAGCGCAGTAGCCGGGTCATGCAGGCGTTTATGCACCTCCTCCCACAATCCAGCCATCTCCAGATAATGCCGAATGATCGGTTTCAAGTTGCGGCTGTTGTTAATGCGATGGATTCGCAACCCGTAGGCAACATTCTCGTATATGGACATCGGCAGCGAAAATGGCCTCTGCGCCAGCAGACCGATCCTTGTTCGGATCTCTGTGACATCCACATCCGGGTCATAAATATTCTTGCCATCCAGCAAGATTTGTCCGGAAATCGACGAATTTTCTGTCAACTCAAGGAAACGATTCAAAGTTCGCATCAAGGTGGTTTTCCCGCAGCCGGAAGGCCCCAGAATAGCCGTAACCTGTCCGCGTGGAATATCCAAGCTAACCTTGTTAATGATTTGCGTGCCAGCAATTTTGACTGTCAAGTCTCTTACGTTAATGTGATAATCCATACAAAATCCTATTTTACCGAATACCTGGATAACCTCGAAGAAAGCCAGCGAGAGATCACGCTGATCAGAAGCACAATAATGGTCAATACAAGAGCGGCTGCATACGCCCGTTGCTGCACTTCCGGGAATGGCGTGGTCAACTGGAAGAACACCGCCAGGGGCAGCGACGCAGTTGGATCCATTAGCGAGGTTGGAATTCGATCAGTGTACCCGGCTGTGAATAGCACTGAAGCAGCATCCCCGATCCCCCTTCCAAATGCCAGCATGGCAGCTGTGATCAAACCTGGCATCATTTGCGGCAGGATGACCCTGAAAGCAGTCTCAATTTTTGTAGCCCCCAGACCATAAGATGCATGTTCGAGATCTTTTGGCATCAAGCGCAGCACTTCATCCATTGAGCGGATCATGATAGGAAGCTCAACCAGCGCCAGTGTGATAATTCCAGCTAAAAGGGATGCCCGCATCCCCAGCGCCAACATGACAGTGAACCCAAAGGCGCCATACACTATGGATGGAATTCCCCATAGCACATCCAAAGCAGACCTGACGATCATCGCCCATTTGGAACGGCGTTTAAGATACACATTCAACCCTAATGCGATCGGCAGGCTGAATAATAATGCCAGGGTCGTACCACCGATTGCCAGGTATAACGACCCGATGATCGCGTTGAGTATTCCGCCCTCTTTTCCAAGGTAAAAGCCGCCCTGGGGAACCTGTGACACCATTGACCATGTGAGCACCGGTGCACCTTTGATAACCAGTGTTAAAAGTATCCATCCCAGGCTGCCGGTTACCAATCCCAGGCAAACATACATTATTCCCATGGCAACCATTTCTTCTATTTTTCGGCGAGAGAGCTTCTTCATTCTGTTGCCCTTCCTGTCACCCGGCGCAAAACCAATGCAGATGATACATTAAAAATCAGGACAATGATCAACAATAGAAGAGCCGAACCAAGCAATGCGGAATCATACAGCGGAATGGACATCATCTCACCATAATTGTTCGCGATCAGTGCAGGTAAAGGATACGCAGCATCCAGGATGGATTTTGGAATGATTGGATTATTGCCGATCACCATAAGTACTGCGATTGTTTCTCCAAACGCACGTGAAGTGCCAAGGATGACCCCGGCAGCAAATCCTGAGACAACCCTCGGGAAAACAACATAGCGCACTGTTTGCCAGCGGGTGGCGCCTACCGCCAGGGATGCCTCATGATATCCACGTGGAACCGTTCTCATGACCTCATAGGAAACCGCAATAATGAACGGCGTCACCATTACGGCCAACACAAGCGCCCCGGCGAGAATACTATATCCGGTTGGGTTACTAGATTGGAAAAATGGAATAAAACCAAATGTATTTTTTACAAATGGCGAAAATCTGTCCTGAACCCAAGGAACGATCACCAACACGCCCCAAAGTCCATAAACAACTGAGGGAATTGCAGCCAGTATGTCGATCAATGGTTTCAATATGGTGCGGGTCAAGTTCGTCGCGTATTCTGAAAGATAAATTGCGCACATAACGCTGACAGGCGCTGCGATAATCATAGCCAGCCCTGTCACCCAAACACTACCAGCGATAAATGGTAGAAAACCAAACTCGCCTTCCGATGGACGCCAAACTTGTCCAAATAATAATTCAAACACATTTTTTTGTTCTAAAATTGGAAGCGACCTCGCTACCAGTACAGACAGAATAATAATAAATAAGATGATCGGGAAAAATGTTAACCCTCGAAACAAACGAGAGGCTCGTTTCTCCTGTTTTCTGCGGGAGACCAAAGTCTTTTTGAACTCCCGGTTCTTGTTGTTATTGAGAGATTTCGAAACACTCTCCATCTTTACTTCAATTTGTCTTTTGAAGTGGAAAGTTGATCGTCAGAAAGGGCAATGTAACCTGCTTCGGCAACATACTTTTGCCCATCATTCAATATCCAGTTGATGAACTCTGCTGTCGGTCCGGTTGGTTTTCCCTTTGTCACCAGGTAAAGAGGTCGCGCAGGAGGGGATGGATATCGACCTGTGCTTACTGCGTCCACTGCCTGAGGTTGAGTATCCAGCTTTTCATCAGCATCGACCTGGCCGTTTCCATTGACATCCAGAGGAATGATTGCGGCACCGTTTACAGGCAGACCACTATTGATATCGTAGGCATAGTTCAAATTGTTATATCCTATGCCAAGAGGATCCTTTATCACCGCCCCCAGGACACCCGGGTCGGCATTTACAGCAATCCCCTTCAATTCTTCCTGTTTCTTACCGCCAAGGTACTTGACCCACATTTCAGCAGCGCCACAAGAATCTGATCTTGTAAACACGTGAATGGACTCGGTGATCTCTGGATTGCCAAGTGCTTGCCCCCAGGTGGAAATTTCGCCGGTCAGGAAGATTCCAGCCAAAATCTCTTGGGACAACCCCTTCGATTGGATTTCAGCAAGGTATGGATTTGCTGCACTGATAGTGCCAAATACTGCATCTCTCGTAACTCCGATATCATAAGCCCCAAGGTCTTTTTCTTCCGGCGAAACATCACGGGAAACCATGCCGATATCCACCGCACCAGCCAGGGCATCCGCCATCCCCTTGCCAGCCCCACCAGCCGAAACGTCTATGCGCACGTCAGGATGAGCAGTTTGATAAACATCCGCCCATTGAACCATCAATGGATATAAAGCGAATGCTCCGGATACTGCAATCTTCTTTTGAGCATTTACCTGCGAACCTCCACCACAAGCTGCAAGTAGAGTAGAAATTACCAGAACAAGAACAAGAATATTTACTGGACTTTTTTTCATTTTTTCTCCTGATCAAATTGATTAACTTTTATCTCATGATGCGCAACATCTGCCAGAGTCTTGTTATCAAGAATATCCGAAATTGCATTCCTCACCTCGAACATAACGCCCCGCAACCCGCAGGCGCTTTCATCGGGACAGCTGCATGGTTCATATGCCATCTGACTTACGCAGCGAATAGGCGCAAGGGGACCATCCAACAAACGAATAATCTGGCCGAGAGTGATCTGTTCTGCAGGTTTTACCAAATAATAGCCGCCATTTACACCCATCCGGCTGCCAACCAGACCGGCATTCTTCATGGTTCGCAGGATTTGTTCCAGGAACTTGGTTGGGATGTTTTCCCTCTCTGCAATCACTTTGATCGGCACGTGGCTTTTCTCCTTGGTCCAGGAAGCCAGATCGATCATTGCTCTCAGTCCATATTCACCGCGTTTAGATAGTCTCATAATATTTTCTTATGTTCTACAATGTCTATAATTTTAGTAGGATATTAAATAGTGTATCACAAGATATTCTATAATTCAAGTGTTGAATTATAGAATATTTAAAACAATCTTTCTCAAATTCGAAATCTGTTACAATCTAAATTGATGCATAAAAAGATCATCATATTCTTACCGATCATGCTATCCCTTGCTGGGATGGCTTTGATTGCCATCTTTCTCTTCCAGCCGATCACCATCCATGTTGACAATAATGTTCAGAGTTTTCGCAGCCCGAATTTATTGGTCAATTCCATCCTCAGAACAGCAGGTGTCACTGTTTTTGCGGGAGATGAGATAAGCCCACCGCTCTCTTCATTATTGTTGGGTAATCAGGAAATTTCAATTAAAAGAATCTCCAGTGTAACCGTTTGGATAGAAGGCCAACGCATAGCATCATACACACTGGAAAAATTTCCAGCTAATATTTTGCAGCAATACGGGGTTAAGATCTTCCCGGGTGATATATTGACCATTGATGGAAAAATTTCATCCGGATCCGATGTATTTTCACCTGCAAATTACCATACTTTACAATATAAAAGCAATCTCCTGAACAAAGAGACAGTTGTTAGTTCCAACCTTCCCGTGCATACTGCCGGCATCAAACTGGCCAGGCAAAAGCAACCCTTGATGGGACTGGATTATTGCAGCCCGGATGAAACATCTGAACAAGCTTCTGATACTGTCAGCTTGGTTCGGGTGGATGATACTATCGTTCTGGAACAAAAAGTGCTTCCATTCGAATATCAAACGCTCTCCGATAGTGAGGTTGAACTGGATCAGCAGATCATCACGCAGCAGGGAGAGTACGGACTGGCTATTGATCTCACTCGCATCCGAAAAGAAAATGGGAAAGAGCTTTCCAGAAAAACCATAAATAGCACAACCGTCCGACCACCTGTGGACCAAATTCTCAGTTTCGGCACAAAAGCCGTAGTTAAGCAGCTCGACGTTGGCGGGGCTACCATCGATTACTGGCGTGCAGTGTCCATGTATGCCACATCTTATTCACCTTGCCGCTCTGGGATCGATGGCTGCTCTTATGGTACAGCCAGCGGCGCGAAAGCGGCAAAAGGTATCGTGGCTGTGGTTTCCAGGTGGTTTCCATCCATGCGCGGACAGCGGGTTTATATTCCGGGTTACGGTTTTGCAACCATCGGGGATACCGGAGGCGGTATTCCAGGCACGACCTGGATAGATCTCGGTTTCAGCGATGAAGATTACGAATCCTGGCATCAATGGGTGACGGTCTATTTCCTGACTCCGATTCCACCCAACATTCTGTATGTATTGAACTAAAATGATGTCTTCCAATCATACCCTGCCTCACCTGAATATACCCTGGATCTTGCGCCAGGCTGAGATCAAGCCCTCTCGTGGGCTGGGGCAAAACTTCCTATCGGATGACAATATCTTGCGGAAGCTTGTCTCGCATGCGTATCTAAGTAAGAACGATGAGGTTTTGGAAATAGGACCAGGACTGGGCAGCCTGACCCGTCACCTGGCAATGCAGGCAAAGACCGTAACGGCAGTTGAGATTGACAGGAAAATTTTCCCAATTCTAACTGATATATTAAAAGATTTTTCAAATATTCATCTAATTTGCGGGGATATTCTGGAACAGCGAATGGGAACACTCGGTTTGTCTGATGGGTATTTGGTGGTCGCCAACATTCCGTATTACATCACTTCGGCTGTCATTCGACACTTGCTGGAAGATAAAATTAAACCTGCCCGCATCGTTCTCACAGTCCAATCGGAAGTTGCCGAACGCATTTGTGCCACACCGAATGACATGAATTTGCTTGCGTTAAGCGTCCAGGTGTACGGCGCTCCCAGTATCGTGATGCGAATTCCGGCAGGCGCATTTTATCCCCCACCCAAGGTGGATTCCTCAGTCGTCAGGATTGATCTCTTTCCTCAACCATTCGTGGAACAACAAGATCTAGACCTTTTCTTCAAGCTTTGTAAAGCAGGGTTCGGGCAAAAGCGTAAAACATTACGAAACAGTCTATCCCATGGCGTGGGACTTCCTGCCAGCGTGATCGAGCAAAAACTCACCTCGGTTGCAATAGATCCTGGAAGGAGGGCTGAAACCTTAAGCCTGGAAGAATGGAAGAATCTGACGAGTATCTGGAAATAAAAAAACCTCCTGCAATCTTACGCAGGAGGTACACAGTTCAATAATCACTAATCAATTTTTTCAAATTTTTCGCGCGGAGCACCGCAGATCGGGCATTTCTCTGGTGGCGTGCCCACATGTGTGTGACCACAGATCGGACATACGTAATATTCGACGTCTTCCTGGGTTTTGTCTATCATTTCCAGTGCTTTTTTATAAAGCTGTTCATGAGTTTTTTCTACTTCCCAGGCATAGTTGAAGCTGCGAACTGCTTTCTTGTTATCTTCAGCTTTGGCATCAGCAATGAATTCAGGGTACATGGTGGTTACTTCATAGTTCTCGCCTTTAATCGCATCTTGTAAATTACTTCGGGTATCATTGATCCCTTCTAAAGCCCGCAGGTGATTCCCGGCATGGACTGTTTCTGCATATGCTGCTGCACGAAATAATTTCGCCACCTGAGTATAGCCTTCTTGTTCGGCTTTCTTTGCAAAATGGAAATACTTCCGTGATGCCTGTGATTCTCCTGCGAACGCAGCTTCCAAATCTTTCTGTGTTTTAGACATTTTTCCTCCAATCAAATAATTATAAGCTTTTGTGTAACCCGGGCAGTCGCCAAACTTTGACCGCGGCTTCAGCCTGGATTTTAAACGACATTTTAGATTTTCCGAATTTGCGATCTGCAAAATGAAAAGGAATTTCTTTGAATTTTATCCCTAGCTTAGAGGCTACGTAAATCATTTCCACCTGGAATATATATCCATTGGACTTGATGGTGTCCAGCGGCATCTTTTCAAGCGTACTTCGTTTCCAAACTCTGAACCCGCCAGTCACATCTTTCATTGGCAAACCAAGGATAATTCGAGCATAAATGTTTCCAAAACCGGAAAGCAATTTTCGCCAGAGTGGCCAATCATGCGCAAGGCTGCCACCGGGAATGTACCTTGATCCCAGCGCAACATCCGCATCGGTCTGCACGGCTTCCAATAACTCCAATACCTTTTCCGGCGGGTGGGAAAAATCAGCATCCATCTGGCCGATAAAATCATAGCTGTTTGTCAAGCCATACCGAAATCCAGAAATATATGCAGACCCGAGCCCTAATTTACCCGCTCGGTGCAAAACAAAAATTCGATCCGGGTATTCCAACTTAGCTTTTTCCACTAAATCCCCAGTACCATCCGGGCTGTGATCATCCACGATGAGAATATTCAATCCGTCCACCGGGAGAGAGATTAAAGCGGAGATCATTTGTATCAGATTCTCCGCTTCATTATAAGTAGGGATGACTACCAGAAATTTCAAAAAACCTCGTTTTATACCAATTTGGATAGATCTTCTGCTGTGCGCCGCATATCCAGAAAAATGAGGCCTAACTTAGCATGATCGCGTGCCAGGGCAGTCAATACCGCGTCTTCGCCGATAGACATGATGATCACATATCCGGCATCCCCCTTGATATAAACCTGGTTCAGTGAACCCCGCCCAAGTTCTCTGGAAATTTTTTCTCCCAGGCCAAGCATCGCGGCGGACATGGCCGATACCCGGTCTTCCTCGATATTCTCTGGAAGGGCTGAAGCAATTGTCAATCCGTCAACACTAACAATCGCCGATGCTTCTATATCAGGCGACGAAGCCTGCAATTCGCGCAACCTATCAACCATAAGCTGAGTGCGGTTCTTTGTCAATTTAGCGCTCCTTTATCGAGAATGATCCAGGTGACCATCAATGAAAATTGTAGAATAGCCACCCTGTAATGTCAAGTTAATCCTGCTCTTAACCACCAAGATTATAACATTATTCGGTAGTATCGATGTTATTTGATACAATTATGACCTGATAATAAAACTGATATTCATACTTATAGGAAAATTATGCAAAAGTATCTTGTTGCACTCTTCATTGCCTTGACGTTTTCACTGATTTCACACACAGTTAAGGCAGATACCTCTCCGCAATCTGAACCATATTCTGGTGAAGGTATCTGTTTCCCAGATGTTTACACCGGAGATGAGAACTGCCTGGCTTACGGTCCATCAGCTACGCTCTCAGAATGGGCAGCAAGCGGATTAAGTTATCCCATCAAGGGGTTGCCAGCATATGAATTGGATGAGGATATAACCAAAATGCCATATTTGTATGCAAAACTTAACGTGGACCCTAGAAAACCTGTCAACACCTTTCCATCTTTAGAGGCTGCTGTTGCAAATGACAATCCCAGCGGATCGATCCCTCCCGGTGAAACCAGGTATGTTGCTTACACCGGACAGGTGGATGTGAATGGCGGCCATTACTTGCAGCTTGCAGAATCTGGTGAGTGGATCCGCGCTTCACCTGCTGAATACACCCGTTTCAGGGGGTTGGCTTTTTATCGCACCCCTGACAACGAATTTGGCTGGCTGGTGGATATTGGCAACACCCGCGTTGGACCAGGAACCGATTATGCATATACCGGGAAGACGTATTATCGTAATACACTCGTACAGATATTCAAAAAAGTCACAGCCAACGAGACGGAATGGTACCAGATAGGTATCAATGAATGGTTGGAACGCCGGTATGTTCGTATGGTGCATATCAATACCACACCTCCAGAGGGAGTCACCGGAACCCGTTGGATCGATATCGATCTATATGAGCAGACAATGTCAGTTTACGACCAAGGTCAGTTGGTTTATGCAACCATGATCGCTACAGGCGTTGCACCATTCTATACAAGACCTGGTTTATTCCAGATCGAGACAAAAAAAGATACAGAGACAATGACCGGTGCTTTCACTTCGGATAAATCTGATTTCTATTATCTCGATAAAGTACCCTGGACGATGTACTTTGACAATGCCCGTGCTCTTCATGCTGCCTACTGGCGAACCCTGTTTGGTTATGAACAAAGCCATGGTTGTGTGAATCTAGCACCAGGTGATGCACACTGGTTATATGACTGGGCTTCTGTGGGTGATTGGGTTTATGTCTGGGATGTCTCTGGTAAGACTCCCACTGACCCATCGCAATATACACAGGGTGGAGCTTAAGCCGTCCCAAATAAAAGAACATATAAAAATTATGAGCCAGGGAAATATTATTCCCGGCTCGTTTTTTTTATTGGACAATGAGCATGTGCAAATTCGTTCACATCAAGGATAGAGTTTGACTAGCAGGCTCGAAACGCCGATATCGTTTCCATTTCGAATATCGATCTGATGCATGATCAACCGCACCCAGGTGGATCCTCTCACCTGATAAGGGATGTCCACATCCATGGTCTGGTATTCGAGAGATGGTTGAATTACCTCTGGAAATACATAAGAACCTACAATCTTCCTTTCCTGATCGACAAGTTCAAGGTAGATCGTACTGGCCGTTCTAACCCTGGTAATTCCTCTCACCTCGAGCATCCCATGATGAATACTGGTTTCAGGATAGGGCGCGCGGATGGTAAATGGTTCACTGAGGTTGGTGGATTCCATAATATCCGTTTCGCCAATTGAAATCAGAACGAGTTCTTCTGACGACAGTGCAATGATCCGTCCGTAATTATCCAGAGTATAGATAGTCAATAAGGCTGCTTCCGCCACCCCATGAATTGAAACCTGGTAATCCTCTTCTATGGTTGTGCGGCGACCGTTTGCGTTTGGGTATATCCATTTCTTTTCCAGGATCGTCCTCCCACCGTCTCCTGTCAGGCGCATGTGTACATTTCCACCTGCGCCAGGAATCACTGCGGCTAACAAATGGAACGGATTGGCTACCTTTGAATATGACGACGGGATGAAGATCCGGATCGGGTTATCTTGCGGAACAGGAGTGGGTGGAATTTTCGTCTCGGTGGGAGTTTTCGTTGGCGCTCTTGTTTTGGTCGGCGCTTTTGTTCGTGTCGGGTATTTTGTCTTCGTGCTGGTCTTAGTACTGGTCTTCGTGGGCGGTTCGGGCGTAGCAGATCCAGGAAAATAATATGTTGCAGTTGTTAGATCTGTGGCTAAAATAATTTTTGTGGATTCAGCATTTGGTATAGGTGTTACAGTCCAATTACTCGAATATGTACCCGTTATGGCTGCGATGACCGTTGAATAAACATCTGTTAATACTTGCGGCGAATTTGAAATAGTACTACCTGTCATCTCGTTGGTGCATGCTGAAAAGACCAAAATTATCACCATAAAAAACAAGGCGATGATGACTTGTCGCCCTTTTTCAAAAATTGGTTTGGTTGGCATTGTTATGTTGTTGTATATTTTTTGATGGTATCCATCAAGGTTTGTAAAGGAACCGGCTTGGTCAGGTAATCTTGTGCCCCGGCAGCCTGGCATACAATGGCATCATCCAGGCTCGCACCGGCTGACAGCACAATGACCGGGATGGTTTTTGTTTTTGTATCCTGCCGTAAGTGCTCAAGGACTTGAATTCCATCCATATCGGGCATCATCAGGTCCAAAAAGATCATCCCTGGCGCTTGAGCGCCTGCTAATAATAGGGCATCAGCTCCAGTGCGGGCAAGAATCGCCTGATATCCCAGAAGGCGTGCAGCTTGCCCCATCAATTCTAGTGTAACTGGATCATCGTCAACAAATAGGATTTTAGGCATGGTACCTCTCGAAAATTATTATTGCAATCTTTATGCCTAAGTTCTTGAATTCATCAAAACGGGTGGAATCATTAAACACATTCCACCCGTTTTGATTGACTTTATATGTTGTAAATATCCGAATACTTCGTCTTCAAATATCGCAAGTAAGGCTCAGGAGTAATCTTTGAACCTGTGATCTTCTGAACCATTTCCTGGGGATCATACTTAGCTCCGTGTATGTGGACTTTTTCCTTCAGCCAGGCTAATAACTCAGAAAATTCTCCCGCACGGATCCGCGATGGAAGCGCTGGAATATCTTCAAGGATTTTCTCCCAGAGCTGGACAGAGACCAGGTTGCCTAGTGCATAAGTTGGGAAGTAGCCAAACATTCCTCCAGACCAATGGATATCCTGAAGGACGCCTTTCGTATCATTCGGCGGTGTGATGCCAATATATTCCTGCATCTTTGTGTTCCACACTTCCGGCAGGTCTTTCACGGCCAGACTGCCTTCCATCAACGCAATTTCAATCTCCAACCTGAGCATGATATGCAAGTTGTAAGTGGCTTCATCCGCTTCCACTCGTACTAATGAGGGTTCTACTTTGTTGATCCCTCTATAGAACTTATCCAATGGGACATTTGCCAGATGCTCTGGAATGAGAGATTGAAGTCTTGGATAGAAGAATGTCCAAAATTCACGCGACCTTCCTACCAGATTCTCCCACATGCGGGATTGAGATTCGTGGATCGCCATGGAAGCGCCGTTGAATAGAATTGAACGACGCAATTTCGGACTTACACCCAGTTCATACAGGGCATGTCCGCATTCGTGCATGGTCGAGAACAGGGATGACATACCGTTGTCATTTAGGAAACGGGTAGTGATGCGTGTATCACCATAACCAAATGTGGTTGTAAATGGATGGGCAGCCTTATCCTGGCGTCCGCGCTGCCAGTCATAACCAAAGCGCGTGATCACCTCCACCCCGAAATCCCACTGTTTAGATTCATCATATTTCGTCATGATGAAGGAATCATCCACCTGAGGTCTGGCGCCGATCTCTTTGATGAGCTTGACCTGCTCTTCTCTTAACCTGCCAAAGATATGCTGTACTTCTTTGGTCGTTAGCCCTGGTTCAAAATCATCCAGTAATGGGTCATATACATGGTCGTACGGTGCAAAGAAATCAACATATCTTCTGCGCAGATCAACGATCTGTTCAAGAAAAGGTTGGAATTTACCAAAGTTATTTTCTGCTCTGGCTTCAATCCAGGCATCCTGGGCAACAGCCGTTATCCGCGCGAATTCAGCCACCCATTCTGATGGTACTTTGGTTTGCTTGGCATATTCCCGCATCGTTACACGAACCAAACGGGCATCGTCAGCATCAGGGTCCTGAAGTGAGGCGGTTCGGCTTAATCCATCCAGTAATTCGCCAATACGTGGGGCAGTGAATTTTTGATGGGTGATATTCGCCAACGTGGATAGCTGTTCACCACGGCTTTCAGAGCCACCAGCCGGCATGTAAGTTTGCTGGTCCCAACCCAGCACTGCCTGGGCGCCATTAAGGTCTGAGACCTCACCCAATAATTCCTTCAATTCCTTGAGCTTTTTATTCATATTCCTCCTTGAATATTATGCTACCTTCCAGCGTAAAACTTTTCCATTCAATGCGTTTATAACCTCTGTAGAAATATCAAAGGCTGCACGTGTTTGCGCCTCAGCAGTTTGAGCGCCAACATGCGGAGTACCAATTACCTTTGGATGATTAACCAGGTCACAAACACCCGGTGGCTCCGTTGTGAATACATCCAGTGCAGCGCCGGCAACTTTCCCGGAATTTAGCGCATTTAGCAGAGCTGCTTCATCAATCACACCGCCTCTGGCAGCACAAACAATATAAACGCCATCTTTCATGAGTGAAAAACTGCTTTCATTTACCATACTTCTGGAATCTGGTGTCAATGGGATGTGCATTGTAATCACGTCTGCTTTTTTATATAGATCCTCCAGGGAGACTGGCTCAGCGCCTCTTGCCTTTATCTCTTCAGCTGGAAGCAACGGATCATATCCCACCAGGTTCATGCCAAAAGCAGCGGCACGTACGCCAACCGCTGATCCGATGCGCCCCATTCCGATAATACCAAGGGTTTTGCCATTCAGTTCATTGCCTTCGAATTCTTTTTTTAACCACTTGCCATCTTTTAATGAATGATCAGCACGAGGAATTTCACGGATGACAGCCAGCATAAGCCCCATGGCAAGTTCAGCCACGGCCACACTTGTAGCCAGAGGAGAATTTACCACCGTCACGCCAGCAGCTTTGGCAGCTTGCAGATCTATGTTGTCTACCCCAACCCCGGCGCGGCCGACCACTTTCAAATTCTTTCCGGCATTAAAAACTGCCGCGGTCACTTTGGTGCGACCGCGGACAATTAAGGCATCATAATCATTTACAACGTTCAACAATTCTTCTGCGCTGATCCCACTTTTGTCAACCATTTCAGTGGATTGTTGCAAGAGAGTCTTACCATTTTCTTCCAAACCATCTGTCAGCAATACTTTGAATTTGCCCATCGTACTTCCTCCAGTCTGCGAGTTGAAAATCAAATTTATTACTTGATTTTACACGATTTTCCACCAGAGAGGAGATTAATATGATCGGTTTATTCGTACCGCAGAGCTTCCACCGGTTCTAACCCGGCAGCTCGATTTGCTGGGTAGATTCCAAAGAATAGTCCAACAGCGGTTGAGAACAAGGTTGCCAGCAGGATAGAGTCCAACCCTACATTTGGATTCAAAGGTGTACCACTTGCCAGAGCAATTCTTCCCACGATCATTGCGATCAGATATCCAAGCCCAATACCTACCAAACCTCCAAACATACTCAATAAGGATGACTCGGTTAAAAATTGGATCAAAATATCGCGCCTTCTGGCTCCCAACGCTTTGCGGAGGCCAATCTCACGGGTACGTTCAGTTACGGACACCAGCATGATATTCATGATGCCGATTCCACCTACTAATAGTGAGATCGCAGCGATACCACCCAGGAAGATCGTCAAAACTCCTGTGATGGACTGTGCAGTCGCGACGAAGTCCTGCTGCGAGAAAACGGTGAAGTCGTCTTCGCCAATTTTTGTGCGATGGCGCTGTCTCAAAATTTGAGATACTTCATCCGAAGCAGATTTGACCGTGTCTGCGGTGGTTGCTTGTACCAACACAATATCCACTTCTTCACGGTTCGTGTTACGGATCAACCTGGCCTGGGCAGTAGTAAAAGGCACCAATACCACTTCATCTTCGCTGCCAAAACCACTGCCACCTTTCTTTTCCAATACACCTAGAACCCTGAAAGGAGAGCCCTCCAACCTTACAATTTCGCCTGTCACTCCCTCAGCCCTTCCAAAGAGTTGAGTGGCGATATCATACCCAAGCACTGCAACAGATGCATTCCCATTCAGGTTCTCATCGGTGATGAATTCACCTTCGTGTATTGTGTAGTTGCGAACCGATTGATAGTTGGGTGTAATGCCGGTTACTGTGATGGTTTTCTGCTCGCCAGCATAAGTAATTTCTCCGGTTCCGTTTATGGCAGCCGATACGTCTTCTATCGACGGCGCTTGAAATCGATCCATCAATGCTTCTGTGTCAGATAGAGTTAACGGTTTTGGATTTCGAATGTCAACATTCTGGTTTCCCTTGAAAACGAACAGTAGATTGGTTCCAATGCCGCTGATCGAACCGGTAATAGAATCCTGTGCGCCTTGCCCTACAGCCAGCATGGCGATGACTGCCGCTACACCGATGACGATACCGAGAATGGTAAGTCCGGAACGCAGCTTGTTTGATACGAGGCTTTCCAGAGCTTCTATAATTGCCTGCCAGAGGTTCATACTGATGCCTCCACCAGACCATCCATCAAGCGGACGATTCTTTGTGTTTGGGCAGAGATTGTAGGATCGTGGGTAACGATGATCAAAGTCGTGCCTCTCACCCGATTAAGTTCCAATAGCAGATCCATGATCTCTCTTCCAGATTTTGAATCCAGGTTACCCGTAGGTTCATCCGCCATGATAATGGCTGGATCATTTACCAGTGACCGTGCAATGGCTACCCGCTGCTGCTGACCACCGGAAAGTTCAGCCGGGCGGTGTTTTACTCTATCGCCCAGGCCAACCAGTTCAAGCGCTTCCCGCGCTTTTTTGGTTCTATCCTGGCTGATTCCGGCATATCGCATGGGCAATTCAACATTAGCCAACGCTGTCTGGCGCGGCAGCAGGTTAAAATTTTGAAATATGAAACCAACCTTACGGTTCCGAATGTCAGCCAATTGATCATCCCTTAAGTTTGATACAAGCACATCATCAAGGTAGTATTCGCCTTCGGTGGGATGATCCAAACAGCCGAGTATATTCATCAACGTGGATTTTCCTGAGCCGGATGGTCCCATGATGGAGATGACCTCGCCTCTTTCAACGCACAGATCAACACCATCAAGAGCGCGCACTTCCACTTCACCCATGGTATATATCTTCTTTACTTTGTGAGCAGAAATTACACAATCAGTCATGGAATTACCTGCCCATCCCCATTCCCTGAGGTGGTCCCCCCATGAACATGGATGTGGGGGGATTCAAGACAATTACGTCACCTGGTTTGACATCACCAGAGGTCAATTCACTGGAATTATCTGAACTGGCGCCAACCTCGATCTCAGTAAGAGTTGGAACACCATTCTTAAGAAGGTAGATCACCCGTTTACCATCCACCAGGCGGACTGCCCGGTTGGGGATGAGCGTCACGTCGCTCAGTTGGGTGACGACGATATTCACAGCCGCGGTCATTTGTGGCAGCACCAATTCATCTGCGTCATTTAGTTCAACAGTCACGGTGAAATTGACCACACCCTGGTCAACTGTACCAACCTGGGCTACCTTGGTAACTGTTCCTTGATATTCTTTAGAAAGGATGGCATCAAACGAAAGGGTAACTTCCTGCCCAATTTTGATCCTGTTGATGTCAATTTCAGAAACAGCCACATCCACCAGCAAGTGGCTCAGGTCATCCAACCGCATCGCCTGTGTGCCAGTAGTTACAACATCACCTGCTTTTACGGGTACATCAGTAATCGTGCCGCTGAATGGTGCGGAGATATTCTGCAAATTGATGGTCGCTTCTGCAGCAGCTACTCTTGCTTCAGCTGCAACAATGTCGCGCGGATCCGGGCCATCTTTCAGCCTATCCCACTCCCTTTGAGCATCATCCATTTTTGCCGTGGCAACTGCCAGTTTGGCATCGGCGTCGTTTAATTCTTTTTCAGTTGCATCCCGCTTTTCCTTTTTGAGACGAGGTCCGCTTGAACCATATTTGATGGTATTGTAAGAAATTTCATAATTCAATGCTTCGCGGTCTTGAAGCTTGTCTTCATATTCATCGGTTGCTTCTGCCAGGGCGAGCTGCGCGTTAGCTGACCCCAGTTGAGATTGCTTCAAATCATCCAGCGCTTGCTGCGCGGAAACCAGATCTGCTTCGGCGAGAATAATATTCTGCGGTAATGATGTGGTGTTCAATTCAGCAAGGATATCGCTAGTTTTGACTTTATCACCCAGCTTGAAATTGACTTCCGAAACGGTACCACTGGTTTGCCAGACAAGCCATCCAGATTGATTCGCATGGACAGTACCGGTGGCGCCAACGATGCCTGTTAATTCGCCTTTCTCAACCGTGAGGGTTTGAAAATCTGAGGCAGCTTGTGCTTTTTTAGCTTGGTTCTGAAAATACAGAAAAGCTGCCAAACCAACGATGACAACAGCGACTACAATGTATATAATTTTTTTCTTCATCTTTTTCTCTCTACTATATATTGATTAGGTGTCCTAATATTATCACAGATTATAATGGGTATATATTATAAATACGTAAGATATGGCTTAAAGGTTTTACAATAAATATTGATATTATGCATTCTTCATTGAGCTTATTCCGAAGGGTAACGCGTCTAATCATTACGCTTTTTTTTCTTTTGGTCAGTGTCCACCGAAGTGTCTTACCTTCATCCGACCCTATGGAAAGCATCAGAAAATTTACCAGGCAAATCGAATTTGATTATGTAACCTGGACCATGGGTGCTTTTGGGGTAAAAACTCAGAGTTCATCCCTTGACACAGTAGATCTGATGGACACCGATGAGCAGCACAATTTTGTAGAACGTTATGTGCTTCTGGTTCAAAGCCTGGCTCGAGTCAACCGGGAAATAGTCACCATGTATTCTGATCCTGCTATCAAAGACCCGGTGTCAGAAACCAAAGCATTGATCCAGAAACGGGATGACATGCAGCGCCAAACGGATCAAAACGGACCCGTTGCTGAAGGCATCCTGCAGCGTCAAATTTCCGTGGCACTTGATGACCTGGGGCTTACCTTCATTGGCTCTCCAATGCCCCCGGTGCTGTACCACTCCTCACCTTTACCGTATGCATTAATCGTATCTCCTCGGGATGCCATTCGTCAAGATGCAAACATCTCCATCCTGCCAGACCTGACGATAGAGCAGATCATTAACCTTGAAGGTGATGTCACAACAAACCTGAATGTATCAGCGTTGGTGGAAGAGATAGGCGGGATTGGCACTTATCCAACCATGGTGCAGGAAACGGATGACCTCAACTGGTTGATCGAAGTCATCTCTCATGAATGGATACATAACTACCTGACCCTCCGACCGCTTGGATTAAATTACGACACATCGCCTGAGTTGCGGACGATGAATGAGACCACCGCCTCGTTGGCTGGAAAGGAAATTGCCAGCGCGGTGATCGCCAGGTACTACCCCGAAAGGATGCCACCGCCACCACCGGACGAACCTGTATCGCAACCAGCCGAAACTCCACAGGCGGAACCGCCATCACCACCAGCATTTGATTTCCGCGAAGAGATGCACACCACCCGTCTGCAAGTAGATGAACTACTGGCAGCAGGGAAAATTGATGAAGCAGAAAACTACATGGAGCAGCGCCGTCAATTTTTATGGGAGCATGGATATCAGATCAGGAAGCTAAACCAGGCTTATTTCGCATTTCATGGCGCTTACGCGGATGTTCCTGGCGGCGCGGCAGGTAGTGATCCGGTTGGACCGGCTGTAAGAACCCTGCGAGAGAAGAGTTCATCCCTGTCTGTATTTATCAACAAAATCGCCCGATTATCATCCTTTGAACAATTGCAACAAATAATAGGTCATTAGCCCAACCCTCCAGGCGGAAAGCCATCCCCGCTGCCGAGGTCCGGCATCTGCTTCTCGATCTGATCCGGTGTCTCACCCTTTTCCAGCCTGCCTACAACTTCATCAAATTCAGGCGGCATCGGCTCCCCAGTTTCACTGCTCATCTTGCGCATCATCCGCCCCAACGATTCCGGATCATCGCCCATGCTGCCTAAGACGGATGGGTCAGAGAAATCTTCTACCCGGCTGTCATCTGAGCGGGAGACCCGTATTCGCCCAATTTTTCGATTAACCTCGCCGCTTCCACAATAAGAACATTTTACGACTGCTTTTTCGTATTCCACAAAGCTGAGAATGATCTCAAATCTTTTTCTACAATTTTTACAGCGAAATTCATAAGTGGGCATATGCACCTCCAAACTTAATTTACAGAACAGATTATAATCAGCTATCGTCAAATGTACTACAATAATATATTCGAATTCCCCGCAGGAGACCATGGATAAAGAACCCATCTCATTCAACGTGTTGCAGCATCAACCTCTTCTAATTGTGATTTCCGGCCCATCCGGGGTTGGAAAAGATTCTGTGGTCAAAGAGTTGCTTCGCAGAAATAACAGCATGGATTTTGTCGTTACGGCAACTTCCAGGGTTATTCGGCAACACGAGCAGGAAGGCGTGGATTACTTTTTCAAGACGAAAGAGGAATTTGAGCAAATGATCGAAAATGGCGAATTCCTGGAGCATTCCCTCGTTTACGACCAATATAAGGGCATCCCAAAACAACAGGTGTTGGAAGTCTGGTCAAAAGGCAAAGATGTGATCTTGCGCATTGACTTTCAGGGAGCCAGGAAAATAAAGAAGCTGTACCCTGAAACGTTAATGATCTTTTTATTGCCCACAACGGAAGACGAGCTAAGAAAACGTCTGACTGACCGTGGAACTGAAACCGCAGAAAGCATAAGTCTTCGCATGGCGACCACGCGCAGTGAAATGGAAAGCATTGGGATTTTTGACTATCTTGTTTACAACCCACATGGGCAAATGGAAGAAGCCGTTAAAGATATTGAATCTATCATTATTGCGGAGCATCACCTCGTTAAGCAGCGCAAGGTCCACATATGAATTCTGATACAAATAAAGAAGAATATCCATCCCGATCTGAGCCAGAAGCTTTAAGTTCAGACGGATTCAATCAACCTCAACCACAGATCCAGGTCAAGTTCAATGGCAGTAAACCCATTGTTGTCTATGCGATCATGGGGATCACGATATTAATCTACCTCCTTCAATATCTTTCACAACAGATGTTAGGTGTTGATATCCCGCGCAGCTTCGGACTAAAGGTAAATGAATTGATCATCGCCGGTCAATATTGGCGATTATTCACTCCCATGCTGCTGCATGGTTCGATCCTGCACATCATGCTGAATATGTATGCATTATATATTCTGGGGCGTGGATTGGAATTCAATTTTGGCCATTGGCGTTTTCTCGCATTGTATATTGGCGCCGGTTTCGCTGGGAATGTAGCCTCCTTCATTTTCTCACCCAACCCCTCGCTGGGTTCCTCCACAGCAATCTTTGGACTTTTGGCGGCAGAAGCTGTCTTTGTTTTCCAGAACAAGAAATTTTATGGTCAACAGGCAAAGCGGATATTGATCAATGCAGCTGTAATCGCAGGCATCAATCTCTTCCTGGGTCTATCACCGGGAATCGACAATTGGGGGCATCTGGGCGGTCTTATTGGCGGAGTTCTCTTCACCTGGTTCGGCGGCCCTAAGTGGGAAATGAAAGGTCTATATCCAAATTTCGAGATAGAAGACCAGCATACATCCAACCATACTTGGTTAGCTTTTGGTATGACAATACTCTTCTTTGGAGCAGTGGCATTGACCAGGTTGATTACGTTAAATTAGTTTCTGCAATCATCTATAATTATTACGCATTAGATATAAAAAAAACCTCCCCAATGGGGAGGCTTGCTTTTTGTCTCGGTTATACAAACTGTTCTGCGTAATGACACGACACCTGGTGCCCGGGCAGCAGCTCGCGAAGTTCAGGTTCTGTTTCTGAACATTCCGGCTTCGCGATCGGGCAGCGTGGGTGGAACCGGCATCCGGATGGCGGGTTGAGCGGGCTGGGGACATCTCCTGAGAGGATGGTTCTCGGTTTTTTCAGCTTCGGGTTCGCCACAGGAATTGCTGAAAGCAAAGCTTGGGTGTAAGGATGCAGCGGTTTCAGGAATAACTGTTCACGGCTGGTAATCTCCACGATCTTGCCCAGGTACATCACCGCAACGCGATCAGAAATGTGCTCCACCACGCCCAGGTTGTGTGCCACAAACAAATATGTTAATCCCAGATCCTTCTGCAGTTCTTTTAGCAGATTAAGAACCTGTGCCTGGACGGATACATCCAGGGCTGAAACCGGCTCATCCAACACCAGAAATTTGGGGTTGAGTACCAGGGCGCGCGCAATACCAATTCGTTGCCGTTGTCCACCAGAAAATTCGTGCGGATAGCGCAGCGCATGATAATCTTCCAATCCCACTTTGCTCATGATGGATAGCACCTGCTCGAATTGTTCCTGGTTGGAACCGATCTTGTGAATTTTCAAGCCCTCTGCAATAGAATCCCCGATCGGGAGGCGTGGGTCAAGCGAGGCATACGGATCTTGAAAAACGATCTGCATATTTTTGCGCATTTGTTTCAGATCATCGCCTTTTAGCGAAAATACATCCACGCCATTAAATTCCACGCTGCCGCTGGTCTTTTCCAACAAGCGAATCATAGTATGTCCAACCGTGGATTTGCCACAGCCGGATTCTCCCACCAATCCAAGCGTCTCGCCTTCTTTAATATTGAAGGTCACACCATCCACGGCTTTTACCTGGGCAACCTTTCTTTTGAATACTCCGCCCAGCACCGGGTAATATTTGACCAGGTTCTTTACTTCAACTATGCTTTTTTTATTATTTATATCAACATTCATGGATCAAATAGTCCTGTTCAGTTACTTAGCTAATGGCGCCTGGTGGCCTTCCGCATTCTGATACAACCAGCAGCGGGTAAAATGCCCGTCACCATGGGTTTGCACCAGTTCTGGTTCCACCTGTGTACATATTTCCATTCGATATTTTTCACGTTCAGTACATCTGGATGCAAATCGGCAGCCCGATGGAAGATCAATCAGATTAGGGACATTGCCCTGGATCGTATCCAAGGTATCCTTGATCTCACCTAAAATTGGCACCGAGGAAATTAATCCACGAGTGTATGGATGTTTTGGGTTATCAAAAAGTTTTTGTACATCCGATTGTTCAACAATCTTCCCGGCATACATAATGGCTACCCTGTCAGCCATTTCAGCGATCACACCCAGATCATGGGTAATCAGAATAACAGATGTATTGAATTTTCTGCGCAAGTCTGCCAGTAGGTTTAATATCTGTGCCTGGATGGTTACATCCAGGGCTGTGGTTGGTTCGTCTGCGATCAATAGCTTCGGATTAAGCGCTAGAGCCATCGCAATCATTACCCGTTGCGCCTGTCCGCCAGACATTTCGTGGGGGTATGCTTTGGCTTTCCTCTCAGGATCCGGGATCCCAACGAGTTGCAACAGTTCAACCGCTTTGGTAGCTGCTACTTCTTTCGATATCTTACCGTGTATGCGAAAAACTTCTTCCACCTGGGAACCGACCGTGAATACGGGGTTCAATGAGCTTTGGGGCTGCTGGAAGATCATGGAGATTTCAGCTCCGCGCACCTTTTGCATTTCCTTCTCATTAATTTCCAGTAAATTCTTGTCCTGGAACAAGATCTTTCCATTCACAATTTTGCCTGGTGATTCGATCAACCCCATAATGGAAAGCGAGGTCACACTTTTACCACAACCAGATTCACCAACCAGTCCGATGATTTCACCTGGATGAACTGTAAAATCCAAACCATCCACAGCCTTTACCACACCTTCATCGGTGTAGAAATATGTTACCAAATTTTGGACATCTAAAAGAGGAGAATTACTATTTTCCACTATTTGCACACTCCATTACTCAGCAGAACGCAACCGGGGGTCGATCGCGTCACGCAGACCATCCCCGAGTAGATTGAATGATAGTACCGTAAGCATGATCGCGATACCCGGGTAGAAAACAAGGTGCGGCGCAGTAAACACCTGATTCCGTTCGCTGCCCAGCATCTGACCCCATTCAGCCAGCGGCGGTTGCGCGCCGAGACCGATGAATGAAAGCGCAGCAGCATCCAAAATAGCTGTACCAATGCCCAGCGTCCCGCGGACTATTAGAGGAGCCATTGCATTTGGAAGAATCCGTTTGAACAGGATGTGCGACCCATTTCCGCCCAATGCTTTAGATGCCTGGACATAGGCGTTTTCCTTAACAGATAACACACTTGCCCTTACCACCCTTGCATAGGATGGAATCGAAACAATGGCAATGGCCAGTAACGCGTTTTGAAGACCTTTCCCCAACACAGAAACGATGGTGATAGCGAGCAGCAGCGAGGGGAAGGCTAGCAGCACATCCAGGAAGCGCATGATCAAGTTATCCAGCCAGCCGCCGGAGTAACCGGCAATCGCGCCCATGATCGTTCCGATGATGATCGCCACTCCCACTGTTGAAAAACCGACAAACAGGGAAATGCGCGTTCCATGGATGATGCGGCTAAATTGATCGCGGACGTTTCCATCCGTGCCCATGATGTGCTGTGGTTGATCTTTTGGGCAGCCCAACAGGTGAATACACGGCGCCTGGCGTTTGCTGACATCTTCAACCCCGATCAAAACCTGGGTAGGATTGTATGGAGCAATGACATCTGCAAATGCTGCTACAAGAAGCAAAATGACCAGTATGATCAAGCCAATGATTGCTGACCGCTGACGTAAGATTCGACGAAGCGTCAAACGCCACAAACTGTTTGAACGGTAATCTTTTACTTCAGCGTCGTTGATAGTTGAAGATTTAACGGTCATTGATACTACTCCAGCCTAATCCGTGGATCTATGAATACATATGAAAGATCCACAAGTAGATTGATAAATACATATCCAGCAGCGATCACCACTGTAAAAGCCTGGATGATCGGATAATCTCGCGCGGTGATAGCTTCGTACAAAATTCTGCCAACCCCGGAGAGTCCGAAGATGGTCTCTGTGAGTAATGCGCCAGCAAACAGCACACCCACTTCCAGACCGATGATCGTGATGATCGGCAGCATGGCATTTCGCAGGGCATGTTTCAGTACCACCAGGTTTCGCTGCAAACCTTTTGCCCGGGCAGTGCGAATGTAATCCTGCTTCAGCACTTCCAGCATGGATGAGCGTGTCATACGAGCAATGATCGCCATTGGAATGGTTCCCAGCGCCATAGCCGGCAGGATGAGGTGCTGAACGCTGTCTCCCAACACTTTCCAATCGCCAGTGATAATGCTATTGAAAATAATGAAATTAGAAAAGAATTGCAGAGCGTAATGGCCGAAAGAATCCGCCAGGTAAGGGATGTTCCACACTTCGAAGAATGGAATCGAAACCACACCCGCCGTTAATCTGCCAGTTGGCGGAAGCCACAAAAAAGTATCTTTTAATAGCAGAGCAAAAGCGTATGCCAACATCAAACCCAGCCAGTAAACCGGCATGGATACTCCGATATTGGAGATCACCATTATGATCACATCCACAGGTGAGTTGCGCTTGAGAGCAGAAAGAATTCCTGCAGGAATTCCAATCACACAGGCGATGAGTAAGGCGAATATCCCAATTCGATGGTGGTTGGAAGCCTTTCAATTAAGATCAAGGCAACCGGGCGGCTGAAACGAATGGATTCACCAAAATCGCCTTTGATCATATCGCCCATAAAAATACCAAGCTGGACGATGATCGGTTTATCCAATCCGTATTTTATTGTGAATTACTCACAAACCTGGGCTGTAGCTTTCTCACCAAGCATGGCTTTGCACGGTTCACCCGGGATCATGCGGGACAATGCAAATGTTACGATCAGTATTCCCAATAAGACAGGAATTGCAAGAAGTAATCGGCGGATTGTGTACTGTATCATGATTAAATAAATCCACTTAACATATATAAAAAATGACAACGCGGAATGCTGAAGTAACTACAATCCGCGTTGTCAAATGTACTAATCTACATAACTCTAGTTCTTATTACTCAACGTTGATCAGGTTGCCCCACAGCGTGGTCATATACTCGAATGATCCAGTATTACCAATGTGTAGCGGGTTCTTTGCATCCAAAGCAACTGCCCAGGATTGAACAACATCACTGGCGTCGAGCTTGGAACCGTCATGGAATGTTACGCCATCTCGCAGGTGGCAGGTCCAGACAGTGAGATCTTCGTTAGAATCACAAGAAGTGGCCAGTCCGGGTTCGACATCGGTCCCACCGACTTTATAGCTCAAAAGAGCTTCCAGGGACTGTTCACAAGCACGAAGTGATTCGCCATCAGTCTCATCTGTACAGTAAAGTGAAATGGGTTCAGCATTCTGCATCCAGACGAAGGTATCTCGGTCGCCGGGTTTCATTACTGCAAACATTTCATTTGTCAGCGGGCTGGCATGGGCACCTTCAACATCAGCACGGAAGGCTGTAGCGGAGCCGGCGTGGGAAACAGGAAGCATTGGGACTTCCAAGTTTGATGGCGTTGTTCGCTGCAACATAGAAAGGTTCTGCTTCGTTCGGCGTCGGCTAATTGAGCGCCTTGCTGAAGGTTTTCATAAACATCCGGGTATGGAGTTCCAAACTGAGTCTGGTTTTGACCAAAGTGGTAGTCCAGGAAGTTGGTTACATGCGGGTAATCAGCACCCCAACCGAGCAGGTGCAAACCGCCGACAGAACCAGTGGAAGTGGCATCAATGAAAGCGCCGGATTCCATGACAACGATCTCGGCATCAATGTTCAAATTCTCTTTAAGCTGAGCTTGAATATCAGTAGCAACAACACCGGGTTCGGGCAAGTAACCACGAACGACATCACGCATGGTGATGGTGGTGGAGAAACCATTCGGGAAACCAGCTTCAGCTAACAAAGCCTTTGCGGCTTCCACGTCAAACGCGTACCATTCTTCGCCTACGCAACCATTGGGGATCGAGCAGGGTGTGAAATGTGAAGCAACCATTGAGCCTTTGGGGAGGAAGTTATCCACGATCCGCTGGCGGTCAATGCCCATGGCAACAGCCTGGCGAACCTTGACATTGTCAAATGGTTCGTGGGTGTTGGTCATGCCAATGTAGAATACATTCAAAGCTTCACGTTCCTTGAAAAGCAGGTTCGTGTCGGCCTTGATGGTGTCGAAATCATCGGGGGTAGGATTGTCAATGCCGTCAACGGTACCGGATTGAAGTTCCAACAGGCGGGCTGCGCCTTCTGAGGCCCATTTGAACACTAAAGTCTCAGCATAGGCTTTGTCACCCCAATAATTGTCATTTCTCTTATAGATGATGCTATCGCCGCGATTCCAGCTTTCCAGAACGTATGGGCCGGTGCCGACAGGAGCTTCCAGTATCTTTCTATCTACCATTGCATATTCAATGTATTCTTTGGGTTGAACCGAGAATACAGAGAATGCTACTTTGGAAAGGAAAGCCGGGTCTGGAACACAAAGATCAAATTGCAACTGTGAGGGCGTCAACAGATTTGATCTCTTTGATGATGCCACCATAATCGCAATTCGGAGCTGCGACACTCATTGGTGCAAATTCCTGCTCTGCGTATGGTTTATCCAACGCCATTGGAGCCTCGGGTTCGGCAGGGGCACAGGTTCAGCAGGTGCGGCTGGTTCTGCGGGGGCAGCAGGTTCAGCAGGTGCGGCTGGTTCTGCGGGGGCAGCTGCCGGGGCGCATGATGCGATCATCATGCTCAATACTACAATTACAGCTAACAGGGTAAAAATCTTGTTTTTGTTCACTTTTCTCCTCCGTAAAATAAATTGATTCTCAACGCTTAACATATGGAATATTAACCCCAACCAGTTGTAATTAATCAGGCGTATTTTCTTGTTATTCTGTTATAGCGTTGTTTTGTAATCATTTATTATACAACGTTTTTTAATATTACAAGAGGTTGGAGATAAAAATTTGGCATATTTCACCATGATGAATTTACATCCTGAAGTATGATAAGTTTTTCCGCACATCTTCGCATATAAATCTGATACCGATTGTCTGCACACTGTTTTCCTGTTCAGGGTATAAAACTCGGGGTATACTCACTCCTTGATAATCCATCCATGGAGGATATATTATGAAAAGAGCCGTCAGCATAAGTATCGGATCATCCAAACGTGACAAAGCTGTAGAGATCGAGATTCTCGGTGAAAGAGTCAGCATCGAGCGGATCGGTACAAATGGAGATATGGAGAAAGCATCCCAGATGTATCGCGAATTGGATGGAAAGGTGGATGCCTTCGGCGTTGGCGGTGCAGACCTGGGTATTTATGTCGATCGCAAGTGGTACCCATTGTATTCTGTTCAATCCCTCACCCGTTTCGTTAAGAAAACCCCTGTGGTTGATGGCACTGGTCTGAAAAACACCCTGGAATGCAAAGCCGGACCGGCATTGGAAAAAGCCATAGGGGATAAGATTACATCCCGCAAGGTACTGATAGTTACAGGCGTTGACCGCTGGGGAATGCTGGAAACTTTTGACGACCCAAAATACGAATGTCTGTATGGCGATATGATGTTCACCCTCGGCATTCCGTATGCGCTACGAACGGTCAAATCCGTCAAAACTATGGCTGCCGTGCTTATGCCGATTGCGGGAAGGATCCCATTCAGTTGGATATACCCCATCGGTGAAGCACAGGAAAGACGCACACCAAAATGGGAAAAATACTTCGATTGGGCGGGGATCATCGCTGGCGATTGTCATTACATCACCCGCTATATGCCTCACCGTCTGGATGGCAAGATCATCGTGACCAACACCACCACTCAGGAAGATATTAAGTTGTTCAAAGATAGCGGCGTTAAATATGTTATGACCACCACCCCGGTTCTGGAAGGCAGATCTTTTGGAACAAATATGATGGAAGCCGCCATTGCTGCTGCTACCGGCCGCACAGAACCAGTTGATTACGCCAATCCGGGTAATTATTTTGATGTGCTTGGTGAAGTTGTGGATAAAATTGGATTTGAACCCCAGATCCAGGAGTTGAATTAATGGATGTTCTGATCACGGCTGGCGGAACGCCGGCTGCAGGCGAAAAACTATACGAATATGCTCGTGGCGCTCCAAAAGCGATGATCAATATTGCCGGGAAACCCATGGTGCAGTGGGTGTTGGATGCGGTCAGCCGTTCAAGTCATGTGGATCATATCGTATTGATTGGATTACGGGAACTCGGCGGTCTCACCTGCCCCAAACCATTGACACTCATGCCCACCCAGGCCGATATGATTTCAAATATCGTTACCGGCATCAACCAGGTCAGCCATCTGAATCCATCCGCAGAACATGTTTTAGTTGTTGCATCTGATATTCCGTCCATCACAACGGAAATGGTGGATTGGTTGATTGATATTGTGGAAAAAAGCAGCGCGGATTTGTTCTATAATGTCGTAACCCAGGAATTAATGGAAAAGCGCTATCCGAAATCCAATCGTACTTATACAAAGTTAAAAGATACCAACGTTTGCGGCGGGGATATGAACGCTGTGCGTGTGGATATGATCAAAAACCGATCCCCGCTTTGGGATGATTTGATTTCATCCAGAAAGAATCCGATCAAACAGGCATCCATCATCGGGTTCGGACTACTCTTCAAGTTGCTATTCCGAACCGTCACTCTTGAAGAAGGAGCCAAAGCCATCAGCAAAAGACTTGGTTTGGTAGGAAAGGTGATCCAATGTCCATTTGCTGAAATAGCCATGGATGTGGACAAACCTCATCAACTTGAGATCATCAAACAAGATCTAAGCCGGGCGGGTATATCTTGACTTTGCAGAAGCTGATCCAAAAAGACGAAGAATTATCCCGTTCTTTGAGAGTTTTGGAAGACAACAACCGTTTAAAGCCTTTTGCGGCTGTTTTTGCACATTCAGGGGATTCATGGTTCTGGCTTGCTGGATTGATTCTGGTTGCAATTCTTGGCGATAACTTCTGGAGACCCTGGTCGTTAATCATGATCTTCAGCCTTGTGGTGCTGGCAGTGTTTGTGATCGCCCTAAAATTTCTGATCCGACGACGCCGACCAGAAGGCGATTGGGGGCAGATCTATCGCGCTACAGACCCACACTCCTTTCCATCCGGGCATGCAGCCAGGGCATTCCTGTTCGCTGTTTTAGCAATTGGGCTTGGGCCAATCTGGCTGGCATGGATTCTCATGATCTGGGCTCCGCTGGTGAGCCTGGCCAGGGTGATGATGGGGGTTCATTATCTGTCAGATGTTGTTGCTGGAATACTTATCGGAATACTGTTCGCACTGGTTATGATCGCCCTGCTGCCCGTGTATCAACCTTTAATGAATTCTATAATAACCAGCTTGTAAATTCTCAATAAGGTCAAGGTTTTGTTTTCACCATATTCCTGGCAATCAACGTCCTTCGATAGCTTTTCGAACCATCCGGTCCACCCGTTCGTTTAACGCGTTGCCGGCATGACCCTTCACCCAGCGCCAATCCACGTGCGTTTTCTGAGTGATAGAATCCAATTTCATCCACAAGTCTTGATTCGCCAAGGCGCCACTTTTGCGTTTCCATCCCCGCTGGCGCCAGTTGGGTAGCCATTCGGTGATGCCTCGTTTAAGATATTCAGAATCGGTAAAAAGTGTTGCTTGTGCACTTGATGGTAATGTCTCCAAAGCCTTGATCGCTGCAGTCAGTTCCATGCGGTTATTCGTGGATTCAGGTTCCATTCCCGATAAATCCACTTCTCTGGATGGATATTGAATAACAGCTGCCCAGCCGCCCCTGCCGGGATTGGGAATGCAGCCCCCATCCGTGTATATGATAACTCTCATGGATTCAGTTCTTCCATTCTTAACATCTCTATGAATGTATTATTCATGTCATCGATAATATCAGGAATATCATCGACTGTCGTTTCCGGCTGGAATACCTGATTTAGGCCATCAGCTAAGATGGCATTGCCATAGATCCAGGCAGGATAATTTGGCATATCACTGGAGTTTTTGGCGATATTGGACAGTGCATCCATGATTTGCTTCTCACTTGAAAATTCATGAAGGCGATCAGCTGCCGTTTGATCTTCAGGAATGGTGTATTGTTGTGAACCGATATAAGCTTGATGGTCCGCATCCATCATCCACTGAATGAACAACCATCCAGCCATTTGTTTGTCCTGCTCCTTAGAGGGGATGCCATAGGAATATCCATTTGTGACATTTCCAGCATTTTCGCTTAGATGCGGATAAGGAATGATGGACCAATCATCGGCCATTTTCAACGCTTTCATGTGGATGACCATTTCCGGCAGTTCGTGGCTGGAAGCGCTGATGAACAGCGCCAGGCGGCTTACAAAATATGGAATGGGATCGTTGTTTTTACCGATCCATGCATAACCGGCATTCTGTATCTGCTTCAATTCATCAAATGTTGCCAGAACAGTTGGTTGAGAAAAAACATTTTCCTGAAGGTAATGATCAAAATCGGGACCCATCCATGCTAAAGCAGTTTCAGGTCGGATATCGATGACCCAGCCGCCTGTTCCGCGGAAAGATTTGTTTTCATGTGCAATATTTGCTTCAAAACCAGCCCTGGATTGCTCTACAAAATCCTCAAACATTTTTGGAGAAGAATCATATCCCAACAATTTCGCCCAGGAATTGTTATATAAAAGGAAGAATACATTCTTCTGGGCAGGTAACCCAATCATTTTTCCGTCATTCGTCAGGTTTTTCCAGGCTTCCTGAGAAATTGCTTGTTGTTGTTCACCGGGTATACCAATTGAAGGATCGGACACGTAATTCAGGAGGTCAGTCAGTCCAATCTCAGTTTCTAATAGCTGCAATAATCCATTCTCGCCCATGATGACATCAGGTAGTTCCTTGGATGACGAGATCGCATCCAGCAATTGTTCGTCTGAATAAAAACCTCTGGCTTCCACCTTTATCACATCTGGATTGTTTTTATTAAAATCAGCTACAAGTGTATCGATCAACTCCGCGCTGGTCAGAGGATAGGCATGCCAGAATGTGATCTTTGCCCCCCTGGCAATTTCTCGATCCACTCCAATTGTGACAGTTGGGGTAAGAGTCGGTTCGGGCTTGCTGACTGGCGTTAAGGTCGGCGGCAGGCATGCCACTCCAGCGCAGGGAGTCTCCTCAACAAGCGTCGGTGCGACTGTCGGCGCACAACTTGAAAATAGATATACGCTGAGAATAAATGGTGCAATGAGCCTGGTTATAGATCTCTGCATTGTTAATTAACCAAAACCAGCGGAACTGGTGTAAACACAAGAATGAATAAAATAAGCGCCAACACACCAAGAATTTTTCTCTTTCCATCCAGGGGCGTGATTTGATCCAATGGTTCGGCATGCGCGCGTCCAAAAAACAGAATCAATACGACCCACAGCCACCATCCGTTCCAGATGAAACCCAAAGCGCCTAATAGAAGAACGATGACGGGTAATATTCGCCTCGCCCATAACCTGTCAAACAAGACGTAAAAGATGTGACCACCATCCAACTGTCCTGCCGGGATCAAGTTTAAAGATGTCACGAGAATGCCTGCCCATCCTGCCCATGCGACAGGGTGCAGCATCACATCTACACCTCCCAATGGCAGAGGCTTTCCAGTGAAAAGATATTTGATCCAGAAAACTAGAGGCTCAACGCCATTTAATGAAGCTGGTTCTGGCAGTAGTTTTCCAAACGAGATGTATTTAAGAAGCAGATATATGACGGAATTGCCTTCAATTTGAATGCCCTGTCCTTCAGGAAAAACAGTTGGTATGGGGCCGATCTTCGAGAGCGCCAGCCCAATGAGCACAACTGGCACGGCGACAATGAAACCCGCGATCGGTCCCGCAAGACCAATATCCAGCAGGTGATTGCGATTGCGCGGAATTTCCTTCATTTGGATGAATGCGCCCATTGTACCAAAAGCGCTGAATGGGAATGGTATAAAATATGGCAGCGTAACATGGACCTTATGAAAGCGCCCGGCAAAATAATGCCCAAACTCATGTGCTGTGAGAATTGCCAGTAAACTGATGGCAAATGGGATGCCATCTGGTAAATGCCTTAGCATGTCGAGCAGCATCGGGAGTAAGCCTTCATCCACCGGGCCGGAATAAGTAAAAATTACCCCGCTGATGAGGACGGATATCAATGTTAACCCGAACAAGACAAGATTAACAATCGGGCTGCCTATTTTAGGTTTCGGAGCTTCCTTAACAAGATAGATGACCTGCTCACCGGATTCAAGCCGAAACAGCGGTGTAAGTTGATATGCACTAAGTACGGAGAATAACCTGTCGAATGCAGCTGCAGTGTCATCCTTATATAGCTTGCCGGTATATTTAACAACAAACCGGTCATGACCGGTTCCGGTGATCACGCTAACAATGGCAAATTCTCTTAAAACGATCTGATTATATACTTCAGTCTGCTCAAACATTCAGCCTCAATATTAATAAAAAAGGCGGGAATGGATGGGTGTCGAACCCACAGCGGCCCGCAACGCGACCCGCCACCGGTTTTGAAGACCGAGGAGCCCACCGGGACTCAACCACTCCCAGATTAAGGATACCTTACCACCCATTCTTTGACAAGGAAGATTATTCACCCTTTGTCCAACCTGATATGTTATACCTTATTATCAATAAGGGATGATTTTCGAAACGATTGTCTTTTTTTCAGGCTAATTTTTTTTACCTTGTGGACTGAAAATGGAAATTAAATTCAGCTAAAAAGATTACATTTGTTACACTTAAAACCTTGTAATTATCGAAAATAGTTTTATACTATTTTTTTGTTGACATATTGAATAAGGAGTTTATAAGGATGGATGAAATTAAGCAGTACGAAACAGAAAGTAAAGAAAGCGATAAGCCTCCCAGTAGTAAGCCGCGCCAGGTTAAACCATGGCGGGTAGCGATCGTCGCGAATGTAAGATCAGGTACATCACCCTCCTCCAATGGTCCAGATGACGCCGGCGCGGAGTTTGATAAAGAAGAGACAATTGATGCCATCAGGGCAGCAATTGAATCGGATGGTCATCACACCGTATTCATCCCAGCAGATATCAATTTACCGAATACTCTAAGAGATGTCATTCCAGACATTTGTTTTAACATTTCCGAAGGACTGGGCGGCGATGGGCGTGAAGCTCAGGCGCCTGCTGTCTTCGAAATGATGCATATTCCATATACCGCATCCCGGGTGACCGCCAATGCAATAGCCCTGGACAAAACCTTAACCAAACGCATTTGGCGCGATGTAGGTCTGCCAGTGGCTCCTTTCCAGGAGTTTGTCACCGGTTTGGAACCCATCGACACCTCATTACGATACCCGATGTTTGTTAAACCTTCCCGCGAGGGAACCGGCATGGGTATGAGCGGCCAGTCCATTTGTAATAATAAACAGGAACTGCGCACCAGGATCCGGTGGGTAATTGAAAAATACAATCAACCTGCCCTGGTTGAGGAGTATTTATCCGGACGCGAATTTACCGTCGGCGTCCTTGGTCGACCAGACGGAAGCGCGTACAGCCTGCATCCAGAATACTATCAGGCGGATGGCTTCCACCGTATGCCTGTCCTCGAAGTGGATAATTCAAAGTCTGTTACACCCGGGGTATATGGCCACGACGCAAAGACCCTTGTGGAGGGTGAAGAAGGCGTACCGGGGTTCATCTGCCCCGCGAAGATTTCTGCTGCCCTCTCGAAAACGCTGCAGAACCTCGCAATCCGTGGACACCAGGCAATCGGCGCGGTGGATGTCTCACGTGTGGACTTCCGCTGTGATGCAGACGGCAACCCATTCCTGCTGGAGATCAACTCGCTGCCAGGTCTTTCTCCTGGATTCAGTGATATTTGCGTGATCGCAAATAAAGAAGGCATCTCGTACCGGGATTTGATCCTTGAAATCCTGTACCTTGGCGCATCCAGGTTTGGGCTGGTGCAAAAGGCCAGTGAAGTTCAGCCAGAGTTGGAAGTGTTTATTCCTTATGCAAATACGAGTGTGCACAGATCAAAAGCACCAGCCAGACTAACGGTATCACACCGTGCAAGACCGATGCTTCGCTGATTAACAGCACAATCCCTCACCGCGTAGTGAGGGATTTTTTGTATAAGAAATTACTTTATAAAGAGGCGACGAGGGGATTTGAACCCCTGATGAGGATTTTGCAGACCCTTGCCTTGCCACTTGGCCACGTCGCCTAAATAATCGGCTGATAGCAGATGGAAAACCAGCTTACCACCACTATCAGCCTCGATCATGAGCGGGCAGTGGGATTTGAACCCACGACCTTCTCCTTGGCAAGGAGACGTTCTACCAACTGAACCATGCCCGCAACTTACACCATGATGGGAATTGCTGTTGGTATCCCATCTTGTTCGCCATCTTAAACGAACGCCCAGATTATACTCAATTCATATTATTCCGTCAACCTGTTTAATGTTATATGCAAACCTTTTATTGAAAAAGATACAAAAAAAAGACATCCGTTTCCGAATGTCCCTTCTTGTGCCGAGAGCCAGAATCGGACTGGCGACACTGCGATTTTCAGTCGCATGCTCTACCAACTGAGCTATCTCGGCCTACACCCAAATTGAATGCTGCGTGATTTTAACAAGGTATCCCCTGATTGTCAAGTTGTGGCTGGTTTATCCCTAATACCGCCAGGATTTCATCAATTTACTCCGATAGCCTTTGACATTCTTTCATCAGCAGACTAAAATGATATGGAACGATATTTGCATCTCGTTTATTAATACCAAGGAATTGGAGTTCATGTGAGCGTTTGGCCGGATAAATATGTGATAGGTCTGACCGGGAATATCGCCACGGGTAAGAGCGTGGTGCGGAAAATGCTGGAACGGCTGGGCGCGTTCGGCATCGATGCTGATTCTCTAAGTCACCGAGCCATGGCCAAAGATGCCCCGGCTTATCTACCGATCCTAAACACTTTTGGCAGGTGGTTATTAAACGAAGATCAGCAGATCAACCGTTCACGCTTGGCCAATATCGTTTTTAACAACCCTGAAGCTCTTTACCAATTGGAATCGATCGTCCACCCATATGTTTTCCAAGCCGTGGATATCATCATCCGCCGGGCATCACAGCCTGTAGTCGTGCTTGAAGCCATCAAGTTATTAGAAAGCGGTCTTTCCAATAACTGTGAAACCATCTGGGTAGTAACCTCAGATCGTGAAGTCCAAATTGCCAGGCTGGTGAATCAACGAAAATTGGCTCAGGCTGAAGCAGAGATGCGGATAGATTCCCAGCCACAGCAGGCAGAAAAAATAGCCCGTGCCAAAGTGGTCATCAAAAATAACAGCTCCTTCGAAGATACCTGGCAGCAGGTTCAGGCAGCCTGGAGGAAGATCGCACTACCCACCAGCATCCTTAATATTCCGCCTCTGGAAGTGACCAAAGGTGAACTTAAGATCCGCCGCGGCAGCCCGCGTGATTTTCAAAGCATCGTCTCGCTGGTTAACCGGGTGGACCCGGACGGCCGCAAACGGAATAAGACCGAATTTGCATCCACCCTTAATGACAATGCTTTCTTAATGCTGGAATTAGGTAATAAACTTGTTGGATTCCTGGGTTGGCAGATCGAGAACCTGGTTTGCCGCACAACGGACATATTCCTCGATCCTGCTGTTCCGGCTGATCAATCAATTCCCATGCTGATCACCGAAGTGGAAAATGCGGCCAAGGACCTGCAATGCGAAGCTTCATTAATCTTCCTATCGCCTCCCTTATCCAGGTTGGAAGATACCTGGCAGCCCATGGGATATGAGATCAGGACGCCGCAATCACTTGAAGTGCAAGCCTGGCAAGAAGCAGCGCTGGAATCCATGCCTTATGGTACTCAGCTGTTCTTTAAACAGCTCAGACAGGACCGTGTCTTGCGTCCAATATAATTTTTTGTTCTAAATAATCAAGGGAATGCGGTCTTATACCCGTGACAAATATAATTAATGATCTTTCTCTGTTATTCCAAAGAATAAACTGGCTGAATATCCTCGATATTGTTCTTGTTACAGTCATTTTTTTTGCGATTCTACAACTCATCAACGACACGAAAGCCGCGGTGATCCTGCGCGGCATCATCATCCTGGCAATCTTCCTTTCCATCCTTACATCCGTCATCAACTTACCAGCGTTCAACTGGCTCATCAAAACCACCCTGCCTGCCCTTCTTCTGGCAGTTCCTGTCATTTTTGCGCCAGAGATCCGCAGAGGACTCGAAAGCATCGGTCGGGCCGGTCATATTTTCTCTTTTAGTAAAAAGCCCAATGATATAGAAATGCAGGGAACGATCAAATCTGTGGTGGCGGCTGCCGTCCGGCTTGCTTCAAAGAACCATGGCGCTCTCATCGTTTTGCAAAGGATTGATAGTCTAAAAGAGTATGTGCTTACCGGGGTTCAGTTGAATGCTCAAATCACCCCGGAGTTGTTGCTGCAAATTTTTTACCCGAATACACCCTTGCATGACGGCGCTGTGATCATTGTTGGCAATGACCTGGTGGCAGGCTCCTGTGTCATGCCGCTTTCAGCCAGCGGTGTATTGAATAGCACACCAGACCGCCAGCTGGGTCTGCGACACCGTGCGGCGCTGGGAATTTCAGAAGCTACAGATGCGATTGCTGTCGTCGTTTCCGAGGAAAATGGCGCCATTTCGGTTTCTCATGCCGGTAGAATGATCCGCCGGCTGGATGGGGAACGCCTGGAAAATATCCTCGCCGCATTCTACCGTCCGGAACGGATCGCCTCCACAGAAAGCAGCTGGTTTCGTAAGTTTTTCGCCACTGGCAAAAAACCTGGAGTATCAAAATAATGTTGGCATTTATTCAGAAGGCTGTAAAATCGCTTCCATCTTTAATAACGGCTCTTGTGCTGGCCCTCGCAGCATGGATCGCGGCAGTCTCTGCTGCGGATCCAAATGAAGTTCACACCTATTCACAGCCTATCTCAATCGAGGTGTTGGGACAGGATACTGGTTTGATCATCGTTGGCGATTCTGTGCGAACGGTGCTAGTGACTATAAATGCCCCAAGTTCTGTCTGGCAGCAATTAAACACTACCACAAATCAAATCCAGGCATTCATTGATCTTTCAGGATTAAATCAAGGAAGCTATAAAGTACCAATCCAGGTTAAAGTCAATCTCAAACCAGTGAAAATTATTACCCTCAACCCGGAAACAATCACAATTACCCTCGAACCATTGGTAACAACATTACATCCTCTTCAAATTGTTACCCGGGGTGAGCCCGCCGTTGGTTATCAGGCAGAAGCTTACAGCCTCGAACCCGAAGAGGCTGAGATCACTGGGCCTGAATCCCTGGTCAAACAGGTCGCCAACCTGCGCTCAACTTTAGATTTGACACAAGCCCAGGAAAATATTAACCTCTCATTGGAGATTAGTGCCGTAGATATCAACGGCGACCCAGTTGATGGTGTAACTATTAATCCAACGAAGGTGCTTGTCAACCAACCCATCACCCAAAAAGGCGGTTATCGAAATGTTGTGGTCAAAGTTGTTACGCAAGGTATTCTGGCAAATGGATACCGTCTGACGAATATTTCGGTTTTCCCACCAAATATTACAGTTTTCTCAGAAAACCCGACTCTTGTCGGTGAGCTTCCTGGGTATGTTGAAACCCAGCCTATCGTACTTGAAAACATGAAAAGTAATTTGAGCGTCCCGGCGGAATTGAACCTCCCAGCGGGTGTAAGCCTGGTAGGAAATCAGGTGGTCATGGTGTTGGCTTCCGTAGAACCCATCGAATCCAGCCTGACAATTTCAAGGATCACGATCATCCCTCTGGGATTGGCGGATGGATATTCGGTTCAAATTTCACCCGAAGTAGTTGATGTGATCCTTTCTGGACCCCTGCCGGTTTTGGATATCCTAAAATCGCAGGAAATTCAAGTCACCATCAACCTGGAAGGGAAGGAACCCGGAACATATCAGGTTAATCCGATCGTCCAGATAAGTACTGACGAAATTAGGGTAGAATCAGTCATACCAGGCACAATTGAAGTGGTGATCACTAAAACCATCCGATAAACCTGAATTTAATATCAAGGAAAAAAATGACAAAACCCGTTGTAGCGCTTGTGGGAAGGCCGAACGTTGGCAAGAGCACATTATTTAACCGTTTGGCTGGTGAACCCCTGGCGATTGTAGATGACGTTCCCGGCACCACCAGGGACCGGATCTTCGCAGAAGCCGAATGGCTGAACCATGCATTCGACATCATCGATACCGGTGGCATTGATCCGGCGTCCGTATCCAGTTCACTGGAGCCCTTGTCCATCGGGTCGGCCGAATATGTCGATCAAATACGCGAACAGGCTTTATTGGCCATTCGTGAAGCTGACGTGGTCTTATATATCACCGATGCCGCTGCTGGCGTAACCCCGGCGGATGTAGAAGTAGCTAACATTTTACGGAAGAACCAGCGAAAAGAAGGGGATAAATTTGTTCCGCCCATTCTACTTGTTGTAAACAAGGCAGATAGTCAACGTCATCGAGATGAAGCTGCCCAATTCTATGAGTTGGGGATGGGCGACCCACACGTCATCTCTGCGCTACATGGCACAGGGACGGGTGATCTTTTAGATGAGGTCCTCGCCAACTTCCCGGAAGCAGGGGATGCTGAGGACGATGATTCGGTCAAAATCGCGATCGTTGGCAAACCAAATGTCGGAAAATCCAGCCTTCTGAATAAATTGGTAGGGGAAGATCGAGCAATTGTCAGTGCCACCGCTGGTACAACCCGCGACGCGATCGATACCAAACTTGTTTACGAAGGGATTCCGGTCACAATAATAGATACTGCTGGAATCCGACGCCGGGGCAAGGTAAATCCAGGTGTTGAGAAATTCAGTGTGCTTAGATCCATGCGCGCAATTGAAAGAGCAGATGTATCTCTTTTACTATTGGACGCAACCGATCCGCTCTCCATCCAAGATGCGCATATCGCCGGTTATATCATCGAAGCCTGGAAAAGCGCCGTTGTCATTGTAAATAAATGGGATGCCTTGGAAAAAGACAACGACACAATGAATCAATACATCGACCATATCCGTGAAGAATTAAACTTTGTGGATTATGTACCGATTCTATTCATATCAGCCAAGACCGGTAAGAAGGTGGATGAGGTCTTGCCTCTTGCTCTGAAAGTCCAGGAGGAAAGATTGGCGCGCCTGAGCACCAGCCAGATCAACCGGACGATCCAGCATGCCCAGGACGTTCATCCTTCACCTTCCCACGCCGGACGGTCATTGAGAATGTATTATGGCACACAGGTACGAAGCGACCCGCCAACTTTCATGATCTATGTCAACGACCCCAAATTGGCTCATTTCAGTTATTACCGCTTTCTGGAAAACCAGATCCGCAAGGATTATGGTTTCATTGGTACACCAATACGCATTGTCATGAAGCCGCGACGTTAGATATGCCCCTTATGAATACCTGGAAAAGGGCATATAATAGCTACTTAGGATAGTAAATTTGTGAATGAACAACTAGAACATACTCCTCTTCAGGAGGAAAGCAGCGATAAAAATAAATCGAGCTGGAAGCGCTTCTTAATTGATATTACAGAAACTATTGTTCTGGCTTTGGTTTTGACATTTGCCATTAACCAGATCTCAGCCAGGGTGAGGGTAGAGAATGTTAGTATGCAGCCTACTCTGTATCAGGATGAATTCTTATTGGTGAGTAAATTGGCGTACATTAAAAACCAGCCCAGAACAGGGGATATCATCATTTTCCATGCGCCAGCTTCTCCAGGCGAGGATTTTATCAAGCGGGTTATTGGAGCTCCCGGTGATCGTGTATTGATCAAAGATGGACAGGTGATCGTCAACAACATCCAATTAATTGAAGATTACATCGCAGATGTTCCCTATTACAATGGAGAATGGGAAGTACCCCCTGATAAGGTGTTTGTCCTGGGTGATAACCGTAATTTATCCTCCGATTCGCATGATTGGGGTTTTGTACCCATACAGAACGTGATTGGAAAAGCAATTTTAATCTACTGGCCATTTTCCGAAGCCACTTTGCTGCAACACACCAATATTGTCACCGCCGCTCCAATAAATTTGACATACCCATAAATTGAAATATACTATACAATACTTGCTATGATGAATTCAGAAAAAACGACTTACCCATGCATTGATTGCCAGGCCGGGATATTATCCCGCCGTTATGTAACTTATTTCACCTGGTTGGGTGAGGAATTAATTACTGTGCAGAATTTTCCTGCCTGGGTTTGTGATGTTTGCGGAAAGCGGGAATACGATCACCAGGCGGTTATGTGGATGAACATGCTCCTCAACCCGGATGCCGGTAAACCTGCCGCAAAGAACAGGCGCAAGCCGCATACCATTACAAAAACTCCGCCTCCATTGCGTGAATCAAAGCATTGAACATTCAAACATCTCCTAAAAATGGAGATGTTTTTCTTATTACATGTTCATTTTTGATTGACTAGCATCTATTCGCATGCTATCATTTTATTAGGATTTATTTTTTATTATTTTTTAGGAGCAATTATGAGCATAGATTTTATCTTCCGCCTGATAGGCATGGTGGTTTTTACGGTCATCGGAGTTTTTTGGGGGATCAATATCGCAAAGGTTACAGTTCCAGCAGCAGGAGAAATGCAATTTAATGCAGCCCAAATTAGTTTTACGCTTGGGTTGGTAGGCGCGTTGATCGGGCTGATCCTGACACCATATATAACTACCCGGCCTTTCAATGCAATGCGCAGGTTAATGAAACGATTGTCTGCGCAGATACTAGTGGCCTCGGTCGTCGGTTTGATGTGCGGTCTGTTGTTCGCGGCGCTGCTTGCTTTCCCGCTCTCATTGTTACCTGATCCATTCGGCTCAATTTTCCCATTTGTCGGCGTCATCCTTTTCGGTTATTTAGGAATTGCACTTTTCACCCTCCGTCAAACAGATTTTTTCAATCTCTTCAATACCATTCGTGGAGAACACAAATCCAGCGGCAGTTGGGGAGAAGGCCGAAATATCCTGCTCGACACCAGTGTCATCATCGACGGCCGTATCGCGGATATTGCCAAAACCGGTTTTCTGCCAGGCACCATGTTAATTCCCCGCTTTGTTCTAAATGAATTGCAATACATTGCCGATTCTGCTGATAACCTCCGGCGGCAGCGCGGACGGCGGGGCATGGAAGTTCTGTCACAATTGCAAAAGGAAAATGCCACCCCGGTGAAGATCAATGACATCGACGTGGATGGCGTCAAAGAGGTGGACGACAAGCTGGTCATCCTCGCACGTCAAATGCGCTGCCCGATCCTCACCAATGATTACAATCTGAACCGCATCGCTGAACTCCAAGGAGTAACGATCCTCAACGTCAATGAGCTGGCGAATGCCGTCAAATCAGTTATGCTGCCCGGCGAGAACCTGATCATCCGTGTTATTCAGGAAGGCAAAGAACAAAATCAGGGTGTGGGGTATATGGATGACGGCACGATGGTTGTTGTTGAATATGGCCGCGACTATCTGGGCAAGGAAATTCATGTGATCGTGACCAAGATATTACAGACTGCCGCCGGCAGGATGATCTTTGCCAAACCAGAAGATTCTGCTGACAACGGACGTTAGCATTTCATCAAATACAAGAGGAAAAAAATGAAAGAATGGATCACCGGTAGAAATCCGGTTTATGAGATGCTGCGCGCAAAAAGACGTCAAATCTTCCGCCTTCTCATTGCAGAAGGGGTAAAGCCGGATGGCCGTATCAACGAGATCATCCAAATCGTTAAGCCGTATAAGATCCAGGTAGAATCTGTGAAAAGACCCCGCTTGGATAGCTTAAGCGACAATCACCAGGGCATCGCTGCCGAAGTATCGGCTTACCCTTACAGCGATCTGAACTCCATTTTGAAATTAGCCAGGCAAAAGGGTGAAGAACCTTTTATCCTTATTTTGGATAGTCTGCAAAACCCGCAAAACCTTGGCACCTTGCTGCGTTCTGCAGAAGCATTTGGCGTGCACGGTTTAGTCCTCCCATTGCGGCACACAACAGGCGTAACCCCAGCCGTTGTAAATGCATCTGCCGGTGCTGCCGAACACATGTTGATCGCCTCCGTCAATTTGGCGCAAGCTATTGAAGAGTTGAAAAAAGCCGGCCTTTGGATTGTGGGACTGGAAGGAAGTAACGAGGCACAACCGCCAGAGAAGCTGCGGCTGGGTGGAGCTACCGCCCTGGTTGTCGGCAGCGAAGGTGAAGGCATGCGTGCGTTGGTACGTAAGAGCTGTGACGTGCTGATGCGACTGCCGCTTGAAGGTCAGATCGCATCATTAAATGCTGCTGTAGCTGGTTCCATCGGGTTATACCTGATCCATCAGGCAAGACTTCATTAATTATTTCGAATATTCTAGAGATCTATATCTGTCGCTCCCCATCCCGATATATAATGAATATGAAGTTCATTATAATTATCGGTTGGTTAATACTGCAATGTCACTTTCTATCATCTTACTTATCATAACCATCACGATCCCTATCTTACTCGTGGCATTCAACAAGCTGCGGATGGATGTCGCTGCGTTGGTGATCGCCTGCCTTCTGGGTTTTTTCCAGCTTACAGGCTTGCAAATGGTTGGAGAAGCGCATACACCCACAGATGCCATGAAGGCTGTGTCCGGATTCAGTCAGCCCGTCATCATCACCTTGATTTCATTGTTTATAATGACCAAAACCCTTGAAAGCAGCGGTATTCCTCGTTGGATTGCCAGGAAGATCGTGATTAAAAGCGGGGATAATTACACTTTGTTGATCGGCTCATTTACATTTGTCAGCGCATTGTTGTCATTATTTATGAACAACCTGGCAGCTGGGGCGCTGCTCCTGCCGAGCGCCATGGAAACCGCGCGGATAACCAAGATCAAACCAAGCAAGCTGCTCATTCCTGTTGCTTACGGATCATTGCTTGGAGGTTCTGCCACCTACTTTACGACGGCAAATATCATCATGAGCGATCTGCTCAAGATTGCTGTTCCCCCTCAGAAAGGTCTCAGTTTCCTTGATTTCACCCCGACTGGTGGTTTGATTGCCATTGCAGGTATTCTTTTCTTCTGGCTCCTGGGTAATAAACTATTGCCAGATAGGGAATCCTCATACCAACAAAATCAGGCAAGGTTGACAGGTAGTGAACTCGAGGATTTTTACCAGCTTGGTGACCGCTTATGGGAAGCACGGTTAATGCCCGGCTCGCCATTGGAGCATAGAAGTATTCGTGAGATCGGCTTTGGTGAAAAATGGGGTGTTGCAGTTGCTGCGATAAAAAGCGGTGAGAACATCTATAACCTGCCATATCCGGACCTGATCCTTACCCATTTTGATACACTGTTAATAGTCGGGCGGGAAGAAAAGATCAAGGAGATCAAGAAACTTGGCGTGGATACTCAACTCGTTCAGACAGGTTTGTACCTCACAACCAGGGGAATTCGAGTCGTGGAGGTCATCCTGACGCCGCATTCCATATTCCAGGATCAGACACTTAAAGCATTGGATTTTCGCAAACGCTATGGCGTTACCATTGTTGGCATTCGACATCTAAAACAAACAAAACGTACGGATGTGGGAGATATCTCGATCAGTTATGGCGATTCGCTGCTGGTTATCGGAGATGATGATCATATAGAGCGCCTGAAACAGTTCAATGATTTCATCATCATCGAACCTAACCCATCAGACCAACCGATCCAAAGAAAAACAGCGATCATTTCAGGTTTTGCCCTTGTTGCAGCCATCATCGCCGCGATAGCTGGCATTCCAGTTTATCTCGCCACCCTGGCCGGCGCTCTGATCGTTATTCTTTTCAGGGTCATCAATATTGAAGAAGCATACAAAGCTATCCACTGGCAGGCTATCTTCCTGATTGCCGGTATGTATGCTGTCAGCCTGGCGATGATCCAGACTGGTCTGGCGAACCAAACCGGGCAGATCCTTATCAGCGCCGTCAGACCGATGGGAGGATTGGGATTAGCCGCAGGAGCATTCATCCTGAGCGCCATTTTGACCCAGGTGATGGGCGGGCAGATCACAGCGCTGGTTGCAGGGCCGATCACCATCGGCGCAGCTATTACCCTGGGGGTAAACCCACAGGCAGTGGCAGTTGCCACAGCAATTGGCTGCTCAGCATCCTTCCTGACCCCCATGGCACATCCGGTCAATATTATGATGATCGGACCGGGAAATTACCGTTTTAGCGACTTCGCACGCATCGGTTGGATGGTAACCATCCTAAGTTTTGTTATGCTATTAATAGGACTAATGTTATTTTGGAAGTTATAAATCAACCAAAGTTGTAATTTCTGAGTAAAAGTATTACTCGCTTTTACGATTGTGTCTTGCCCTAAAGACGCCCGCCACACCGACCAGGATTAAGACCATACCGCCAATCGTCCATGGGGTGATCTGCTCTGATAGCACAAGCCACCCCAGCACGACCGCGATCACCGGATTGACATAAGCATAAGTCATCACAAGGTTGGTTGGAAGCATTTGCAGCGCCCTCACGAATGCTGTGAACGCAATCACCGAGCCAAATATCACAAGGTATCCCCATGCAAAGATGGCTTCTTTGATGGGATGTGGGAATGGCTCTTTCATCAACAGAGCAGCGGTAAGCAGTCCAACTGCGCCAGCCAGGTGCTGAAATGCAGAACTGACCTCTGGCGATAGTTTCACTGGTTTTCGGCTTTGCAACAGGCTGCCGGCGCCCCATAACATTGATGCGGCAAGTATGACGATCACAGAAACAGCATCCGCGTGGACACCTGTGCTAAGTGCAGGAACGGAAAGCAGACCCACACCAGAGAACCCTATCAGCATGGAAACGATGAGTAATGCTGATGGCGGTCGCCGGTCAATGATAAATTCCATCATGGCTACACCCATGGGAGTCGAACCGATGATCAACGCAGCAATACCAGAATCCATTCGTTGTTCGGCGAATGAAACCAAACCGTTGCCGCCCACCCACAATAACAAGCCGGAGATGGACAGTAAAATTATTTCTTGCCTGGTGGGTTTAAGGCGTTTCTTTTGCAGGGCAGCAATGCCTAGCAAGATCAATCCTGCGACGATAACACGAGTGCCTGCCAGGATGAAGGGTGGAAATCCTGATCCCTCCTGAACACCTATGCGAATGGCAAGATAAGTGCTGCCCCAGACCAGGTAAACGATCACCAGGTTTAGTAAACCGACCCAATTACTTCGAGATTCATTTGGCTGTGATGAGTTCGTTGTCATAGCAAAATATTATACCTTCATATAAACGCCGTTCGCAATTATTGTGGAACCGAATATACTTGTCATATATTATATTTTGATCCATTTTTGTATATACGATATTGGTGCGATTTGATAAGATTAACAAACTAATTACTTGTTCACTTGAGACCTGATTGGAGGACCTTTTGCCGCACAAAATTGCCCTTATCACAGACAGTACTTGTGACATCCCCCGTGAGTGGATCGAACAATACGAAATCGAAGTCATACCGCTCTCCATCGTATTTGGAGACCAGCCTTTCCTGGATGGAGTCGAATTGTCCGCGGCGGAATTTTATACGAAGTTGGATACTGACAATCACCACCCGACCACTTCCCAGCCCACACCCGGTGCTTTTTTGCAAGCTTATAAAAAGGCAGCCACAAATGGAGCGGAGCAGGCTTTGGTGTTCACCATCAGCAGCGCCATGAGTGGAACGATCATATCCGCCCGTCAGGCGGTGGAAGATTCACCCATCCCCGTTACCGTGGTGGATGGAAAAAATAACGGGATGGGATTGGGCTGGCAGGTTATCGCTGCCGCCCGTGCTCGAGAATCCGGCGGCGGATTGGTTGAGATGCAAGCGGCAGCTGAAAAAGTGAGAACCGGGATGGTTTATTACGTGACGCTGGATACCATCGATTATCTCAGCAAAGGCGGGCGTATTGCCGGTGCCATCAGCTTTGTAAACTCATTCCTCAAGATCAAGCCGCTTATCAATGTAAAACCGGAAACCGGCTCGGTTGGCGCTTCCATCCCGGCTCGTTCGCGCAAGAGTGCTTTGGAAGGATTATATAAGGAGTTCACAAAGCATTTTCAAGCCGGTCAAAAACTGCATATCACTGTAGTGCATAACAATGCGCTTGAAGAAGCCCAGCACGTCTTCGAGAGGGTGAAACAAGAATTCTCTCCGTTGGAAATATTCATCACTTACGCGTCCCCGGTGTTGGGTGCTCATACCGGCCCGCGGGCAGTCGGTTTGATCGGTTATGCGGAGTAGCAATAAAGATCTATCGATTAGCTACCAGATGATTTTTAGAAAAATACAAACCAACTCTCACCCTTTTGAGGAGGGTAGTTTTACCGGAACAGAGGATGACAGTGTCGTTGCTGTATACGAGGTAGGCGCTGTTCAGCCCTATCTTCAAAGGGGTAGGAAACCTATCGTGTTAACCGAACTGTGTATCGATATCGATCACCGCGATAGAGTATTTTGACGAATTCAACAGCCCGTCGATCATTTGTCCATAATACCCGCTCGGATAGCAGCAGCGGACTGCCTTCAGGCACATCCAGTAGTTCAGCCTCACGCGGACTGGCGATCGTGACTTCGAGCGTCTCATCCGCGGCAAACAGGATGATATTGAAACGTTCTTGCAGGATGTCATAGAGCGATCCACGCTGCACTAATTCCTCCAAGGAGATGGTCTGACCGAGGGGCAATACCAGATAGGAAGTCTGTAATCCGATAGGCTGGTCATCGCCGGTGCGGACACGCTCCAAACGGAAAAGTGTCGGGGTATCCGACGGTAATTCCAAACGGCGAAGGATACTCTCAGGCGCAGGCACATCACCAATTTCGAGAATGCGTTGGCCGGGTTTAAGACCGCGTTGGATCATATCTTCGCTGAAACTGGTCAATTCCACAATTCCTTTTTGCAGTTTGACCGGCGAGACGTATGTCCCCTTGCCGTGCAGTTGATACACAAGCCCTTGGCGGGTAAGTATGCCAACCGCCTGGCGCACAGTGGTACGCGAAACCGCATATAAACCCTCCAACTGGCGCTCGGATGGAATAGCCGCGTGCGGCTGCCATTCTCCAGCTTCGATCTTTTTCCGCAGGATGTTCACCAACTGGTAATATCTTGGAAGGGCATGGTTGGGGTCGATGGTAGTTGACATGGCATTTCCTTTGTGCTACACTGTTTTCAACTGGTTATGTGGTCATTACCAGTAACATTATCCGATTTTCACTTGCAACTGTCAAGTACTCACTTATAATAAGATTATGGCACAAATTCCAGAATCCGAGATCCAGAAGATCGTGCAGCAGGTGGTTGAACGTACCATGGGTGTCTCAGCCAGTACCAGATCTGTTGAGACCAATCAAGCTGTCACACCAGCCTCTGTGAAAGAAGCAGCCCCTCTTTCCAACCCGAAAGTTGTGGCTTTAGGGGCGGATCATGGCGGTTTCGCCCTCAAGGAATTATTGAAAACCTACGTTACAGAATTGGGGTACACGGTCATAGACTGCGGCACGACCGATGGTAAGACCGCGGTGGATTACCCGGATTTCGCACTTGCAGCCGCACTGCTTATTAAGGAAGGCAAAGCCTGGCGCGGCATTGTAGTGGATGGCGCCGGGATCGGCAGCTGCATGGCCGCCAACAAAGTACCGGGTGTACGAGCAGCGCTGTGCTACGATTACGCTACTGCCGTCAACAGCCGCGAACACAACGACGCCAACCTGCTGACCCTTGGTGCAGGATTGATCGGCATCAATTTAGCCAAACAGATCGTAAAAACCTGGCTTGCAACAGATTTTGGTGGTGACCGCCACCAGAAACGCATTGACAAAATTATCGCGATTGAAAAACGCTTCATGAAGGAATGATCCATGCCCACTGAAATGCAAATGGTAGAACAATTGGTTGAGATCATCACCCGCGAGGTGCTGGTGGCAATGGAAGAGCAAAAATACCGCCAGGCAAACGCTGAGGATGAAATGTGCAAGCTGGAATGCGCCGATGGGCTGTGTGTGCGCACTTGCTTCGACAAGGTCGGCAATGTGGTCAGCGCCGGCGCAGAGAGATTAAGCACCCAGCTTGGGGCGATCCCTGCAGACCTGTCGATCGCCTCCATGATCGACCATACCCTGCTCAAACCGGATGCAACTCCCGACCAGATCGCCCAGCTATGTTTCGAGGCGCGAAAGTACAACTTCGCTTCAGTGTGCGTCAACCCCGCTAATGTCAAATTGTGCGCGGAGTTGCTGCGCGGGTCCACCGTCAAAGTTTGCTCTGTGATCGGTTTCCCGCTGGGAGCCAACACCCCGGACGTGAAGGTCATGGAAGCTCAACTCGCCGTTCAGCAGGGTGCCAGCGAGATCGACATGGTGATCAACATCGGCGCTCTCAAAGGCGGTGACTTGCAGTTGGTAGCTCGTGATATCCGCGGTATCGTACGGGCAGTGCATTCCGCCGGGGCAATATTGAAAGTCATCATCGAAACAGCATTATTGACTGATGAAGAAAAAGTAACCGCCTGCTTGCTGGCGAAAGAGGCCGGGGCGGATTTTGTCAAAACCTCCACCGGGTTCTCCGGCGGTGGTGCAACCGTGGAAGATATTTCCATGATGCGCCGCGTGGTCGGCCCCACGATGGGAGTCAAAGCCTCAGGCGGTATCCGCACCACTGAAGATGCCGAAAAGATGGTGCAAGCCGGCGCGACCCGCATCGGCGCCAGCGCCAGTGTGAAAATCGTTCAAGGTGTGGGGCAGCCAGCCTCTCAAACTGGAACAGCACCTGCTGCATCTAAAGGTTATTAAAAGGAAGAACCTATGTTAATTGCCAGGGTAATCGGAACAACAGTTTCCACCATCAAGGATGAAAAATTGGTCGGGCGTAAGCTGATGGTATGCCGTCCGGCGGATGAAAAAGGCGAGGCCAGCGGCAAACCGTATGTGGCAATCGACACAGTGGATGCCGGGGTCGGCGACCTGGTACTGACCGCAGCCGGATCCAGCGCACGCCAGACGACCATCACCAAAGATACACCGGTGGACGCGGTCATTATGGGAATAATTGATTCACTCTCTGTGGATGGCGAAGTGACCTTCCGCAAGTAGGAAATGCATGGATTCTGATCTCATCTCCATTCAGGAAGCCCGCGACCTGGCAGCCAATGCACAGGCGGCGCAACGCACCTGGGCGAAAGCCAGCCAGGAGGAAGTCGACCGCGTTTGCGCTGCGATGGCTTCAGCGGCTTTCAATGCCTCTGCAAAATTGGGTCAGATGGCGCATGATGAGACGGGATACGGTGTTGCAGAACATAAGAAACTCAAGAATGAATTTGGCTCCAGCGCAGTCTGGGAAAGCATCAAGAATGTGCGTACTGCCGGCGTGATCAACACCGATGCCGCACGGGGCATCACTGAGATCGCCTGGCCTGTGGGTGTGGTTGCCGCGCTGACCCCCAGCACCAACCCCACTTCGACCGTGATGTTCAAGGTTTTAATCTCGGTCAAAGCACGGGATGCCATAGTTGTAGCTCCTCACCCCAGCGCTGTCCATTGCTGCGCCGAGACGGTTAAGATCATGGCGCGCGCCGCAGAAGATGCCGGCGCCCCTCGCGGATTGGTGAGCTGTCTGGAGCACGTCTCACTGCCCGGCACGCAGGAACTGATGAACCACCGCGCGGTATCGCTCATTCTGGCAACTGGCGGCACTCCCATGGTACGGGCTGCGCATTCTGTGGGCAAACCTGCCTACGGTGTCGGCCCCGGCAACGTACCGGTTTACGTGGACCGCAGCGCAGATATTGACCAGGCGGCGCGTTTCATCACAACCAGTAAGGCTTTTGATTACTCCACCATTTGCGCTACTGAGCAGTCCGTGGTGGCCGATCAACCCATCGCCGCCCAATTGCGGGAGCGCATGCAAGCCGAAGGCGCCTATTTTGTCACGCCGGAGCAGGCACAGGCGCTGCGGACCCTGCTGTTCCATGAGAATATGGCCATCAACGCCGCCACCGTCGGGAAATCCCCGCAGGTGCTGGCAGCCATGGCCGGATTTGATATTCCTGCATCAGCCCGCATTATCGTTGCTCCCCTCAACTCTGTCGGCCGCGGCGAGCCGCTTTCTGCGGAGAAATTGACCACCGTGCTGGGCTGGTACGAAGCTGACGGTTGGGAAGCAGGATGTGAGCGCTGTATCGAGTTGATCCAATTCGGTGGTAAAGGGCACAGCCTCACCATCCATGCCCGGGATGAAAAAGTCATCATGGCTTTCGGCCTGGAAAAACCCGTTTTCCGCATCCTGGTCAACACCATGTCCACGCTGGGAGCCCTCGGGTTGACCACCGGCGTCATGCCCTCGCTCACCCTGGGCGCTGGCGGCATCGGCGGCTCGATCACCGGTGACAACATCACCGTGCACCACATGTTCAATGTCAAGCGCCTGGCTTACGGGATCAACACTCCACCTCCGCAAGCTCTCGTTCCCGGCGCCCCTCCATCTGGACCTACTCCACAGCAGGTAGAAGCTGTGGTTCGTCAGGTAGTAAACGACATACTCAACGCAAAATAAGAATAAGGAGACTGTAAAATGCCACTAGATACTGCACTAATCGCTTTAGGAATGGTTGAAACCAAGGGTTTGGTAGGCGCGATCGAAGCCGCCGATGCCATGGTCAAGGCTGCCAATGTTGTCCTGCTCGGCTCTGAATATGTTGGCGGTGGATTCGTCACCGTCATGGTTCGGGGTGATGTCGGCGCTGTCAAAGCCGCCACGGATGCCGGCGCTGCCGCTGCCAAACGTGTAGGTGAACTGGTTTCAGTTCATGTCATTCCACGACCGCATACGGACGTCGAAATGATCCTGCCGCGCCAGAGCAAAGGCTCCATCGGCGGACATACCACCGAGAAGAAATAACATAACCCGGTGCCGGATCCTGTGACCGCGCTTCTGACCCGGGAAGCAGGGTTTGACCTTGATTCGTACCTGGCTCAGGCCGAATCTGTCATCCTGCCTTCCCACCTGGCTGATTCCGCTCCACGCATCGAGCCGCCTGAAGGCGAGCTTTATACCGGGGTGGACCTCGGTACCGCTTACCTGGTGCTGGTGGTCCTCAATTCGACCGGGGTGCCGGTTGCGGGTGAATACCAGTTCGCACAGGTGGTCAGAGACGGCCTGGTGGTTGATTTTATCGGCGCGGTCGACCGCTTGAAAGTGATGAAAGCCCGCGTGGAAAAACGCATTGGACGTACGCTCACGCATGCCACCAGCGGATACCCTCCCGGCGTTCCGCGCGCGGAGATCCGAGCTGTTGCCAATGTACTCGAAGCCGCAGGTTTTGACTGCTCCGGCCTGCTGGATGAACCCTCGGCCGCCAACAACCTGCTTCGCCTGCAGAATGGCGCCATCGTGGATGTCGGCGGAGGCACCACCGGAGTGGCAGTCATCCGGGATGGCAAGGTAGTGACCTCAGCGGATGAAGCCACTGGCGGCACGCACTTCTCGCTGGTCATTGCAGGTTCGCTCGACATCACGTTCGAAGAAGCCGAGCAGCGCAAGATCGACCCGGACAGGCAGGCTGCGCTTTTTCCCGCCATCAAAGCAGTGATGGAAAAGGTCGGCGCCATCGTCAACCGAAGTGTGGATGGGCATAAAGTCCCCGGTTTGACTCTGGTAGGCGGGTCCAGCGCGTTTCCCGGCATGGCGGATGTCATCCAGGATTACACAGGCATCCCAACCAGCGTTCCGAAACGGCCGTTATTCATCACGCCGATCGGTATTGCTTTGCACGATCATATTTAGGAGGTAGTTATGGCAGATTCATTCTCTCTTCGTTGTTACGCATACCTGGACCGGATGCAGGCCCAGTATGCCGCTTTTATCGGTACCATTACCCAGGGAGACCTGCCGACCGAAGGTATGGCAGCCCTGTACGTGGAGGTTGCGCCCGGCAACGAGGTATTCAAGCTGGTGGATATTGCAGTGAAGGCCACCGAAGCCAAACCCGGCGCCCAGATCGTCGAACGGGAATTCGGCATGTTCGAGCTGCATTCGCACAACCAGGCCGCCGTGATCGAAGCCGGCGAAGTGGTGCTTTCACGGCTGGGACTCAACCCTGCCAGCCGCATCAAACCATCCATTGCATCTGTGCAGGTCATTACCAATATCGACCCGTACCAGGCCCAGCTCCTCAACCGCTTCCGCCGCGGATCAATGCTCGTACCAGGCGAGACCATGCTGGTATTGGAATGCGCCCCGGCGGCATACATCAATTATGCGGTCAACGAAGCAGAAAAGAGCTCCAGCATCAAGATCGTACACATTTCCTCAGTGGGACGCTACGGCCGGATGTGGCTGAGCGGCTCGGAATCTGAGATCGTCACCGCCCGGGACGCGGCAGTCCACGCACTTGAATCGCTGGAAGGCATCCCCGGATAAGTGGAGGTAGAATGGCAAAAACATTTTATACAGAACGCGAGATCGAAGACCTTTTCAAGAGCGGCGTTACAAAGCTGGAGATGAATGAAAATGTCGTTCTCACGGGTCTGGCCTACGAAAAAGCCCAGAAGCTGGGCATGCAGCTCGTTCAATCGAATGAGCTTCCATCGGATGCACCAGTCAGGCCGTATATCTCCAAAGATACCGCCACCTCTGCATCTTCGTACCTGCATTTGCAGGCGCCATCCTCAATTACCGCGAACCCAGCCGCACCGGTGGATCTTTCCGCGCGGATCAAGAACGCGGTCCTCGCCAAGCTCGGCGGACAGGTGGACCCCGCCCTGCTGGATACCATCATCCGGCGCGTGCTGGACCAGGTGAAGGTCTGATGCTGTTCGGACGTGTACGCGGGACTGCCGTTTCGACCCTAAAATATGAAGGGTTGGAAGGGGTCAAGCTGCTGATCGTGCAGCCACTGGACAGCCGTATGCAAGCGGTTGGCGGGTTGGTTGTGGCGGCGGATACTGTTATGGCCGGGGACGGCGACCTGTGCGTCATGGCGCGCGCCCGCGAAGCGGCGCTAGCCTTGCCGGATGTCAAATTTGTGCCGGTGGACCTGACCATCACCGGCATCGTGGATGAGCTCACCGTTCGCCCGGACGGAGAGTTCGATTTCACCCTGAAACCGGGCTGGAACAGGTTCGCCTAATGATCCTTGCCAGAGTGACCGGAACGGTCGTGACGACCATCAGCACACACGATTATAAGAATCGGCGCCTGCTGGTGGTGCAGCCGCTGGTGATGGCGGGGGAAACCGCCAACGAGGATTTCATTGCGCTGGATAACACCAATGCCGGGATAGGCGATACTGTGCTTATTAATCGCGAAGGCAACGGGAACCGCCAGGCACTTGGCAACCCGGATGGATGCGTCAACTCTGTCATTGTGGGGATCGTGGATTCGGTGGAGATCGCCGGGTAACCTTCCTTTAATATTCCACATAGAACACAAGATCATCGTTATTTCGCCACTGACTTACCGCAACTGGTGAGTTGTTATTTGTGTCTTTGTGAATTTTGATATGACATGGCTTTTTTCGATTTACCTCCAAATAATTTTAGATTATATGTTCTATATTTATTATAAGCACAAAAAGGGTCTTGTCTAGCTGTAAGATGTTACAGGTTCAAGACGATACAAATGAATTGTTTTGGCAAGATGGTGGGGTTGCAAAGAATTTAGACCGGAGACCTTCTGGCCTAACGTATTAACAACGGCCCTTGTTCCGCCCACATGGTCTCCCAGGATGTATGTGAGGGTTCCATTTTCCCTTACTGCAACCCTTTGCCCGCCAGCAGAATAGTGCTTCGTGGTTTCGGTGGGTGTTACCTCATACTACTCACCTATGAATTTGGTGGCGCCTATTCAGTTGTTAAGGCACAAACAAACGTGAAGTCTAACGGTCAAACCCGGGCGGTAGGTGAAGTCACCAGCGCGAACAAAGACAATTATCTGTGGGTTTATTTGCCAGTACATTAATCGGGTGCAAATTCTTACTTCCAAACTGTTATTTGAACATCTAATGTTGCTGTGTTAACCCCTTCTATCATTTCTAGCTTAAACGAATCGCCTATAAATCGAATTATCGCGATTCTCCCCTCATTTGTTAGAACACAGATAGGTCTACCACTAGGAAACTCCGGAAAACTTCCTTTCGAAAAATATTCCAACTTACTTTTACAGACATCTATTGACGTGAAGTTGTTTTGGTCAAGATACCCCATGGCTCCATTTTTTAAATTTAATGTAAGAAAATAACTAGTTCCACCTGCATACATAAATGAAATATCAACAGAACCATAATCTACAATTTCATCTTTCGGATTATCTAAATCCATTGATGAATTATAGCAACCTTCAATGTTGACACATGTTTGTATTTTTACTACATTGTCAAATAGAATCTCTTCCGGTGGTACTTTTGTACTACTACCAACAAAACTAGGGGTATTAGTATTGATTATATTTGTAATCGTTATAGGTTTATTATTTATTTCAACCGGTTGTTTTGGAGAACAGCTAATTGTAATTAGTATAAAGACTAGCAATAATAAAACATCAATTCGACGAGCCCTTATGAGTTTAAGAAAAATTTTCTTATTTAGAATATTTAGTGATTTCATGGTTACCATTCTCCGTAAATACTATTTTCAAAAAGCTGACTCTCGTAATTTCGTCTCCTTATTAATCCTGGTAATATTTCATAATTACTCCCATAAACCCACCGCTTAAATTCTTGTGATACATCACTAAATTTTCCTTGGTTTAGTAATTCTAACAGTGTTGAACCACTAAACTCTGGTCCTCCAATATTAAAAACAAAACTGACGAGAGCATCAAATTGGTATTGAGTTACATCTACAATAACCATTTCATTAACAATTTCTTCATAAATACGTAAATCTGCTTTCAATAATTGTTTTGCTTGATCTATTGTTATACCTGAAAGGAATTTTTCTTCTTCAAAATTACCATTACAAGTACCCATATGGACTAGATGACCAACACCTATAGTGCAATTGTTGGCAGGATCATTATAGAGAGAAGTGCGAATACCTTCGAATTGCGTAACAAATTCTAGACCTTTATTGCTAGTTTCATATGGCGGAGGTTTATTGATTTTTCCATCTTTATGATGATCGGAGTTTTTGTTACATTTTCCATCAACAATTTCATCACACGGCCAATGCCCGCTTGGATCATTGTACACGACCGGCGAATTCTTCACGTACGCATATCTATCCCATGCGCGTGGATCGCCCGACCCGGGCACGATGCTATCCGCCTGAGCAAACCTGCCTAATATAGGGTCGTACCCCTCTCGCTGGCGCTCGGGGGCGCTATGGCGCCATCTTGCCTTGTAATACATCCAGCCAAAGTCAGCGGCGTTGCTGTATTGACCGGTGTAACTATACGGCGTCGTGGTCGTGCCTGTTGTGTAGCGTATTTCTCCCCATGCTTTATATCTCGTTTCGCTCATCATATTGCCGCTGGAATCCACAACCAGGCTGTTGGAACCTCGCGGAGTGAAACGGAGCATCCCGAAGCGCCAGCGTAGGGACAGGTGAACCGCCAGCAGGTAAGTGAGCACAGTGCCTGTGCGCACACCTGCCCCAGTCCTGTCGGGGTGGCTGCCTTCCCGCCGTAATACTTGGTGACCACTTCTCCGTTGACTTCATAGTATTCGCCCACGAATTTGGTGGTAAATATTTAGTTGTTAAGGTACAAACAAAACGGAGACCTGTCTGTCCAACCCGCGCACTGGGTTACAGGCGCGAACAGGGTCGTCATCTCCTTATTATGGTTTGTTCTCCAATTTGTATATCTGCATTCTGTCAATAGTCCAAATGTTGCCTACGGTATCTTCTATGATTGCTGGGCTGCCATTATCTCTTGTGACCGCGCTCAGGCACCAGTCTCCAGACCGCATATCGTATTTTGCTATCCCTTCAGTCGTTGTAAACCAGATATCTCCATTGGAAGTAACAAGGCTTGATCGCGTATTTGCCCATATATATTCATAAGATGGATCATAAGTTTCCACCATAATAGCTGGCAACTCCAAGGAAACCCAATGGTACTTTCCATTGTTATCTCGCTCCAGGCGATCAAAATAGGATACCCAGATGCGCCCCTGTTTGTCAATATTTATTTTCTTGGTGTCACTTCCCAACCCGGTTCTTTGTTCAATTAACTTTGTTAATTGAGGTGGTTCACCAAAATCAGACACCTGACCAGTGGTTGGATCAATTTTATAAACAGAATTATCTGGAGAGGAATTCACAAACCAGATTCCATCATGCTCGTCCACTAAAAAATTTTCAACCATTCCGTTATTGTAAAGTTCTTTCGCTTCATTCGTCTTTGGATTATAGATATAGATTTTATTATCTAAAATTACAACTAGCTCACCATTTGCAAGTTTGTCAATTCGCTTCCCGGGACCCGACCAACTTCTATTTGTGAGTTTAAATAACCCACCTTTATCAAATATTACCTTAAAACTATCCGTCTCGGGTTGATAAAGAGCTAGAGCTGAATATCCTTTTCCTGGGTTATAAATACTTACAGTAGCCCAAATTTCTCCATCTTTTGATTTAGCCAGGTCAAAAAAACTGATCGGCTTTTGCGTTTCATCCAGCATGGTATATGTCTTGAAAACTTTAGCTTGTGTACCGTATCTATAAAATTCTCCCTGAATCGAAATAAACCAGAAATTCTCTTCATCTTCTAGTAAATACACAATTGAACTCTTTGGCATTTTCAATTTCTGAACTGAACTTAGTTGTGGTTTCCACCAACCTGGAAAATAGTGGTAAACCTTCCGACGGAAATTATCATCATAGTTCTTTCTTAATGGAATCACTTTCGGTTTACCTGAAAGTGGTTTTATTAAGCATTGATTATAAGGGTTTACAAAAGTGAGGTCCCTCATTCTTCCGTCGGCAATCCAATATACTAGCCAGGTGATAAATGCAATTATTGCCAGACTTATAAGGGAGAGGAATAAGTGTTTTTTATTCATCTTACCTCCTCAATGTCCAAGAAGAATCATGGAATAATAAATGGAAACGGTTTGCAGATATATTTGGGGATTAACGACCAAGCTTGAATGGGTAGGTGCAATAGTAAGACTTGAAAAACTTGGTAGCAGATAATCGTTTGGGCTTTGTGTTGCTTTAATACTATATTCTTTACTCAGGTATGAAAATATTGGTATTTGGGCATTTTGGATGCGGTTGAGAAAACCTAGATTTACCTCATTATGTATTCTATTCCCTGAGTCAAAGAGCATAATCCCCAGAATATTGGCAGTTCCATTTTTTACGACATCTGCCGCAGCTCCGAGTATTGCGTCTGCACCTAAACTATGCCCCAACAATACAAATCTGGTATCATTGCTGCTTTCCATGAATTTTTGAATCCGAGTTATATATGAGCCAATATTATCATCGCCTGCCCCAAAGTATTTCATATTATCACTATCCAAGTTACTTGCCCACCATGAAAAGGGTTTTTCTCCACCGTATTCTTCATAATTATCTTTACTTTCACAATTTTCTCCAAGCCTCATACCACAAGCGAAAATTACTTGAATTTGATTCTGTCTCATGTAATTATTAACAAAATCATAGACATTTTGATCATTAGAATGCAAGAGCCTTTGAATATCATCCCCACTTAAAATTACAACGATAGTTTTTTCCCGCCCAACATGGTCTGTGCCCGCTTGGATCGTTGTACACGACAGGCGAATTCTTTACATAGCTGTACCTGTCCCATGCGCGTGGATCGCCCGCACCGGGCACAATGCTATCCGCCTGCCCAAACCTGCCTAGCAAAGGGTCGTACCCCACTCGCTGACGCTCAGGGGCGCTGCGCGGCCATCTCGCCTTGTAATACATCCGGCCAAGTCAGCAGTGTTACTGTACTGACCTGTGAAACTATATGGTGTAGTGGTTGTACCGGTTGTGTACATTTCGCGGCCATGGGGACAATGGCAGATTTGTATTACTTGATTACTCTTTCTTCAATATCCAATGCCCATTTGTTTTCTGACCCAATTTGTTTGAGAAAATTCAGCATCTGCGCTAATTTCGCATTATCGGTAAATAGCATATCGAGCGATCCATCCGATCCAAAACTAAGAAAGGCCACTTCTTTAATTACATTGGATAAATCTTTGACAGTTGGATTCAAAAAATACCAATCTTTGAACATCTTGTTCCACCGAATAATTGTTTCAATATCGGGGTTTTGATTAGGCATGATTCCGTAGATAATGTTCGAAAGATTAGTGCCGCTATAAGCAAGAACTTGTTTAATCCAATTCATATTCAGAATTCCGGTAAGGTGAACAATAAACAATTTTTCATCAGGCAAAATGGGTTCGGGTGAATCAAATTCATGTGAAAACCTTGAACAGAGTCAAAATTCCTCGGCCAGGTCCGCAATTTTCTCACGGGTGTTTCTCCACCCCTGTCATTCATCGATGAATTCACTTACCGAAACTTTGTCCACATTACTAAATTGAGCGAAATAATTTTCCAATAGACAAAAATAAATTACTTCCCGATCCGCGTATGCTGGCAATCCACGAATTTCAACATCAGAATATTCATTATGATAATCGATCCTCCATAAAGTACGTTGGAAGATAGTAACTTGTAGACCCAATTCAATAGGTTCTTCATCCGAGCTCACTTTTATCTTTCCGTTTGATTTGTTATCTGATTTTTTTTCATTATCTCTAATGATCTTTACCGGGTCAAATAATTTATCCTTGTCTGGGATAATTATGATAAACGGACATACTTCCCCTTGGGCAAACGAAGAAAAGGACTTGATGGCTGTAGTTATTCCTGTTTTTATATTATTTGCCGCCAGTAGTGCGTAGGGTGCGTTCCCAACGCACCAATCATTTATCTGACAACTTATCATTCACCATATCCTTTTCCATCGTTCATGCCCTTTTCTCCTATCCCCCAACTTTCATGATCATACCCATCTCTCACATACCTGTGGAAACTGGACCATGGCCACTCTGCAACGCTGCGCGCCAGTGCGGTCTACCGGATGGAAATGGATATAGTCAATATGCCTGATCAAGTCCTCCTGATCCCTTATGGTATGCTCCCAGAACCTGCGCTGCCAAATGGTTCCCTATTTTCCGTTTACCCTTGACTCATCCGGAATATCTGATCCACCATAATTCTTTTGGTATTCACGGGTGAAATATCTTTTGATGTGCTTCCAACGAGTTGAATAATCCGCATCGCCTTCAGGTAAGGCCCACACACATGTGATCGGGGAGCAGGCAGACCGCTGTCTGCGTGAATGGGAACGTCCCATCACATCCATCCAAGCATTTTTTAAGATCGGCCGCGCTTTTTTTTGTAAGGGTCGGCATTCGATGGAAGGTAACAACTGTAAAAAAAACGTTCCACCCTGCATCCTGACTCTCCTGTAATCTGGCATTCCAGAATTATATAATAGATCATCTTCGGTGCGTTGGGGACGCACCTACGAACTTCGGATCCCATACACCTGGCGAGACTGACAATCCTGTGGATGAGCGAAGTCTCGATGCCATTGAATCCCTGTGAGAACATTGCCCCTAAACCTGGCTCCATGTTTGCTGATAAATCTGTTCGATACCCAACATTTCCTGGTGTCATTAGTGAAAGCAAATTTGGGCCTATAGTGAGTGGACTGCCATTCAAGAAGGTAATTGTTGGGAGTAATGAAACCCTCAACCCAACCTACTAACTGAGCGGTCGAACCCCAGAAGCATCTAAAGAAATCGAAGTTTAGTGGGTTAATACCACCCATATCCACTCCATCTCTAAAGTACTAAAGGGTATATTTGTGCTTATAGAACAATATTGCTTCTTCAGTATCAGTGGGTCAGTAATAATAATCCCTACTACGTCTGAAAATTCATTGATTTCATTGTTATCACCTATATTTTTAATATATGAACTACAATACCTGTTTTGTTGTAAATTATAAAGTAATGTGCCTGTAAGTAATCTCCAGAGTCTACTCGTCCAATTCCTACCAAATCAGGATCGCTATATACATCGATAATCTTGCCTAATGAAATTCTATTCAAAGTAATGTAAGTTGATTGAACAATCTGATTTTGAAATCTAATTTGGATTTTCGCTAAGGGGTTTGTTATCTTTGCATATATCATTGACGTGTTATTAGAGCTATTCTTTGAAATTTCAATGGAATTGACATTATGATAAGCTTTTAATAATCCTTCAACTTATTTTCATTTGAACTGAGTGGAGTGATATCTAACCAGCAAGGATACTCGCATTGCCCCCAGTTTGGATTGATATAACTTGGAATGCTAGGTGAACATGAAGTTAAGGATCTAGTAAAAATATAAAAGGGATATTTGATGTTCTAGTTTCTCCTATTCATTTCAAGGAAATAAATAAAGCATTCATCCAACCGGTTAGCTTGGCATCTTGAACATACATCCCATAAACTGAATCCGCTAATACTTCCGAAAAATAATCAGCTGTTGAATGATTTGAATAATCCCCTGGTGGATATCTGTAATCCGATTGGACATTCACTTGGTTATAAAACCTAAAGCCACGTGGGTTTCCACCAAATGACTTGATCAGTAAATCGGATAAGTCTCTTGGCAGGAGGTTGAGCCCAAAATTATTATCCA
>CAWJEB010000002.1:0-241171 GCA_963841805.1 uncultured Chloroflexia bacterium
AAATCATGAAAGCCATCGTATACACAAAATTTGGCCCGCCCGAGGTCCTTCATTTTCAAGAGGTGGCAAAACCCACCCCGAAAGCGAAGGAAGTGCTGATAAAAATATTTGCGACAACCGTCGTAAAAGAAGACCCAGACATGCGTGCTTCACCAGGTTTTAACGGCTTTCTGAAACCCAGACATATGATCCTGGGGCAGGAATTTGCCGGGGAGATTGAAGCCATAGGCAGCGCAGTCACGCGCTTTAAACCCGGCGACCAGGTATTTGGGATCGACATGTTCGGTGCATATGCAGAATACAAATGCATGCCTGAAAACGGGTCGCTGGCCGTAAAACCAGCCAATCTGAGCTATGAAGAAGCGGCCAGCGTTCCAAATGGGGCATTAACCGCACTGCCTTTCCTTAGAGACAAGGGGGCTATTCAAGGTGGACAAACTGTGCTGATCTACGGCGCTTCTGGATCTGTTGGTGCTGCTGCAGTGCAATTGGCCAAATACTTTGGGTCAGAGGTGACTGGGGTGTGCAGTACATCGAACCTGGAAATGGTCAAATCCCTAGGAGCCGATCAGGTTATTGATTACACCCAGGAGGATTTTACCGAAAGTGGTAAGACTTATGACATTATTTTTGACACTGTGGGCAAGCTTTCGTTTTCAAAATGCAAAGGCTCGCTGACAGCTGAAGCAATCTACCTTTCTACCGTTCCTACCCCGGAAATTATGCTTCAGGCGTTACTGACTGCAAAAGGAAAAAGCAAAAAGGTTAAATTTGCTGCCACAGGTCTGAGACCTGCAAGTGAGAAGATCAAAGATCTTGACTTCATCACAGAGTTGATTGAGGCAGGTAAGTTTAAGCCTGCTATTGACCGGGTCTATGCGTTGGAACAAATGGCAGAAGCGCATCGCTATGTCGAAAAAGGGCACAAAAAGGGAAATGTGGTTATCACGCTGGGTCATACCGGCACAATACAAGGAGAGAAAAAATGAATTCAGATAGAAAAGCTGCCATCCTGGCTGGCGTGTTGTATTTTTTTGGGATCATTGCTGGCGCGCTCAGCGTGGTTCCTATCATAGACGTTTCAGATTACCTGGTTCAAGTTTCTGCAAATGCAAGCCAGGTTACCTCGGGGGCGTTTTTCCAGTTCCTGATGACGGCTGCCTATGTGGGCATGGCGATTACGTTGTATCCAACCCTTAAAAAACATAACGAAAGCCTTGCGCTGGGCTATGTTGGCTTCAGGTTGGTTGCAGTAACTTTTATCGTGATTGGTGTCATCCTGCTGTTCTTGCTGCTAACCCTCAGCCAGGAGTTTGTCAACGCCGGTGCGCCGGTAGCCTCCCATTTCCAAACCATTGGCGAATTACTGCGCACAGGGCGCGATTTGGTCAACCATGTGGGCGCGATTCTGGTGATGAGCATGGGCGGCTTGCTGTTTTACTTTTTGCTGTACCAAACAAAACTTGTTCCCCGTTGGTTGTCGGGTTGGGGATTAGTCGGAACAGCCGTGGCGATAGTGGCAAGCTTCTTGTTCATGTTCCGTGTGATTGATCTAATAACTTCAGTCTATATGGATTTTCCGCTCGCCCTGCAAGAGATGGTTTTCGCCATCTGGCTGATCGCAAAAGGGTTCACTCCATCTGCAAGCGCTTCCCTGTTTGCCAAACAGGTATAAACGATGTGTACTGCTCAGTCCAAAAAATAGGAATAAAAACGAATTCAACCATTGAGCATATTCGAGACTTTTCCAGGAGGTATGACGATGAGCACGCTTGTTAAGATTTTAGTGACGATTGGTAGTAGCGCTTCTATTTGCTTTGGCGTTTGGCACTTTTTTGTGCCTAAAGCGTGGAAGTGGGTTTCATACATCAATAGTAACGGTACAGAGTTATTGGTTGCTGTTCGGGCTATTAATGTGTTCTTTTCTTTATCTTTAGTATTGTTTGGGCTTATGAATATCCTATTTGTCTATGGAGGCAAAGCAAATCGATATTCGATCATTGTCATGCTTACAGCGACCTGTATTTTGTGGCTAACAAGGTTGGTATTCCAGCTTATTTACCCACAAGGTACGATCAATCCAGTTCTTCAATACGGAATGTTGTCAGCCTTCATCGTCGTAAATCTTTGCTACATAACTTCATTATGGATCATGGTGTCACAAGGGATGACAGAATAGCAACCTGTTTCCAAATTTGCCGGACCGTTGGTCGAAATAAAGATATATTGGGTGTCACATCCATGAAATAAGAAATACCGAAGGGAATATTATATGGAAAACAAAATGTTGTTCATTAGCGCACTGGGGGCTTTTTTTCTCGCGACTGCAGCGACGATGGTATCGGATATGCATGGAATTGGGGATTGGTTTATCTCTTCCCTCCAGGCAAGAAAGATCGGATTAAATCCAGCACCCATCTATAGTATGCCGTACGCCATCGCGGGTTACTTCGGTGAACCTATATTGATCATCTCCATTGCCATGCTTACCGTGGGTCTCTATGGAAGCTGGTTGAAATACCATAAGAGCATTGCACTGATTGCCATGATCATCGGCATCCTGTATATATTTGAAAGAATATTTTGGAGTTACGTCACCACAAACTTCGCCAATAGCATACAAATTCATCCAGTAATCAATGACTACTCCGTGTTAAAACAAGCCGGTTTTCGGAAAGGGCTTGGGGCACTGTTTGGGGGGCTGATTGGTGGTTTTGGTTTCTCTACTGCGCTTACCATATTTTTCTTCAGTATGCGAAACCCCTATGGTATTGCTGGAGGATTGATCGTTCTAGCAGCCATGTTGATAGGTATGCCTGCAAAACTATACTTCATGAATCATGTTACTTCTTCAGTTTTAACTATCTTCATCATCAGTATGGTCGTCAAGAACTTCGGTATTGTTTTCATGGGAATAGGGCTATTAGCTGAATCGGAAATAAGGCAGTAGATTTATACCCGAATTGCTTGTGAATAATATTGGTTTCCGAAAAGAGTGCCAGCGCTGGGAGTTGTCGCCATTTTCAAAAATTTCTTTGCATCATTTTGTATACTTCGGAGTTCCGGCGCATACGCTACGAAAGCAAACCGTTAGGCACAACTAAAACAGGAGAGAACCATGGACCCAAAAATAATCATCAGTTATCGCAGTGGCATACTTATACGGATTCTTTGAAGTTTGTATGAATTTAGACAGAGAAGCAAATAGCAATATTACTTCTTCAAGTGATAAAGGAAGTTTATGGTGGTTGTATGGGCTCATTACAGTTGGCTTTACCCTGTCTTTCGCAATAGGTGCAACAAAAATAGGTAGGATTTATTATTGGAATACATTTTTTGCGATTGGAATGATGTTGTTTGTAATAGGGTTAATAATTAGAATTCATTCCATATTGACCCTTATGCAATACTTTACTTATTCAGTTGCAAAAGTGGAGAACCATATAATCATTGAAACGGGTTTGTACAGATTTATCAGACACCCCGGATATCTTGGACAGTTGATAATTTTCATCGGAATTTCGACTTCAATATCAAATTGGTTATCAATTCTATTAATGCTGACCCCAATTACTTTCGGATATCTCTATCGGATAAGAATTGAAGAAAGATTTATGGTGGAGCAGTTAGGAAAAGATTACCTGAAATATCAAGCACGGACAAAAAGAATAATCCCAATGATCTATTGAAATGACCCATGCCTGCGAAAGCGTGAAGCGGATAGGCGGGTATGACGCGGTTTTTTGGACAAGTTCATAACACACCGATCAGCAAGTAACGCTCACCGTTGGGCATTCTTGAGACAATGATTTTCCTATTATGGGAACTTACTATCAAAAATCAGCGTCTTCTAGACCATAGATAAGAAAAAGGAGAAAAATGAAAAAAGGAATTACTTTATTTATTGCTGGTGTTATTATGGTTACTTCCCTGTCAGCCTGTACGTCCTGGGTGCACATGTCTGAAGTATCTGGAACAGATGAGCCTCAGACAAATATGCCAAATCCTGCCTCGGTCTATTGCGAGCAGAATGGGAACAAACTTGAAATTCACACGGCTTCCGATGGCAACCAATCCGGTATCTGTGTTTTTCCGAATGGCAGCACCTGTGACGAGTGGGCATATTTCCGTGGAGAGTGTGACACCAATGCACAAACAAGCCCTACGCCTGCCGTGACCGTTGAGACAACCACAGAAGCAAGTGATGGAACAGCAGAAAATGGCTCGGGCGGTTACATGGCACCAGGCACATCGGAAGCAATATCAAATTGGTGGGGTGTTATCAGGAGTACTGAACCTGGTGCGCAGTATGATGATTATTTTGAGCGACAAGATTTAGGGCAGATCATTTACTTCGGTATTGATTCAATGGAGCCAACGGTAAAAACTCAGATTGAAGCATTATGCGATAGTGGCAAGGTTGTGCATCTTTACGGAACAGTGTTCAGTAACGTCCCTGATTACAACGGTTCACAAGTCCAGGTGGATCGCATTGAGATTGAAGAGTAACTATTTCCAGCTACCCCCTGGCGATCATATATCCTCCACCCAGTAACGCCAATATTCCAACTATTCTTGTCAACGAGACCGGATGAACCGGAACACCCAGCCAGCCGAAATGATCGATGATGACCCCTACCACCAATTGCCCGGAAATGATCAGGGTAACCATCATTGTCGAGCCTAACCGCGGCAGGGTGACATTGATCGTCTGATAAAGTATGACACCGAAAACTCCTGCAATGAGCATATACCAGGGAAGTGAATTCCAATTCCTGATCCTTTCTCCCCCGCGCATCCAAAGAAGTATCCCCGAAAGGATCATACCGCTGAAATGGATAATAAAGCTGCTGGCTGTTCCACCTACCCGCTGTCCCATCCCACCCGCGATAGGAGATTGAACACCAACTGCGACACCGCCAATCAATCCGACAATAATGACCCAGAAATCCTTGAACACATGTACCTCCTTGGGGATCGTTCCGAAGCCGCCATAAACTGTTTCAATTATAACGTTGCTATGTAATAAAAGAGAACACCGAATTATCGGTGTTCTCAATAACTTACGTGATGTGAACTACTTACTATATTTGATCGCAGCCTGCGCAGCAGCGAGGCGGGCAATCGGCACACGGAAAGGTGAACAGCTTACATAGTTATTCCCGATGATATGGCAGAATTCGATCGAAGATGGATCACCGCCATGCTCACCACAGATACCCACTTCCAGGTTTTCGCGAGTGGAACGGCCATCATCCACGGCCATCTTCATCAAACGACCTACACCATCCCGGTCCAATTGCTGGAATGGATTCTTTGGCAGAATACCCTGCTCAACGTAGGTGATCAGGAAGTTGCGCTCAGCATCGTCCCGGCTGTATCCGAAAGTCATCTGGGTCAGATCGTTGGTTCCGAAGGAGAAGAACTCTGCTTCGGTAGCAATCTCAGCAGCGGTCACCGCTGCACGAGGAATTTCGATCATGGTTCCAAATTTATAGGCGAAGGTGACTTTCTTTTCGTCCATGACTGCTTTGGCGATTCTTTCCAATCGTGGCTGGATCCATTTTAATTCGTTGATATGGCCAGTGAGTGGGATCATTACTTCCGGTTTTGGTTTGAAACCATCGATGGCTGCATTCGCAGCTGCTTCAAAGATTGCGCGAACTTGCATTTCGACGATCTCTGGCATTACAATGCTCAAGCGAACCCCACGCAAACCCATCATCGGGTTGCTCTCGTGCAATGCTTCCACTGCAGAATGGAGTTTTTCCAGTTCAGCGATTTCTTTGGTGTCGCCCTTGCCGACAGCATATTGAGACAAATTCTCAATTCGCTGCGACACGATCTTTTCGGCTAATTCTTCTGATCCTGGCAGGAACTCATGCAAAGGTGGATCGATCAGGCGGATAATGACCGGGTAACCATTTTTGTCCTTGTCGTTATCGATCATCGCTCGGAACAAACCTTCGAAATCCGCTCGCTGAGAGGGAAGTAATTCGTTCAATGCTTCGGTTCGTCCTTCGGAAGTATCCGACAAGATCATGCGCTGGACTATAGGTAATCGTTCGGTTTCAAAGAACATGTGCTCGGTTCGGCACAGACCGATACCAACAGCGCCGTAAGAACGGGCACGCTGTGCGTCTTTTGGATAATCAGCATTTGCCCACACCTGCAAACCACGGGTTGGCCATCCTTTGGGCGCCTTGCGAATACCATCGGTAGCACACAATGCATCAGCCCATTTCAACAGAGTTAGTAAATCCTTTTGTTCGTCCAAAGATGGAGCAACAACTGGCACTTTTCCCAGGAAAACTTCACCAGTAGTACCGTCCACTGATATCCATTCGCCTTCCTTGACAACCACATCATTTGCGACCATCAAGCGTTTATCCATCTCTATCTTGACAGATGCGGCGCCAACCACACATGGAACACCAAACTGACGGGCAACCACTGCGGCATGGGATGTAGCGCCACCTTCGCTCGTGAGAATACCTTTTGCTGCGAGCATACCATGAACATCATCCGGTTTCGTGAAAGGACGCACCATAATGACATCCTGTTTATGCTCTTTCGCCATGCGTTCGGCGGTATCAGCATCAAAGTAAATCTGACCAACCGCAGCGCCTGGGGAAGCATTCACGCCAGTAGCAAAATAGCTCCCGTTGGTTTTAGCTGTGCTGATTGCTTTCGGATCGAATTGAGGGTGAAGCAGTGTATCCACGTTCTCAGGGGTAACGCGCATGACAGCTTCTTCTTTTGTGATCAATCCTTCATTGACCATGTCAACTGCCATCTTCACAGCAGCTTTGGCGGTTCGTTTACCGTTTCTGGTTTGCAGCATCCACAATTTTTTATTCTCAATGGTGAATTCTACATCCTGCATATCTTTGTAATGCTTTTCGAGCATGGCTGTAATATCCATGAACTCTTTATAGGCAGCCGGCAGGTCTTTTTTGAGATTAATGATCTTTTCAGTATTTCGAATACCGGCAACTACATCTTCGCCCTGGGCGTTCAGCAGGTAATCGCCGAACATTTCGCTTTCACCGGTTTGCGGGTCGCGCGTGAAAGCCACACCTGTACCTGATTCCCATCCCATGTTACCAAAGACCATCGTCACAATGTTGACAGCAGTACCGAGGTCATCAGGGATGTTTGTCGCGCGGCGGTAATCCACAGCTCGTTTACCATTCCAGCTTTTGAAAACTGCTTCGATTGCCAGTTCCATCTGCTTCATTGGGTCTTGTGGAAACTCAAAACCATGCTCAACCGTAACTTCCTTGAATTTTTCAGTAAGGAATTTCAGATCGGCTGCTGTCAGGTCTGTGTCGTTTTTAAACCCTTTTTGCTTCTTGTAGGATTCCAGAACATCTTCGTATGCTTCGTCAGGCAACCCAAGGACGACCGAACCGAACATCTGGATGAGACGGCGGTAAGAATCGTAAACAAATCTTTCGTTGCCGGTCAGTTTGACCATTCCCTTGGCAGTTTTGTCGTTCAAACCGATGTTTAATACAGTATCCATCATGCCGGGCATTGAGAATTTTGCGCCAGAACGGCAAGAAACCAGTAATGGATTGGTTGGATTCCCGAATTTCTTTCCAGAGGCAACCTCCACCTTTTTCAAGGCTTGCAGTGTCTGATTCCACATGCCTTCAGGAAATTTGTCTTCTGCCTGGTAAGCATTACAGGCTTCGGTAGTGAGTGTAAAGAAAGGTGGGACGGGTAGATTGATCTTAGTCATATCAGCCAGGTTAGCCCCTTTGCCGCCGAGTAACCCTCGAACCTTATCCCAATCGCCTTTTGAATACTTTTGAGCCTGTTCTACTTCATTGAATAGATAAACCCATTTTTTTGTCATACAACCTCCACGAAATAAAATGATATGGAATTAACCTGATTTGCCAGGATAATTATTTTCTGCACTAAATTTTCAATTTTATCATGATTTGACTATACAATTGAAAAGAATCTAGTGATTCTTCTAACTAAACCGAGAAGTAATTAATTTTACTTCATTTCTGCGTGATTTTAAGGTATGATTTGTTAACAAAATGCAAGGTATCCGGGAATAAGTTTGAGGCATAATAGAGAAGAATAGTGTTACCGGAGGATAAATGAAAGTTTTGGTTATTGACGATGACCCAGCCATGACAGAATTATTAGCCCTGCTACTTCGGCCTGCTTCAATGGAAGTGTACACCGCTAATTCTGGACCAGATGGAATTTCGCTTGCCGAAGACCATGATCCAGATGTCATCGTCCTGGATCTGATGATGCCGGATATGGATGGCTACCAGGTTTGTAATTCAATTCGCTCCCATAGCTCAACTCCGATCCTTGTTCTTTCTGCATTGGATATGCCAGCCATGGTAACCAAAGCATTGGATGCCGGAGCAGACGATTACTTAATAAAACCCGTGACCAGCAGCATCTTGATCGCCCATTTGAATAATCTTGTCCGCAGGGCGAAAACACCTGTCGATAACGGTTCAGTTCAATCAAATTACAACAATATTTAGGGAGGAAAGGATGCAAACCTGTTCGCGTTGTTACACACAATCACAGGATAATGCCATTTTTTGCACGAGCTGCCAGAGCGATCTGAGAGATTATTCCACAACAGCAATTGCTTTGAAGGAATTCCAGAATAATTCACGGGTGATCAATGTGCGCATCAGCATCTACCAGGACGCTTGTCCCGAGTGCCACTCTCACCAGGGAACCTACGCCAAGGATGCAGTCCCGCATCTACCGCACGTCGGCTGCTCCCACACGGATGGCTGCCGATGCTTCTACGAACCATTCCTGGATGTTTTGTATCCTTAATCCAAAACTTCTAACATTTTCCTGATAAACTCAACTGCTTCGTTTCTTGACCGAATATTTCCAGCAGCCTGCTCACTCTTCAAAGCTTCAATACATTTTCCGATCAATTGTCCAGGAGCCAGACCAAATTCCATTGAAATTTGATTGCCATCAAGGAAAGGTTTGGGGGAAACTACCGTGTCTTGCTGATCAAACCAGGCTTCCCACAATATTGAAGTCTTTTCCAACTGCCTTCGCCACAAATCAGGATCAGTATCTTGTTGATGATCTGCCAGAACATTTCCCAGATACAAAATGGTCGCCGCGATCCCTGGATCACCTAAGGATTTGTAATATTTGTAAATTCCTTTTCTTGTTAGTTGGAAGTCCAATGAAAAATAATTTTCAATATGCCCTGAACAGGAAATCAAAGCTGTTATGAACCTTATTTCTTCCCTGCTCAAATTCATCTGAGTAGCTGACTGAATTAATACTTTATCCAAAATACCTATTCTATTTTTCAGCAAGCAGAAAAAGTTGCTTATCTGCAACAACTGGTAATAATTTCGATCTGGTGTGAATGTGAGGTCTAAATATTCTTTCAGCTTTTGTCGAAACCCGCCTAGCACGGAGTCAGCCAACCCCATAAACAAGGATACTTGTTCCCCGTCCTGCAAATTTCTTGTGATTGTTCGAATAAGTCGAATGATCTCGTTTGAACTGGCGAAGTCTATCCCTGTCTTGAATGTCTCCTCAACAGCATCAGATTTGGAACTTATTCCAGAAAAAATAGAAGGTATGGCATAAAGCCAATCCAAAGCCCTAAACGCGATCGGCATTTGTTCAAGACTAATTATTTTAAAGATTTCATCGCGTTTCCGCTCCGCTGAAACCGCTTTGAGCAATTCCACATTTGATTTCATCTGTTTTTTTGTATCTTCTGCGATCTTAAAACCGCCTTCCGCAGCGAACCGAACAGCACGAATTATTCGAATGGGGTCGTCAACTATAGATTGAGGGTTGCAGGATTTGATTATTTTTGCCCGTAAATCCATCGCTCCACCCAGTGGATCAATTAACTTCAATGGATCGTTCAAATTAACCGCCATGGCGTTAATGGTGAAATCGCGAGCTGCTAAGTCCGCATCAATTCCAGCGCCGCGCATTTTTGCGAAATCGAGGTGTATTTTATTTTCGTCCTCGTCTTTATAAATAAGACGGTAAGTTTCGCGTTCTGAGTCAAGAGTGTAGAAATCAGAATGTAGTGAATTGCAAACTCTTCTGGCGATTCTCCCAGTGTTTCCCGAAACAGTAAAATCCAGATCGTTGTTCTCCTGCCCGAGCAGTACGTTCCGAATCGCCCCGCCAACCAGAAAAACGCCTGTTTCATCAGCAAGAATTTTCTGTATTTGATAAAGAACTGGTGGGAAGATCATGATTTCTGTATTTGGGATATATGAAAGGATAATATTTTCTTTTCCTCGGATGGATTTCGCCGCGGCAAAGACCTGAATTGGTGATCCGCCCTGACAGATGATCTTAGTGCCAATCCTTGCGATCCATCTCCCTGTGTATGGGCTAAAAGGCTCCGTTATCTTGTCCACAATGGATGTTATTCTTCCGGACGATATTTTTCCAGGTCAACTACGCCTATAAATGGCAAGTTGCGATAATACTCATCAATATCCAGGCCATAGCCAAATACAAATTTATTCGGAATGGTGAAACCTGTATACCGAATCGGCACTTCTTCTTCACGTCTTTCAGCCTTGTCAAGCAGAGTGCAAACAACCAGGCTTTTCGGGTCGCGGGTGGCTAGCAATTCAATGACTGAAGCTATCGTCCTGCCGCTATCGACAATGTCTTCTACCAGGATCACATTCTTACCTTCCAGGCTGGTATTCAGGTCGAGTGTGATCCGAACATGCCCGCTGGATTCTCGCACTCCTGCGCCGTAAGATGAGACTGCCATAAAATCAACTGCCAGTGGCAGGTCAATTTCACGCATTAGATCAGTCAGAAAGAGAACACCTCCGCGCAGGATACAGATGAGTAATACTTCCTCACCATGATAATCACGGGAAATCGCCTGACCAAGCTCAACAATTCGTGCTTGCAATTGTTCTTTGGTCACAAGTATTTCTGCTAGGAAATCCTTATATTCCTGCATATTTCACCTTTGATCCATTATTTTCCGGGGACATCATGGTGCATCCTGCAACGGGCCTCATATAATTCAGAGGCGCCGACAATAACGACTGGGTCGTTGTAATTCGCTGGCTTGCCATTCACCAACCGTTGTGTGCGGGATGCCGGTTCCCCGCAGGTCATACAGATTGCCTGAAGTTTATCCACCGATTCTGCTTTGGCCATGAATATTGGCATTGGACCAAATGGCTCTCCCCTAAAATCTGTATCCAAACCGGCAACAATGACCCTCATACCTTTATCGGCAAGATCAGATACTATCTGCACAACCTCAGGATCAAAAAACTGAGCCTCATCAATAGCTACAACAGTCGTTTCTGGTTTGAGATATCCAAGGATATCGCCAGCGCTATTAACAGGTACGGCATCGTATTCTGATCCAGCATGGGATCTCACTTTTTCCACAGCATAGCGGATATCGATGGCGGGTTTATAAACCTGTACCTTTTGCCTGGCAATTGTTGCTCTGCGCAACCTTCTGATCAATTCATCTGTTTTACCGCTAAACATGGATCCGCAAATCACTTCTATCACGCCATTATGATGTTTCATCCCACCGCCTTATAAAAAAATAAGAAGAACAGGCAGACGCTAGAGCATCTGCCTGTTTAGTTTACATGATATCGTTGCCTACAGCAATATTATACGGTGGTTTCTTCCGTGGTAGTTGGAAGCTCGTAACCCATGGACCGCATTTTCTTCTTTGCATCGATAAGAGATTTACGGCCAAAGCCTTCTATCGCCAAAACAGCTGCTTCGCCTTCACTTAATTTCTCAATGAACTTTCCAAATGTAGTAATTTCTGCTTTCTCGAGGGATGCAATTGCACGAATGCCGAGTTCAAGTTCCATAATGGGACGTTCTGGAGAGACGCGTTCATTTTCTCGGTCGCTCTTCTGATCAACAAAATCCTGGCGAGCCTGTAATTTCTTGTAGAAGCGATCCACCTGGCCTTCGATGTCGATCAAACGCTGCTGCTGACCGGTGAAGAATGGATGGCATTTTGAGCAAACCTCTGTACGAATGACTTTCTTGGTTGAACCGGTTGTCCAGGTGTTGCCACATGCGCATACGACTTGGGCATCTGGAAAATAGTTTGGGTGAATGTCTTTTTTCATATCTTTCTTTCAATCCTCTCCCTGTACGGGAAAAACAGGAAATTACTCCTGGGGTTTTGTGATGATACTTACACGTTTTTGCCCGGATGGTAGTGTTTGAAATTCAACAATACCAGCTGCTGTTGCAAATAGCGTATCGTCTTTACCTTTGCCAATATTTAGGCCAGGTTTGATGTGTGTACCGCGCTGGCGAACAATAATATTCCCGGATAGAACTTCTTCACCGGCATATTTTTTTACGCCAAGTCTCTGCGCATTACTATCACGACCATTGCGGGATGAGCCGCCACCTTTTTTATGTGCCATTTTCTTACTCCAAATCGATTGAATCTATCATTAAGCGTGTATATTTTTGGCGATGCCCGGTTTTAACTCGAATACGTTTCTTTGGGCGGTATTTAAAGACGATCAGTTTTGGTCCTTTAAAATGTTCTGCCACTGTAGCTTTAATGGAGGCTTTATCAACATAGGGAGTTCCCACGGAGATCGACTCTCCATCCACCAGCATCAATACGTGTTCTAACACAAGCTGGGATCCCTCTTCAACTGGCAGTAAATCGACTTCGATCAGGCTGCCTTCGACGGCTTTGAACTGTTTGCCGCCGCTTTCAACAATAGCGTATTTCATTCCTCATTCTCCAATCTTCACTTCGCCGTAATCCACGCGACTTATCGCCCGTTTACGGGGAAGTTGGGGATACATATTGATACCCCAGCAATACCAGCCGGGGCACGGTGAGGCATATTATAAAGCATGCCTGTCTGAATTGTCAACTACACAAGCTGGACATTTCATAGAATAATAGTCGCAAATACATTATACTCACCCAATGAAAATCTTGAAAATCGAACCTCCAAATATTTCCATACCTTGTAGGTTGGGAATTGTATCAGATACGCATGCAAACGGAAACAAAGAAAAATTAAATCCGAGAATAGTCGAGGTTTTTGAAAGCAACCATGTAGATGCAATCCTGCACCTGGGGGATATCACCAATTCTCAACTGATAAACGAATTAAACCAGGTAGCAAAAACCTTCACTGTCAGAGGAAATCGTGATCTTTTCTTATGGCCGCAGCTCCCATTCGCGATAGAGTTGAATATTAGCGGGGTGAAAATTGGCATGACACACGGACATGGAACAACCTTGCGCTATTTATGGGATAAACTGCATTATGTTTTTGTTGGTTTTAAATTCGAAAGATACCGCAGACTATTGGATGAAATTTTTCCAGATGCGAATATTAAACTCTTTGGCCATACCCATGTTGCATTCAGCCGTAAAATTGATAAAACTATCTACTTCAACCCAGGCGCAGCATGCAATATATCCATGCACGACCCGCATCCTTCAGTTGGTATATTGACCATTAATAGCGCCGATGATTTCCAGCCAGAAGTTGTGATCCTTTAGCTACCTTTTCGTAGTTCTTCAAGCGCTTCTTCAACTCCATTTTGTTCTGCCTTCAAATCTGCCAGATAATCCTCTAGCATTTGGATCTTCTCTTCCCTGGTATAGAATTGGCGTTCGAAAACAGTATCTTCATCGCTATCGCAGCAACAATCACATTCATTATGTTGGCAGTTGCAAGCTTCTTCTTTTTCGAGTTTCTTTTTATCTTTTTTTGACATATTGATTCCTTTATATGTGCTTGGAAATATTAATCTAACGGAGGAAATACTCCATGATCTCTCAACAGCTATGTATTGTATCGTACATAAGTTTATTCCTATTTCAGGAAACTAACAATGGTTTGCTGGATGTAATAAAATGTAATTGTAGGAACAAAAAAATATGGAAATTACTCAATCAGTAATTTCCATATTAATGAGACTTTATGCAAGCTTAGACATATTTTTCACGCAAGACGGACGAAATATAATCCATACTGGCTACGACAACAGCAATGGCAATCATCTGTGTGCTGGCTCCTCGATAATTGAGCAAATTGATATTCTGTTGCAGCAGAAAACCGATTCCGCCACCTCCCACGAAACCAATAATTGTTGACATACGCACATTGATATCCCATCGGTACATTGTGTAAGAGATATATGGTGGAACTATCTGTGGGATAACGGCGTAAATGATCGTTTGAAGGCGGTTGGCACCTGTAGCCTCAACTGCTTCCATTGGTCCAGGCATGATACTTTCGACCTGCTCTGAGTAAAGTTTTGCCAAGCTGACAATCGTATGCAAGCCTAGGGCGAGGACACCAGCAAATGGACCTATCCCCACTGCAATGACGAAAACTATTGCCATAACAAGAGCTTCGATAGAACGCAGTCCATTTAAAAATGAGCGGCTTATGGAGTAGATCACCAAACCAACCGGCAGAGTGTCTTTGGCTTTGGTAATCACAGCTAGGATAATACCCAGACTAGCGCCAACAGCCCCTGGTATCCATAGGGTATACAGAGGTTTCCCAATCTGGTAAATCGATTCAACTAACAACCCAAGTAGAACCAGTACGGTCACTCCAGCAGCAGCAGCAAGCACAACATTCAATGTTTTTACACCAGATATTGGAAGTTTCTCATTGGCTTTTTGACCTACTTGCCCCATTTTGCCACTTAAATAACCGCCAACTATTAGGCCACCGGCTACAGGAACAAGAATTCTTAGGATAGCGCTAACCTGGAAGAAGAACGTTCCAAGAAAAGCAAATGAACCCAACAGTTTTGCAATGCTTGAACCGGCTATACTAACCCAATCTGCAAGTTGATAGAATGCAAACACGGAAGCGAGAATGGTCAAAAATATTATCACGAAGCGAGCGATCCGCATCTGCGATCCTGGTATTTCCTTCTCCTCCGGAGGAATCGCCCAACGTAGAGCAAAAATACAAACGATCGGAATTGCAATGATCAATAAAGTTTTTACAAAAAAGCTGGTAAGTAATTGATTGCTCAGGTTGCCTATCCATTGGACAGCTATCAAACCCACATAGAACCCGATTGGCCATCCGAGTACAGACAAGGCGATACTCGCTAGCGGGCTTCGAACTGGTTTCATGAGATTCTTGGCTGCGATAAAACTCAATGGAACCGCAAGGATCGTTCCAAAGGTTGTAGCCAGTAATGCCAGAAAAACTGTTTCAATAATCTTGGTCCAGGTATCTTTGGCTGTCTGAGATAACATCGGAGGACCTGTATTACTTCTCATGGAGGTCCGTATAAATTGAATCCCATCACTCGGTCGTTTTGGTAGTTTTAGATCGAGGGAGAAGTTCCCTTCATCATCTGTTGTGGCATTATCCCTACCCAATGTGACAACATTCTCAGGATCACTTCCTGGCACAAAACGAACGGGTCCCGATGCATTAGGCGCAAAATTGAATCCTTCAACTTTGATAATATCACCAGGTGCTCCACAAACCGGTGAAATAATTACATGGGGTTGTGATTTGTTTAGCTGTTCAGGCGCTGGTAACCCGCTTTCAGGGCACGGAACATATATAGGGGTATTAATGATATTTTCGTCCTGAGCGAAATAAATGATATCTGGTCTGGCTAATGCACGCATGACACGCTGCATACTTGTTTGTCTCTGTTCGTTTTGTAATTCTTCCAGGTCAACTTTCGTAACTTGAAAGCCGTAAGAATAAATAACCAGTACAACCAGAGCGATCAAACCGACTTTTATTGATTTCCATGGGGAAGCTTTCTTTTTATTCATATCTCACCCCACCCGCTCAGCATCACGGCCATATATTTCTTTGAATTTTTTATCGTCTATTTCTTGCGGCATGCCCTTCAAAAACCAACTTGCCTGCATTCAATGCGATAACTCTATCGGCATACTTATGTACTAGATCAAGGAAGTGGAGGCTGCATAATACAGTCACGCCATCCTTTTTATTGATCTCTTCAAGAATTTTCATGATGGAATGGGCTAAAACTGGATCCAGGCTGGCTACTGGTTCATCTGCCAGGATCATTTCTGGGTCCTGCATAAGCGCGCGTGCAATCCCAACCCGTTGCTGTTGCCCGCCACTTAATTCATCAGAGCGATGATTTGCTTTATCCGCAATACCCACCCGGTCCATCTGTTGTATCGCTTTTTCTATATCTTCTTGTGGAAAGCGATTAATCAAGCTCATTGCGGGATTTATGTACCCCAGCCTGCCAGCCAGGACATTCGTAATCACCTTTGATCGCAAAACAAGGTTGAATTGCTGGAATACCATTCCGATCTTTCTTCTAATACGTCGGACTTCTTCCGGGGAAACTGCTGTGATATCTTCCCCATTCCAGAGAATTTGTCCTGCGGTTGGTTCTATCAATCGATTGATGCAGCGCAGCAGTGTTGATTTCCCCGAGCCGCTTAATCCAATGACTGCCAGGAATTGCCCATCAGGAACTTCAAAACTAACGTCTGTGAGTGCCTGAACACCACCATCATATACTTTCGTGAGGTTCTTTATTTGGAGCATATGTTTTATCCGTATCTTTGAAAAGAACCTGGTTCTCTAATAAAAAGCAATAACCAAATTCGTAAAGTATTAAGAAAGGAATGGAAGGCTAATATTGAGATAATAGAGGCCGGTAATTAATCCGGCCTCTATTGTTTTTCAAGGTATTTTGGTTTACGGCTGGTACCCTGTCGCAGCTACCATTGCACGAACCATATCGTACTCAGCGTCTGTGGCAGGTGTTATGCCGGTCCATCCGTAGAAGTCGTTGTTACCGATGGATTCTTTCCAAGCATCTGTTCCAGCAAAAGCGACCAATGCAGCTTCGATTTCAGATCGAAGTTCTGCTGGGAAATCTGGTGAGAACGAGAGAGTATCGTTTGGAATTGCGGATGAAATGGCAAGAATTCGAACCTTCTGAACTACATCAGGGGCTTCGGTGCGGATATTGGCTCGCGCATCCAAAATTCGATAACCATCACAAAGCAGCTTCTTTCCTTCTGCATCAGGAGCGCAGTTCGGGATGGCTTCGGCTGGGATTTCGTATTGATCGAGGTTTGCGATAGTTCCTGCCAGATAGTCATCATATGTGAATATTGCTTTTCCATCTGGATCAAGCGGGACACTATAAAATACTGTTCCGAAATCAACTTCTCCATTGTAGACAGCTGTAACAGTCTGATTGTGACCGCCTGTTTGTACCTGTTCTCCAGGAGTAATACCAGCATCAGTTAATTCTACTATTGGAACCATGTAGCCTGATGTCGAACCCTGATCGCCATAACCCCATGTGGCACCTTCAAGATCTGCAAGGCTTTCAAACTTGCTGTCTCGAGCAACTATGTATTCAGCCCAGTAAACTGGATATCCATAACGCACTGCTTTGAAAGAAACATCAACTCCGCATAACTGGCTGGCCAGAGCATATCCTAAACCAGGGATAAATGCCATTGTGTCTGTAGGCGATGCGCACATTTCTTCCAGCGTGGCTGCATATGAGGTTGGAACTAAAACTTCAAATGTCAGTCCGGTAGCCTCAGTGAGAGCTTTAGACATTATTTCACCACCAGTTACGATGATATTTGCATCAACTGACGGAACGAACAATACTTTTATTGGATGTTCCGGTGAACCAATTTCAGGTTCAGGAACAGCCGTCGGTTCAGCTGTTGGTGGAACATCTGTCGGTGGAACCATGGTTGGCTCTGGCGCTGGTGGTTCAGGTACGGCCGTAGGTGCAGGCTGACAGGCAGACATCACCATGACCGAAACAAGTAGAACCGCCATCATCAAATACAGTTTGGACTTCATTTATTCCTCCTTATAGATAGAACAAATTAGTGTTGAACAGGGAACTCCCCTGTTTTTTGGATGGTCTTTTAGACCACGAAATAATTGTACAACATTCAATACGTATTTAGCAAACAATATTGTAACATTACCAAAAATTTTAAGATTTGAATTTATGAAACCTGGATCATAAAAATCGAATTTCCGCTTGAATAGATGCTCTATTCATTTCTGTCTCTTAATGCGGTAGAATATTAATCAAATTTATGAAAACATTTTTCTTATCATAAGTGTGATTGGATGTTCCGGTGAACCAATTTCAGGTTCAGGAACAGCCGTCGGTTCAGCTGTTGGTGGAACATCTGTCGGTGGAACCATGGTTGGCTCTGGCGCTGGTGGTTCAGGTACGGCCGTAGGTGCAGGCTGACAGGCAGACATCACCATGACCGAAACAAGTAGAACCGCAATCAACAAATACAATTTGGACTTCATTTATTCCTCCTTATAGATAGAACGTATTAGTGTTGAACAGGGAACTCCCCTGTTTTTTGGGTGGTCTGTTAAACCACGAAATAATTGTACAACATTCAATACGCATTTAGCAAACAAAATTGTAACATTACCAAAAATTTTAAGATTTGAATTTATGAAACCTGGATCATAAAAATCGAATTTCCGCTTGAATAGAGCATCTATTCATTTCTGTCTCTTAATGCGGTAGAATATTAATCAAATTTATGAAAACATTTTTCTTATTCTTATTAAGCTTTGTTCTGACTGCTTGCAATTTTCCACTTACAGGAAATATAACAGCTACCCCTAACATCACGCAGGCCTATCAAACCATTCAGGCGGAGATCCTCACCAGGCAGCCATTGGAAACAAATGCCGCATTGGGAACACCGTTTCCAACGCAGGAAACTCCCAACCTTTCAACGCTGATCCCTACCGTTCAACCACTCACGCCAGCTCCATCCCTGCCTATACCCACCGCAATTTGTGATCGTGTCCAACCCGGAAACCCGATCGATGTATCCATTCCAGATGATATGATCATCCCGCCGAGTGAATCTTTCGTGAAAACCTGGCGTCTTTTAAATGCTGGAAATTGTAGTTGGACAAATTCTTACAAAATTGTCTGGTTTTCTGGTGAACAATTCGCTAGAGACCGTGCTTATTCCCTGGAGCAATCAGTAGCACCAGGAACTACCATTGATATTTCAATTGAAATGACCGCACCGAAAAATCCCGGCACATATCAAAGCAATTGGATGCTGCAAAATGCGAGCGGTCAATTATTCGGAATTGGACCGGCTGGGAATTCGCCATTCTGGGTGCGCATCATCGTGCCCAATGTCGTTACTCCCACTCCTACGCGTATCCCCACGGCTACTGCCATCCCATCGGTGTTAATCGGTGGAACAATACCGTTGGTTGATGGAAAAGGTATTATCCTTGCCAACAAAACCCAGGGAAATGAACAAACCTCAGATCTATATCTTTCCAACGGAGTTATCAGGACACAGAATAATACTATTTTGAGTGCTGCGATTGACTATTTACCAGACTATAATGGCTGTTTTACTCTCACCAAGAATATATCTGAAATCAAAATTACCAACGGGCAAAATTATCCTTATTATTGTTTCAAAGATGGCTATAACCACATAGGTTGGATCCAACTTTTAGGCAATGATCCACAGGGTTTGGATATCGAATTGCTGGTTTGGAATAATTAATGGGTATTCTTTACCTTGTTGCCACCCCCATCGGAAATTTGCAGGATATGAGTTTTCGCGCAGTAGAAATTCTGAATTCAGTCGATATGATCGCTGCAGAAGACACACGTAATACAATGCATCTGTTATCGCATTTCAAAATCCACACAAAATTAACCAGCTACCATGAATTTAACAAAGAGCAAAAGACGGAATCTCTGGTCGATTACCTGGTAGACCACGACCTGGCTATCGTATCTGATGCCGGATCGCCTGCCTTGAATGATCCCGGTTATGAAATTGTTAAAGAGGCTGTCGCCAGAGGAATTCAGGTCGTGCCAATCCCCGGAGCTTGTGCGCCCATCGCCGCTTTGACTGCTTCGGGCTTACCTACAGATCAATTTCTTTTTATCGGTTACCTGCCACGCAAACATACAGAACGCATGAAACTCCTGCATGAGATTGAGGCGCATCCATATACCCTCGTGATGCTGGAAACCCCTCACCGACTGGTGGATGCCCTGGTAGATCTGCGGCAAGCATTGGGGAACCGCAGGATTGTCCTTGCACGTGAGATGACCAAGAAGTTTGAAGAATTTATCCGTCTAAATTTGGAAGATGCGGACGAGTACTTCCTTACTCGCGAGCCTCGCGGTGAGTTTACTCTGATTATCGAAGGGGAATCCACAAAAGGCCAGGAATTATGGCCGCTTGAAGAAATTGAATCTGAAGTTAGAAGGCGTATGGAAGAGCCCTATCAGTCCCGCATTTTGGCAAAAGAGATCGCAGCTATGTCCGGTTGGAACAGTAAAGATGTCTATGCAATCATCACCGAAAATCGAAAGTGAGCTGGAGTTTTTATGAACCTGGATGATTTCGCAAAATTGAATCAAATAGACAGTATGAATATGATCTCGGAGATCAATGCCCTGCCCGATCAGATTGCAATCGCCATTGATACAGCAAAAAAATGCTCCCTTCCAGCCTGGACTGGTGTTGAGAAATATCCTATCAGGTCGTACCAATCCCCGGAGCTTCTGCGCCGATCGCCGCTTTGACTGCTTCGGGCTTACCCACAGATCAATTCCTTTTTATCGGCTACCTGCCACGCAAACATACAGAACGCATGAAACTACTGCATGAGATAGAGGCACATCCATATACCCTTGTGATGCTGGAAACCCCTCACCGACTGGTGGATGCCCTGGTAGATCTGCGGCAAGCATTGGGGAACCGCAGGATTGTCCTTGCTCGTGAGATGACCAAGAAGTTTGAAGAATTTATCCGTCTAAATTTGGAAGATGCGGACGAGTACTTCCTTACTCGCGAGCCTCGCGGTGAGTTTACTCTGATTATCGAAGGGGTATCCACAAAAGACCAGGGGTTATGGCCGCTTGAAGAAATTGAATCTGAAGTTAGAAGGCGTATGGAAGAGCCCTATCAGTCCCGCATTTTGGCAAAAGAGATCGCAGCTATGTCCGGTTGGAACAGTAAAGATGTCTATGCAATCATCACCGAAAATCGAAAGTGAGCTGGAGTTTTTATGAACCTGGATGATTTGGCAAAAATGAATAAAATAGACACAATGAATATGATCTCGGAGATCAATGCCCTGCCCGATCAGATTGCAATCGCAATTGCCACAGCAAAAAAATGCTCCCTTCCAGCCTGGACTGGTTTTGAAAATATCCTCATCGCCGGTATGGGCGGTTCAGCCATCGCAGGCGACTTGCTGGCAGCCTATTTATCTAATATTTGTCCAATTCCGATCCTCTCTCATCGCGACTATGACCTGCCCGCCTGGGCATCGAAAGAGAAGACCCTGGTGATAGCATGTTCACACTCCGGGAACACTGAAGAGACTCTCTCCACTTTTGAGGCAGCAAATTACCTCGGATGCAGGATCGTTGCAATTACAACCGGCGGTAAACTGTCTGAGCGGGCAACTGACGCCGGCTATCCAGTGTGGAAGTTCGATCATCATGGTCAGCCCCGTTCTGCAGTGGGATTTGGTTTTGTGCTATTAATATCCATAATTGCAAGGTTGGGATTGATCCCTGATCCCGAATGTGAACTGATAGCAGCAGCTAGCATTAATGCGGTCTGAATCATTAAATTATCAAACTAACAGCCTGGTTGGGCAAAACCCCGCCAAGCGACTCGCCGGGCAGCTCGTAGGCAGAAATGTATCCATCCTGGGTTCCGGTATACTCGCACCAATGGGTCGGCGTTGGAAAGGCCAGATCAACGAACTTGCCAAAGCTATCGCATCATTTGATACTTTGCCAGAAGCGGATCATAATAGCCTGGCAGGGTCCACTAACCCTGATGAACAGCTTTCGAAGAATTTTTCGGTATTCCTGCGATGTGATTCCGATCACCCCAGAAATAAGATCAGGTCGAAACTGACACAGCGATCTTATATGGTTAATGGCATCTGTACAGATTCATTCAAAGCAAAGGGAAATACCGCAATGGAACAGCTCTGGACCGCTCTCCACTTTGGCGATTACGTGGCCTATTACCTGGCCATGTGCTATGAGATCGACCCCACCCCGATCGATGCGATCCAACAATTCAAAGGGGATTTGGGGTAGGTAATTATGGTGTTTTACTGTCTAGTATTTCGCAAATTTTATCGGATAATATGATATAATTTTGTCCGCAATAGGGGAGAGGTCGCATAGCCTGGCCTAGTGCGCTCGCTTGGAAAGCGGGTATACCAAAAGTATCGTGGGTTCGAATCCCACCCTCTCCGCTGTCAAACCTGGTCTGAAAAGGCCGGGTTTTTTATATTCAATAAAATAACTGATGATTAATCGTCAGTGACGACCAAATCTGGATGCGCCTTGCAAAGCTGCAAAACTCGTTCCTCTATTGTTAATGCATCCCACCAATTGGTAGGAGACGGCGGAGGTGTTCCACTCATGCCAAACCAATTGCGCAATCCATCCAGGCTGCCTTGCCATAAATTGATATCCATCGCCTTGCCGGATGTTCCTGGAAGGACATATTTGTCACCTGTACACTGCCACAACCAGATGGGTCCAGGTGCTTTTTTATATGGATCTGGATTCCACGTCAAATTATTTACCTTATCCTTGAGTTGAGTCCATGAGATCTGAGTTAGACTGCCTGGATACACCGCATATGGATACCTTGCCCACCAGTAATCGACTTGCGGCCAGGGGGATAAATTCGGTAAAAACCATAGACCAGAATAGATCGCTGGCCAATAGCCTGCATCCTGCAGTTTGTTGATCAATACAGCGACGTGATATCCATAGGTAGATGGTAGGTAGCCACTCTTTGGAACTTCAATATCGATCATGATCCGTTTCGGGGCATCCCCTGGAATGCGCGGCAGCAGCCAGTTGAAATTGGCATTTCCATCCACCCAGGGATTGTAAACAAAATATGGGCAACGGACATCGAATATACTGCTGTCTGCCCATGCCTTCGTGAAACTTCCATCCATGTGGTGACCTCCCGACATACTATTCAGCCGGCTGATCACACCCGCCACCCCTGCAGATTTGATCAGACCATCATCAATATCGAGGTTGCCTTCCCACTGGTCAAGTACGATTTGATACATCTTGCCTCCAATTCGTAAATCCGTACATCCAAATTTATGCAAGAAACATACCCTTCAGCCTATTCACCCTCTCCGATAAAGGAGAAGTTTGGAATGAGGTAAATTTTTAGAATATGGTCGTTTCACGGGGACTCGGGTTTAGGAATAAAAAAACTCCCCTTGCGGAGAGATTATTCTGGTGCCTCCGTCGGAGTTCGAATATCATCCCCTTGCGGGACTCGGGTTTAGGAAAAAAAGACTCTCCATTAGGAGAGTTGGGTGTGCCCCCATCGAGATTCGAACTCGAGTTATAGCCTTGAAAGGGCTGTGTCCTAACCACTAGACCATGGGGGCAACGGACAAAATTTTATCATACGCATGAGTACTGGTCAAGGAATTCAGACAACGAAAAAAGCAATTTATACAGCTACTTCCTCTATACATGCGGGCAGGTCATATGAGGGATTGTTCACCAGCGTTGATACCGGGTAATATGACATCTTCTCTGCTGAAAATGGTTTCAGTAATCCCAGTGCGTCCTGCTGGTCAATGCCAGAATCCAACCAATGCCAGCGTTTCTCTTCGTCTAAAATTACCGGCATGCGATCATGAAATGGCGCAATCAACTCATTAGATTTTGTAGTAATAATGGTCGTGGATTGTAGGAGCTCACCTTTAGGTGATTTCCATTCCTCCCACAATCCGGCGAAGACGAACGGCTTGTGGTCTTTCATCTGGATCAAGACCGGGACTTTGCTTTTCCCCTTGGGGTTGGCTAGCGTACTTTCCGGTTTCCACTCGTAGAAGCCGCTTGTCAGGATCAGATTTCGCCTTTGTTTTAGCGCATTCCGGAAAGATGGTTTTTCCGCCAGTGTTTCTGCCCTGGCATTGATCATCCGCGACCCGATCGAAGGATCCTTTGCCCAGAAAGGTATCAATCCCCACCTGAACATTTCTGCTCTTCTCACCTTCAAGTCGCGAACTACTGCCACGAGTTGTGTTGGTGAGATATTGTAACGCGGCAGGTAGCTATCCGGGATCCCACCCAGATCAATTTCATCTTCAAAATCACCAGGTTCAAGAATGAGTATAAATCTTCCGCACATTGTTTGTTCCTTACATATTATTCTAGCATCAAGACATTGTTCATCAAAGCTTATTACGTAAAGCAGTAAAACAAAGAGAACTTGACACCAACCCGCCTCCAAATGATAATAACTGTATCAAATATTGTTCAGAGGTGAAAATGCCAAATCCCCTGGTTGAGTGTATTCCCAATTATTCAGAAGCACGCCGCCCTGAAGTGGTGCAGGAGATCATCAACACGATCACAGCCATCCCTGGCGTTCATGTGCTCGACCAACATTCAGACCTGGATCACAACCGCACCGTGGTGACCTTTGTTGGTACACCAGAGGCTGCGGAAGAAGCTGCTTTTCAATCCATAGCGAAGGCTGCATTATTGATCGACCTCGATCAGCATACAGGTGAGCATCCCCGAATTGGGGCAACGGATGTCGTCCCCTTCGTACCCATAAAAGACATCAGCATGACAGAGTGCGTGGAACTCGCCCGCAGGCTTGGGAAAAGGGTTGCGGATCAACTTTCCATACCCGTGTATCTCTACGAGGAAGCCGCTACAACGCCAGACAGACATAATCTGGAGAATATTCGCCGCGGCCAGTATGAAGCCCTCAAAACCGAAATCGTTGACGACCCCTTGCGCAAGCCTGATTTCGGCCCGACGAGGCTGACAAGCGCTGGGGCAACAGTGATTGGCGCTCGCGCGCCCTTGATCGCTTACAATATTTACCTGACCACAGATGAAATCAGCATTGCCCAAAAGATTGCAAAGAGTATGCGCAATTCATCTGGCGGATACCGCTACGTCAAAGCCCTCGGGTTACTTGTCGATGGCAGAGCGCAAATTTCCATGAACCTCACCAACTTTCACCAGACGCCGATATTTCGCGTGGTGGAATCGATTAGACGGGAAGCTCAGCGTTACGGTGTGGCAATCCACCATAGCGAATTGGTTGGATTAACACCACAGGAAGCGCTAATAAACTCTGCGGTATGGTATCTGCAATTGGATGGTTTCAAAGGCGAACAGATATTGGAAACGCGGTTGTACACATCCATTCAGGAGCAGGACGAGACTCCTTCTTCAGAGTTTATCGATGACCTTGCATCAGGTTCACCCACCCCTGGCGGCGGTTCCGCCTCTGCATACAGCGGCGCCATGGCAGCCGCACTGGTTTGCATGGTGGCACGAGTGACCATAGGCAAGAAAAAATATGCCGATGTCGAATCCCAAATGTGGAATATCATCCATGAAGCGAGCGAATTGCAACAAGCACTTAGAGACTTGGTCATTCAAGACGCGAAATCATTTAATGAGTTATTAAATGCCATCCGCTTACCCAAAGATTCGCAAGACAATATTGTCGCCCGCGATCATGCGATCGAGGAGGCAACCATTACCGCAGCCAGGATCCCTCTCGCAGTTTGTGAAAAATCTCTGAAGGTTATTCAACTGGCAATTGAAGTGGCATCCACAGGTAATATGAATGCCCTTTCGGATGCCGGTTCAGCATTCTCTCTTGCCAGGGCAGCTTTTTCCGGTGCCAGCATGAATGTTCAGATCAACCTGAAGGGCATCGAACAAATTGACAAGAAGCAACCATTGCTAGGCATGCTTGAAGGCTATGTCAAGGAATTGGATCTATTGGAAGGGCAGGCACGACGGGTATTGGAAGATCGCGGGGGTATTATCCCCTAATGGTTCATAGGTTTCACATTTATCCCGGATTAACATATTCCTTAGCACTCCTTCTCATTCTCACTGCTTGCACAATTCCGGCAATGGATATCCGCACAGAACCACCATTGCCCACACTCATTGCATCAATGGATTCCACCATTGATCTTGCTCAAGCCACTTTCACACCAACAGTTATGATACCGACAATGCCTGCAATTACTGAGACAGCTCAAATTCCACCGCATATTTGTGCGGTGGATGTTTGTGTTTTCCCCGGCCATTTCATCTTTCAACCACCTATTGGCGCAGATTTCAATCAAAAGGTGGAATGGTCTTATCCTTATGGAGGAACACAACACGGAGAACGCGAACCTCACCATGGCGTCGAGTTCATCAATGCGCTGGGTACGCCAGTCCTTGCAGTGGGAGATGGCGAGGTAATCTTTGCGGGTACTGATTCGAATCAGCAGGTTGGCTGGGGTGTGAATTTTTACGGTAATCTGGTCGTTATTCAGCATGAAGTTCCAGGTTACAATTTGCCGATTTTTACTCTTTACGGACATTTATCGAAAATATTGGCAAAAACTGGTGATCGCATAGGTGTTGGAGAAAAAATTGGTGAAGTTGGTTTATCTGGCAAGGCAATTGGCTCACATTTACACTTCGAAATCCGCGAAGGCATTAACGATTACGCACATACACGCAATCCTGAATTATGGATAAATACGAACAATGCTTCTGGGGCAGTAGTTGTACAGATATTCAATGATAATAACGAAACACGTCGCTATCCAGATTTTGTCTTAACTTCGCTTGACGATACTGATTTCAAAACCCGCTACCCCGTCCCATACGCCGATTCCTCTCTCAATGGTGATGATCTATTTGAGGAAGTAATGGCAGTTGCCGATCTGCAAGAGGGAATGTACGAACTTGCTTTTTCACCATATGGAGTTACACAGAGAATTGAATTTGAAATTTTTCCATATAAAGTCACCCGTCTAATATTCCACACCAGGTATTAAAAGGAGAAGGAATGGGAGTAAAGCCCGACCATTGGATCCGCCGCATGGCGCTAGAACAACAAATGATCAAACCTTTCGCAGAGGGTGAAAAAAGATCGAATGCTATTTCGTACGGTCTGTCGTCATATGGCTACGATATGCGGATCACCAATGAATACAAAATATTTACTGGTAAGGTGGAAGAAGGAATTGATCCTAAAAGCTTTGATTCTCAATTCCTGACCGATTTCGTTGGTGAAATTTGTACCATTCCACCGAATTCATTTGTCTTAGCCCGGTCAGTCGAGTATTTTAAGATCCCGCGCGAGATATTAACCATCTGCTTTGGAAAAAGTACTTACGCCCGCTGCGGGATCATCATCAACGTCACCCCCTTCGAACCTGAATGGGAAGGCTTTGCAACCATCTCAATTATAAATCCAACAAACACACCTACCAAGATTTACTCAAATGAAGGTATCGCCCAGATCCTTTTTCTTAATGGGGATGAAATCTGCGAAACATCCTATGTGGATAAAAAAGGAAAGTATCAAAACCAACAATCAATTGTGTTGCCCAAGCTTTAAAATGCTTTTTTTCGAGATCGATCACACACAATGAATCTCTATCGCCAGTTGCTTAATTTGAGGAATCAAATAGATTTTCCACTCCGCCAACTCTTTCGGTGGAAGAGACACATCAAACGAATTGATTCTAAAGGCCTGCCAATTATTGGCTATGCACATTTAAATAAACACGACCAAAGTCAGGCCATGCAGTTTGAACAGCGGTATCTCAAAGAGTATCACTTCGACCCTGTAAAGAATTCCCTTATGGGTGGAAATTACTACGAAAATATCTTTTATCTACACATGTTGGATGAAACTTTCACAAAATTGAATGCGACGCTTCCTTCAAAGATCCATTCAGCCGATATCGGAACTTCACATTGGTTTTATGTAAAAGCATTATGGTCATTTTATTCCTGGTTTCGCACCGATGTGCAGCGAAAAGTGGAACTGGAAGGTTATGAGATAGATGCCTACCGTATTTATGCCGATCTCCACTCCCGCTATGACCACGCAATTTCTCAAGTCAATGATTTGCCGGCGGTCCAGTTTATTCCCGAAATGTTTTTTGTCAAACCCTCTGGTTACGATGTGATCACGATGTTTTTCCCTTTTGTTTTCGAACAAGACTCACTGAAATGGGGGTTGCCGGCTTCAAAGCATCAGCCTGAAAAGCTACTTGAATCCGCGTGGAAAAGTCTTAAACCCGGAGGGATCATCATGATCGTCAACCAGGGGGAGAAAGAGCATGATACACAAAAACAAATATGCGTCCGGGTTGGAATGTCACAGCATCTAACCTTGAAAATTGACCCACTATTGTTCAAGTACGATTATGAACGATACATTATTGCGGCGATCAAATGACAAAAATTTCGCCCAAATCAAATTCGAACACTTCCAGACATCTCCACGAGATATCTAATAATGCGCCAGCCCGGCCAGCAGGCAGTGCCTTTGAGGAAAAAACAAAAACCTATATTACAAAGGTGCTAACGGACGCCGGTTATTCGATCGAACGTCAGCCATTCAAATTTCCGAACATTCCAGTGTATTACAATGAGCAATTCTTTGATGTGCTGCTCATCATCCTGGCTTTCCTTGTGATGGAGATTGCGCCAGTATTCGGTTTTTTGCTTCCATTCATTTTTTCTATTTTGCCGGTACTGATGCTGGAGGGAGTTAAACTTTTTCCCCGCAAGTACTTCACTGAAAACTTGATAGCGACACCCGGAAAATTACAATTGAGTGATTCTCAACTGTTGATAATATCTCACATGGATACAGCCAGAACAATGCCTTATATGAGTGGGATAATAGGCAAATTTATCTCGTATTGTCAAAGATATATATTTTATGTTTCATTTTTCGTTGCTATTAAGAGTATGGCGCTCGTCCTAGGAATTACTTTGCCATCAGCATTTGTAGTTTCCCTCTATCTATTTACTATCATTATCATTCTTACAACTTTGGGTTATCAAATTTGGATCATCTTTTTTAGGAGGGAGGTTTTTTCTCCCGGCGCTAACGATAATGCCTCTGGCGTAGCTTGTGCGCTTGCAACAGCAGAGAAAGTCATTCAAAACCAAAAGAAATATCCAGCAAAAGTAAGTTTCTTGTTCACCAGTGCGGAAGAGCAGGGGCTTTTTGGTGCGAATGAATTTTCCAGGCAGGATATCCATTGGGAACCGAAACCGGATGTTATCAACATCGATTCAATAGGAAGCGGGAACGCGCTTGGACTGGTCAAACGCTATGGCCGATTGGTCCCCGTTGCAGCCTCCAATATGATGAATTCCACTCTTAAAAAACTAGATAAGAAATTGGTGGATATCATACACATACACAGGACCGGAGACTACCTGCCATTTCTTCGTGCTGGATATTCCGCTGTCAGTCTTGAATCAGTGTTAAATGGAGGTACTCCTCCCGAATACCATACTTCAATGGATACACAAGAATACATAAACTTCGATCTGTTGGAGCGTGCTGACCAGTTGATCCTAAGCTTTATCTCCAAGCGCAACTCTGACGAAAACTAATAATGTTGGAATTGACAAAACAGCAAGCACGAAACCTGCAAATTACATGTCTTGGATTGGGGCATCAACAGAATTTTCAAGCCACAAAGCCAGACCTACTTGATCAAATTAAGACTATGGGTATCTTGCAAATAGATACCGTCAACGTTGTTTCCCGCAGCCCCTATTTGGTCATTTGGAGCCGCATTGGGAATTATCCACAAGTGTGGCTGGATGAATTGTTATCAGATGGATTCATATTTGAATATTGGTCACATGCTGCCTGCTTCATTCCAATTGAAGATTATCCTTTGTATCGTTGGAAGATGGACCATTTCCATAATCAATGGAATAGCAATGAAACATGGATCGGCAGACGACCTGAACTTTCTCGGGGAATTCTGGACATTATCGGGGAGAGAGGCGAAGTAAAATCAGCAGATTTCAAGCGTACCAATGATGTTAAAGGTACCTGGTGGAATTGGAAAGACGAAAAAGTTGCTCTTGAACAGCTATTCTTTATGGGGAAGTTAATGATCGCTCGCAGAGAAAAATTTCAAAGAGTGTATGATCTCACTGAGAGGGTTTTTCCAAAATGGTCTGAACAACCAACCATCAGCCAGGAGCAATCACATAAAAAACTTACCGGGAGGACGATAAAATCATTAGGTTTTGCACTTACATCCTGGATTCCTGATTATTATCGGTTCCCCAAAACTGGTCTTCGCAAAGTTTTAGATATGCTATTAAGCGAAGGTGAAATCCAGCCCGCAAAACTTGAAGGATTGGACGAGAAAGGGTACATTCATCGTGATAATCTTGATCTATATGAGAAGATTTTTTCAAACAACAAAAAACCTCTCCGAACATCCATTTTATCGCCCTTCGATCCATTAATTTGGGATCGCGCCAGGCTTCGAAGTCTTTTTGATTTTCACTATGAATTGGAGATCTATGTTCCAGTATCAAAGCGAAAGTTGGGATACCTATTGCTCCCCATCCTTCACAAAGGAAGTATTATTGGACAGATGGATGCAAAAGCGCATCGTAAATCACAAGTTTTTGAGATCAAGTCACTTTATTTTGAAGCCGGGGTTAAGATTAGATGATGAGTTAATTTCTTCGCTTAGTTATGTGATCAGGGATTTCGCTGTGTGGCATAACGCCAAAGAAGTAATACTGAATAATTGCGATCATCCTCAATTACAAAAACCTATAACAGAAAGTTTACTGAATTATCATGCCTGAAAAGAAAGTTACTGATAAAAAGCACTCTAAAATTGATCCTGCCATCAACCATGGCTTTTTTCGAAGAGGCAGATCGTACTGAAGGGTTTTCACTTTTCGATCGACTTCACGGTTATATCTATGCCCGCTATATTTACTCATATATCAAAATCGGAACTGGACGACATACAATTAGTAGAATTGCCGCCCCACTCCTGAGGTTTATCCAATCCGTTCAGACCTGGCTGCAAAAATTGATGCCTTCCGGTTATGACCGACGATCAAAACCTTCATTGGCTGATTCTTATCATGGAAAAGTGATGCCCTTATCCTCAGCAAAGAAATTGGTATCAGTTCAAACCGACATCAGATTGGAAAATCTGGAAAATATCGTTCCATACAAACTGGCAAAAGATATTATTCTTAACCACCCAGACCACCTGGCTGTAATGGATTGCCCCTGCCGAGCAAGCCGAGAAGATCCATGTATGCCCATGGACGTTTGCATGGTCGTTGGAGAACCATTCACCAGCTTTGTTCTCGAACACCATTCCAAAAAATCACGCGCCATCCTGCTTGATGAAGCATTGCAGATTCTAGAAGCGGAGGACGAACGCGGCCATGTGCATCACGCCTTTTTTAAAGATGCCATGTTGGGACGATATTACGCCATCTGCAATTGTTGCTCTTGCTGTTGTGGAGCGATTAAAGCTCATGCAAATGGCACACCCATGTTAGCCGCTTCTGGATATGTAGCTGTCATTGACCACGATCTGTGTTTAGATTGTGGTGCATGCACATCTTATTGCCAATTCCACGCCCTGACTATTAATGCTGGGGTTAGCAATATCAATATAGATTTATGTATGGGTTGTGGAATATGTATTAGCAAATGCGATATGGAAGCTCTTACCCTTGAATTGAATCCATCCAAAGGTATTCCATTGGAGATAGACCAACTTCTACAAGAAGCTGCTGCAAATTTCGATTAATGCTTAATGAGCTTGCGAAAGTCGCCATCCCGGCGTGTGATCTTCTTTTGATCCAGATATTCCAAAAATGCTAGCGCATATTTCCTGCTCGTCTGGTACATATCCCTAAATATTGCGACAGTAATTGATTCGTTTTTCATCAAATAATCAATTATTTCAGTTTTTTCTTTTTCAAACTGGTAACTTGTATAAACAACATCCTCTGAGAGTTGAACCAATTCTCCATTATCAATAAGCATCTTGTATAGGTTCTCTCCGACTTCAAGGATGGATTCTTTCGTTGAAGGTGGATTGGAAGGTGTCTCACCAAATTTCTTGACCAATTTTTCAATTCTTTGTTTTTGATCTATAGTCAGATGAATGGAAAATCCCGGCAAGGCAAGATTGGTTAGGTCTGCGATTAACTTGCCTTGATCAATCCATTCTTCAACCAATGCGTTAAATATCTTCGGTGGAGTTTTTAGTTTTGATCGTAACTCTTCTCTAGATATTCCCCGTTTTAAAGGATTTCCTTTATGGAAACCTGTTACAACCTGTTCAACTTTTTCAATCATTGTCTGTTGTAGTTTTGGGAGATCAAGTAGCACTGCTGGATATTTTCAGACACTTTAATCCATCGCACCTGGTTTTCACTTTCCAATACCCGAATAATTTCCTTTGTTTCTTCACTATCCACGTTGGAACGGGCAAGCACATCTGAAAACAATATTGGAGATTCTGCTTGGATCAAAGTCAATAATTTTTCAGAATCTGATCCTGAAAGTTTCTTATCTAAAGTCTCGATAATTTCGGTTGAAAACCGCTTGTAACGCCGATTGGAATTTACCTCGATGATTGAACCTCCGCCAAGAGTTTCACCCGGAGAAGGACGACGCAAAATGAATTTATCACCTTTTTTAGCAACAATCGGTTCAGCCAATTCTATTTGTAAGGAATGCGCTGTTTCCCGGCAATAATTCATCCATACCAAGCAATCTGATATTACCTACCACTTCAGTCGCATCTAAAAAGAGTTTAATTTCGTCACGATGTTTTATCGAACCGTTTATGTCCTTCAGAAGTCTAAACGTAACATCCACTCGTCTTGTAGGTGGATACAATCCAGGCAACGTCAGAACATCCCCGCGCTTTACGTCATCCACAGCGATACCTGTCAGATTGATAGCTGTCCTTTGGCCCAGGATACGCCCTTTCCACTTTCGTTTTATGGTTCTGAATGCCGCGAATTCTCGTTTTTACACCTTTGGGTAAGATGGTTACTTCATCCCCAATTTCAAAGATGCCGTCCAGAAGTGTACCAGTCAGGATCGTTCCAAATCCTGGCATCGAGAAAACCCTGTCGATTGGTAATCGAGGTTGATGATTGTCAATCTTTTCAGGACAACCATTCAAGGCATTTTCAATTTCTGAAAATAATTCAGTAATTCCTTCTTTTGTTTTCGAGGACACCCTGTTAATCGGTGCGTCCGCAAGGAAAGTATCACGAACTACATCACGAATATCTTCTTCTATGAGTGTGAACCAATCTGCATCTTGGATCAAATCGCATTTGGTTAACACGATAATACCGTTGGAAATTTGAAGAAGATCAAGAATAGCAAGATGTTCTCTCGTTTGCGGCATGACTCCTTCGTCAGCCGCTATAACAAATAAGACGGCGTCAATCCCGCCAACGCCAGCAAGCATATTTTCAATAAAGTCACGGTGCCCGGGCACATCCACAACCCCCACCTCTTCTCCGGATGGCAGCTTAAACCAAGCAAAGCCTAACTCGATCGTCATCTCGCGAGCTTGTTCTTCTTTTAACCGATCAGGATTAATCCCTGTCAGGGCGGTTACGAGGGATGATTTGCCGTGGTCAACATGCCCGGCAGTACCAAGAACATGTGTAGCCATTACTCCAAATCTCTATTGGTTCCAGACACGCGCTGATGTGCCGATAACCAATCGTGAGCAAGGGATAAAAGGTTCTGTAAACGCTTCTCGGTCTCGTTTTGAAGTCCAGTAACCAGATCGGTCAGTTCCTGGGTGCCATCTTCTAATGAAATGACACGCTTCTCCATTTTATCGCTCAGACGTTGGTTGTCTTTTTGTTGTTCGTCCATGATCAAATTATAATTAGCCCAACGTTTTTGGTCATCCGCTTTAAAAGTGCCCCACTCCTGGCGAAAGTGATCCTCATTCAATCTGTGCATTTCCGTAATCTCATTGACACGGCGGTCGATCCGTTGTGTTGCGTCATCCAACTGGTCTTTCGCTTTCCGCGCAGTACGAAGTGTGTCTTCAAGACTCTTTAGCTGGTTTTCAAAAGTAGCCGAAGATAGTAGAACTTGTTCTACCTTCTGAACCGAATCTTTAATCATCCGATCCCGTTCCACTTGTTGCTGGTTTTGTTTTTCAATAAATGCAATTTGGGCTTGCCGCCGCTCCGCCTCAGAGCCAGTGATCTCAACGATGCGTGTATCGATATTGCGCATATTTTCCAGAGCCAGATCGATCTTTGCCCGCAGTTCATCGCTGCGTTTGCGATAAGCAGAGACCTCCCCCTGCAGATCGGTTATCCGTTTGTTTTCAGCTTTGCGGGTCTCATCAAATAATTTTTGAGCCCTCTTATAATCATCATATGTGCCCTGATTATTAACAAAACTATTATCCAGCTTAATTACTTGCTCTTTTAATGTATTGAAATCAGTATCCAGGACTTTTTGTCCCTTTTTCAACTCTTTAATTTCCAGGACATCTTTTCGCAGACTCTGGATTGTCTTATTAATATTATCTATCTCATCGATCCTCTTTTTTTCCTGTTTGTGCTGACCGTCTTTCATTGTTCTATCTAATTCATCCCCCAATTTTCCAAGGTCAATATTCGTCTGTGCTAGCTTGCTTTCAACCTGTTCCAATTTTCCAAATATCAAGGTAAATTGTGAAAGATTCCCTTCCAGGGAAGATAGTTCTTTCTTTGAAATGGAATTCTTTTCTTCCATTTCCGAAATTCGATTTTCCAGGGTAGATATGAGCGCTTTATCTTTCCGGCGTTCATCATCCAACCATTCAAGACGTTTTGTAATTTGTTCAATTTCCATAGAATCCTCGTGGGGTAATTGAATTATAAGTCTTGCAGATTATACCATCCTGAATTTTCATACATCCATTTTAACGTAAATGCGTATATGGAAGTAATATATTTGACATGCTATTCGTGTATAGCTGCGGGAAAACTCCCATTACTAACAAAGCCAGGATTCCCACTGATACCAGGATATTAATGATCACATTTGTAGTAAAAAAATTCTTCCAGCCAGACTCGGACCTGATAAATATTGAGAGTGAATATAAACCAGCCGCCCATAAACCCGCAAACCCTGCTATGATCGCCCACGAGATTACAACAGATTGAAGAACAATTTCTTCAAGGATCGCTACTCTTAGAGGAAATCCAGCTAACAAAGGTAATCCACCAATGGAAAACTGAGCGGTTAGAACTCCAATAATTAGAAGGGTGTCTGATTTCCCTATTCCCATCATCATTGATAGATCCAGGCTGCCGAATTTCTTGTGAATCAACGATAAACAAATCGACCAGAGGCCAATAGGATATTATCCTGGGCAGGAAAAGGCTGGCATAATATTTCAAAACCGTTCAAGGTCATTGTGCCCATGGCGATTAATGAAAGACCGTTTTCAACAATGATCGCATAACCAAACATCCTTCCCAAGTTTTTTTGGAAAGCAGACCAAATCCCACCAGATACTACCATCAAGGTTCCAGCAATTTGTAAACCTTGTCTTAATTCAGGAGATGTTCGCAGCCAGGAATAGTTTTCAATGAATGTTGTTCCAAACAATAAAATGACTGTTGGAAACAATATCAAAATAAACCCAACAGCATACAGGTCTTCATGCTCTGTGAGCATAGGTATCCAGGAATAAAATGGAAAAATGGCTAATACGAATGCGAAACCCAGACCCAGGAATATCAAGGTTCGAATTGCATCTTCTCTGCTAGCAGGAGCAGTTTCCAAGCCGCCTAACAACCACCCGGTAAAGAGTAGAAAAACCATTCCAATGGTTTGATATGTAAGAAAGCGGATTATTCCCTTGTTTAGACTTGTCGTGTTTCGAATCAGTAATGGTAGCGTGACCAAGACAGCAATTTCTATAAAAATCGCCGCGTATAAGAATGGATCAACCGCTAATGATCCGACCAGGAATGAACTCGTCAAAATACTCACTGGAACTATTATGGGTGGCGCGGAAGTAGCAAATGCTCCTACCAACCAGAAAGTAATAATCGAAAATACTAGAATTAAAATAGCCTGCCTGTCCTGATTTAATACTAACTGCCTGCCAAGGATGTTTAGGGTTCCAGAAATTTTGTATTCTACTATTCCTGTTGCAGCAATCGATTCGATCGGAATTAGTTTCGCAGCAAGGGCCAACCCTAACGAAACAATTATTCCAGTAATGTATGTCAATTTTCTAAACTTGATGAGAAAGAATAACCCAATGGAAAACAGCATGGGAAAAATAACCCATATTACTGGTGAACTCATGCAGCCTCTTCCTGCAACTGTTTAGTGACAAGGTAGGTTCCAACAAAAGCTAACCCAATTTTCACCATCCCGATCAGGACAATCACCAGTAAGGAAAATTCCAGCGAGTAATAAATTAATTCAAATCCGGCAATGAAAACGAGCAAACTAATGATTATCCGTAAGATCTGACTGAAGAAGTTGATTTGTAACAGACCGGTAAATAATAATGAAAGGCCTCCAGCAAGCAATATGTATGGCGTATCTGATAGCCAAGTAAAGGCATTGATCGAAAGCGCAAAAGCAGTCAAGATAAAGAAGAACGCACTAATCAACCTGAACGCGGTTCCTGTTCGATACTGCTCTAAATCTTCGGCAACACCCAATCGGATGCTGGCGATTCCAATCACTGCACATGCCATCCATCCTACCACCAAGTTGATCACGGCAAGAAATGGTGTTGATTCATAGAAGATAAAAATAAACTGGATCAAGTATATTGCTGCCAGTGTGGAAATTAATATCCGCCAATTTGGCAGCACATAAGGCAGCAAACACGATCCAACTAACACTACTATACCTATTATCTGCAGAGTATAGGGCATAGATCAGACCCTCCCTCCAATGATCATAACCATGATTATCAAAAAGACCATTCCCCAAAGCAACCCACTGCTACCTTCAAGCATGAAAGTGAACCAATTAACCATTCTCCCTAACAATTCAATGCTTATCCTGATCCCAGAGTAAATCCAAGAAAAGTTAATAAAATTGCCTTTCTTTTGCCGCGACAATGGTAATTTATTTACAACCTCAACAGCTATAAAACTAATGCCATGAATCTTATTGCGGTATTTCTTGTAAATTAATACTACTACTGCCAAAATCGCTACACCTGTCAGAATAGCCGGCCAAGCCCCAATCGTCCTGGATTCAGGCCATCCGAAAAGACCAATGATGATATATGAAATAATCAAGAGCAATATACTAAACGGATAAGTAAGATAAATGATTTTTTCCTGGCCGGAGGGAAGCATAGGTTTTTTATTGATGATCCGGAAAAATCCATATAGTAATAATTGAAGTAATACTAGACTAATTATTTCATTCACAACATTCATTGAGCCAACCAAACCTGCAACTCCTACAGTGTTTGGAGTAAATGGTAAACCTGTCATGAATAATAATCCAATTAATAGAAGGATATGAATAAATCTCGTGCGCGCTTCATGGAGATAAAGCGCACCTCCAATAAGGATCATTGTCACACCCCATGAAACTGATGCGAAAGGTTTTCCATTTAATGTAGAAAGAATGGCAAAACTGGAAAGTATCATGACCCAATATGGACGAGTGTCCAGTTCTTTTTTTTCTGATATCAGGTGTATCAATCCATAACCAGCGGCGATAAAAATAAGTATCTTGATTAAGATTATGAAACTACTGTTCATGGTTTCGGGTGGGATTCGTGACAACAGAACCAGACTTGCAGCCGGTGGAATAAACCTGAACAAGGTCCCCTGGCTGCGGCGGATACCAATATTTTCGTTGTAAACGAGGTGAACAGGGAACAAACCTAATCTTAATCCAATCCCAATCAATATCGGTAAACCAACATTTGGCGATAAATCAGCAAAACCAGTTTGATTGCTAGAAATTTGACCTCCCAAGACAATTGCCCAAAGAATTAACATTAATCCCCCTACCCTGGATGTAAACCCGATGATCACTCTTTGATTAATTGCGCTTTGTTGATTATTTCTCAACAGGACAGCCAATTCTAAGAGATCGATCGCAGCCCAACCCAAAAGTAGAGCGATAAGATTTGACGCAAGAAATGCAAAAAAACTGATGCCTGCAATGGCCAAATTTCCAGCAAGTGTTATTATCTCTGCCCTGGATTGAAGATTCACTGGCGATGATAACACGATAGCCAGAATCAAAGCCCCTATGGCAAATGCAAACGGCCAGGAAGAGTAATCGATCGCCAGTAGCGGAGAATCAATGTTGATCGCCCCCTTACTCCATTGCAGATAAACCAGGCTGGTCGGGAGCCTGAATCTAAGAAACAATAGTGATAACCAACATAAGAAAGCTCCCATAACTGCGATCAACCAGCTTGCATTAAACCGGGGGCGATAGGTGTGTATGCCAGTCAGTATCGCCGCCGTTGCAATTAGAATGATTGTTGGAAGTAGGATTATCATAAATATGAATTAGAGAATCTGATTTGAAGCTTTCCGATGGATAAATTTTCCAGCTCCTTTTTTCCCTAGCCACTCTCGGTCTTCGATTATTATATTGCCCCGCAGTAAAACTGTTTTTGGCATTCCTACCAGGTCCCATCCCTCAAATAGATTGTAATCTGTCCGCATATGTGCTTCCTGGACGCCATACCTCACCCGTTTATCAGGGTCCCAGATGACGATGTCCGCATCCCCACCAGGGATCAATGTCCCTTTCCTTGGGTACAGTCCAAATATTTTCGCTGGGTTGGTGCAGGTCAAAGCCACAAACTGATTTGGAGTTAATTTGCCGGCTCTCACGCCATAAGTCCACAAAATTGGCAGGCGATCTTCGATCACCGGCATGCCGTTCGGGATTTTTGTGAAATCTCCAATACCAAGTTCCTTTCCAGGAATTGCGACCTCTTTACCTTCATAGACGATTGGTTTGGCACCATTATAAAAAAATGGGCAATGGTCCGTGCCTATTGTCTGGAGAATTCCATTTTGTAAGCCTTCCCATAATCTGGCAGAATCAGCAGCTTCGCGGATGGGTGGAGAACTTATCCATTTTGAGCCATCCGGTCTGCGCAATTCCTCGGATGTAAAGAAAAGGTATTGCGGGCATGTTTCTCCCATAGCTTTAATCCCATGAGCCCTGGCATATTCCAATTGATCCACCTCCCCGCCAGCATTCATGTGGACAATATATAGCGGTGCATCCGCTTGTTGAGCAAGTGAACAAGCTCGTAATACTGCTTCAATAGCGCCCCACGCTGGTCGGGTAAGTGCGTGATCGATCGGCTGTGTTCTACCTTGCAACATCGCTTCATTTATGAGTATTTCAATCACATCACCATTTTCAGCATGCAGCATCGTCAGGATTCCAGCATCCTTGGCTATGCGCATCACCTGAAATATTCCTCCATCATCCAACCGCAAGCGATTGTTGTATGCTGTAAATACTTTAATGCTGGAAATCCCATGATTGACCAATTCTGGAATTTCTCTGGCAAGTTGTTGGTCCAATCTTGTGATATTCATATGAAAGCCATAATCTATTGCTGCGTTGTGATCTGCCTTTTCATGCCAGGCGGCAATATCTTCTGCCAGTGTCTGATGATCCTGTGATATAAAGTCCAAACATGTTGTCGTGCCGCCAAACGCTGCCGCTTTATGCCCGGTGTAATGATCATCGGAAGATACCGTTCCGAACATGGGCAGATCCAGATGTACATGAGGATCAACGCCACCAGGCATGACCAGCATTCCTTCTGCGTCAATGATCTCCGCTTCCTGACATGCTAAGTTCTTACCAATTTCAGTAATTTTCTCGCCCTCGATAAGAATATCTGCAATGTATGTTTCACTTGCTGTAATCAGAGTACCATTTTTTATGATCTTCATTGGCTTCTCCCATAATATAAATTAGCTTATATCTTTGAAATGCAGATAACCGAATATTGCCATCAACTGAGCATCTGTCATCTCAAAGTCATCTGATCCAGGTTGTTGAGGTTCCTGATCGTCCCCTAATCTTTCGCGAATGGATCGCCAAAGAATGGAGCGCTCATCTGAACGAATTACAAGATCATTGACAATCTTTGCTTCCATCAACGCTTTACCAGTAGTGTAAAAAAATGTAATTCGTTTCCAGGTTGTAGTTGAGATTGGGCGATTAAGCATAATAAGCGGACCCAGTTGGATCTTAAAATATTCCTCTGCGGCTCTTGGGTGGTCCCGTTCGTCTTTTAGCAACTCTCCCCTGGTTGTCAATTCATGGCCGCGCACTTTCGCAATGTATTGGATTTTCCCTTCGCCATCGTCATTGATTGCAGATGTCTGAAAGAACGCCAGGAAATCTACATCCACCATTTTCGGGGCTTTTCGCAGAGGAATCCTATACCAGCCAAGCATTCGGGCAATTTCCATATCCCGCGCAGAATTTATGACTGCTACCAGCACAAGATCGGTTTCTTTTAGCGAACCCTTTGAATACATACCCTAATTATAAAACAACATCCCGCAGACGGCTTTGCCTGCGGGATGCAAATATATAGGTTAAGAATTAGTAATTCTTGATCAAACCCACCCTGTCATTAAACTCATTGATCAATTCATCTATTTCGGCTACCTGGCCTTGTACAGCAGTCCAATAATTCCTGTCATACCACATGTCCATGATCTCTTCATATTCTTTGCCCTGTTGCTCCACCCAGGTAAAATATTTAAGATTATGGACTTTTCGACGGTCCACATAGCTAAGCTCTTGGAGATTATCAGTGCTGACCCCGTGTAGGTAACGTGCGTAATCCTCGGCTGCGTTTGATGAAGTGTATTCGCCATATTCCTCATGCATCTCAACCAAACGGCTTCCGTAGAGTTCCATTGAGTCTGTTAGGACGGTCAATACAACATCATTTTCTCCCAGTTCATAGTATTTCGCAAATTTGACAGCTGAAAGAACATTGGAAATTCCAGAGAACCCGAACAAGTCCAATTGCGAGATAATATCTTCAGGAACGCCCTTCTTTGCAAGATATTTATGGCCTTCTGGTTCATTGAATAGACGACTGATATTCACCACCGCCTGGTCGTCAATAGCTACCACCATATCCGTGTTTTTGGAATTATGTATCCAGGGAACGTGCTTATCGCCAATACCTTCGATCCTGTGCGCGCCAAAACCGTTTTCAAGCAAAGTTGGGCATTGCAGCGCTTCGCTTGCTACAATTTTAGAAGTTGGGTATTTTTGTTTCATGTAATCACCCGCTGCGATCGTTCCAGCGGAACCTGTGGCAGACGCGAAACCACGATATACATCGTTACGACCCCATTACCTTGTTTAGAACTTCTTCCATAGCATGACCGGTTACCTCGTAATGCCACAGGTAATTGCCAAATTCATCGAACTGGTTGAATATCATTAGGTCCTGGCCGGATTTTCTTAACTCCCAGCACTTGTCAAAAATTTCTTTCACGTTAGATTCGGATCCTGGTGTCGCTATTACTTCACCAGAGATCGTGGAAAGCCAGGTAAAGCGTTCCTTGCTCATTCCCTCGGGAAGAATGGCAATCGATTCACATGCCAGAAGTTTGGAATCATAAGCTCCACCACGACAGTAATTCCCGGTGGACGGCCAGACTGCTTTCTGGGTTGTGGGGTCAAATTGACCAGTGACCAAACGTGGAACTAGGCAGCCAAAAGCTGCGCCTACCTTGTGTGCTCCAGTTGGAAACCATTTTCCGACCAGGACAACGATCTTTGCTTTTGTTCCTGTCAAACTGGATGGTAATTCAAGGTAATTTACTCCGCCGTAAGCGCCACCTTTTGCAACAGGTTCATTTTTCCAGGTAATTCTAAATAAATTGCGTGGATCCACATCCCACAACCCGATGTTTTTCAGTTCTGCCTTCACCTTGGCGGGAATCAATTCCGGGTTCTTCATCTGTGCAAAAGTTGGAATAATAATATTTTGTTCTTTTGCTCTCTTCACGGATCTTTCTAAACGGTCTTTCTTTACAGTTAAATCAATCTTGTTTGTCATTTCTTATTAATCTCCTCAAAGATAATTATTCAAAATCTGATGGCTCTTCACGGACGATATACAATGGGCGTCCTTTCGATTCATCGTAGATACGCCCAATATACTCGCCCAAAATACCCAGTGATATAAGTTGAACACCTCCTAAAAACAACACTGCAATAAGCGTGGTTGCCTGGCCAATAAATGCCTGGTTTCCGGTCAAACGCTCGATAATAACTACAGGTATCGCAAGGATACTGATCCCGGCAGAGAAAAAACCAATATAGGTTGCAACTTGAAGTGGAAAATATGAGAAGCTGGTAATGGCATTCAAAGCCAATTGGATCATTTTTCTAAACGGATATTTTGTCACCCCGGCGTACCTGGCTGACCGTTTGTAGGGTAATCCTATTTGCTTAAAGCCGACCCAAGAAGCCATCCCTCGTAAGAAACGGTGCCTTTCCCGCATCCGATCCATTACCGCAACTACTTTTCGATCCAATAAGCGAAAATCACCGGTATCCAATGGGATCTTTATATCAGTGATACGGAATATGACGCGATAAAAAAGGGCTGCGGTGGTACGTTTGAACCAGGTTTCGCCTTCCCGCTCTGACCTGACGGCGTAAATAACTTCGTAGCCTTCTTTCCACTTAGCGATCATTTCCAAAATGACCTCGGGTGGATCCTGCAAATCGGCATCAATGATGACCACTGCTTCACCACGCGAATAATCCAACCCAGCTGTGACTGCAATTTGATGTCCAAAATTCCTGGCGAAAATGACTGGTCGAATGTGATCATCAGATTTCGCCATCTCACGGATGATTCCCGTTGAACCATCTGTAGACCCATCATCAACAAGGATCATTTCCCATTCTTCGCCGGTCTGAACCATCACTTCTGTTATTCGTTTTTGGAGCTCAGAGAGACTCTCTGCTTCGTTATAGACAGGGGCGATGATCGAAAATTTAGGGTTCATCTTATTTTTTCAGAAACTTCTTTAACTCATTGAGGGAAGGCTCAATTATTGGCGCAGCAGTAACAGCTTGCATTGCCGCACGAATATCCTTCAGCCCACTGCCGGTGTTCATGACCACGACTTCGTCATCCACTCCTACAATCCCTTCTTGAACAGCTTTCTCAAGACCGGCATAAGCTGTGGAACCGGCTGGTTCAGCGAACAAACCAACTTTGCCCAGCTTCGCTATAGCGCTGATGATCGCTTCATCGGTCACGTTGATGTAGGTACCACCGGTTTCCTTCGCAGCTCTCACAGCACGAACGCCGTCGCGCGGAAGGTCAACTGAAATGCTGTCCGCAATGGTTGTAGCTGCAACCGGGGTAATGGTCTCAGTCGCAGCATGAAACGCATTGGATATTGCAGCCGAGCCGTAGGATTGCACGCCGATGATTCGCGGCATTTGTTCCAGCCACCCAAGTTTTTGCAAATCCTTGAAACCCTTGTGGATTCCAGAAATAATATTGCCATCACCCACTGATACAAATACCACAATTGGTTTGCTGCGTTTTTGATTCAGGATTAAGTTTTCCCAAATTTCAAACGCCGCGGTTTTCTTGCCTTCTGCAGTGAATGGATTGTATCCGGTATTTCGGCAGTACCAGCCAAATTCATTAGCCGCCTCGATCGTCAGATCAAATGCAGAATCATAATTGCCATCCACCAAAATGACCTGCGCGCCAAAGATCAAGAGTTGTGCCACCTTCGCCTGAGGGGCGGTCTTAGGTGCGAAAATGATCGCAGGTTGGCCGACAGCAGCGGACATGCACGCAAGAGCTGCACCTGCATTTCCAGTTGATGCCGTAACGACTATATCCGATTTAATTTCACGCGTTCGAGCTACCACCACCGCGCTGGCTCTATCTTTGAAAGAAGCGCTTGGGTTGCGGCCTTCATCCTTGATCCACAATTTCTTAATCCCCAGTTCTTCGCCCAGGTTGAATGGAGTAACAGCGGAGTGCTACCAGCCAGCCTGAGGGAAGTCCCCTCGCCACCTGGATTGCCAACTGGTAACAAAGGTAGATATCGCCACAGGGAAGTTTCTTGCGAGGAAATGATTTCTGTAAACTTACCTGTTTTATTGATCTGATCATAATCTAAAATAACGTCCAGATTACCGCCATCCACCGGGCAGGTATAAGTAACCTCGTCTGGATTGTAAGTTTTTCCGCAAAGAGAGCATTGATAACCAATAAATTTCTGCATGTATTCCTTTCAAAAATATGATTGTCTGACAATTACAATTGTATCTTATTTTTCAGAATCTACAATAAGTCTTTTGGATTAATTGGCAAAAGATGAGATCAATGCATGTTCCTTTACATCAACCAGGCCTTTGTCAGTTAATCCCAGTTCTGGAACAGTCGGCAGGGAAATAAAGGATAGGCTCATGAATGGCGCTGCCAGTGTACCCCCCAGGTTTTTATATTCGGTATTCAATCTTTGAAGTATGAGGATCACCTCATCGGCTGTTTTATCACTCATCAATCCACCGATCGGTAATGGTAAGAAATCTATTAATTTACCACGATTAGAAATTGCCAACCCCCCCTGAGAATTAGATATTGCCTTAACACATACTGCCATATCTTCATCATTCGTACCAACCACAACAATATTGTGGTGATCATGAGAAACTGAGGAGGCGATGGCGCCCATCTTCATGCCAAATCCTTTTACGAAAGTGATGCCTATTCCGCCCTCCTTGCCATACCTTTCCACTACGGCCAGTTTTAGAATATCATTCTGTAGATCATTGCAAACTACTCCATCCTTCACATCAAGCCTAGCTTCTGCTCGGACGTTGATGATTTGATCTCGAATCAGTTCAATCACAATCATATTGGCTTGCGCCCCATCCGCAAAGACACTGAAGTCCTGTGGATCTTTTCCTTTTCGCACCGAGAAAGTATGATACAGATGATCCGGGTAATTTAATGACAATGGATTTACTGTCATTTTTCCATTCTCAGCTACCAATGACCCGTGTTGGAAAACCTGAAGCGGTTCAATTTTTTCGATGGAATCGCACAAAATAAAATCAGCAAATCTTCCGGGCGTTATGCTGCCAATCAGATGATCCTTCCTGAAGTGCCTGGCTCCATTCACTGTTGCCATTTGAATAGCTTTGACTGGGGAGAGACCGCATTTTATTGCTTCGTTTACCATGTAATCTATGTGGCCTTCTCTTTGAATATCATCCGGGTGCTTGTCATCAGTACAAAACATAAGATTGCTTGTATCAATATTATTCTTAAGAACCTCTGGAATGATCAACCTTATATTCCGCTCAGAACTTCCTTCGCGGATCAACACTGAAAGCCCCAAATTCAATCGTCTAATCGCGTCAGCATAATCGACACATTCATGATCATCAGATAACCCGCCACAGGCATAGCCGACAAGGTCTCTCTCATTCAAACCAGCAGTATGTCCATTACAGATTTTTCCCAGTTTTTGCGCCTCAGCAATTTTTTGCAAATACTCTTCCTTGAGGCCAAGCACCTTTGATGGATCAAGTTCACCCAAACTAATCGTATGCTCCCAGGTCAATATTTCCTTAACTTCAGTCAGACCCAACACTCCGCCAGTGGTCTCCAAACCAGGAGCTGTTGGAACACGGGATGGAACCTCAATAAAGAGATTATAAGGAAGTTGACTTCCAGAAGCGACGAGCGCTTTCAGCCCTTCAATCCCTGCAACATTGGAAATCTCCATTGGGTCAACCATCATGGAAGTAGTCCCATGTGGAACGATCACATGACGACAGGTGCTCTGGTGTTAATAAGGTTGAGTCTGATGTGAACATGCGTGTCAATAAATCCAGGCATTGCAAATTTACCATGACCATCCAACACTTTTTGAGCTTTATAACCAAATGCGGTGGGTGAAACCACTCGATCGCCAAGTATGCCAATGGCTCCTTGTTCAATACAGCCGCTATAAACATTTACAACTCTTACATTCTCAATAAGTAAATTAAGACATTCTAGCCCCAAGCCAGCCCTGATCAGTTTTTGGCGAGCTGAGATATTCATGTGTTAACCCACTTTCACATTTGAGTTAAATGAATTGTTTCAGAATCTTCACAATCCACGCTCACCCCGTACATAAGGGATGCCTAAAGCAGCAGGTGCACCTAATCGCTTTCTCATTGCATCGTATGAACCAATAATTAGTACGATTATTGTAAAAGCGTAAGGTACCATGATGAGAAACTGCCCAAAATATGGGTTGTAATAAAATGGATTTCTAAGACCAAGCAGTAGAGCCGGACCTTGTATATCTAAAACAAGGCGCCTTAACGCTCCAAATGCATAAGATCCAACCATTGCTCGTACTGGGTCCCATTGTGAGAAAATCACTAGCCCAATAGCAATCCACCCCTGGCCTGATGTAGTTAATTCGCTAAACCAGCCCGGAGAAATTGCCAGGCTGATCGTAGCCCCAGCCAGCCCGGCAAACATTCCGCATACGAATACATAGAGGTATCTGGTCCTATACACATTGATACCTAATGAATCAGCAGCAGACGGTTGTTCACCTACAGCTCTTAAATGCATCCCTGGTCTGGTTCGGTAAATGAAATACCATGAAAGAGGTACCAATAAGTATCCAAAATAAACCAATATACTTTGTTCGGAAAAGAAAATTTTTCCAAGGAATGGAATTTGGGAAATAATGGGGATTGTAATTTTCGGGAGTAATGAGATCACACCAGCCTTACTTAGCTGCTCTCCAAAAACTAACGCGATCCCTGTTCCAACAAATGTGAGCGAAAGTCCGCTAACAACCTGGTCTGCTTGAAGTGTAATTGTAATAAAACCATGAATTTGACTTAGCAACCCACCGGCCAACATTCCGACTAGTAAACCCAACCATGGACTGCCAGTGCTCACAGTCGTGCTAAAAGCTGCCATGGCACCAATGAGCATCATTCCTTCCATTCCCAACTGCATAACTCCTGCCCGCTCTGAAAAGATACCACCCAGAGTTGCAAATAGCAACACCGTACCAGAGGCAACACCTGCTTGAAGAATAATAATTGGATCCATGATGCTACTCCTGTATCCGTTTTATGATGCGGATACGGTTGCGGGCGAGGAAATCACTGGCGATCAAGCAGACCAGGATGATTCCCTGGATTAGCTTTGGAACGCCAGATGGCTGAATTTCACGACCAGCCAAGATTAGTCCGCCAAATAAGACTGAAACAATTACGACTAAGAATGGGTTTAATTTAGCCAACCACGCAACAATAATACCTGTGAAACCATATCCCGGTGAGATTGCACCTTGAAGCCTATGAACAACGCCTGTAATCTCAGACATCCCTGCCAGGCCAGCAAGCGCACCCGATAACATCATCACCAGGACTACATTCTTTTTCATCTGAATACCTGCATAATTTGCAGCTTTTGGATTATCCCCAATCAGTCGAATCTCATAACCCCACTTACTCCGATATAGAACAAACCAAATAATTACGACAGCAACAAGCGCAAAAACTAATCCCATGTGGGTAGTAAGTCCCCGGAGAATGGGTATTTCTTTGCCAAAATCAGTCAAACGAGGAAGCCAAGCTGTCTTTGGAAACATTTTTGACATTTGAAATCCACCCTCTGACCATACTGCAAAGATAAAAAAATTATTCCAAGCGATAGCTATATAATTCATCATCAATGTTGATATGACTTCGTTTACATTGAACTTGGCTTTTAGAAAACCAGGGATGAACCCCCATAATGCACCGAAAGCTATTCCGAACACCATCATAACAATAATAAATAACCACCTGGGAGCTGTTTCTGGCAATACTGGAAGTAAAACTACCATGCTTGCGCCAAATGCCCCGAGAAAGAACTGACCTTCAGCGCCGATGTTCCACAATTTCATTCGAAAGGCTACTGAACATGCTAAACCCACAAGAATTAACGGAATCGCCTTGACGACTGTATCAGAAAAGACGCCAATGTCGCCGAATGCAGCTTTTCCGATATGTGCATATGTTCTCAAAGGATCTCCACCTACCATCATAAGTATTACTGCACCAATCAAGAGAGAAATCAGTAACGCTGAAAGAGTGATCAGTAGAGACTGCCACCATTTGAGTTCGCCCAATCTTGGTTCAATTCTTACCTGATATGGAAAATGAAATTTGCTATCCAATTTATTTATGGTTTCAGGCATCTTCGCCGCCAATCATCTCACTAATCATCTCTTTCGTTGAACCTGTCATCATCAATCCGATCTTATCTACATCTTTGTCAAACACTTCCCCCATGATCCTTCCCTCAAAAATCACATAGATACGATCGCTTAACGCCAACAGTTCATCAAGCTCTTCTGAAACCAATAATACTCCAGCGCCAGCTTCTCGTTGGAGAAGTAATAATCGTTGAACTCCTTCAATCGCACCAACATCCAGCCCTCTGGTGGGTTGCATGGCAACCATTAGAGCTGGTTTGGAGGATATTTCACGGGCTAAAATGACTCTTTGTAGATTCCCTCCAGAAAGCAACCTTACAGGGGTATTAATTGTTGGAGAAAGGATCTCATACGCGGTTCGCAATTCATTTGCATATTTTTCAGCAGCTATCTGATTAAGCGTCCAACCTCTACTAATAGGATCTTGGTTATAGGTCTTCATGATAACGTTATCTGTCAAACTTAGATTAGGTGCTGTTCCAACGTGGTGCCGATCCTCTGGCACGTGTGAAATTCCTAATTGGATACTATTTCTTGGATCTTTATTCGTTACATCTGTTTTATGCAATATCACTTTTCCTGTGCTGCACTTACGCAATCCAGTGATTACCTCTGCTAGTTCACTCTGCCCATTTCCTGCCACTCCTGCCAGGCCAACAATCTCTCCATGCCTGACATTCAAGTTTACACCTCTAAGAGCTGGTAAGCCTTTATCGTTTTCACACTTCAGGTTTTGTACAGATAACACTATTTCACCAGGAGTGACTTCTTTCTTATCCAAATTAAAAATGACTTCTCTCCCCACCATTAGCTTGGCCAAATCGCGGACAGTCATTCCACTGGGGTTTACCCCAGCTGCAGTCACTTTTCCTCGACGCATCACTGTGACTCTGTCTGCTATATGTAAAACTTCATTTAACTTATGACTGATGAATACAATTGATTTTCCCAAACCTGTCATCTTGCGCAGCGTTTCGAAAAATGATTCAATTTCCTGAGGTGCAAGAATCGCTGTTGGTTCATCTAAAATCAGGATGTCTGCTCCTCGATAAAGCATTTTAATTAGTTCCACCCTTTGTTGCTCACCTACTGAGAGCTGCCACACCTTAGATTTTGGATCAATCGGGAGCCCCATTTGATCGCCTAATTCTTTTATTCGTGAGTCATATTTTGAAAGATTGAGGCGAAACCGCGGTTCATCCAAACCTAATAAGACGTTTTCTGTCACGCTCTGGGTTGGAACGAGCATAAAATGCTGATGAACCATTCCTATCCCCGCCGCGATCGCCTGACTAGGAGATGAAAAGTTCACCCTTTGCCCATGTACAGTGATAACACCGGAATCCGTTTTATATAAACCGGCGAGGATATTCATTAATGTGCTTTTCCCAGCACCATTTTCACCTAATAGCGCATGTATCTCGCCTTTTTTTAGAGTGAAATCAACATGATCGTTAGCTAAAACACCAGGAAATTCTTTGATGATCCCAAGCATCGAAACGACATCTTTTTCACCAGATATCATGTCACTGTACTCTACTTTTTCTGCATTCATAAAGTGATTCCTATGAGGGGAAAAATGCGAGCCAGATCAAAGGACCTGGCTCGCAAAAGTACAAATTATGTTACTGTGGCAATTCAGCGGTGATGCCTTCAGCCCACCACTTCATGCAGACGTCAACGGTGCACGGGAGGCCATATTCCGGGAATGCATCAAGGTCAACCTGCTCCAAACTTTGACCGGCAGGAAGCACTACATTTCCTTGGTTGTCATTGATAGGACCGGTAAAGACATCGAAGCGGTCGAATTCACCCTTGAGCATTAAAGCTAATGTATCCTGGACCATTTTAATTACCTCTGGATCCAAATCAGCTACACCAGATGTCAATTCTTGACCTTCCATGAAACCATAGAGACCAAGAGCGCCAGTTTCCGCATCAAAGTAATCCCAACCTGGAACATAAGTTCCGTCAATTACGCCTTGAGCAATACCAGCATAAATCGGTCCCCAGACCCAATATGGTGCTGTAAGGCAGCGTTCGACCTTGCATGAGCCGTACCAGTCATATGTTACGCCCCATTTTCCTTTTTCCTGAGCTACATCTGCTACTGCAGGTGTATCTGCGCCAGTAAATACTACCTGAGCGCCTGCGTCAAATAGTGAAGCAGCAGATTCTTTTTCAATGATCGGGTCATGCCAGGTATTGAGCCATCGGATGTCCATGGTGCATTCCGGGCATGTTTTCTTCATTCCCAGGGCAATTGCGTTGCCAAGTCGAATTTCTTCTGGGATTGGGAACGTGGCCATGTACCCTAATTTTGGATTTCCGTCTTGTTTAGCACGAGCGCCAGCAAGCATTCCTGCCAGGTATTTCATGTCTTCCATTGCGCCCATCAGGTTGCCAAAGTTAGTTCCATTAGATTTTATGCCAGTTAGATGTATGAATGTTGTGTCAGGAAATTCTTCTGCAACAATTTCCATTGGATCCATAAATCCGAAGGATGTACCGAAGATCAGATCAAAGCCCTTCCGGGATAAGCTGCGGAAAACTTGCTCTGAATCTGCCCCTTCTGGAACATTTTCAATATAAGCTATGTGGGTATCTGGAACATTTGCAGCAACATACTCCAAACCTTCATAATGTGCTTGCGACCAGCCGCCATCATTGTGTGGTCCAATTAGAACCATCGCAACATTGAATTTTCCTTCGACAACATCTGGAATTTGAAAGGCTCCAGCATCTGCAGGAGCAGCAGGTTCAGCGGGGGCAGCCGGCTCCGCTGGAGCGGCAGGTTCAGCAGGGGCAGCAGGTTCTGCAGGGGCGACCGGCTCAGCAGGAGCAGCGGGTTCCGCTGGTGCTGCTGGTGTGCAGGCAACCAGTACCATCGTGGCTACCAACAATATTGATACAATACGCCATAAATAATTCTTATTCATCTAACTCCTCCAATTAGCAATAGGTTTTTGTACATAATTTGTGAAAACTGTTTCTAAAGCACTTGCCAGGGAATCACCTCCTCTCACTATTACGAACAAGTTTAGAACTTGACTACAGCGTTATTAAGCGTGAACCTGTAAGACTATTATTCTAATTTTACACGAAACCAAAATAAGAATACTACGAATTTCCTGACAATTATCTTAACATATTCAAATTTCCAACAACCCCTGCCAGAAATTAGCAGGGGTTGTTAGTGTTACTAAGGAAGGATCCAGGTTCCAGTCTCGCCTCGAAGGGCTTCGCCTATATGCGCTGGGTCTGTGATCAAAGCTTGTTTTCCACCATTTTCCAGGAACCAGATGATCGCCTGAATTTTTGGCGCCATCGAGCCTTTGGCAAAATGCGTTCCTTCAGCTAAATAAGCTTTGGCTTCGGCTAAGGTCATTTTATCCAGCCACTTCTGCTCCGGTTTGCCATAGTTTATGGCAACTTTCTCCACTGCCGTGGATATGAGCAGTAAATCAGCATGGATTAACTGCGCCAGTAACGAAGACGCAAAATCTTTATCGATGACTGCGGCTGTACCAACCACGCCACCTTTGCCATCATCTACTACTGGTATGCCGCCGCCGCCAACAGTGATGACGATCGTACCAGCGTCAATCAAAGCCTTGACTGCATCCAGCTCAACGACTTCTTCTGGGATCGGGGAGGCAACAACACGCCGCCAACCGCGTCCGGAATCTTCAACGATGTTCCAGCCCATTTCTTTTTCACGTTTTTTGGCTTCTGCTTCTTCCATGAATCCGCCAATGGGTTTGGTTGGGTTTTGAAATGCTTTGTCGTTCTTATTAACTTTGACCTGTGTCACTATGGTCGCCACTGATTTTTTGATGCCACGCTGTTTTAGCTCATTTTGCAATGTTTGTTGTAATGAATAACCTATGGCGCCTTGGCTGTCTGCACCGCAAACATCCAATGGAACTTCGTGCATGCCTTCTGCCTTGGCAGCAATTTCTGACCTGCGAAGGATGAAACCGACCTGGGGTCCATTCCCATGACCTATAGCGACATCCCAACCAGCTTCGATCATATCGGCAATGTGTTTAGATGTTTGTGCAGCAGCGGTATATTGATCTTCGACTGTAACCTTTTTAGGATCCAGGATCAATGAGTTACCGCCAACAGCTACAACTGCAACTTTTTTCTTTTCCATTTGACAAAAATATCCTTTCAATAATAAAACTACATGGTTAAAGCCATGACGGCTTCTTGGGTATGCATACGATTTTCAGCTTCATCGTAGACTACGGATTGCGGACCATCCATGACACCGTCAGTCACTTCGATGTTTCGATCAGCAGGCAGCGGGTGCATATAGATCGCATCCGGTTTTGCAAGCTTCATTTTGCGCTCATCAGTGATCCAGCTTTCATACTTTTTGATGATCTTCGCGCCTTCTTCGGCGTCCGGTGTGTGCACCATGGCGCCCCAGCTCTTGGCATAAATGACATCAGCATCCTTGAATGCTTTCTCCATGTCATCCATGACCTCAAAACCAACACCAAATTTTCTGGCCTGTTCCTGCGCCTTATCCATGATCTCCGGCATCAGTTTGAACTCTGGCGGATGAGCTAACACGACATCCATTCCAAACCGCGGCATTTGTAGAACCAAGCTTTGGGGAACAGACATTGGCTTCTGGTAGGATGCTGCATAAGCCCAGGAGACAACCATTTTCTTCTTGCGAAGATCGCGGCCTTTTTTCTCCATGATGGTCATCAGGTCTGCCAGGCACTGGAACGGATGATAGATTTCATCTTGCATATTCAGAACAGGAACGCGGGAGGCTTTGGCAACTTCGTTTAGATACTTATTACCAATTCCCCAATCAACGTGTCGAATAGCCAAACCGTCAAAGTAACGACCAAATATCTCGCCTATCTCTTTGGGAGTGTCACCGTGTGAGATCTGGGTGGTGCGGCTTTCAATAAAAGCAGCGTGGCCGCCCAGATGTGCCATACCAGCTTCAAAAGATCCTCGCGTACGTGTGCTGCTGAAGAAGAATAACATAGCAAGGACTTTGTCCCGTAAATACGGAGTAAGTTCTCCGAGTGCGCGTTTTCTTTTCAGGTCAAACGCCACATCCATAACGGTCTCGACTTCTTCTTTCGAAAAGTCAAGATCTCCGATCAAATCACGACCATGCAAAAATGTTTGCATATCTCTCTCCTTTTACTCCATCTTTCCTAAAACAAGGGCGATCAATGCCATGCGCATAATGACGCCATTGTAGGCTTCCTGCCAGTATCGTGACCAGCGGGTGATATCAACATCCGCAGGGATCTCATCCATGCGAGGAAGTGAATGCAGCAGGATGGCATCTGACTTGGCTTTGTTTGCAAGTAGATCACGGGTGATCTTGTAGTTGTCGGGGGTCAATCCGTGTTCTCCGGCTTCCTGGCGTGATTTGGTGTAGTCTGGCTGTACAACAGGCTCAACCAGGATAACATCTGCATCCGCGATTGCCTGTTCAACATGTTCGGCTTCCTTGAAATTAACATTGTATTGATTCAGTTCTGCCTTATATTCTGGAAGAAGGGTCATTTCGGGTGGGGCAACAAAGGTGATCGGGCAATCAAACTGTGAGAGTGCATATCCCAGTGAGTGCATGGTACGCATCCGCATATCACCAACTGCCAGCCATTTTAATCCATCAATGCGGCCCTTTTCACGCAAAACCGTATAAAGGTCGGTCAAGATCTGGGTTGGGTGTTCACCCCAGCCATCGCCACCATTGATAATGGGAATGGATGCCCATTTCGCGGCTTCCATTGGAGCGCCCTGTTGAAAGTGGCGCATAACAATGACATCACCATAGAATTCAAGCATTTTTACGGTGTCTTTGATGCTTTCCTGGTAAAAATCACCAGCACGGGTCATCTTAGCATCTGAGAATCCGGTGACATGGCCGCCCAGTCGGTGCATGGCTGATTCATGAGCGAGACGGGTGCGTGTGCTTGGTTGGTAAAATGCGGTCACCAGGGTTTTGTCTGCGCATAGATCGGTATTTTGGCGTGCCCGAACGATGGGTTCCATCTGTTGAGCAATCTCAAATATGTGGAAAAACTCTTGCCTTTCAAATTCTTTGAGAGATAAAATATCTCTTCCATTAAAACTACGCATGGTAAAACCTCCTATAAATTTTGTGTTAGATTATTTAGATAAATAAAACAACGATATTCAATTATTCTTCTGAATCTCGCGTGTACCTCCTATCCTCATCTTGACTACTGATCATGACGGTCTGATTGCTTCCGACACTTCGCACGACATTGAACTTGAAATATCCAGGCAGAAAATACGAGTAAGAGTGATCCACCACTTTTGCTTCAGCATCGAACAGGCAAGCAACAAATAGTAATAAACCATCTCCACGTTGAATTTCCAACTCCCTGGCTATTTCAGAGGATGCATCCACGACCCTGATCTCAGTATCTGAATAAGAAAGCGCTGGATTACCACGCTTAATAAATAGGTCAAGCACCGATCCGCTGAACTGCGATACCAATTCATCGGCTGAGATCATATCCTGCCTGAGTGTATCAATGAGATAGGCAACCGGACGATTATCCGTGCGCATGATACGGGTTACCTGGATCAATTGCTCACCCTCTGGAATGCAGAAAATGTCAGACTGATCTTTACTAGCTTGCAGAAATTTCACATTCAGATCATCCATCGAAACATCCAGCCCAATTCTTTCGGCCAATGTTTCTATTGATTCAAGGACTTCCAATCCACTTACCAGCACCTGGGTTGGACCAACTACGAATGTACCGATTCCCTGCCGTCGCCGAATCAAACCCTGGCTTTCGAAGGATCGCATTGCTTCTCGTAAAGTAGCCCTCGAAACGCCGAGATGTTTTGCCAGCACTGGTTCGGTCGGCAGACGTTCTCCAGGTGTTGAGTTGGAGATTAACTCTGCCAGGGTGATCCTTAGCTTCTCGTAAGGTTGTGGTTTCTTATTTTCATTCATGCAATCAGCCCGATCATTTTCATTTGAGTAACATCTAGTAGACCCAGATCTGAAATCCGTATCTCCGGAATCACAACCAGGCCTAAAAGGCTAAGCTGCATATTTGGATTATTCAGGTGGCATCCACATTCCCGAAAACCCGCCAGTACATTGGCTGCTTTTCTGGCGACGGTCTGTCCAGCTTCATTGGACATAATTCCGCCGATTGGCAGTTCCACGATCCCACAAACCTGGTCCCCCGCTATAACAACCTGACCTCCACCGCACTTCTGCAATTCATTTGCTGCCATTGCCATGGAAGAATCATTGTTCCCGACAACGATCATCTGATGACTGTCGTGGGCTACAGTTGTCGCAACCGCACAAGGTATATTGAAACCAAAGCCTGATACGAAACCGCTTTGGACGACACCTTTTCCTTTATGGCGTTCAACCAAGGCTACCTTTGCCAGATTCATTGCATTGTCTGCGTTCAATTCGCCATTTACAACTGGAAGTTCCAAAATCAGATGTTGGGTGGGAGCCTGATTCTCGACAATGCCTATTACGTTTACTTTTACTTTTCCAGTTCTGTCAGTTTTGATAACAAAATCCTCAGGTACAACAGGCTTTTTCAAATGGACGCTGTCAGTTGCCCAATCAGGATAGCAATATTCCGGAATATCGATAAGAATGTGGCCAGCCTGCGATACAACTTTTCCCTTGGAAACAACCATTTCAACCGAAAAGTCATCCAAATTATTAACAAGTAAAATATCAGCAAAGCGTCCAGGTGCGATCATTCCAACATCGTTACTCACCCCAAAGTATTCCGCAGTGTTGATGGTCGCCATCTGCAGCGCATGCATGGGTGGCAATTTGCAATCAACCGCATGACGAATAACACGATCCATATGCCCATCGTTGAATATTGTGTGTGAATGAGAATCGTCAGTACATAACAAGAATGCTCTGGGATCGCAGCCTTCTTCGGTGACAGCACGAGAGAGTTCAGCAACATCCTGCCAGGCGGACCCAAACCGCATCATCACTTTCATACCCTGCCTTGCGCGTTGAATAGCATCGTCGAGAGATGTGGCTTCATGGTCATCCTGCGCACCACCGGCGACATAACCATGAAATGGCAGCCCCAGGTCTGGTGATGCATAATGACCGCCAATTGTCTTTTTCGCCTGCTTGGCTAATCCGATTTCGGAGAGCATTTTCTCATCGCTCGCGGCAACTCCCGGGAAATTCATCACTTCTCCCAATCCAATCACCCCGTCCCATGAAAGCGCTTCTTTTACTTCAACCGGGCCATAGATCGCCCCAGGTGTTTCGTAACCCGGGTTGGATGGGATACACGATGGAACCTGAACCCATATGTGTATCGGTTGATCCGCTGCCTCGTCCACCATCAGCTTGACCCCTGGAAGTCCAAATACGTTGGCAATTTCATGCGGATCGATGAAAATTCCAGTTGTTCCATGCGAAATGACCGCCCGAACAAATTCTGTCACCGTCAGCATGGTCGACTCGACATGCATATGCGCATCCAATAATCCAGGCACGAGATACTTGTCTTCCGCGTGAATAATTTTTGTGGTTTTGCCTATGGTATGATCCGCGTTTGGTCCAACAAAAGCAATCCGTCCATTGATGACTGCAATATCCGTATGATCAATGATTTCTCCGGTTTGCACACAAACCCATTTGCCGTCTTGAATTACCAGATCAGCAGGCAGCCTGCCCATCGCGCAATCTACAAGTTCCTTGGTTGGCATTGGATATTTTTCAGTCACTGCGTATCTCTTTCCACTCTCGTACGAATTACATTTCCACTAATCGTGATGCTGCCTGGTTATGTTTTGCAATATGCGATCTCAGATCCAATGTTGCGAGTTCGCCATCCTTTACGATAAATTTACCGCCAACAATGTTATTACTTACATTTTGTGATGAACATAACACTAATGCAGCGACAGGATCGTGCAACCCGCCAGCGTAGCCCAACTGATTAAGATCAAGAGAAATGAAATCGGCGCACTTTCCGGCTTCCAGCGATCCAAGATCATGGCGACCCAAAACGTCTGCTCCACCGCGAGTAGCTAACTCCAGCGCTTCACGGGCAGACATGATAGGCATTTTGGTTTCTAACGAAAGCGAGGCACCGAAGATTCCCGCCCTTACCCTGGCAAGCAACATTGCCTGTCGGGCTTCAGCCAACATGTGCGAGCTGTCATTGGATGCGGAACCATCCACGCCTAGACCCACTTTTACCCCAGCCTGTTTGTACTCCCAAATCGGGGCAATGCCTGATGCTAACCGCATATTCGACGACGGACAATGCGCAACCCCGCAGCCTGTTTTTGCATAAACCTGTATCTCTTCTGATCGGATATGAACAGAATGTGCAAACCAGACATCTTTCCCCAACCAATCCACCGATTCCATGTAAGCCACCGGACGGTGTCCAAACATTTTCAGGCAAAATTCTTCTTCATCCTGGGTTTCTGCCAGGTGAGTGTGAAGATGAACGCCATACTTACGGGCAAGCTTGGCGCTTTCACGCATTAAATCTCCCGTAACGCTGAACGGTGAGCACGGGGCCAGAACAATGTTGGTCATAGACCCAGGTTTTGGATCGTGATATTTATTTATCAGTCGTTCGCTGTCCGTCAGAATATTCTCTTCTGTATCTACCACGCTATCCGGTGGTAAACCACCTTTACTCTCTCCTAAACTCATCGATCCACGCGAAGCATGCAGCCGCATCCCAAATTCCCTGGCGGCGATAATCTCATCATCCAGCCTGGAACCATTCGGAAAAAGGTAAAGATGATCGGATGCAGTTGTGCAGCCGGATAGGGCTAACTCAGCCAGCGCAGTTTTCGTCGAAATGTAAATATCATCCGGCGTCAGCCTGGCCCAGATGGGGTATAAAGTTTTCAACCAATTGAATAAATTGGCATTCTGCGCAGCAGGTACTGCCCTGGTTAAAGTCTGATAAAAATGGTGATGCGTATTGATCAAACCCGGAAGGATGATATGCCCTGTCAGGTCAACTATTTCATCTGCTGTTTCGGGTAACTCTTTTGTTGTGCCAACATGTTCAATAAAACCATCCCGAATAAAAAGACCACCATCCGGAATCTCCCGGCGGTGGTCGTCCATGGTTACTAATATTTGGGCGTGGTTTACCAAAAGCGTAGGCATTATACCAACCATTTCTTGATAATAGATTGTATGACAACTATATCAAGAAATGTGTCCAATGTCAATTGTCTGACAAATCTTTTTCTCCAATTGCGTACGAATCCTGTAAGTAAATACCTACTAAGTAATTATCATCTGATGAGATGTGCTATCTCTCTTTCGAATGGCAAAGCGATCTCCACCAGACCTGCAAATACACCATCTTTGTACCAGGGAACCTGTAAAATAATTTCTTTCTTTCCATCCTCTTCGCTGGTATAAACCCTTGCTTTTTGATCGGCCATTTGCGCTTTGATCATATCTCCAGACTTTTTCGAGTGGCAATCGAATAAACTGGTTCCAATGAGAGCCTTCCCGCCGCTGGATTCAAAAAACTCAGCTTCCAATTTATTCATATCCAGGATAATTCCATCAGAATCACATACCGAGATCATGCCAGGAAATTCCTCAACCCAATCTACCATTTTATACTCCTAACAATGCATTTTTCTTGATCAATCAGCTGTATTTGCCGCTATCTTTGCCGCTCTTAATGTATTCTGCAGAAGCATTGCAATCGTCATTGGACCCACTCCACCGGGAACAGGGGTTATCCAGGATGCCACTTCGCTCACCTCGTCGAATGCCACGTCCCCTACCAGGCGGTAGCCGCGTTTTTTACTGGCGTCTTCCACCCGATTGATCCCAACATCTATCACGACTGCTCCGGGTTTCACCCAATCACCCTTCACCATCTCTGGCCGGCCAATAGCGGCTACCAATACATCTGCTTCCCGTACCACATCCGGCAGGTTTTTCGTCCGCGAGTGACAGATCGTTACCGTCGCATCTGCGCGTACCAGTAGTAAGGCTACCGGCATTCCAACAATATTGGATCTGCCCAGTACAACTGCCTTTGCGCCAGAAAGCTTTACTCCAGCTTCTTCAAGCAGAACCATACAGCCGTATGGGGTGCAGGGGATGAACAAAGGTTCGCGTCCCTTCTGCGCCAGCCTGCCAATATTGAGCGGATGGAAACCATCCACATCCTTTTCAATTTTGATCTCGCGGAGTACTTTCTCTTCATCCAAACCATCAGGTAAAGGCAATTGAACGAGAATGCCGTTTACCAGTGGATCTGAATTTAATTTCCTGACCAGCGCTTCCACTTCTTCCTGGGTGGCTGTGGCCGGTAGGTTATGGCCAAAGGATTGGATACCTGCTTCAGCACACGCCTTCTGCTTGGACCTCACATACACTTGCGAAGCAGGATTTTCGCCAACAAGCACGGTGGCGAGTCCCGGAGGGTTATGCCCGGCTGCTACCCAACTTGCCACTTCTTCTTTCACTGAATTTCTTACCTTTTCAGCCGTTTTTACACCATCCAGTAGTTGAGCGCTCATGTCACCTCCGTTTGAAATTTTCAATATGTATTTTAATCATAGCCGAAGAAAAGATTTATTTCAACAAAAACGATTTATGTTATCATTGGCGGGGAGAATTAACCATGTTTGTATTCAATTATTCCACCTCAGGGAGATAAGTATGAGCAACATTTGTGTAATTGGAACAGGGTATGTTGGTTTGGTGACAGGCACCTGTTTTGCCGACCTGGGAAATAATGTCCGCTGTCTGGATATTGACCCGGAACGTATCAACAAACTGCATCAAAATATCATGCCTATCTACGAGCCTGGCCTTGAACAGTTGGTTTCACAAAATGTAAAAGCTGGAAGATTGACCTTCACAACTGATTACAAAGAGGCGCTTAAAGATGCCGCCATCGCGTTTATCGCTGTCGGAACTCCATCTGGCGTGGACGGCGAAGCTGACTTGCAATATGTTCGTACGGTTGCAGAATCTATAGCTGACGTGGTAGATACTCCGATCGTGATCGTTAACAAATCCACCGTACCAGTCGGAACGGGCGACTGGGTGGCCGATGTGGTCAATAAACGCCGCACTGGAAAACCACTCGACTTTCAAGTTGTATCCAACCCGGAATTCCTTCGGGAAGGATCAGCCATCAACGATTTTATGATGCCAGACCGCGTGGTTTTGGGCTCTCTTGAAAGATCAGCCGCAGATAAGGTGGCCAAGTTATATGCAACCTTACGTTGCCCGATACTGATTACCGACTTGAGGACAGCGGAAATGATCAAATATGCATCCAACGCGTTCCTGGCAACGAAGATCTCATTCATCAACGAAATGTCCAATATTTGCGAAGAGCTGGGGGCAGATGTGACCCAGGTAGCACGCGGCATGGGATTGGACAAACGCATCGGGGCAGAATTTTTGGATGCCGGACTGGGATGGGGTGGAAGCTGCTTCCCGAAAGATGTAAAAGCCCTGGCTCACATGGCGGTTTTACACGGCACTCACCCGCAATTACTGCAAGCTGTAATGGATATCAACCGCAATCAGAGGCGTCGGGTTGTCCTTCGTCTCCGTAAGGAATTGGGCTCACTAAATGATAAGGTGATCGGCGTCTTGGGTTTATCATTCAAACCGAATACAGACGACATCCGCGAGTCCCCTCCTCTGGAAGTGATCCACCTGTTGCAAAATGAAGGCGCTAAAGTAAAAGGGTATGACCCTCAATCCATGGAGCTCATCTCTAAGCATGAGAAGCAAATCACACTCTGTGATAATCCTTACCAGGTAGCTGAGGGTGCAGACGCATTGATTCTCGCTACCATGTGGAATGAATTCAAGCAATTGGATTTCGGCAAGATCAAAGCCAGCATGAAACAACCTATTATTGTGGATGGCCGCAACCTTTGGGACCCAGACACGATGCGCCAACTAGGCTTTACCTACTATGGTGTGGGCCGCGGAGTTCGCAACGGGCACGATTAGACATACTATTTAGAATATGGATTTAATAAGAGTGGCTGCAATATTTAGCAGTCACTCATTTTTTTTCTTTCACCATTTGGCAGCATGATCTTCCGCCCAGCCAACCAGGTTTTTAACCACATATTTGTTCCCATTTTCATCAATCAATTCCCCATTGAAATGCCCAATCATCTGGTGTACCTCAGAAAACAACACAAGAACATTGGTTTTAGCAACCCGCTCATATATCGGAGTAAAAACCAAGTTTAACGCGGGTACTTCTTCTGTTTTGAATCAGCCAGGGTTTCATGTAATTCTTTTTATCATATTCGAAAGTGATATCACTGCCAATTTTAATTAAACGTCCATCAACAATCAATCCATTTTCTGTGTAACCAGTACCATCCGTCCATTGGCCGCCCAGATTAACTCCGATGGAGTGGTCACCGGATAATCCCGCAAAACTTGCCCAGTTCCATTTGGAGGAATACTTCCAGACACCTCGGCCATAATCCAAACAGGCATAGCTGTCCGTTCGATCAAATTCATACTTCTTATCGTCAAGTTTGACCCACCCGGTTACAGGTAAACAAGTTTGTTTGCTGGTGAACTGGAAGCGGTGATGGCTCCATGGAATGGTAACGTTGAGGGTCTCGTGGGATTCCGGACGAAATACCTTAAAAACTGCCTCCAACTTTCTATTACCAAAATCAGCGGAAGACACACAGATGCTGACCTCAGAACCAGTATCATTAAATTCTACATTCAGCTTTGAATGTTGAAAGGATATTTTTCCATGGACGACTTGATTCATTTCGCATCCAGCCCCCAACAGGGTTGTGACTGTCAATTCATGATATTCTTTAGTATTCATATCCAGATAATAGGCAAAAACCATCCCCAAGTAATCCACGTTAGAAATGGTGATAGAAAACAGGTAATCTTTATTGGTAAAGCACCAATAGTTCCATTTTTTCTTACGCAATGGATGGCCACTCAGATTGCACACCTGCAAAGGATTCCTGGAAAAACCTATCGCACCTGGGTTTAAGTTCCCTCCTGGATCACATAAATCCACCTGCTCAACAATCTCGTTTTCGTGTGTGTAGCGGTTCATGGCTTTTACCTTCCGTTCAAGTTAATTTAGCGCTGCAAAGAATGCGGGAAATAACGTTGCAAGAACAAGCAAAATGGTCAAAATTATTAGAACAGCAACAACCGTCCAATTAATAATATTGAGAGGCAAACTATTCGCATACTTTCCCATGATCCGTTTGTCGTTGATCAGACGCAGCATGACGATCAGTATCACAGGCAAGAGGATGCCGTTCAAAGTTTGACTGGAAATCATTGCTTGCATCAATGACTTGATTGGCAGCAAAATAATACCAGCGCCAATGACGATCAAACCAGTGTATATGCTAAAAAAAATTGGCGCTTCATGCCAGTCTCTGTTTACAGCAGCTTCCCAGCCGAAGGCTTCGCAAATCACATAAGCAGTTGATAGGGGTAGGATGGCTGCAGAGAAAATGGATGCGTTTAACAATCCCAGCCCAAACAATACCTCGGCATATTTCCCTGCCAGCGGACCTAATGCCAGTGCGGCATCTTTCGCGTCAGTGATGGTGATTCCTGCCTTAAATAATGTTGCCGCACAGGCGATAGTTATAAACGCGGCTACCAACACTGCAAAAATGGAACCCACAATGACATCGATCCGTTCATACGCATAATCGGCAATTTTTAACCCCTTATCGGCAATGGATGACTGTTGGTAGAACTGCATCCAGGGGGCAATGGTGGTCCCGATGATCGTAACCGCAATGGTGAGATAGCCTGTGTCAAAATGAAAAGTTGGATGGACTGATGATGAAAGAACGGCATTCCAATCCGGTTTTGCCATAATTCCAGAAAAGACATAAGCCAGGTAAATTGCAGAGGCGACCAGGAATATGCGTTCGACCGATTTGTAGTTTCCTTTCACTATTAGCAGCCATACACCAATCGCAGCAATCGGAACCGAGATAAACTTGCTTACCCCAAAAATCTCCATACTCGCTGCCACACCTGCAAACTCTGATACTGTATTGGCGAGGTTTGCAATGAGTAAAATTCCAAGAATAATGACTGTAATTCTGACCCCAAAGGACTCGCGGATCAAACTAGCTAACCCCTTACCACTTACTACTCCCAACCGGGCGCTCATTTCCTGAATGATGATCAATGCTATTGCTACAATTGGCATCATCCAAAGCAGGGAAAAACCATAATGCGCCCCGGCGACCGAATACGTTGCAATCCCGCCAGCATCATTATCCACATTTGCAGTAATGATGCCCGGGCCGATAACTGCCAGCAATAGCAACATCCGAGCTTTAAAGGGGCGTAAACGCACTACAAACTCATCTGATAATCCTTGAGTGCCTACCTGTACATACGTGGAAGCCGTTTCTTCCAGGCAGTTGGAATGATCTTATCGAGTGCGTCATCCGCTGTGACAATGCCATGTAAAGTGCGCTCATCATCAACCACCGGAATCGCTAGAAGGTTGTATTTTGAGATCATTTGCGCGACGATATCTTGCGAATCGTCCAACCGGACGCTCGCCACCCTGCGGTGCATGATCTCACTCAGTCTCGATTTCGGTTTCGCCAATACAAGGTCACTTAACGAGAATACACCGATCAAATGGCTGTCATCATCGGTGACATATACGTAGAAGATCTGCTCCGCTTCATCGGCTGTATCACGCAGGAATTTGATTGTTTCCTCCGCGGTAAGGTTTTCTTTTACAGACACAAACTCGGTGGTCATTATGCCGCCTGCCGTACTTTCATTGTAAGTGAGGAGTTTGCGAACTTCGTTGGCGTCTTCATCTTCCATCAAATCTAAAATATCTGCGCTGCGACCTTTGGGTAGTTCTGCCAACAGGTCTGCCGCCTCGTCCGGTGCCATCTCTTCAAGCACGTCTGCCACGCGCTCGTCAGCCATTCCCTCCACCAGGCTGGCCTGGAAATCCGGTTCAACTTCTTCAAGGGTATCGGCCAGCACCTTCACATCCAATTGATTGAGAAATTCACCACTCTGCATGCGATTCATGTCACTGACAATCTCTGCAATATCAGCTGGGTGGAGATCTTTCAACTTATCGCTGGGAACTTTTAGCCTCATAGACTCATTCTTTGAAATCAGTTCTATTACGTCCCATGAAATAATTGATGCTTTGTTGCCAGTTTTAAGTTTGGAGTTGATTTTTTGAACTTGCCGTGCAAAACCCAATCTTCGCATCAGTCCCATGCCGCCAATATCAACATTTACCACAAAGTATTGTTCTCCCACTTTTTTAATTTCCAGGTCATTCACTCGCACAATTCGAACGCCATTGGTATCTATGATCTGTTTATCAAGAATATCCCGTACCAGTAAAAGGTCCGCTCCATCGATTACGATCTTACGCAAATCCTTCTCATGTTTTTTCAGAGGAATAGCCGGAGCGATGAGAACAGCCACTTCTTCTATTGGAACATTCAGCCTTCCATTGGCAGTTTTCACAATGATCCCTTTGATAAGAGGGTGGGAATATTTTGCTAGGGTGACGGCCAGGATATCTTCTAATGTACCAATCTTTTCACCATCAAAATCTGAAACTGTTTTCCCCAGCATTTCGCTTATAAATGCCATATCCACCTGCTTATTCAGAAAATTTCTGGTGTGCCAGATATCAAAATGCTATCACCATCATTTTTTTACGTCAATGAAAAAAAGTAGTTCTTCTTGAAAGAAAAAACCATCCGCTAATCTAAATCGGATGGTCCTGGAAAAATTGGCAAAGCATGCCAGTTTATTCGCCAAAGAAGAGAAGCCCCCACACCTGCCAGTTACTGACAACCACCGGTGTAATTACTGGTTGCGGGGTTGGCTGCGGAGTGTATTTGGGGTCGGGTAGCATGATAATTGGTTCATCTCCTGGACGAGCCATGAAAGCTTCTTCGCGTGCCCACTTTTCAGCAGCGGCATCCGAGTTGGCATAAGCAATATGGGTCTGCATTACATATTCAGTAGCTTTTAATTCAGCAACCTGAGTCGCCATCATATCGCGCTCGGCTGAAAGCCTAAATAACTCTTCCACCCGGTTATTGAAATCAAGGATCAGGAAAGCGAGAAATATCAAACCAACTGCAGCAAGAATTTTCTTGGATTTCGATAATAAGTGGGTTATTCGTTCGATCATATTATTATTTATACCTTAGTAAGAATCCTGATGCAAGATATTTACCAGCAAAAAAACCTCGCATTTCTGCGAGGTCTTGTGCCGAAGGAGGGATTTGAACCCTCATGAGAGTAATCCCACTACGCCCTGAACGTAGCGCGTCTGCCAGTTCCGCCACTTCGGCTGAGTGAGCCTATTCTACCAGAATTCTGACAATTTACATAGTATACCAATATGATACTATGCGATTTTGATCATCCTCGCTGAATAGAATTTCAATCTAATTAAATGTCCCAACCGGAATGAAGCTGTCCTTCCAGATAAATAAAACTGTTACACAGAATAATAAACAATAGTTTAATATTTTCCTGTTTTCATACCTGGCGCCAAATATAATGTACGCAATCACCATACCGATCATAGCCCTGGATATTCCGAGCGGATCCAAAATATTAGAGGAAGGCAGAAATGGAATGAGGATGGATGTGAATAATAAGACCAGCGTTCCTTCGTCCAAATTTCGTTTGATCATACTGCTGATACTGATCCATAATCCGATTGCGGATGGAATTATCACCAATGGCACAATTAACAGGGAGAGGGTTGCAAAGCTGGATAACGAATAAAATGCAGTTTTCCACCAACCGAAATATGGGATCCACTCAAATGATGAAGCCATCGCACCGCCGGAATTTAATCCCCAATCATGGAAGAATATATACAGAACAACCTTCCAAATAACTATTGGGGCGATTCCACAAGTCAGCCAGGTAATTGCCTTACGCCAGTCAGTTACGATATATGATAGTGAAAATGCTGCCAGAAAGAGAACCGTGATCTCTTTGGTTAACACAGCCAGGCTTAATAAAATCACTGCTTGCCATGGCCTTTTATTGAACCAGAGTAATGCCCCCAACAAGACCAATCCGTAGGCTAGTAATTCATTTAACCCAAGCCGAAGGGATAACAAAGAGCCAATATATAAGCCATAGATCAGTGCGTACCAGATTGGTTGTTTCAATCGGAGCAGGATCTTTTCCAAAACGAAAACCCCGCCTACATATGCGGCGAGGTTCACGATCAGCATTACCCATGGAATCATCGGATCACTTCCAAATGAAAAGACCCATACAACTATTGGATAAAAAATCCTCTGATATCGGTATGCCGGAATATCCACATACTTCCATCCATCGATTGGGTCTTTTGCTATCTGGAAACTGAATTGACCGTCATAACCCATCTCATTTCCACCCACGCGTGGATCAAAATGTCCGCCAACGCGCACGAATTCCATTGGATTCCAAGCGTGTGATACAAGAGTAAAGCCAATGTATAGAATGGCAATAACAAGGCATATTACTGATGGACGAAGCATCCGCAGAAAAGTTTGTGAAGACATAGTGTGGTCAGGTGAACGCTTGAATCGAACCTCAGTTGGAATGCAATTGAGGTTCGATTTTTTTATCTTTTTTTTTAAATTTGTCTGATTAATTTTCCAAGATTCCTTCTGTGACATAATCTGTAAGTTCGCTTACGCTTAAATTGTCGATGCCAAGTTTTGCAACCGTTCTGCCACGCCGCCAATAATCTGTGTGATGCATCACACAGGCAATACGAATGATCGCATCCATACCCCGCACAGATACACCATACTGCTGACCAAGCGAAGCGATCGGAACAAGACTCATCGGTACATCTTCAAAGATGTAACGATGATTAAGCGTTGGGGGCGCTTTGATCCCATAATATCCAGGTTGGTTATGAATAGCTTCGTAAAGATCTTCTCCGCTGGTATCATATGCCATCTTTAACCATTCCAGCGCAGTCCGTGCACGCAGACCCAGGGATGAAGCCACAGTCACCCGTTCCCTGTCCAGCGCAGCTAATACCTTCGAAACCGAAGGTGTTACACCATCAATGTAAAATTGGTAATCGCCGTGTGTGGCTTCGATCCACCCTGTATTCAATATAGACAATGCCGGGTGAAAAATCGCTCCCATGTTGTTTAAACCGGTTTGCAGAACATTTCCGCCATCAATGAACTGTGGATAGGCTTCGCGAATTTTGTCCAGCACCAATTTAGTGCGTTTCGAAGGAAGTGCAGCAATCGGCACGGCTTCTTTTACACGGAAAATTCGTGCCTGGGCCGGACCATCCGAACGAGATGCATAAATAAAGGTTTCTGCTTCTGCCAGGTTGACATCAGCAGTGCAATTATTATCACGCAGGGTTTTCGCAAACTCAATCGTTCCGCAGGTTCGTCCCGGATGCAGCACAATTGTTTGTCCATCCTTAAGGTAAGGAGCACATGATTTGGCAATATCCGCATGCGCTGAGGATGGGATTACTACCATGATCATATCTGCTTTTTCAAGCGCCTCCTCGATATTTGAAGTCACACAGGCGAGCTTTCCAAAACCGTGAACATCTCCACCCGGATTGTCCAATTCAATTCCGCTTAGCTCTTTAATCGCATAGATATGATCAGCCGTTCTGTTATACAAAGTTGTCGGGAAACCCAATAATGCCAGATGAGCTGCCATGGTCTTGCCGCCATGTCCTGCCCCGATTACTGTATAGTTTGCTTTATCGGCCATTTATTTTTCTCCTTCCAAATGAAGCTCCCTGATCCTATTGTTCTCGGAAATAGGAGTATTATCCCCATCGACTGCGACACACGCCCCTTTAATTATCCTGGTTTTAATTGTTCCTTTACCATAAGCATTATTTCGTAATTGCGGTGCATCCATAATACCAAACTTTACGGAATTGCTTAATATATCGGGTTGATGAATGGGTGGTTCGTTTCATCCTTATTCAGACTTGCGATAGCTGACAATGTGACTTGCGCCTCCGCTGTAAGCTCTTTTACCCTCTTTTGAATAAACGGGTCAGCAGTCATATCCGGCGCTCCACGGACCGAATTCTCAATTGATCTGCGCACCAAGCCACACGCCTCAATAACCTCTACCGCTGTTGCGGCATGATCCGCTTCTGATGGTCCAACAATGTGTATGATATGCGGTTTTAATGCCATCTGTAAATAAACACTGGCTGCCAGGTGTGATCGTGCCGCACTTGGATCTAGCGGGTAGGAGAGCAAACCTGTTCGGGTTTGGATCCAGATGTGAAAATCTTTTGATTTTAGCGGTTCAATCAACTCGATTATGGCCAGCATCTTTGCCAGGTCCATTGCATCCGACAATCCCGGCGGACTGTTGAACATGAATTGTGCAATGTAATCCTTCACACCAAATGCCTTGGCGTTATAGGCTGCAAGATAGGCCGAAACAATACAGACCACATCCGGTGCATCCCGCATTCCCCAATGATGCGGCTCATTCAACTCAACCGGAATTTCTTTCTCCCCATACCATAGCATCACCTTCTGGTGTTCCTGAATGGATCCTTTCAGATCCCACGGACCTCGTCCATCCATCTTGTTGAACCAGAACAGAGGTATGGCACACCAGGCATTGTGGATGGTTTGTATGTACATCTCAGCCAATTTAATAAAGTCATCAGTCCCGGAATATGTGCGTAGCAGAGGAAAATTCCCGATGCGGCTGGCTTGATACAGCACTCTATAATCTTCCGCGCTGCGTACAGGTACCCCGCCAGCGCCTTTTTTGCGCAGTTCTTGTCGTTCAGGATGAAAAAAGTTCTCCTGTGCATCCTGATCAATTCCTAGTGAGATGACATCAAGGCAGCGGGCATTTGCAATCGTTTCAACACCTCTTACGGTCTCATCCATGGTTGGTAGTCCGTAATGGTGACGCAGCAACGGATATGGTTTTTTCCACTTAATCCTTTCGATGGTTTTATCAGGGTAGTTCACAACATTATCCTCAGAAAATAAATTGCCGTTCAGATATGCCGCTACTTCTTCCATTGCTTCACTGCCATCAAAGACCTTTTCGAAGAAACCCATGTCCTTCGCACGCTGTGCAATTTCCGGGATTCCTCCAAATGCAAATTTAACACCATTGCTTCGCAGTTCATCAGCCGATTCGGCAAACTCGCCCAGCAGTCTTTCACCAGTTGCAGTTGTCAGACGATATGAAACCCCCACCATGTCCGCTTTTTCTTTCTTTGCGGCAGCAATAATATCTTTAATCGAAACTGCCGGACCAAGAAACACAGTATTCCACCCAGCATCTTCTGCAATCTGTAAGAAGTTGGTAACGCCGGCAACATGGACGCATTCTCCAATGGCAGCGGCAACAACTGTTTTTTTCATATTCATCCTTTCAATAAACCTTGCCCTGACCAGTGCATTTTGTATAGTGAAGTTAGTAAGAGGTCCACGTCATACGAAATATAGTTGCCATAAAACATATATTTCAATTGTGTTTAATATATCTCCAGCGATATTCCTAGTTCATCCAGAGATCAATATCCTGTATTTAAAACATTGTAAGTCTCGGATACTTTAGTATTCTCCTGACTCTAAATATTCATCATTCTATTTCATTTTACAGGGATTAATTCAGATAGGCAACAAAATGTTTTTATCGATGTCCATAATTCGTATAGTAGTTGGTTGGCACGAAACATGCAAAATAATTAATAGTTAAGGCTACTATGATCAAACGAGATATTGACCCACCCACCACCCCCAGTTATCCTGTACCCCCCAGGACGCTGCATACCCTGCTTTCCCTGGCAGCAGAAAACCGGCCGGAAAAGATCCCAGCCGCAATATCACGCGCGATTGCCAACACATTACGAGCGGAGATCTGCTTCCTGGTATCCATCCCTGATGAAGAAGGAAACATAACCATCTTCGAAGGATTCAATCTTGTCGCGGAGGAAATTCTCCCCGGCAGCACCATTTCTGATCAATACAAACCGATCATTTCAGAGAAGCTGCTTATTTCTCAACCTTATTGGAACAATGATCCCGAGGATGTAAGCAAGTTTATACAAAACAGCCCGGTAAAAATGAAATCCCCAATTTTGATGTGCCCGGTTACAACTACACACCGTGAACCTATTGGTGGTGTCATCCTCCTAACGCCATTCTCTCACCGCACCTGGAACAGTAACGATCTCATCCAACTCACCGCCATGGTGGATACTGTCGCACACATCCTTCAGCGAGTAGATTACATTGCTACTCTGGAAGAGAAGCTGGCTAAATCCACCAAAGAGAAATTGTATCAAAGTTCGAACGAAAGTAAAAAACAGCAGTCCATACCTGAAACGGTAGTCAAGCTAGAAGAACCAATCATGGTGCCCACAACAAGAATGGGTCGAATTTTCCAGCAATCCAAACATGGTCCGTTTTACGATATCGAAGCTGCTATGTTATTGGATGAGGTGACCTACTTGATCCAGGATTTGGAAATGGTAAAGGTTGGCACACAATTGACTGATGAGGATTTTAATAAGGCTGTCGGAGGACCTTACTCCCTCCCTTTTGAACCCACGGATATTGACACAGTCCGATCCGCAGTGTCTGCCATCACCGGTTATGCTGACCTCTTGATGAGTGAATCTGCCGGGCCGTTGAATCCCCTGCAAAAAAAATTCCTCACCCGCATTCAAGTTTCCACCGGCAAGATAAACCAGGCAGTTACTTCCCTTGAGAATTCAGATCTTGAGTTGGAAACAACTCCCAGAATTGAGATCATTCCGTTCAAACAGGTAGTAAAGAAAATTTTATACGAATTTGGAACGATCATCGATCAGAAAAAAATAATCATCGATCTATCAATACCTCCTAATGCGAATGAACTATTTTCAAACAGGGAGAATATTGAAACAATTCTACGGAAAGTGTTTAAAACAATTCTCTTTGAAGCCCCTGTAAATGGGAAAATCGTTATCCTGGGAAAATCCGTCCATCAACTTCAGAGTAAAAACGGAATCTTGTGTTCGATCATTTCTTCTCTACAATCCTCTGGAATCAACGTTCCGAGTATCATTGGGGAATCTGAACAGCGGCTTGAAAGCGACCTTTCCAATCTTTTAGCAAGTATTGACGGCCAGGTGTGGATCAACCATGCAATTCATCAGGAGAAAACTGTTCATTTGTTTTTTGTCAATCTTCCAGAAGCAGGAAGATGAACAAGAAGATTATATTAATCCTTTTTAGCTTTCTCTTTTTCAATGCAGCGTGCGGCTATCCGATCCATCTTATTGAGAACCAACCATCCCGGGTTGGTTCGAAGGCACTCATTCAAGTTGAAGTCGCTGCAATATTAACAGGGAACACGAAAATTGAAGAAAAGGATCTGCCGACCGTAAGCCCTTTACCATCTCCTGAACCAACTGCAATCCCTGTTCCTACAGTCACACTTGTCCCAAACCCAGATCGATTTTTTCAGGATGGTGCATTAATATATCCCGCAATCCAAAAACCAGATCAATATACTCCTCCTCGGTTCTGACAAGCGACCCACTGGTGGGTACAGAACCGATGTGATGATCCTGTTAAATTTGAACCCAGACACCGGCAAAGCCAGCATCGTATCCTTCCCCCGTGATCTTTACCTGCTCCTGCCCGATTATGGCTATGAACGGGTCAATACAGTGCTTTTTCAAGAGCTCTCATCCAGCGTAGTTACCAACCTGGATTTGAATGCCATCATCAAGCACCTTCTGATGGCAAATGATATTACCCAACTGGAAAACATGGCGCAATATGTATTCGGACTAGGTGTAGTCTCTATTTGGCTCCCTCCATCCAACTTACCTGCTTTTACAAAATCTGGATGCATTTCAAATCATATTAACAGAGGTGTTATCTAATTGACACCAGGCACCATACATCTTACAATAACTATACGCATATTATAGGAGAGTCTTATGAGCGATCATAATTTAGCAGAACTTCATATCACACCCGGCACAACCATGAACCCTGCAATTAATTCCTGGAAATTGTATTTGGCAGATCAAAACCGTTCTCTGCATACCATCAAAGCCTTCACTGCAGACATCAACTTGTTGGCAGGTTTCCTGCCTGTTGATTATTCGGTCGGAGCAATCACCACCGTCGACCTGAACCGTTTTCTGGATTGGCTCCAAAAAGGCCGATCAATTCCTTGTAGCCCCAAAACGCTTTCCAGAAGAATAACCTCGATAAAATCCTTTTTTAATTGGTTGGTGAAATTCGGAGTCCTGACGGGTAATCCTGCAGAGAAAGTTCTGCAACAGTCGGTGATCAGCCCACTCCCCTCCGTATTAACGGATCAGGAAGCCCACCTGCTTTATACGACTGCTGAAAAAATGAGGAAAGGGCAAAAGCCGGATACTAGGCCTTACTGCCTGTATGGACTGCTTATTGAAACTGGCATTAAGAAAGGGGAATGCCTGGGAATTAGTATCCATCATCTGGAAATGTCAGATCCACAAAACGCTTCTATTTTCATTCGCTATTCAAACCCGCAATACCGCCTTAAAGAGAGAAAAATAAAACTCTCACCAGAATGGGTGAAAGCCTGCCAGGAATTCCTGGCACAATACCCGACTACGGATAAGTTGTTCAACTGGTCACAAAGACGATTGGAATACATCCTCGAGGAATTGGGTGATGCCGCAGGTTTGCGAAAACATCTCTCGTTTGACATGTGTCGCTGGACAAGTGTACTAAACGACTGGAAGAATGATGCTGATAAAGATCACATCCGACAGAAGTTGGGGATTTCCAAAATTCAATGGCGCGAAATCTCCATGAAATTAAAGGAACTGTCTGTCTAAAAGCTAATACTGGGAAATTTATTCATTCGATGCCAGCTAATTTGCAAATGATATTGCCATTTTCAGGTGTGGACTTCATCCTGCACTTTTGTCATTTTTAGTTGCAAGAACTTTTTTGTATGCTCTGTCACCTTGCAGCGTTCTGAAATCATCAAACCAGGAATCCATACGATCCCATCCGAATCACAGATCAAGGGATAAGCTGACCTGGCTTCCACCGGAACACCTCGATTAATAAAAATATCAGAGACTTTCGCATGGTGCCCCTCCAGCCCTAGAGGCTGAATGCGATCTCCGGGTTTTGATTTCGCAAAAACAATTCTCCGACCAGCGTTTCGGAGTCCAGACACGCTTCGTATGGATTTCCATATTTTTTTTCACATTCTGTAATATCTTTCATATTCCCTTCCTGTCCAATTAGACTCCCATTCATTCCCCATTTTGATCAGTATAGGAAAAGTAAGAGCAGAATCCGGCTCGCTGAATTGCGGATATTCGATCACAGTTGGTTCAAAGTCTGCCTCGCAAATGATGAGATCGTCAGCGCCCATCCTAACTTGCAGGTTATTTGCGAGTTCCAATTTTTTAGCGCTATTTTTTAATATGAATTCATCCAAACGGGACAATCCATCAAAATCGAAATCCCGTACATCTGTACGAAGCATTTTTAGAACCTGCCGAAGAACATTCCATCTCAACCCGGTTGACATTGACCGAAGAGTATCCAGTTTCAGGATCACATGATTAGGCTGCCTGTCAATAAGAACATTTGACAGTTCACGCTCGACGACCTGGCTTAGAAAATCGAAATCAGCTTGAAGAGATTTTGATCCACGCAGCAAAGCCTCACGAAAACGCGGATTATATTCTTCCAGTTGTGGAATCAATTCATGGCGCAATCTGTTCCGAAAATATTTCACATCCAAATTAGTTTGATCAGTAATATATGGAATATCAAGCTCGGAGCAATATTTCTCGATTAAATCTCGGGAATAATCCAACAAAGGCCTTATTACGGGAATATTTTCAGAAAACTGCGGTAGCAAAGTTATGTGTTGTCATCCCTTTTAACCCTGATAACCCGGCTCCGCGTAAAAAATGCATCAAGATCGTTTCTACCTGGTCATCAGCATGGTGTCCTATTAATACTGCCTTGGCATCAAATTTTCTCGCGCTGTCTAATAGAAATCCATATCTCTTGTTGCGCGCTCCCTCTTCAATACTTATCCCCTCTTTTGAGCAGTATGTTATAACATTTACTTTTTTGATGATGATAGGAATATTGTTTGCCTCACAGTAGTCGCGGACAAACGCGGCATCCTCGCCCGAAGAAGCCCTGATTTTATGATCCAAATGAGCTACAATAACGGAGAAGTTGTTTCTGTGTAACAGGTCCAACAGACACATGCTGTCTGCACCGCCTGATACCCCAACGATCACAGGTTGATCTCGGCTAATGTGGCACTTTTCTTGCAAAAAAATAGGAAATTGTAAAAACTCCATCGATTTGGATTATAGCATTATTGGATTATGTTATTATAATAAATACTAACAGTTGCATTGGAATATTTTTGTTGGAGAAGCCCTTATGCCAGAAAAGATCCTGATAGTTGATGATGATGTTGAAACACTGCGATTAGTGGGGCTGATGTTACAACGCCAGGGATACAAGATTATTGCTGCCAATAATGGCAGCCAGGCGATTGCCACTGCAAAGATGGAACAACCAGATCTTATCCTGCTGGATATCATGATGCCGGATATGGATGGGTACGAAGTCACCAAGCAAATCAGGAGCGACAGCGCTATTCAACAGACACCCATTATCATGTTTACTGCAAAAGGAATGGTTGATGATAAGGTTGCCGGCTTCGATGCCGGCGTGGATGATTATTTGACCAAACCAACCCATCCCGCAGAATTAACCGCTCATGTTAAAGCTCTATTGTCGCGAAACGTTAAACGTCCAACGGGGTCACTACAACCAAAGGGTATGGTCATCGCAGTTATGTCAGCAAAAGGCGGCATCGGCGCGACCACCCTGGCCATGAACGTCGGAGTTGCGTTACGGCAAAAAACCAAGAATGAAGTCATCGTTGCTGAAATGCGTCCATCACAGGGAACCCTCGGAATAGACCTTGGCTATACGAATGTCAATGAATTGAACCGGCTACTAAAACACCCGGCCAATGAATTAACTTCGAACATGGTTGAAAATGAGCTGGTCATTCATTCCAGCGGCGTGAAGCTGCTAATGGCTTCTTATGATCCACAATCGATCGAATTTATCAATGCCACAGATCGCTTGGCTGCCATCATTAAATTTCTCGCCCAGCTTGGACAGTATGTAATTTTGGATATTGGTTCAAATATCCTGCCTGGCGTGGAAAGTATCCTGAGCCTTTGCAATGAAATGATCCTGTGCGTTGAGCCAATGCCAAACACAGTTACCCGCACTAAATTGTTGATCGATGATCTCACAGAGAAAGGATTCACAAAATCCCGTGTCCTGACTCTGGTTCTGATCAACCGTATCCGGTCAGACATCCAACTATCCTGGACACAGGTACAGGAAGCATTGGGGATACCGATCACCTCGATCATCACACCAGCCCCTGAGCTGGCATACCAGGCAAGCACCAGAAGCACTCCAATGATCCTCGCCCAACCCGATGGGATTGTGGCACAACAATATGTAAAGATAGCTTCCACCATCGCTCAACGTGGTCCACAAAAATGATCCGCAGTACAGAAGATATTGCAATAAATGAAGCTGCCAGATTGATCGAAAGATCAAAATCGGCAGTTTTCTTTACCGGTGCAGGTATATCGACTCCATCTGGCATACCAGACTTTCGCGGCATGAATGGCCTCTGGACAAAAGAAAACCCAATGGAAGTTGCTTCTCTTTCTATATTTCACAAACAACCTGAAAGGTTTTTTAACTGGCTGCGCCCGCTAGCCAAAGCCTGTTACAATGCAAAACCAAATGCGGCGCACGCAGCCATTCGCCAGATTGAACAACATGCCAATGTTACATCTGTTATCACGCAAAACATTGACCATCTTCACTCCACTGCTGGATCCTTGAATGTCATCGAACTGCATGGCTCGATTGTGACAGCGTCCTGCTCATCCTGTAGTCAATCCATCTCTGGGAAGGATTACCTGCCAGGTTTTATCAATACTGGAACAATTCCAAAATGCAGCCGATGTGGTGGAATTATCAAGCCAGGGATAGTTCTTTTTGAAGAGATGCTCCCTCAAGAAGCATGGGAAATGGCAGATAACCTAACCAGGAAATGTGACTTAATGATTGTGGTTGGTTCCTCCCTTGAGGTTGTACCGGCTGCTTCCATTCCATCAAATGCAGTCCAAAATGGCTCCAAATTGATCATTCTAAATTCTTCTCCGACCCATTTGGATAGGTATGCGCAGGTCCTCCATAGGGATGATGTCAGCATTTCCTTACCCAAGATTGCAGAACGAATCCAATGACAACAGACCAAGACCTGCGCCGATTAGAACATTACCAGAGACTCTTGGATTTTTCCAAAGACCTGGTATCAAACCACGATCTGCAAAATATACTCGATAAAATAACCTTGACCGCATGTGAGTTAAGTAACGCCGAAGCAGCTTCAATTCTATTATACGATGATGGTGTGAAGGAACTTTACTTCCAATCTGCGACAGGAATGGAAGAACCCGTGATGCGCGGACTGGTAGTTCCACTTGAAGGCTCCATTGCCGGTTGGGTGATCAAGCATGGCAAAAGGGTGATGATCAATGATGTACAAAATGATCCCCGATATTTTGAAGATATTGAGAAAAAGACTCGGGTGGTAACTCGTTCACTTGCAGGTATTCCCTTGATTGTCCAGGATAAGGTACTGGGGATTCTGGAAGTCATCAATCATATGAGCGGAGTTTTTGGTGAATATGAAATGGAGATCCTGGGTGTGCTGGGCAACCAGGCAGCCCTGGCAATAGAAAACACCCGACTATTCCAACAATCAGATCAAATTTCTGAATTGGTGCACGAAATTAGAACCCCATTATCCTCCATCAGCACAGCATCCTTCCTTTTGCAGCAACCCGAGGTAGATAAAGACCGACGTGTTGCTCTATCAACAACCATTTATTCAGAGACCCAACGGTTAAGTGATATGGCCACCACATTCCTTGACCTGGCCAGGTTGGAATCTGGCCGGGCATCATTTAAACCTTCATGGTTCAACTTGATTGAACTGGTTAACGAAGTGATTGATGTTTTCTCTACCAGAACCGATTCGTCTGGAATAGAGCTGATTTCTTCAATCCCATCGCAATACCCGGAGATTTACGCGGATAGAGATAAGCTAAAACAAGTTTTCATCAACCTTGTGAGCAATGCCTTGAAGTACAACCAAAAAGGTGGACATATTGAAATTTCAACCAACAGTATCGATGGGGAACATCATATTATAGTCAAAGATGATGGATTAGGTATGTCTTCCGAAACAGTGCAACATTTGTTTGAAAAATTCTATCGTGCACAAAAAACCGAAGAAAAGGTTCAGGGAACTGGCCTTGGTCTTTCCATTTGCAAGAAAATAATTGAAAACCACAATGGAAGAATTTCTGTTACAAGCACACAAGGTATCGGCACTGAATTTGAATTTTGGTTGCCATTAAAACACCGCTAACGTGCACCTCTGCGCCCAAACTGCCTTTCCAATAATTCAACAGATAAGTGGATCATCGTTGGTCTGCCATGCGGGCAGGTACGTGGTGAGAAACAGGCTTCCAGGTCAGCCAGCAGCCGCTGCTGTTCCTCTGTGGAAAGCGTCTTTCCTGCTTTGATTGCCGCTCTTTTGCAAACCCTGGCAATGATCTTTGCTTCTACTTCCTGTTGAAGCGGTGTTTCATCCTCTTCAAAATCTTCAACCAATACCCTTAACGCCGATTCGGGTGATAGGTTAATGAACAATGCGGGAATTGATCTAACAATAAAAGTATTCCCGCCAAAATCTTCCACCTCGAACCCAACATGATTCAAAGCAGACAACTGACTACTTAACAAAGCAGCTTGTGGAGCAGATAATTGGATAGAAACTGGCTCCATAAGTTGCTGTGATACCAGGCGTTGATCTTTTTGCCGAATGAATTGTTCATACAAAACGCGTTCATGAGCAGCATGCTGGTCGATCAAGTACAACCCATCTGGTCCCTCTGCCACCAGGTAGGCAGTACCAACCTGCCCGATCAATCTTAGCAAGGGTATTCCAGTGACTGCCTGGGTTTGTGTAAAACTTACAGGATGTTGATTTTCAAACTCGGGAGAGTTGCCGTCAACATTCCTTGATTGATTGACATCTGCTGACATATCCCATGCCGGATCATTTGGCCTTTGGTTTTCCGCCATGAATTGCCAGTAACTGTTCGAGGAAGACACTTCCGGAACTGGCGAGCTCGTTAATAGGGCTTTGCGAATTGTGCGTTGAATAAGGGAAAAAACCCGATCAGGTGTGCTGAAACGCACTTCCGCCTTCGCTGGGTGCACATTTACATCAATCTCTGCCGAAGGTACTGTAAGAAACAGGATCGCGAGCGGGTAACGCCCGACCATAAGATATGTATGATATGCCTGAAGTAGAGCAGAGGACAGTGTAGAATCCTGTACCCAACGGCCATTCACAAAAAAAGTGATCTCCCTCCGGTTAGATCTGGTCAAATTTATTGGACTAATGAAACCTTCCACCTGCATGCCGTTGTCCATCCCCTCCATGGGAATTAATTGTCTGGCAAGCTCAGGGTCGAATAAGGCACCGACAACTTCCCTCCTGTCCCCGGAACCACTCGTTTGAATGATTGGTTTCTCATCCTGATAGACCTGCATTTGGATGTCAGGATATGCCATAGCATATCTGGTTAACAAGGCTAAAATGGCCTGTTTTTCAGTGTGATCCTTTTTGAGGAATTTTAGCCTGGCCGGAACATTATAGAATAGATTTTCGACTTTTATGGAAGTTCCACGGGTATGAGTGACCTTACCAGAATTCATGATCCGCCCCGCTTCTACAATTATCCTGGCGCCGGTCATTGCCTCATCTTGTTGGGATGTGATGGTCATGTGAGAGATCGAGCCGATGGAAGCAAGAGCCTCGCCGCGAAATCCGAGGGTCTGAATATTGAAAAGATCCTCTGCACTCCGCAGTTTGCTAGTTGCATGACGAGCAACTGCCAGTTCCAGTTCATTTGGTGAAATGCCGCTTCCATTGTCAGCGATTTCGATCAGAGGTTGACCCGATCCATGGATATTGATCTTGATGGAAGTTGCCCCTGCATCGATGGCATTTTCCATCAGTTCTTTCACTACAGAAGCAGGACGCTCGATGACCTCACCAGCCGCTATTTGGGAGGCGACATCATCTGATAATAGAATGATTGGCATAGCTTGATTATACCTGAACGATTGCGGCCATTCATGCAGGATAATGTCATACAAACTCTACTTTCTCCTGATATTCGCGGTAAAATTATTGAATGGAAATTAAACACATATTGTTTGACTTGGATGAAACCCTATACCCACCGGATACCGGGTTATGGCCTGTTTTGGGCGACCGAATGAACACTTATATCCACACCCGCCTGGGTATTCCTATTGAAGAGGTTGAAGAGTTAAGAGAGCATTACTTTTTCACTTATGGAACAAGTTTGCGCGGTTTGCAGGTGGATTATGGCGTGGACGCAAACGAATACCTTGATTTTGTCCACGAGGTTGATATCCCAAAATATATTAAATTTGATCAAAAATTGAATGAACTTCTTGAATCTATCCCTTTAGATAAGGTCATCTTTACTAATGCCAACAAGGCTCATACCTTGCGTGTTTTGAGTGCTCTAGGGATTGAAAAACATTTTTCCTTGTTGATCGATGTTGTTGACATGGACCCATTCTGCAAGCCAAATCCGCAGGCGTTTGAGACTGCGATGAAACTGGTAGGTGATCCCAATCCAGAACACTATCTTTTATTGGATGATTCGATTAAGAATGTGCAGACTGCCATGACTCTGGGGATGTCTGCAATTCATGTATCACCTCATAGATCAAACCATAAGGAAGTACTGCATGTGACCAGAGTTCACGACCTTAAAAAATGTATATCCAAGTTTGATAAACGGATAAATTATTGATGAATATCCAGAATCCCACCGTGGGGTACATCATTATTGGGGTCGTAGTATTCATAATCATTGCGATCAATCTCAGTTTGTTTTCTGCTTTAAGGAATCAGAATAGCGCCAAATCATTGAATTTGTATAAGTCAGCTTTTGACAGGGCAAAATCACCCTGGCAGCCGGAAGATGAAGCGCTTGAAGAATTATCCAAAATGACGAAAGATTTGAAATCGTCATCTTCGGAAAAAGATATTCATAAATAATTAAGAAATCGTGTCCTAATTTATCAGGAGTCATTATGACAAACAAAGCAGTTCGAATTATTTTAATCATAACCGGGGTAATTATTATTCTGGTTGGATCATTCTCGGGGGGCTTTTTGGCCGGAAATGTTTTTAGCGAGTATTCATCTACTTCAATTGATCTGCCATTGTTAGGTGACAATGATCAATCAAACCAAACAGCATCGGGCACCGGCCAAACAGACTCCGAATCAGTCGGCACACCTACTGATTTAAGGACACTCTTCAAGCCCTTCTGGGAAACCTGGGACATTGTACATAAGCAATTTGTCGATCAACCCGTAAATGAGACCGAGTTAATGCGTGGCGCGATCAAAGGGATGCTGGAATCACTCGGTGATAACCACACCTCCTATGTCGATCCTGATATGCTGCGTCAGGCGAATATCCAATTGGATGGTGAGTATGAAGGAATTGGCGCGTGGGTGGATGTGACCGGTGATTATTTAACAATCATTAGTCCAATGCCAGACTCACCCGCTGAAAAAGCCGGACTCAAACCTGAAGACCAGGTCATCAAGATAGACGGTGAAGATATGTCCGGTTTGGATGGTAATGTCGTCTTAAAGAAAGTGTTAGGGCCGGCAGGAACTGAAGTCACCTTGACGATATCCAGAAACACCGAAGAGCAGCCATTTGATGTCAAGATCACCCGTCAGAAGATCGTCGTTCCAAGTGTCACAGGGAAAATGCTGGATAACAATATTGCATATATTCAAATTTCCACTTTCGGGGATAATACCGAACCCGAACTGGAAAAGAATTTGAAAGAATTATTAGATCAATCTCCCAATGGCTTAATCATCGACCTTCGCTATAACGGGGGTGGATTGTTATCCAGCGCCATTGATGTTGCCTCTCAGTTCATAAGCGACGATATTGTGATGTATGAACAATATGGTGATGGCACATTCAAGGAAGAGCGTAATCGTAATAACGGTATGGCGCTTGACATTCCATTGGTCGTTCTTGTCAATGAAGGTACTGCATCTGCATCAGAAATTGTCGCTGGAGCAATCCAGGATTACGGTAGGGCAAAGCTGGTCGGCGTTCAAACATATGGAAAAGGATCTGTTCAAAACTGGATAGAACTGAATGATGATCAGGGTGCGGTTAGGGTAACTATTGCGAGATGGCTCACCCCATTGAAACGCCAGATCAATGAGATTGGCTTGACTCCAGACTATATTGTCGAGTTGACAGAAGAAGATATCAAGAATGAAACCGACACCCAACTGGATAAAGCAGTTGAACTACTAACAATCCAATAACACAATAAATCACCAGCGCTAAACCAGTGATTTATTCTTTGGGAATACTTTCCATTATAATCAAACCAATATGCGCAAATTCATTTTTGCTGTTGCCTTACTCTTTGGTGTGGTCTTCCTCTTCGCCCGTTTTGCGGAAATTCAAAACGTACTTGAAACACTTCAAAGAGGAGTTGTCTGGTTTATCCTGGCAGGTCTGGCGCTCGAATTTATTTGGTATATAAATACAGCAGCGTCTTATAAATACATATACCTCAGCCTGGGGATGGAAGAGAATATTAAACGGCTATTCCTTCTTTCCTTGGGATCTTATTTTGCCAATGTTGTGGCTCCCTCTATTGGCGCAAGTGGAATCGCCGTTTTTCTTGGCGATGCATCCAATCGAAATCACTCCAGCGCGAAAGTCACGGTTGCAGGGGCATTGTATGTCCTCTTCGATTATGTAGGGTTCTTAACAGTCCTTGTGCTCGGATTGGCAGTTCTTGCGAGAAGGAACAAACTGGATTGGCCGGAAATTTCTGCTTCGATCATCATTGTCCTGATTGCCCTTTTCTTAACCGGGCTGTTGTATCTAGGTGCAAGATCTGCGAGTTTGTTGGGGAAAGTTCTGGCTTGGCTGGCTAATAAAGTCAATCGAATTCTGAAACCATTCATCCATCGAAACTATCTATCCGAAGAACGGGCCTACACATTTGCCGGTGAGGCTGCCGAAGGAATCTTTGCTCTGAGGTCCAACCCGCGTAATTGGATCAAACCTGTTTTGCTTACCCTTTCGAATAAAGCTATTTTGATAGGTATTTTTGCCATGGTTTTTTTGGCATTCAAAGTCCCATTTACTGCCGGGACGCTCGTCGCAGGTTTTAGTATCGGTTATCTCTTTTTGGTTGTTTCTCCAACCCCTTCAGGAATTGGCGTCGTCGAAGGTGTGCTTACATTAACCCTGGTATCCCTGCGAGTATCACTCGAGGACGCCGCCGTGATTGTGCTCGCTTACCGTGGAATCACTTTCTGGGTACCCTTGTTATTCGGTATGATCGCCTTTCGGATAACCACCAGGTCACAAGCAGCTTCAAGTTCCTTTCCAAGGTGAATTAAGACCAGAATTCATTTATTGAAAATCTGTGTTTGACAGTATGGGAGGGTTCGAGTATAATCCTCCTTCGCTTAAATACTGTAAAAAATGGGAGTGAAACGCTATGGAAACCAGCGTTAATCAATCAAGTGAAATTCAAATTAAGGCCCACTTTTTTGGAAAAGTGGTAAAAACTTCTCTGGCAGGCGCACTGGTGGATATAGGCACGGGAACTCCGGCATACCTTCACGTCTCTCAAATCGTCACCGATAAGCCGGATCAACCGATAAAAATGGTTGTTGATGTTTTAAAAGTAGATCAGGAAGTTGAAGTGTGGGTAAAGAAAGTTCGTGAAGGACGTGTGGAATTATCCATGAACAAACCTCTCGAACTGGATTGGAAAGATCTCAAAGCCGAGATGGTTGTGAAAGGCAAAGTCGTCCGCCTTGAAAAATTTGGTGTCTTCGTGGAAATAGGCGCAGAACGACCCGGATTGATCCATATCAGTGAGCTTGCCCATGGATATGTTAAAACCACTGGTGATGTCGTTAAAGAAGGCGATGAAGTCGAAGCAATGATCCTGGATGTCAATAAGAAAAAGAAACAAATAAAGTTGAGCATGAAAGCCCTCCAGGATGAGCCGGTACGTGAAGAAGCGCCAGTCCAATTGGAAGATTTCTCGGAAAAGAAAAAAGATACACGTCGTCCAGCCAGAAAACCTGCTCATGGTGGAAAATCCCGCAGAGAGAATTCCTATGAGGCGGACCTCGCAGCTTTTGAATCTGAGAACTCCGAACCCGAGCCAACATACATGGAAATAGTCCTTCGGGCTGCCATGGAACAATCAAACACGTCAAAAAGCCGCGCTGAAAAATCCCGTAAGGGTAAGGCAATATCCAGAGAACAGGATGATATTCTTTCCAGAACCTTGGAACACAAAGTAAAATAACATCAAATATTGTATTATCAGAAGCGTCTAAACAGCGCTTCTTTTTATTTAACCTGTGGATTTATGGTAAACTCAAATTGATAATTCATTGAAAACTCACAATGACGTTTAGTATGGTGACTGATTGATTTTTTGTTGTAAGCTCTATTTCAATTTGAATTAAATGCGGGGAGGAACCGGTAGGATATCCTCCCCATTTTACTTAATTGCACACCTGGAGGGTAGTATGGCAGGAACGAAATATATTTTTTTCACTGGCGGTGTCGTCAGCTCAGTGGGAAAAGGCGTCACAGCAGCCGCTACCGGCAGGCTGCTGAAAGAACGCGGTTTCAGCGTCGCAATCCAAAAACTTGATCCATACATCAACGTGGATCCGGGTACGATGAGCCCTTATCAACATGGTGAAGTCTATGTGCTGGATGACGGCGCTGAATGCGACCTCGACCTGGGTCACTATGAACGTTTTATTGATATCCGCCTGAACCGGGCATGTAATGTAACTACCGGGCAAGTTTATGCCGAAGTGATAGCCAAAGAGCGTAGGGGAGACTACCTGGGCGGCACCATCCAGGTGATTCCACACATCACAAATGAGATCAAGAAACGAATAGCAGCCGTCGCTAAAAGCACCGGGGCAGAGATCGTTCTCGTGGAAGTAGGCGGCACAGTAGGCGATATCGAGAGTCAACCATTCCTTGAAGCGATCCGTCAGTTGCGCAGTGACCTGGGTAGGGAGAACACTCTGTTCGTACACCTGACCTGGCTGCCGCTGATTGGCGCTAACGGAGAATTGAAAACCAAGCCTACCCAGCATTCCGTACGAGAATTGCGCTCGATTGGAATTTCACCAGACATGATCGTCGCCCGCTCTGATTCTCCGATCGATGAAGACTTAATAGAAAAAATTTCTCTTTTCTGTGATGTAGAAAAAAAAGCAGTCATCCCACTGGAAACAGCCAGCGTATTGTATGAAGTTCCGCTTATCCTGGAAAAAGCCGGTGTCGCTGATTATCTGATCAGCAGGTTAGGATTGCAATCACCCAGGCAGCCAGATTGGAGCGAATGGCAGGACATTTCCGAACGCGTAAAAAAACAAAAGCCTTCTGTGAAAATTGCACTAATAGGTAAGTATGTGGAATTGCATGATGCGTACATGAGTGTCGCAGAAGCATTAAAGCATGCTGGGATTCATCTTGGTGTAGAAATTGAAATTCAATGGGTTCATTCTGCCGATCTTGAAAAAGGGAAATCCTGGGATCTCATCGAAGCTGCTGACGGGATTCTCGTTCCAGGTGGGTTTGGCAGCCGCGGAATTGAAGGCAAGATACAATCCATCCGTTATGCGAGAGAAAATAATATTCCATATTTTGGATTGTGCCTTGGTATGCAATTGATGGTTGTAGAATTTGCACGTTACGCATTCCAGGATGAAAGTGCCAACTCGACAGAGTTCGATCATACAACACTTCACCCTGTCATTGATCTGATGTCCGAGCAGCGCGATATTACCGACATGGGGGGAACGATGCGACTGGGCTTATATCCATGTCTTCTGCAGCCAAATACGATCTCATCAAGTGCTTATAACACTGACCTTATCTCTGAAAGGCATCGCCATCGCTTCGAGTTCAACAACGCATACCGCCAGGTTTTGGGAGAAAAAGGAATGCGGTTTGCGGGGTTAAGCCCAGATGGAAAACTGGTCGAGATCGCAGAATTGGAAGGCCATCCATTTATGGTCGGCACGCAATTTCACCCCGAATTTTTATCTCGCCCAAATCGCCCCCACCCGCTTTTCGTGAGTTTTATCCAGGCAGCGTGCGACAGGATGGGTATTCAAACGAACAGTAAAAATAACTCTATAGAAACATCCTGAACCCATTGTGAATGGATATTTAAGGTATACTTAAGTCCTCTATACAAGCACTCATTGCCAGTTCTGGCAGAGAAATCAATATTTAAAAAGGTGAATAAATGAGCACAACAATTGAATCAATCATCGCCCAGGAAATCCTTGATTCCCGTGGCAACCCCACTGTTGAAGTGGAAGTTATTCTGGAAGACGGCAGTTGGGGCAGAGCCGGTGTTCCTTCCGGAGCATCAACAGGTATTCATGAAGCTTTGGAAATGCGTGATGGCGACAAAGCCCGTTATAACGGCAAAGGAACATTGAAAGCAGTAGATAATGTGAATACCCTCATCGCCGAAGAGCTTCTGGGCTGGGATGCAATCGAGCAAAAAGCCATCGATATGGCCATGCTTGATCTGGATGGCACAAAAAATAAGTCGAAACTCGGCGCGAATGCCATGCTTGGAACAAGCCTGGCAGTCGCCAAAGCCGCGGCCGCTGCTCTTGGTCTGCCTCTCTACCGCTATATTGGCGGCGTGTATGCACATGTTCTGCCCGTTCCAATGATGAACATATTGAATGGCGGCGCTCACACTGCCTGGCAATCGACTGATGCACAAGAGTTCATGGTGATGCCATTAGGCGCTCCAAACTTTGCTGAAGGTTTACGCTGGGGAGCAGAGATCTACCATGCATTGAAGAGCGTTCTCAAAGCCCGCGGTTATGCCACCCTGGTTGGCGATGAAGGCGGTTATGCACCAGCCTTAAAAGCCAACAATGAAGCCGTTGAAGTCATCCTTGAAGCAATTGAGAAAGCTGGTTACAAAGCTGGTGAACAGGTTTGTATTGCGCTAGACCCGGCAGCATCTGAACTCTACGATGAAGAAACCAAGAAATACAACCTCCGCAAGGAAGGAAAGATGCTAACTGGTGAACAGATGGTCGAATTCTGGGTCAATTGGGTGCGGCAGTACCCGATCGTCTCCATCGAAGATGGTTTAGCCCAGGATGATTGGGAAAGCTGGAAACTAATGACTAAAGAGATTGGAGATAAGGTACAGATCGTCGGCGACGACCTGCTTGTGACCAACCCGAGCGTGTTCGCCGTGGAATCAAGGAAAACGCCTGTAACGCATTATTGGTCAAACTCAACCAGATTGGTACCCTGACCGAAACAATCGAAGCCGTAGAGACCTGTCATCGCGCTGGATGGCGTGCTGTAACCTCTCACCGCTCCGGTGAAACTGAAGACTCAACCATTGCAGACTTGGCTGTTGCCCTGAATATGGGTCAGATAAAAACTGGCGCCCCTGCCCGTTCTGATCGCGTTGCAAAATACAACCAGTTGCTTCGCATCGAATCTGAATTGGCAGAAACCGCAGCCTACGCGGGTTGGAACGCTCTCAGACGATAAAGTTATTAAAATAAAAAGTCCGGCATGACCGGACTTTTTTTTATTCTCATTTCAACTCAATCGAGTTTTTCTAATAACTTTAGAACTTCATCATTCTCCGGAATATCTGACATGGATTTTCCATAATGCGCAAACTTGATTTCGCCAGTTTTATCAATAATAAACAATGCTGGAACCCACCCAAATTTTAATAAATTGAATTCTTGAAAATAGAGTTTTGCGGTGCTGTTGCCCACGTCAGAGCAACCAATGAAGGGCATATTTTCGCTTTCCCAAAAGCGTTGGAAAGCTCTGGGACCGTCTGGTCCAACTGCAATGACCTCAGTGTCGTTTTCGACAAATTTCTGATATTCCAGGCGCAACTGCGCCATGTGCCGGCGGCAGAATGGTCAGGCAAATCCACGGTTGAAAACAAGGAGGAGATTCTTTTTTCCCTTAAAATCCGAAATCTTTACCAGTTCCCCATGTGCATCCTTCAGTTCAAAATCAACAGCGGATGATCCTACAAGAGTTTTCTTATCCATTTTTTTCCTTAATAATTATGATACAACATAATACCTAATTAATACCTTCCAAAAAATCAATCATCGCTTCAATAACAGCTGCCTGTTGTGACTCGCGGGTAATTTCTGCATTTCTGTCACCAGCTTGTTCACCGTAATATCCCATCTGGGCATGGTTTCCACCCTGGATTTCAAGAACTTTGGCAGACAAAGGCATTAGATTCCTGCTTTTCAAGATTTCCTCATCTGAGACCAGTCCATCTTGGCTGCCATACATACTCAGGATAGGCATGTATGCTGTACTCAGGTCACTGCTCGCAGTGGGATAAGAAGCAAGCAGGACCAGACCGGAAATTACATCCTGATTGTTGTATGCATATGAGGCTGCCATTGCGCCGCCAAGAGAATGACCGCCAATGACCCATTGTTTAATATCCGGGTAAGCAGCGATCACAGTCCGCGCTGCATTAGAATTCATCACTGCAAGACTAAGTGGCATAGGTACAATAACCACTGTATAGCCACTCTCCGCTATTTTGAATGCCATTGGCGCGTATGACTTGTAATTTACATGCCCGCCTGGGTAAAAAATGAAACCAGTAGCCCAATCCAATTGAGCTGGCAAAAACACTAACCATTTACCATTTTCCACTACTACATTGTCTGAACTCATCAAAAATTGATCAACATTCGTCATGGGTTGTTGAGGTGTCATGCCCCAGAGTACAAATCCAAAAATAGATATTACAAATAATACAAGTACAATTTTTAGTAATATTTTCATATTTATCATCAATAATTATAACTTTAAGTGAGTAAAGATATATGATTTGCGCAAGGTTTGTACAATCATTTATTCGTTATCAATCTTCGCGTCTCAGCCCAGATATCTGAAAACATGCCTTCAGTCAATCTCCCGGTTTGTGTGTTTTGCCGGCTTGGGTGATAGGATTGCATTATCCAAAGTCTCGTTCCTGACAGCTGTAATAAATTACCATGACGGAACACGTTCTTTGGAAGGACCACCCCCATTCCTGAAAAGATGCTTACCAGTCCTTCGTAACCAATCCTGCCAAGCGCCACGATTCCTTGAAGGTTTGCCTGGGCATTCATTTCTTCGATGAGATATGGCAGGCAATTATGGATCTCTTCCCTCGTGGGTTTATTGTCTGGAGGAACGCACCTGCAGACAGCGCTAATATACAAACCTTTTAACTGCAAACCATCACACCGCTCGTGTGAATTAGGCTGATTGGCAAAACCAAATCGGTACAAATTCCGAAATAAAATATCCCCTGATGCATCGCCGGTAAACATGCGACCGGTCCGATTGGAGCCATGCGCACCCGGGGCTAACCCAACTACCAATACCTTTGCTTTATGATCTCCGAAACCTGGAACCGCCTTACCCCAATACTCCCAATCCCTATATGCCTTCCGCTTTATTCTGGCGACTTCCTCCCGCCAATTTACAAGACGGGGGCATTTTCTGCAAAGTTGAATTTTTTCTTCGAGTGTGCTCAGATAATCAGACAATATACCACCTATTTGATCAGCATAGCGTCACCGAATGAAAAGAAGCGGTAATTAAGGTCGATGGCTGTTTGGTAAGCCGACAATATTTTTTCCCTTCCCGCATAAGCGCTGACCAGCATGAGCAACGTGGATTTTGGAAGATGGAAGTTGGTGATCATTGCATCCACCAATCTGAACTGATACCCTGGCAGGATAAATAAATTTGTATCACCAATAAAAGGCTGGACAATTGAGTTTACTGTTTGAATGGCTGCAGATTCCAAGGTTCTAACAGAAGTTGTACCTACAGCAATTATGCGGCCTCCAGCTGCTCGTGTCTCATTGATGCTAACTGCAGTCTCATGTGAAAGTTCACACCACTCAGTGTGGATTTTGTGCTCATCAGGTCGTTCTTCAGTCACCGGAGCAAACGTATCCAGGCCAACATGCAAGTCCACATAAGCTAACTTTACGCCAATTTTTTCAATCCTGGATATGAGTTCTTGCGTGAAATGCAATCCAGCAGTTGGAGCAGCGGCTGAGCCAGGTAGATTGGCATAGACCGTCTGATATCGCTCTGGATCAGTCAGTTTCTCATGAATGTATGGCGGTAACGGTACATTTCCAATTTTGTTGATATGCTGTTCAACCGGTTCGCTGAATTCGATCAACCTCTTAGAGCTATCCAGAACCTGAATTATCTTTCCACGAAGCCCATCGGAAGCAATAACTTCTTTCCCTTCAATCAAACGCTTGCCGCCAACAATGGCTTCCCAGATGACCTCGGAATGTTTTTTTAAGAGTAGCAGTTCCACTTTACCGCCATCCGGAATCTTTTTTGCAAAGATCCTGGCAGGGATCACCCGTGTGTTGTTCATCACAAGTAAATCGCCAGGCAGCACAAATTCTGGCAGATCCCAAAAAGTGTGATGCTTCAAGCTGTCGGTGGCACGATCAAGGACCAACAATTTTGAAGAATGTCTTGGTTCTAATGGGTTTTGAGCTATTCGTTCAAATGGTAACGTGTAATCAAAATCAGATGTTAACACTGGCGTTATTCTTCGAATAAAGTGGGTTGAGTTTTCTCTGTATATGCCAAACCAAGATGCTGATAAGCTCGCTGAGTAGCAATTCTCCCTTGAGATGTTCTATCGAGAAAGCCAAGCTGTAAAAGATATGGTTCAACCACATCCATGATCGTATCGGGTTCTTCGCTGATCGATGCAGCAATGGTGTTCAAACCAACCGGACCGCCATTATATTTTTCAATGATCGTACTTAACACTTTACGATCGACGTCATCCAATCCAGAAGGATCCACATTGAGCAAATTCAAGGCTGCGATTGTAATAGGCCCGGTGATCACCCCATCCCCACGTACCTGGGCATAATCCCTGACACGCCTCAATAACCGCAGAGCAACCCTGGGAGTACCACGGGCGCGGGTAGATATCTCAACCACGCCATCAGTATCTGCTGTGATATTAAAAACCTTTGCTCCCCGGTCAACGATCTTCTGCATTGCCAAAAAGTCATAGAAATCCAGGCGATATAAAGCTCCAAACCTAGCCCGCAATGGCGCTGTTACCAACGCTAACCTGGTGGTTGCTCCAATTATGGTGAATCTGGGAAGTTTCAGCCGAACAGACCGAGCGGCTGGACCTTTCCCGATGATAATGTCCAGCGCAAAATCTTCCATTGCCGGGTAAAGAATTTCCTCTACTGCCCTACCCAGTCTGTGGATCTCATCAATAAACAGAATATCCCCTGCCCGCAAATTGGAGAGAATGGCTGCCAGGTCTCCTGCCCTTTCTATTGCCGGTCCGGAGGTAACTTTGATATTCACACCCATCTCGTTGGCCATCACGTGCGCCAGGGTTGTTTTGCCCAAACCCGGAGGGCCATAAAAGAGGATGTGATCCATGGCTTCGCCGCGCTTTTTTGCTGCGCCTATCAGAATTCTGAGGTTGTTTCGAACTTGATCCTGGCCAATTACCTCATCCAGGGTCTTCGGTCGGACAGCTCCGTCATTGTTATCGTCCGGTTTTATTTCAGGAGATACAATCCTCTCATTCGGTTTATTCATAGTATTGATTATACCTGTAAGTCGTTGGCTTGTCAGAAAAACAGCTATAATATCATTAGTAAAAAGAAGGAGCGGGTCATGTCTAATGTATTTCCATCCAGGCATCCTTTGGTTGCCCACAAGCTTTCCATATTGCGAAATAGTGCTACTGATCCTCAAAAATTTCGAGAATTAGTAAAGGAGATCGCAGCTTTACTTACATACGAAGCCACTCTCGATCTCGATCTAAAACCGGTAAAAGTTACAACCCCAATGGGACTCGCTAATTCTTTTGAAGTGGAAGATGAAATTGGCCTTGTACCAATCCTCAGGGCGGGGCTGGGTATGGTGGATGGCGTTTGGGGTTTGCTGCCCTCCGCGGAAGTCTGGCATATTGGTTTATATCGAGATGAAAAAACGCTAAAACCGGTGCAATACTACAATAAGCTGCCAGTTTTACCCAGGGTCTCTATGTGCCTCATCCTGGACCCAATGCTCGCAACCGGTGGATCTGCCGTTGCTACTGTTGACTTGCTCAAGAATTGGGGAGTTAAGAACATCAGGTTTGTAGGCATAATTGGCGCGCCCGAAGGAATCGCTGCTTTGGAAAACGCTCATCCGGATGTGCCAATACACCTGGCTGCCATCGATGAGAAACTGAATGAAATAGGTTACATTATTCCTGGGTTGGGCGACGCGGGAGATCGTCAATTCGGTACAGGTTAAATAAAATATACAAATAAACCGCAGAAAAAATAACTTCTGCGGTTTTTCTAATTTCAGAGACTTAATACAGGTTATTTGCCGGCAGCTTTCACAATTTCCAAGAAATTAGGAACTTTCAAGGAAGCACCGCCTACCAGTGCGCCGTCGATCTCCGGTTGCCCAAAGAACTCATCTGCATTGTCACCAGTGACCGATCCACCATACAGAATTCGAATTCCCTGGCTGACTTCGCCACCAAATAATTTGCTTAACCCCGGACGGATCGTGACTGCAAGCACATCATTCGCACCAGATCCACTGGCTGCTTTTCCAGTGCCAATCGCCCACACAGGTTCATATGCCACTACAAGCTGTTTTCCTTGCTCAGGGGTCAAATCCTTCAACCCATCTAAAATCTGGCGAGTTAGGACAAATGCAGTCTGTTCATTTTCAAATTCAGATAGAGTTTCACCAATACATACAATGGGTGTCAATCCAACGCTTATTGCAGATTTGACTTTTTTATTCACGGTTTCGTCTGTTTCACCAAAATAAGTACGGCGTTCAGAATGACCAAGAATGACATACTTACAGAATTCTCTTATCATTGATGGGGATGATTCGCCCGTATACGCACCGGAAGCCTCCCAATGCATATTTTGAGCGCCCAAACCAATATCTGTGCCCTGCAACATGGCACAAATAGGCAATAAGGATGTGAAAGGCGGGCAAATTACTTTTTCCACCTGGGGAAGTTCCTGCAAACCAGGCAACAAATCAGATACCAGTTGCCTGGCACTTTCCACATTTTTGTTCATTTTCCAGTTACCTGCTACAAACGGTTTTCGCATTTCTCGCTCCAATTCAAAAAGTTGTATTAGTGCAAACTAATGTTGCCTTGACGAATATCGGTTACTCCGATTTATGATTATCGATACGCAATATTAATCTTTATTTATTATAACGCATGGAGGCTTCAAGAATACGGATACTTCCCTTCAAAGCCATACTGCAACCACAAAAAAACCGGAGGTTTTATGCCCATCCGGTTTTCAAGCAAATATTATGTGGTCGATTAGTTGCGGATTGCTGGCGCAAGCCAGAATGCATCATCATCCTTGTAAGTTCCATTCGCATCAACTGTCAAATAGAATATGACGTTTTGGTCTTTGAGAAATGAAAGGTCAATATTTACGTGGGTCAAAGCCTTGTCATAGACCTCTGTCCAGGAACCAAGGCTGGTTATCGGACCATCATCTGCAGAGTAACTGAGGTTGAACATAACATTGCAATTAGTAGCATCTTTCAGGCATCCAAGTGTGGTGACAAAGTAATCACCATCCTGAATCAATATAGGTGGATATTCACCAATGATCGACCCATTTTTTATAAATTCAGGATGCGTCCACAATGCTGGCTCATCATCGATACCGCCTTTTTCAAGGTGAGGGTTATTGAGTTTGATAACAAAACCTCCCAGGGATGACGAATTACCAGGACATGGCAGCAGGTTTGTATCGTTGCTCCATTGCGCCAGGCAGTAATTTGGAACGAATTCAAACGGTGTATCATAAGAACTGGCAGTATGTTTGACCTGAATTTGAACCCAGAATTCCCCATCAAAGTTGGGTCCAATACCAAAGGTATTCCCGCTTTCATCGCGCAGTTTCCAGTACCCCTTATAATATCCTTTTACATCAGGTGCACGCAGATAGACAGCAACATCGATGGTTTGTCCAGGTGCGACGTTGTAACTTAATGGTACCGATTTACTCCCTTCCATCCGATCACCATAAGAATAGAGCAAATCATAATCTGTCGTCCAGGTGCATGTGCCTATGTTTTTAAGGCGCCAGGTTTTGTAAAAACCTTCACCGGCTTTAACAACAGTGCCATCAGGTATAGTTACATCGGTGACATATTGCGCCCAATCGCAGGGTAGTGGCCACGGCGTGTAGGTTGGAGGAATAGGTGTGTTTGTCGCAGTGGGTGGAATTAGTGTTGGTGTCTGGGTGGCAGTGGGTGGAACTTCTGTGGGTACAATCGGGGTTTGAGCTTCTACTGTTTTTTGGGCGACAAAGGTCTCAATTTCTGAATATGTCAACTGCGCCATGATCGTTTCTGCTGCCTGGGTATAGACTGCTCCCGGCTGGTTTGCTGGAACACTACTAATTGGCAGATTACACGCTATGCCTACCAGTACCAGTACTGTGATGATGATTGTCAAAATTCTTCTGTTTTTCGATTTCATTTTACCTCGCTGTTTCAATTAAATGAAAACTACCTTAATCATACTACGGTAAAATGTTAACGTTGGTCGCATATATTTTGTTCCCAACAATTTTTCCTGTTATGATACAACTTGTATAGCAAGTAGATCCACTTGCTATACAATTAGCTACATGGTTCTCTCTTTACAATTCTTACTTAAAGGTTGCAAGTAACCCATCAATGATTTCTTGCCTTTCAGCGGTAGAAAATCTGGCTTCAGCGTGAATGGCAGTATATTGTAATGGTGGCATTATATTTTCTGCAACCATCTCGGTCATCGCACCTACCAAATTTTTTCCCTGTTCAATTGTCAACTCATTGAAATTAAATGTTGCACGAGCTTCAACCACATCCCGATATACCATCCAGGATGCTGGCGCAACATTGGAATACCATGGCCAGGTTGTTTCGTTGCTGTGACAATCATAGCAGGCACCGCGAACCAACATCTCAGTCCCGGAAGAATCCCATGCTGGATTAGATAATACACGTGGGTTGGTATGATCTTTCCCGTAAGGCACAAGCTGGATGAGGGCAAAAAGTAAAACCATTATTACAATGACTGCCAAAATCCATCTGACCGGTGAAAGTTTCATAACATTCTCCTTGTTCGATCCCAATAATAAAACAAATTACTTATCTTGCAAAGCAGCAACGCCTGGAAGTGTTAACCCTTCCAACATTTCAAGTGAGGCTCCACCGCCGGTTGAGATGTGCGTGATCTTATCTGCTAATCCTGATTGCTGGATTGCTGCAACCGACTCGCCGCCACCGATCACACTGATCGCATCTGATTCGGCAACCGCTTTTGCAACCCCATAAGTACCTTTAGCAAATTCCGGAAATTCAAAGACGCCCATCGGTCCATTCCAAACCACGGTTCCTGCAGATTTCACTACCTTTGCATAAGCGTTGATTGTCTCTGGTCCAATATCCAAAATTCTCCAACCGGCTGGCACATTTCCGCTCGAAATTACTCTATGCGCAGCGCCTTCTTCAAATTTATCCGCGATAACAACGTCCACTGGAAGTCGTAGTTTTCCACCACCATTCATCAACAGCTCTTTTGCAGTTTCGAGGGCAGTATCCTCGACGAGCGAATCTGCAACATCGTATCCTTCAGCTTTGAAGAAAGTATTTGCCATGCCCCCGCCGATTAAGATAGAATCTGCTTTTTCCAGCAGGTTCTTGATCACGCCAATTTTATCGCTGATCTTGGCACCACCTAAAATTGCTACAAAAGGATGTTTGGGGTCAGTAACTGCCTGACCAAGATACTTGATCTCTTTTTCGAGAAGAAAACCTGCGGCAGCGGGCAGGTAACGCGCAACACCTTCTGTGGAAGCATGCGCACGATGCGCGGTGCCGAATGCGTCATTTACATATAGATCAGCAAGAGAAGCCATTGCTTTTGCCATTGTCTGGTCATTTGCTTCTTCTTCAGAATGGAAGCGGGTATTTTCCAAAACCAAAACTTCGCCGGGTAACAAGGCTTTTGCAGCTTCTTCTGCCTTAGTCCCAACGCAATCTTCGGCAAACGAAACCGGTTTGTTAATCAGTTTGCTTAAATATTCTGCGACAGGTTTCAGGCTGTACTTAGCTTCAGGCCCACCTTTTGGTCTTCCCAGGTGTGAAGCTAAAATGACAGCAGCGCCATTCTTGAGCAAGTACTCAATGGTTGGTAAAGCTGCACGAATGCGCGTATCATCGCCTACAACACCCTCTTTAATTGGTACGTTGAAATCGACACGTACGAATACTTTCTTGCCTTTTACATCCAGGTCTGAAACTGTTTTCTTGCTAAACATCGAACCCTCCAAATGAGATGAAATGAAGGCGTAATGATCACTTCAGATCATTACGCCTTTGATTTTAATCTAACTGGCTACGAATAGCCATCATCAAACTAAAGTGTTTTTGCCATTAATGCTGCGAGGTCAGCCGTTCGGCAGGAATAACCCCATTCGTTGTCATACCAGGTAACAACTTTGATCAGATTGCCGCCCATAACCATGTTATAGGTTAAGTCTACAATGGATGACCGAGGATCACCTTTGAAGTCAGACGAAACCAATGGATCGCCGTACTCACCGGTTGTAACTCCCAAAATTCCTTTCAGAGATCCCTTGGATGCATTAACGAAAGCTGCATTAAGTTCTTCTTTGGTAACTGGTTTTTCAACTGTTGCAACAAAATCTACAACGGATACTGTTGGGGATGGAACGCGCATTGAAAATCCGTCAAATTTTCCCTTTAATTCAGGAATAACAAGGGCAACGGCCTTGGCTGCACCTGTGCTCGTGGGGATGATATTCAAGCCTGCAGCTCGAGAGCGGCGTAATTCCTTCTTATGTCCTTGATCCAGAATGACCTGATCGTTGGTGTAAGAATGGATGGTGGTCATCACTGCATACTTAATACCCCAGTTGTCATGAACTATCTTGGCAGCAGGTGCCAGGCAGTTGGTGGTGCAGCTTGCATTTGATACCACATGGTGCTTGGATGCGTCGTATTTATCTTCGTTCACGCCTAAAACTACGGTAAGGTCTTCATTCTTAGCGGGGGCTGAAATGATGACTTTTTTCGCGCCGCCTTTGGTTATATGGATGTTCGCGCCAGCTTTACCTTTATCGGGGTCGCCAACTGCGTCTGTGAATACGCCGGTGGATTCGATAACGATATCGACACCAAGGTCTCTCCATGGCAGAGCACCAGGGTCTTTTTCAGCAAAAACTTTCAGCTTCTTCCCATTGATAACCAAATCGTTACCATCAACCAATACTTCTCCTTCATATTTCCCATAGTTGGAGTCGTATTTGAATAAGTGGGCATTCGTCTTTGCATCAAAAAGATCATTGATTGCCACGACTTCCAATTCGCCGCCGTGAAAATCTAACATCGCCTTTAATACTTGACGACCTACACGCCCAAAACCATTGATACCTACTTTTACTGACATTTAAAGCCTCCTAATAATTAAAAATGATTTCAAATTAAGGAAATTTTATCACACCCAAAAGGTTTGGGCAAATGAATAGACAACCTGGTTTATATGTTCATATCCTTGTCAGGTAAGGGTCCAGTCCGATCAAAATAAATGTCCATGATCACCTGAGCCAATTTCTTAGAGTCGTGCCGCCAGGGATTATCATTGTTTGAAAGGTCTGTCCGATACAAGGGATAATTTCGTTCCAGGTTGGGATCTAATTGCACCCATTCAACACCTTCGGGAAGTGGCCCATCGCATTTGTCATTGCAGAGAATTAGGTCGAATATACGGTCACCTACATGTTTCTCGATGGTGTACACATGATCACCGCTGGAATAGCCATCTGTTTCACCGTGCTGGGTAGCTAGGTTGCAAATATAGAATTTTAGTGCCTTACTGGCTTTGACCGCTGCCAGAATATCCGGCACCAACAGGTTTGGCAGAATGCTGGTGTAGAGCGACCCTGGTCCAATGATCAGCAAATCTGCGGAAAGAATGGCCTGAATTGCGGGTGGGTAAGCAGGTGGGTTATCTGGTTCTAACCAGATTCGCTTCACCTGGCCTTCTGCCTTTGGAATCTTTGATTCACCTTTGACGTGAACACGGGTAACTTGCTCTGGAAGAGATATATCTGCTGCCAGTTTCACATCTATCAGCGTAGATGGGAGTACACGGCCTTGAACCGCCAGCACTCGTCCACTCTCCGCTACAGCTTCTTCAAAGCTGCCTGTGATCTCTGCCAATCCTGTTATGAACAGGTTCCCCAGAGAGTGACCATCCAAACCCGTGGCATCAGAGAACCGATATTGAAAAAGCTGGGTCAGTAGTTCTTCGTCATCAGATAATGCTGCAAGACAATTTCGAATATCACCAGGAGGCAAAACCCCCATTTTTTTTCTTAACTCACCTGAAGAGCCGCCGTCATCCGCTACTGTCACAATTGCAGTCAAATTTTTTGAGTAGGCTTTTAATCCCCGCAGCAGAGTGGCAAGCCCATTGCCACCGCCGATTACAACTATGCGCGGACCTTTTTCCTTTCTTCGGAAGGCAGAGACGGTATCGATAATTGGTTTTCCAGGCTGAATGAATGGGCGCAACAGCGATCGATTCAACCCCCAGAAACCATAAATCACCAACCCCAATCCGATGGTACCGAAGATCAACGCTCTTAATAATCTGTTTAGGAATTGCAACGAAAGAAACGCAATGATATTTGAGACGACCGATTCTGGAACGGTTCGATAAATGTTAATTAGAATGAACGCGATACCCAGTGCCAGGAAGGTTATACCAATGAGGATGATCAACATCCAGCGCTTAACCCCAATACCTGGCATCAACCAACGGGCTTCTCGTCTAACGGTTTGGATGATTTTGCTGCCAAAAGATCTGTTTGTTTTCATGTATTTTTGATAATAGCAGTGAATCGATACATCGTCAACGATGAAAATTTTCCATTAATAATTTCTAACGGATCCAACGCTAATTATCGAATTCTTCCTGGAAATCACATGATTATATTTTTTTGCATTTTGAACATACGGGCAAAATGCCCATTTGTCTTCATTAATTCGCTCAGATCTCCCTGTTCCATTATTTTCCCTTCATCCAAGAACAGTATTTTATCAAATCTATCCAAATCGATTAGATTATGAGTGATTAATATAAGGCTCTTACTTGATAATGATTGAATTAATGCTTTCTGTAGATTTCGCGCTGTTATCTGATCCAGACCTGCGAATGGTTCATCCAAAATTACGAGTTCTGGATTTGATAGCAGCACCCTGGCTATGTCCAGTCGTTTGCGCTGACCCTCACTGAGTTTGCTGCCACGGTCTCCAATGACCGTATCCAACCCTTGCGGTAGAGCCATCACCCATTCCATGCATTGAGCTGTGAATAATGCTTCTGCCAACTGTTCCTCGCTTGCCGACCGATCAGCAAGCAGAAGGTTTTCTCTGAGAGTCTCAGGAAAGAAGAAGGGATTTTGCGAACTTGTACGAATTATATTGCGCAGTTCTTTCACACCAACTTGCTGTATGGGGATCTTATTGAGTAGTATATCTCCACTTTGTGGTTTCCAATACTGTAACACTAGGTTGATCAGGCTGGTTTTGCCTGCCCCACTGGGGCCGACCAGCGCAATTTTCTCTTTGCTATTAATAGTAAAATTAAGATCTTTAAATACATTTCGAGTATTCCCTGAATAACTAAAATCTAAATCTCTAATATCCAGACATAAAAAGTTATTGATGTTTGTGCCCGTCTGTGCTTCAGGTTCAACCGCTGCAAGGTCAACAATCTCATAGATTCGCTCAACAGCTTTCATAGACAGCGCCAAATTCTGACCTGTCTGAGTGAAAGATTGATACATTTCAAAGCTCGCCATCACCAGTAAAGCTATCACTGCAATTAACATCAGGTCCGAAGCCTGACGCTCAAATATCTTTGTTGAAGTAATAAAAATTGTTACAAATCCCAATCCACTCATGAGAGGTAATAACGCGTTTAAAAAGGCTGTCGCTCCACTAGATTTTTTCTGTAATTCTACAAATTCAGACTGCTTTTTAGTTAACAGGTTTTGAAATTCCGATGTTTCTCCATTTACCCTGATGTCTGCCACACCCTCCACCATACTGGTTATTATTGAATGAAATTTTCCTCTTGTTGATAGGAAATCGCTCAATATATTTCCCTGAATTGTAGTGGATAGAAAGAATAAAATTAGTCCGAAGCCTGCAAGCATAATTAATGTGAACCAACCAAGTGATCTATCGATAAACCAGATAAATATAGCTGTTGTCAAATTGATAATCACCGCGATAGCAACAGGAGAAAGAACCCTGATAAAAAATTGATCCAGGGTTTCAATATCTTGCAGCGCTCTGGTTATCAGGTCACCGCTGTTCAAGGTATTCTTTTTCAAAGGAGTTGCCCGTTCAACACTTTTATAAAACCAGAGCCGCAGCCCCGAAACCATTTGCAAGTTGACCGAATGGCTGGTGATTCTTTCAAGGTAACGGAAAACGCTGCGAGATAATCCAAAGAATCGCACGCCAATAATTGCCACCTGCAGCACAGCTATCGATGGTTGGAGTGCCGCATAACTGATCAGATATACGGATGTCCCGATCAATCCAATACCTGAAAGAATGGTCAGACTTCCCAAACCTATCGATAACACAGCCTTCCAGAATACCGGTGCCACCAATTGGATGATGTAACGAGCAAACCGAGGTTTATTCATCGGCCGCCCCAGTATAGAGTTGATAATAACTTCCCCCCAAATTCATTAAGTCTTCATGCCTGCCTCGTTCTATAACCTGACCGTCGTCTAGTAATACTATCTGATGGCTATCCTCAATGGTGGATAACCTGTGCGCGATCATGACAACAGTTTTTTCTGCCTTCAACTCTTCCAGCGATTCCATTAGCGCATTTTCAGTTGCGGGATCTACCGATGATGTTGGTTCATCCATCACCAGGATCGGGCAATTGCGATAATAGGCTCTGGCAATCGCAATTCTTTGCGCCTGGCCAATGCTGATTTGGCTGCCGCGTTCTCCCACCTGCGTTTCCAAACCGTTCGGTAGTGTTCTAATCAATTCATTTAATTGAGACTTGCGAGATGATTCAATGATTTTCTTATAATCTGGATTGTCCTCAAACAAGCTGATATTCTCAGAAATACTTCCCGGGAAGATATAAGGGTTTTGGGGGACCCAGGAAATTAGAGAGGTAAGCACTAATTCTGACATTTCATTCAAAACATTTCCGCCAAAACAAACTGATCCCTCGGTAAAAGCAAGCAGTCTCATCAGGATGAATGTTAATGAAGTTTTTCCCATGCCGCTTCGACCAACCAGCGCAACTTTCTCATTTCGCTCAATTTGAAGATTGATTCCCCTCAAAACAGGTGTTTCCATACCCGGATAAACTGCTGAAACATTTTCAAATTTTACAGGAAAGTATTTCTCAAATGGGTCTGCGTGTAAAGGTAGCATCTCTTCTTTTGATTTAATACTAATCGATAGCGTGCTGGGAACGGCCAACTCATTTTCCGCCAACACCTCAAAAATCTTTTTGGAAGCAGAACGACCAGACATTCCAGCGTGAAATTTCATACCCAATTGTCTTAATGGAAGGTAAAACTCAGGCGCGAGCAGTAAAACAAACATCGCACTCACGAAATCCATTTTCCCGGACAACAGCCGTAATCCAATTTCCACCGCGATGACGGCGGTACTGAGCGTTGCAATAAACTCCAGAACAAAAGAAGAAAGGAATGTCAACCTTAACACATTCATTGTCAAACGCTGATATTCATTGTTATGTTTTTGAATTTCATCTCCCCGATGAATGCTTTGGTTTAGACTCTTTAACAGCAGCAATCCCTGAACCGTATCGTAAAAATATGAACTTGATTTAAATAATTGAGTCCATTGCTTTTGAGTGCTCTTTTCCGATTGCGACCCCAACAGGTACATAAAAACTGGCAGCAATGGAGCGGTAACGAGCAAAACAAAGAAACTTAGCAGATCCACTGGAAAAATACTGATGACGATAACTAGTGGAATAAAAGCAGCCAGGATCAACTGGGGCATATATTGGCTGAAATATGGATCGAGCGCTTCGATACCTTCTGTCAACAAGACGTTGAGCTCTCCCTTTTTTTCTCCGCTGGTGTAAACAGGACCAAGCCTCATAATTTTCTGAATAATAGCGCTGCGAATTTGCTCTTTAATGGCTATGCCAATACGCGCAGCGAGCCAATCTGTCCAAAATTGGCTGATGGCACGCAAGGTGATGACTAAAACCAGAAGGATAAGGGGAGTTTTAATGGATTCGAAAGGGACGTGGTCGAGAAACACTGCATTGATCAATTCTGCAATAAACCTCGCTTGCAGAACAATGAAACCACCACAAAGTATTCCAAAAACGATAGTTAATTGAAGCGCCAGACCTCTGGTGCGTGCCTGGCGCAATAATTTTCGATCAAAGATCATTTTTTTTAGTAACGAATTAGTAGTGCAGCTCTTCTACGTTTGCAGAAATTCTCTTTTTGAAAACCCAGTAGTTCCATCCCTGATATGCCAGCACAAACGGAAGGAACACCAGAACCACGATCGCCATGATTTTCAGGGTATTTGGAGAGGAGGCCGCATTTATAATCGTAAGCGACCAATCCGGGTTGGAACTGGAAACCATTACATTTGGAAATAACGCTGCAAATATTGTGGCGGTGTTTCCGGCACTTGCCAGTGTTAATAGACCAAATGAAAGACCATCGCGTTTTGCTCTCAGCAAAAAATAAGAGGCCAGCCCAGCCACAATTGCGATTACTGTGGCTATCACAGCGCCGATACTGACAGTTGAACGAGTGGTAATGTTGGTTACGACCAGGAAAATGATCATGATGGCTATAACCGGCAGATACAGTTTCGAAGCTATCGCTTTAGCCCTTTCCTGAACAATCCCGGAAGTCTTCAGATTCAGGAACAAAGCGCCTAAAAGAATGGATAGAGCCAGGAATGTGATGCCGCCAAGCAAGGCATAGGGGTTGAGGAGGTTAAAGAAACCGCCGGTATAGTTCATGTTTCCATCTATGGGTGTACCTTTAAGGATATTCGCGAATGCCACCCCGAATAAAATTGGTGGCAGTAAGCTTCCGATGAATGTACAAACGTCCCAACCAGTCCTCCATTTAGCGCTCTCAAGTTTCCCACGGAATTCAAAGGACACACCACGAATGATCAATGCAACCAGAACTAACAGAAGCGGTAAATAGAATCCCGAAAAAAGTGTAGCGTACCATTGTGGGAAAGCGGCAAAAGTTGCTCCTCCTGCCAGCACCAGCCAAACTTCATTTGCATCCCAGAGTGGCCCAATTGTGTTTATCGCGACACGTCTTTCGATGTCTTTCTTTCCAACAAAAGGCATTAAGATCCCAACTCCGAAATCAAACCCCTCAAGGATAAAGAAGCCAGTGTAAAGAACAGCAATTAATATAAACCATAGAATGTTTAGATTCATTTATCCCTCCACCTGTGCCGCAGAAGCCTGTACACTTGGGATTGAGATTTCCTCTTCCAATGGACCTGCCTTTGCAAATTTTACAAGTAAATAAACGTCAACAACCATCAACACCCCATAGAGAACCGTGAAAACGATTAAACTGGTCAAAACCATCCCTGCTGTGACCGTAGGGCTGACGGCATCTGCAGTTTTCAGCAATCCATAAACCACCCAGGGTTGGCGGCCTAATTCTGTCAACAGCCATCCTGTTGTATTAGCCATGTATGGCAGCGAGATGGCTGCTGTTAGCAAGTACCACCACTTTGATGTGATCTTAAATTTCATCTTAACCCAGACCCACAGTCCAAGCGCAGCCAGGAAAGCCATTAAGAAACCAGCGCCGATCATGACCCTGAAACTCCAATAGTTCATGAAAACACTGGGAATGTAATCTCCAGGGCCGTATTGGGCTGACAATTGTTCCTGTAATTCATTGATGCCGATAACTTCGCCGGTCATGCTGCTATAAGAGAGCAAAGACAATGCGTAAGGAATTCTGATATCCACGCTGCTTTCACCAGTTTCCTCGTTCGATATAGTAAGGATGGACAAAGAAGCAGGGTTTTCTGAGTTCCACAGAGCCTCAGCGGCTGCCATTTTCATCGGTTGCTGTTTTACCATCAATTGCGCTTGCTGATGTCCTATGAGAATAACACCAACAATCGAAATGAGGGCAACAATTGTGGATATTTTAAATGATTTTTGAAAGAGGTCAGCATTGGTTTTTTTGATCAGATGGTAAATTGAAATCCCCATAACAAAAAAAGCGCCGGTTACATAACCTGAAAAAACTGTATGCGGAAATTGTGTCCAGACATGTGGATTGAATACAAGAGCCCCAAAATCGCTCATGATCGGCCGACCGTCCACCAAAGTGTACCCAACCGGGAAATGCATAAATGAGTTGGCGATTAAAATCCACAGAGCTGAAATTGTTGCACCTACAGCTGTCAACCAGATCGTCGCGGCGTGAATGGCTTTTGGCAATTTATCCCAACCAAATATCCATAAACCAATGAATGTCGCTTCCAGGAAGAAAGCAGTGATCCCTTCAATGGCTAATGGAGCACCAAATATATCCCCCACAAACCGCGAGTATTCCGACCAATTCATCCCGAATTGGAATTCTTGAACCAACCCGGTTACTACCCCTACCGCAAAGTTGATCAGGAATAATTTTCCCCAAAATTTGGTCATTTTTTTATATATTTCATCTTTTTTTACAACGTAAAGAGTTTCCATTATCGCCACAATGATCGAGAGACCGAGCGTTAAGGGAACAAAGAAAAAGTGATATACTGTTGTAATTGCAAATTGGGACTGAGCTAATCCAACGACATTCATAGTACGTCTCCTATTATGAAGTATGGGAAGATTAATTAATTATATCTTAATCTGACAAATATTGTCCATATAATTTTTTTCAGGAATAATCACATTAAGTAAGGGAACATTACAGAAATATGTTAGAGAAACTAACTGGTATAGAAGAACGTTATGAAGAGTTAAATCGTCTGCTTACAGAAGTTGGCGATGATTATGTACAGGCAACAGAATATGCAAAAGAACGTTCAGATATTGAACCCATAGTATTAAAAAGTCATGCTTATCGAAATGCCCTGAACAAATTAGAGGAAGCCAGAGGCTTGCAGCATAGTGATGATGGCGATCTTCGGGAGTTGGCCGAAGCCGAAATATCCGAACTGGAACCTCAGATTGAATCTCTCGAAAAACAGATCAAGGCATTGATCATTCCAAAAGACCCACGCGACGAACGAAATGTAATTGTAGAAGTCCGGGCAGGGACAGGTGGCGATGAAGCAGCGCTGTTTGCAGCCGACCTTTATCGTATGTACACCCATTACGCCGAAAGACAGAACTGGAAGTATGAAGTCCTCTCTCAAAATGAGATCGGTATAGGCGGTTTTAAAGAGATTATCTTCCAGATCAAAGGAAAATCAGCGTTCTCAAAATTAAAATATGAATCGGGCGTTCATCGCGTCCAGCGCATCCCCAGTACAGAATCCCAGGGCAGAATTCACACTTCAACAGTGACTGTTGCAGTTTTAGCTGAAGTTGATGACCTTGAAGTGAACATTCCCGATTCTGACATCCGTATCGACATCTATAAATCGGCAGGCGCCGGTGGGCAAAATGTACAGAAGAACTCCACGGCTATACGCATTACCCACCTCCCAAGCGGAATAGTTATTGCCTGTCAGGATGAACGCTCTCAGCTACAGAATAAATTGCGCGCAATGAGCATTCTGCGGGCACGTTTATACGAGTTGGAAGAGGACAAACGCCAACAGGAATTGGAAGAAACCCGTCGCTCTCAGGTTGGGACTGGTGAACGGTCAGAGAAGATCCGTACATACAATTACCCGCAATCACGGGTTACCGATCACCGTATCAACATATCCAACTATAATCTGGCCGGTGTCATGGAAGGCGATATTGATAAATTCATCGAAGAGCTAGCCTTACGCAGCGAATCGGAACGCCTCTCTGCTGATTCCAGCGATGACGATTAACGTTGCATGGAACGATGCCGGAAACCATTGAATCCTGGTTGGCCGAAGCACATCGAAGGCTGAAAAACATTTCAGATTCTGGCAGCGTGGATTTTCAGGCAATACTGGCATCAGTTCTTAAGCACGACAGAAGTTGGATCCTCGCCCACCCCGAGTACAAGCTAAAATCCACCGAATCAAAAATAACTGAAGAAGCGCTGAGAAAACTTGAACGGCGCATCCCATTGCCTTATATCCTGGGGTTATGCCATTTCTATGGTATGGAATTCAGGATCACACCGGATGTACTCATACCACGTCCAGAGACTGAACTTCTAGTTGAAAAAGCTCTGATTTTATATCAACTTAATAATTTCACTAGCCCAATCCTGGATGTTGGCACCGGGTCTGGATGCATTGCAGTCGCTTTGGCTGCCCACCTGCCAAATGCCCAAATTTTCGCATTTGATCGATCGATTGCAGCAATTCACGTGGCAAAATCGAATTCTTCCTTCCACAAACTTGAAAACAGAATTAATTTTATCAATTCGGATTTGGTCTCTTCTATTTCAGGAAAGTTCCAGCTTGTTTGTGCCAACTTACCATATATCCCGACATCCAAGCTCGATAGTTTGACTGTTACTGAATTTGAACCCGCACTGGCTCTTGATGGCGGAGTAGATGGATTGTGTGTCATTGATAGATTGCTGCAGGACGTAAATAGAATAGCAACAGATAAAATGTGCCTCCTTCTGGAAATTGAAGCAGGACATGGAATAACGGCTAGGAACCTTGCAGAAAAAAACTTCCCCGGGGCAAACATTCAAGTATTTCAGGATTACTCGAGTAAGGATCGGTTATTGACAATCGAAAGGATGTAAATTGATCACAAAAATCATAAATCAAAATTCTCCATCAGCATTAGAAACTGCCTCTTTGGCGATAAAATCCGGTGAAGTAGTTGCCATACCAACGGATACCGTGTATGGTATCGGTGTCAGCGCTTATGATAAGACGGGTATTCATAGATTGTTTGAGATCAAAGTCCGGGATGAAAATAAAGCCATCGCCATTTTGATTTCAGACATTTCCCAACTTGTTGCTGTTTGCGCTTCCCTTCCGGGATATGCTGAAAAGCTGGCTCTTGCCTTCTGGCCGGGAGCACTTACGCTTGTTGTACCCCGACACCCCGCCTTACCCGAAATTCTATCTCCCGTACCTACCATCGGGGTGCGCATACCAAACCACACATTTGCGCGGGATTTGATTCGAATTTGCGGACCTCTTGCTGTGACATCTGCCAATCTCACTGGGGAGCGCAGCTCAACAAATCTCACGGAAGTACAAGAACACATGGATGGAAAAATTAATTTGATCATTGATGGTGGTCAAACCGACACCAGGATATCTTCGACGGTAGTGGATTGTACCGGACCGGATTATCGAATTCTACGCCAGGGAATGATCTCTGAAGACCAGATTGAGCAGGAGTTGAAAAAATAGCCACCTCTCTCATCTGATTATTAATTATTTTTCACATTATTTTTAATGTCGAAACCTATTATTAATTTACATTCTCCTCATACCTTATACCGCGTCCGGCATAGCCACCGATGACGCGGTTTTGGTTTAATATCAGGTATGCTATAGTAGGGATATCTTCTTTGTGGAGTTCGGAATGCATCATTGCACTTTTCCTTTTTTTAACTTTTCATTGAAAGAAAACAATACCTGGTTGCTAAAACATACAGCGACAGGTATTGAATTATCAAGTTATTTTCCAGAAATCGTTTACAAGGAGAATGGACATAAAAGAAAAGTAACAATCCCTTTTACCCAAGCACGGGTTTCCCAAAAGAGTGATACCTTGTCATTACATCAATGTAATACGGAAACTATCACCTGTGTATACGATATCGATAGCATTTCCATTACTATTGAATTCACATTCCCTGAGTCTTCGCCGCTTTTCCTGCTAAGCGCGAAAATCACAAACCATGGTGGAGAAACTCTCCATATACATGAGATCACGCTAATGGATAGTCCTGATCAGAAACCGGTTCAGTTTTACTCTTCCGAGCCGGATTTTGGTTGCTATGTAAATGGGTGGCAATCCTGGAGTTATAGCGGAACGTATCCATCCAACCAGAAGCAGAGAATTCCAGGATTAACCTTTCTAGAAGGTCCCATGTGGAATAATGCCACCACACCAATCATTCGAAAACCTGGAAGGTTTGCAAGTGATTTCTTCTCTGTCATCGTCGATCGTTCTGCCCAACAGGGTATGCTGATTGGCTTTCTCTCACAAAAACAGCAATTCGGGCATGTCATTGTGGACCTCAATCCACAACCACGGTTCAAGTTGGTGGCAAATTTTGATGATGTTCATCTTATGCCTGGAAAGTCCATTTCAACTGATTGGGCGGTGATCCAATCGGTCGATTTCAAAAATCCAGATCCTTTGAAGCCTTTCATCGAAGCCGCTGCCAGAGAAAACCGGGCAAACATCAACCCGCACATCCCGGTGGGATGGTGCTCGTGGTACGAATACTATACGCGAATTACTCCCCAAAATTTAATATCAAACATCAAACTGATATCCGAGTTGAGGGATGACATTCCCTTTGATCTGATCCAGATCGATGATGGATTCGAACAATCTGTTGGCGATTGGTTAAATTTCAAACCTGAGTTTTCGAACGGACTGGAACCTATAACCAAATTGATCAAGTTAGAAGGATACACACCGGGTATTTGGCTGGCGCCTTTTATCGTGCATCCCTCATCTTTGATCTACAAGGACCATCCTGAGATGATCTTAAAAAAGGATAAGGGTAAGTTTGTAAATTCAGGCTGGAATTGGAACAAATTCACGACATCTTTGGATATGTCCCACCCGGCTGGACGCGATTATGTACACAAAGTAATCGACACTGCAGTCAACAAATGGGGTTTTCCATACCTTAAGCTTGATTTTCTGTATGCAGCCGCAGTTCCAGGAAAACATTACGATCAAACTCTCACGCGCGCCCAGATCTATGACAGCGCCATGCGCCTGGTGCGTGAGGCTGCCGGACCTGGCACCTATATTCTCGGCTGCGGAGCCCCGATAGGTGCAATGATCGGACATGTGGATGCCATGAGAATTGGAGCAGATGTAGCATCAGACTGGAAACCAAAGTACAAAGGGGTCGAATTATTATTCCCGGGCGAGCCAAACATCCCTTCGGTTGAAAATGCCATGCAAAATACGTTGACCCGTGCCTGGTTTCATAACCGCTGGTGGATGAACGACCCGGATTGTCTGCTTATTCGCACAACTACAAACCTGACCGAGGCAGAAATTCAAACCCAGGCCAGCCTTACTGCATTATCAGGAGGGTTGGTGTTACTCTCAGATGACCTTTCTCAGATTCCTTCCGAGAGATTGAAGATCATCCAATCTCTTATTCCTGTAATAGGTAAAACCCCGATGGTTCTCGATTGGCACGAACAACTCACACCCACCAGGCTCCGTATCGATATGGATGGCCCGACCGGAGCGTGGCATCTAATAAGCTACACCAATTGGTCTGATCATCCACACCAGCCAGTAATTGGTCCAGAAAGCTTCAACCTGGATTCTCAATCAGATTGGTTGGTTAGCTCATTCTGGGACAAAAAGGTATCCCGAAATCATGATGCAAAATTCACCGTTGGATTACTCTCACCCCACGCTACATGGATAGCCGCTATAAGGAAAAACCGACCTGAACATCCTATGTATATTGGCTGCAGCTTACATATTTCGCAGGGGATGGAAGTGAAAGAGTGGCTGGATGACGGTAAAAAAGTTCAGGTTCACTTTCACCTCCCAAGAAATGCCAATGGTGAAGTCTATATGTATTTTCCATGCAACGAAATCCAATTCGCTGTTAAAAACGGTAACACAATCAGTTTAACAAGCTGCGATCAGCTATTCAGAATTCCTTTGGAGTTTAACCAAAACGCGAAAATTACCATCAACTACTAATTTTTTTGATTATCTAGGCCGAGCATAGGCTTCTGACCAAAATGAGTATTAAGAAAAAAACCGGACTGCGTTCTCGTCCGGTTTATTTTGAAATTTGTTATCTTACTTGCTGGTTTGTGTTGGGTTTTCTTCTGTCACTGGTTTCTTGGCTTTTTTTCGTAAGAAAACCAGTTTGAACAACCAGATGAGTATTCTGACAAATGCATACAAGATCAATAAGATCGGGATTACCAGGATCACAAAGTAAATGAGAATATTCACAACCACTTTGAAGGTATTGATCAATGCCTGGACTGCATCCCGGGCAACGCCTTGAGGTTGCCAGCCGGCAACAGTGATCGGTTTAATGGATTCCTGCGAGATAATCTCCACATTGATGGATGAGAAAGAAGATGATTCTTCATAATACTTCATCTGACCTTTGATCACTTCGATCTCGCCGCGAATCTGGGTCAACTGATTGAATACATTCAACACATCTTCGGTCTTGTTGGCCGATGCCATGATCTCCTGGAGTTGTGCTTCAGCGCTTTCCAGGTTGTTCCTTCTCGATGTCAAATCCGTATATTCAGAGGTCACGTCCTGTCCACTGACATTTTCCGACCTTACATCGGTCTCAAGGTTTTCAACTTCTGCTTTGATTTTGGTTAAAGCCTCGTTAAGTTTATCAGCGGGTACGCGGATATTAATGTTTGCTTGTGGTATCTCCACACCTTCACCGGTCTGGATTTTATACAAGTTGGATGATACAACCCATCCACCCATCTCATCAGCCATTTTAGCAATTTTATCCATGCTAATGGATGGGTCAACCACAATAATTGAGATGGTCCCATTTTTAATGACGAGTTTGTCAACCGCAGCTCCACCAACAGCGCTGCTTTGCGTATATGCATTTCCTGAGGAAGGTGCTTCGGCTGCATATTCTTCATAGGCTGGCATTTCCATTGGTGCTGCTGGCGCGCTATCCATCATTTTTTCATTGGATATCACAGCCCGGGCTCGGCTGGTGCACAGGATGACAATAACAGAATAGATAGTACAACCAGAATTAATGCTTTTGTCTTCATCTTTTCCTCCATAATTAGATTATTATGATCATAAGACGTTTAACTGATCTATTTGTTCCATTACCACCCATCTGCCAGTCGAATAGCGTTTCTTTCCGGCAAGCCAAAACTTGTGATGCGTTCCTGTATCTCAGTCAGGTTATATGCCACTCGACGGGGCTCCCAAATCTTTGATTCAGTATCATACAATGCAAATGAAGCCCTCGGGTCGCGGTCTCGCGGCTGTCCCACGGATCCAGGGTTGACAATGGCTTTGCCAGATAATTCAATAGGGCCCATTGGTGAAAGAATTTGCAATTGCGAACCCAACTCCTCTTCCAACATCTGAAAGATGACTGGAATGTGTGTATGCCCGACAAAGCAAAAACTTGTATCGAAGTGATCAAAATTAGTCATCGCTACCTGCCAATCCAGAATATACTCCCAGACCGGGTTGCGTGGACTGCCATGTGCAAGCGTAACATCGTCATCAACATGCTTCTCAGGCAAACTCTTTAAGAACTTCATGTTATCTGCAGTGATCGATTTTTGGTTCCATTCCACAGATAACCTGGCGTCTCTGTTGAATGCTTCCATATCCATGTTGCCCAACACAGCAGAATCATGGTTACCCATCAGGCAAATGCAATTTTTCAAAGATCGAATCCGCTTGATACAATCATTCGGATCCGGGCCATAACCTACCAGGTCTCCCAAACACCACACTTTATCCACTTTCCCGACATCTTCAAGGACTGCTTCAAGGGCGTTGATGTTGCCATGAATATCAGACATTACAAGTATCTTCATTGATGATCCCCTGACGCTTAAGTTAGCATCTGTGTCACTTTCTCCAGGATTGCTTCTGCGACTTCCCTTTTAGTCATTAATGGCATTGATTCTGCTTTGCCATTCGGCTCGATCAGTATAACCCGGTTGGTATCCACGCCAAAGCCTGCATCGCTGGCGCTAATATCATTTGCAACGATCATATCAAGCTTTTTCTTATTAAGCTTTGATCGTGCATTCTGAAGAAGATCATCGCTTTCTGCTGCAAATCCCACCACACATTTTAACTTTGGCAGCGATTTGCGTCTGTGCGACACCTCTTTAAGGATATCAATTGTCGGTTCAAGTTCGATAGAACTGAGGCCGGTATCTTTCTTAATTTTTTCTGAAGCAGTATTGATCGGCTTAAAATCAGCCACCGCAGCCGCCATGATCAAGCAATCTGCATCATCGATTTCACTGCATACTGCGCCCAGCATCCCGGCGGCTGAACTAACCTCAACAACCTTGCATCCAAAAGGAATAGGATTATTGCAATTTGCTGAAACCAAAGATACATCAGCACCATGATCAATTGCTGCCTGTGCAATAGCGTATCCCTGTTTTCCACTGGAACGGTTTGTGATCAACCTAACCGGGTCGATCGCCTCTTGTGTGCCACCGGCTGTTACAACAATTTTTTTACCAGCCAGGTCTCCATCAAGCCCCAGCCTATGGCGCGATGCGCCAATAATTGTCGCTGTCTCCTCAAACCTGCCCACACCAACCAAACCAGATGCCAGGTGTCCTGCCGCAGGACCTGTGAATGTTACACCTCGTTGTTTAAGAATAGTCCACGTTTGCCTGAGTGGCTGGGTGACTGAACATACCAGCGTCCATCGCTGGAGCAATGATCATTGGGCATTTTGCAGCCAGGGCAGTGACACATAATAGATTATCCGCCATTCCATGCGCCAATCTGGCAATTGTATTTGCGCTAGCTGGCGCTATAAGGATCAGGTCTGCTGAATGACCCAATCCGATATGGGTCACATGTCCTTCGCCTCCCCATAAGTCAGCTTCTGTATAGGCTTTTCGACCGGTTACTGATTGGAAAGATAATGGTTTGACAAACTTTTCGGCAGAAGGTGTCAATACTACATCAACCAGTGCGCCATCCTGCGCAAGTCTGGATGCCAGTTCGACGGCTTTATATGCTGCAATAGAACCTGTAACGCCTAATAAAATTGATTTTCCTTGAAAAATGTTAATACTCATTTTTTTTACCTGTTTAGTTCCCAAAGAATATGTAACCCTTCCAAAGTTAACCAGGGTGAAATCACATCAAAAACGTTAGTTTCCTGTGCTATTAGTTCTGCCAAACCGCCTGTTGCTATCGTTTTCACCTGACCGCCTAATTCAATCTTCATCCTTGCAAGCATGCCTTCCACCAGGGCAACATAACCAAAATACAAACCGGATTGCATCGCGTGCACTGTATTCATTCCTATCACGGATGGAGGCCTGGTCACGTCGATCTTTGGCAGGCGGCTGGTATGTTCTGTCAATGCGTCTGCAGCTGTTAATACGCCCGGCGCTATGGCGCCTCCAAGGTATTCCCTGTCAGCATTGATTGCGTTGAACGTTGTCGCCGTGCCAAAATCCACCACTATGGAAGGAGAGCCGTAGAGCTTTACTGTTGCTGCTGCGTCTGCGATACGATCCGGTCCGACTGCTGCCGGGCTGTGATATTTTATGATCACGCCAGTATGTAGTTCTGGCCCTACCACAAGTGGATCTTGCTTTAAATACTTGTTGCAGGCTTCCACCAACCTGGAAGTCAGTTGGGGAACAACAGATGATAGACAAACGCCTTCAAGATCTGCTGGATTGCGCCCGGCATGTTCCAACAGACCCAGTATCTGCAATCCATATTCATCCGGCATTCTTCGGTGATCTGTTCCAAGCCGCCAGTGAGCGCCAAACTTTTCTCCGTTGTAAAGACCGATCGTAAGGTTAGTATTGCCTATGTCAATGACCAGCAGCATTTTTTCTCCTTCAGATATTATATACCGTTTAAAACATAGGCTTGCTAGTTCTATTGAATTTTTCTTCCAGAGTTTCCTTCTCTATTTACGGCTTCAACGATTTCAGCCGCCAAATCATACCGGCTAAATGCAGGCATGATATATACGCCTTGAATCTGTGGCCTCATCTCCTCAATAATTTCTATTGTAAGCTGAACACCTAGCTGATCAGTCGGCGCTTGGGATTGGTTCATTCTAGCCATCGTTTCATCCGGTATGATGATACCGGGTACTTCATTATGAAGAAAAGCAGCATGACGTGGATTATTCAACGGAAGAACACCCATCAGTAAGGGCACGGATAATTTGCCAAATAAATTATTATATTGATCCAAAAATTTCTTAGCCACTGCTGGATCAAATACCGGTTGGGTAAGAATAAAATCCGCTCCTGCGTTCAACTTTCGCTGCAAATTTTTGATTTCCGTCTCAATATTTCCTGCCGTCAAATTCAAGGCGCATCCAACAACAAATGATGTTGGCTGACCTATTTCTGAACCTGAATGGTCCACGCCGGTATTGAACCCCTGTTTGATCAATTTGATCAACCCGGATGGCACCAGGTCGTAATTATCCATCGCTTCTGGGTAATCTCCAATCGAAGTGGGATCGCCCATCACAATAAATACATGGCGAATTCCGAGAGCATGAGCTGCCAGCAGATCTCCCTGTACTCTCAGCATATTTCTGCCGCGTGTGGGGAAATGTAAGACCGTCTCACTAGTAGTACTCTTTTGGATCAAACTGCACACCGCCCATGGACTCATTCTCATGCGTGCCATCGGGCTATCGGCAACGTTGATCACATCCACTCCGGCTTCTGTCAGCAGGCTTGCACCGGCCAAAAGTTTGTGAGTGGATAATCCTCTTGGCGGATCCATCTCAACAGCAGTGACGAACTTTCCTTCTGAAATTTTTTGTGAAAACCGACTCGGTGATTCCTGTGGAGTATAGCTTTCTTCTGTTGATTTTACTGATTGAAAGGAAACCTGCCGCTCAACTATGGTTGGCATTTCATCCAGCGCTTTGCGCATAAATGAGATGTGCTCTGACGTCGTGCCGCAGCAACCCCCGATGATACTTGCCCCAGCCTGCCTAAATGTCCTCGCGTAATCTCCAAAATACTCAGGTGCAGCGGGATACATGATACGGCCTGCAACCTGCTCCGGCCAGCCTGCATTCGGCTTGACTGAAAATAATCCATCAGGAACTGCTCGTTGTAAGCGTTTAAGGATTCGAAGAATTTGGGCTGGTCCGCCAGAACAGTTTACCCCGATGATATCCGCACCGAATTCATTCATTTTATCCGCGACCTTTTCAGGAGAATCTCCAAGAAGGGTCAGATCATCCCTGGTATATGTCATCGATGCCAGGACGGGAATATCTTTGGCGATATTCTTTGCTGCCATAACTGCTTCTCGTATTTCATACAGGTCGGTAAAGGTTTCGATGGTGATCAAATCCAAGCCACTTGCAACCAATGCTTTTATTTGCTCTTCAAATGCCTCCCTTGCCTGTTCAGGGCTTACTCTGCCAAATGGGGCGATCCGTACACCTAATGGACCAACATCGCCTGAGACATAAACACTTTTAAATGAGGCAAGTACAACCCTCCTGGCAAGCTCGACACCAGACTTGTTGATCTCTCCAACTTTATCTTGTAATCCATGACGGGATAATTTGAAGCGATTGGCGCCAAATGTATTGGTTTGGATGATTTGTGAACCGGAGTTGATGTAATCCCGATGGATTTCTGCCACAATTGCGGGATTGATCAAGTTCAGTTCATCAAAACATTGCTCAAAATCGATGCCCTTGGAATGTAAGACTGTTCCCATAGCTCCATCGGCTAGCAATGATTTCCCATTTTTTATCTCATCCAGAATGTGGTTTTCTTTTTCCATTAATTACCCTTAAGCTCTGGTGAGTTGATCGATGCGCGACTCACCTACATTAAAGTATCTGGCGGCCGGGTGGTGGAGAATGATTGCTGCCGTGGATTGTTCCGGGACCAGTTGATAGGCTGGGGTGAGTGTCATATTCAATTGTTTTTCCACGTCCAATAATCGGAATACTTTTTCATGATCCGACAACTCCGGTATGGCCGGATAACCCCATGAGTACCGCTTTCCCTGCCCTTTATGTAAATTCAATTCGCTCAGGATAAATTGGTGCATAAATTCAGCCGTGGCTTCAGCGGTCTGGACTCCCAGCCCATGTGTGAAATATGCCTCGGAATAGTTAGATTCTGCCTGGTACCTGTCAAAACGACTGCTGGCTTCCGACCCGATTGTGACCACCTGGAACACAACCACATCCATTTTCCCGGATTCAACAGGAGCAAAGTAATCCGCCAGGCAAAGGCCATCTCCACCTATTTGACGTGGGAATGTAAACCTTTCCCTAATCACCGGTTTTTCAAGCGCCAAAGAGGCAGGGTCATAAACGAGCAAGTCATCACCTTCTGCCTGCGCTGGAAAATAGCCATAAACAGCCTGCGGTTTTAACCATCCCTCCCGGATTGCCTCGCCCTGCATACTCTTCAGTCGATCTTCAAATTCTAACTTTGTCTTCTCCCACTCTCCGCCATGAAGGTTTTTCGCACCCCATGACAAACGAAAGAGCTCATTTTTGCCGATCCGTGTAAATACTTCTGATAGCGGCAGTTTATTTGCCAGATGTACGTTCCAATCCGGTGGTGTGGGAATATTTTCAGCGTCCGGAACGCGCGGATGGACTTGCGTAGAAACCTCTTTGACCATAGACCCAGCCAATTTACCCAACTCGTAATCCGCGTTTTTATGCAGTTCCTCATACAAGGCACATTGAGCAGATGGATCAACTATCCGATCCAAAGTGTGCAAGCCTTCAAATGCATCTTTGCAGTAGAACACACCGCCTTTATAGTACTTCCCACTTTCAGCCAGCAGGATTCGACGGCCAAACCTATCGTTGATCGCCGCCCCTCCAATGAGCACTGGTATGCTCATCTTCCTTCGATCAAGTTCATTAACGATAAGAGGCATCTGCTTGCTGGTACTTACCAATAAGGCGCTCAACCCGATTGCGTCAGCTTTCACTTCGATCGCTTTCGAGATGATTGTTTCAGCTGGCACTTGTTTGCCCAGATCGATGACCTCATAGCCATTATTCGAAAGGATTGTCTTGACCAAATTCTTCCCAATATCATGCACATCCCCGTACACAGTGGCAATCACGATCAATCCCTTACTGGTTCCTTCCTTCTTTTCCAGGTATTGCTCCAGGTGGCTGACGGTCTTCTTCATTACCTCCGCGGATTGTAATACGAACGGCAGGATCAATTCGCCTGAGCCAAATTTGTCTCCAACTTCTTTCATCGCAGGCAGAAGGACATTATTCAAGATCTCAACAGCCTGCTGTGATTTGTTATCGGCTGCAAATGGATCTAGGATCTCATCAATATCAGCTTCCACATCATCTTTAACCCGATGTAGTATCTTCCAATGCAGCCTTTCACCTGGAGTCATGTTTTCCATTGGGTCGGCAACTGCCATGCGGTTTCCAGAAGAAGCTCCTTCTGTCGAGAAGTGTTCTATCAAACGCGCAAGCGCATCCGTACGACGGTTGAAGATCAGATCTTCACATAACTCGATTTCCAATGCCGGAATATCCGCGTACGGTATGATCTGCGCGGGATTAACGATCGCCATATCCAGGCCAGCTTGGACAGCATGATAGAGCATCACGCTATTTAGAACGCCCCGGCTATTGGGAGATAACCCAAAGGAAACATTGCTCACCCCCAGAGAAGTTAATACACCCGGTAAGTTTTCTTTGATAATCTTGATTCCTTCCAATGTTGCCTGAGCTGAATCAATAAATTCCGCATCTCCAGTGGCAAGAGTGAAAGTTAACGCGTCTATGATCAGATCGCCGGGTTTAATGCCAAATTCACCGACAGCCATGTCGGATAACTTGCGAGAAATCTCTAGTTTTCGCTCTGCTGTTTTTGCCATGCCTTTTTCATCTATGGTTAATGCCAAAACTGCTGCGTTGAATTTTTTGGCGAGCCCAAACACTTTTTCCGCTTTGGCACGGCCAGCTTCAAGGTTGGTCGAATTGATCAGGCACTTCCCTGGAGCTGTTTTGAGCGCGGCTTCCATCACGTCTAATTCTGTTGTATCAATGATAAACGGAGTTTTAACCGCAGCCGAAACCTTTTTCAACACCTTGACCATGGTTTCTTTTTCGTCTGCACGTTCAGTCAAAGCAACACAGATATCCAATCCATGCGCCCCATTGGCAACCTGTGAACGAGCAATGGTTAGCATACCATCATAATCTTCATCCAATAATAATTTCTTGAATTTGGCGCTGCCCTGGGAATTTAACCGCTCACCGATCAAGAATGGTGCAGGTTCCTGTCTGGTTTGTACGGCCGACACTGCAGAAGCCAGGCAAGCTTGTACTTTGTTAGTCCGGGGTGAAACGGATATTTTTGAAACTTTATCCACCAATAAACGCATGTGTTCTGGGGTCGTCCCGCAACAGCCACCTACCACATTAACGTGATACTTCTCTGCAAACTCGTATAGAGCATCAGAGAACGGTTCTGGTTGTAAAGGATAAACAGCCTGGCCATCTACATTTAATGGCAAGCCGGCGTTGGGGATGCAGGAAATGGGCAGCGATGAATTCTCATCCAACGTCTTCATCGGCTCGCGCATATAATCAGGACCTGTTGAACAGTTCAGTCCAATAACATTAATGGGCAGCCCTTCCAAAATGGTTTGAACCGCATTAATATCCGTACCCAATAGCATCCTGCCAGTTGTATCAAGCGTAACCTGTGCCTGGATGGGTATGGTTATGCCTGTCTCTTCAAACGCCTGTTCGATGCCAAGTATTGTAGCTTTCACTTCGAGGATATCCTGAGAGGTTTCTATGACCAACAGATCCACACCACCCTGGATCAACCCGATGGCTTGTTCTTTGAACAGATCAGCCAATTGGTCGAAGGAAATATCAGATAATTGCGGGTCATCGATCGAGGGCAGCTTACCGCTTGGGCCGATAGACCCGGCTACCAGGCGTGGGTGCCCAGGTTGATTGAATTCATCTGCGACTTTTTTAGCCAGTTTTGCCGCTGCGAGATTTATTTCATTCACCCTGTCGCCAAGGCCGTATTCACCCAGAGTTAATCGATTTGAACGGAAAGTGCAGGTTTCAATCACATCAACGCCTGCCTCAAGGAATGATCGATGCACAGCCTCCACTGCAGATGGATAACTGATCACAAGAAAATCATTACACCCTGCCAGCTTTTCGCCACCGAATTCTTCGGCAGTCAAATTCATCTCCTGCAGGCTGGTGCCCATGGCGCCATCAAAGACCACAACTTTTTGGGATATCAGGTCAAGAAACTTTCGATTGGTATATTCTAGTTCCTTCAAAATGCCTCCAGGTAATAAAAAAACCTCTACATATTTGAGAGGCATTGACATCGGTCAGTGCGTCTCATCTTCCAGGATACTATCCTGCCGGATTTGGCACCAATTATGGTTGCCGAGGTTTCATCGGGCCGTTCCCTCCGCCTCTCGGGATGAGTTGCTTGAAAAATAGTTTATCATAGCCAGATGCAGCATACAAGGGGAATGTGTATGGTGCACATTCCCCTTGTAGAAACTCGAATTACTGAGTTACATTATTCGGTTGTGAGGATGAAAATACCTGTCAGGTCGGTCATCACGGAAACAAAACCATCGCCAGTGATACTGCCTGTCATTTCAACCCATCCACGAACACTGCCATTCAGCGTAGTATCCCAGTGGATAATTATGTAATGATTTCGAAAAGAAAATTATTGGCTTTTTTCTGTGACCAGTTTCTTTCTTTTGTTGAACCTCTTAGTATTTACTGGTAAGGAATCATCTGACGCCAATCGGTAACCCAACCCCTCCCGGCTGATGATGATCCTTGGTGCACGTGGGTCCAACTCTAATTTTTTCCTTAGAATATGGACGAAATATTTGATCCGTTTTTGAATTTTGTCACTATCTTCTCCCCAAACTTCGTGAGCAATCACTTCCTTGGTCACCAATTTTGGAGCAAACTTTGCCAGTACTGAAAGAACTTCAAACTCCACCCTCGGTAACAGAAAGGATTCCCCTCTCAGCTTAACCTCTCTTGAATCAAGATCGACAGACAATTGTAAATGCGGAAATGTGTAAACGGTGATCGGCGCGACAAAGCGGGATCGTTTGACCACGCTGTTGATCCGTGCCACTAATTCAGCCGGGTAAAATGGTTTCGTCAGGTAGTCATCCGCGCCAAATTTCAATCCCTCGACAATGTCATCCTTTTGACTTCTTGCGGAAACGATTAGTACAGGTGCATTGGTGATATTCCTCAAAAACCGAAAGGTCTCATATCCATCCATTTCTGGCATCATCAAGTCTAGCAGTATCACATCTGGTTGGGCATGAGGACACTTGTCGATCGCATCCAATCCACTGGTTGCCCCGATGACATCCATCCCGGCATCCATAAGGACATATTTCATCATGCGTATTGTCTCTGGTTCATCGTCCACGATCAATGCGGTTAATCGTTTATCGGCATCTTTCACCAGATCAAGGTCGATCCCCTTTGGTGAGGCTTGAAAATTGCTGTCCGGTAGCGTCATAGTTCTTCTCCAGGAATACCTTAGTTATTTCTATTATCTTTCTAAGAAAATACTATTTTCACAATCTTACTTTGCGGTCAATACAAAAGTGCCCGGGAGAGTACTGGTCACCATGTAATAATCTACAACCTGTAAGCCGGATAACAGTTTCCAGCCGCCAACACCATTATTCTCAGCTACTCCCCAATACCAGCAGCTCGTATTGTCCGTCGCATCAAATTTAAAGCTTATGGTCATAGTTATTCCATCAGGCAGCTCTGTGACAGGCAAGCCATTTTGGGTTATTTGGATGGTTAGACCATCAAGCAGATTCTGGTTCGCCAGTAATAAGGCTGAGAGTGATTCTTGATCTTCGATAACCACCAAAGCTTCGTACCCGCATAGGATCCCATCGAATGTGATCTTAGTCCCGTCGGCCAATAGCAATGTTGTGATCGTATCGCAGCGCAATGCGTAAGTGCCTCCACCAGTGACCGGGATCGTTCCACCCGGAATAATGTCTTCAGGATCATTTCCATTAGGTGTGTTGTCACAAACATTACCGATACCATCTCGATCTGTATCTAACTGGTCAGTATTTGGAACCAGCGGGCAGTTATCAGTTCCGGTTGGCGGATTGTCAATATCGTCCTGATCCATATCGTTAGGCGTGCTATCGCAAACGTTACCGATTCCGTCACCATCGTTATCTGCCTGGTCAGCATTTGCAGCTAACCAGCAGTTATCAGCCTGATCTACAACACCATCGTTATCATTGTCATTGTCACAAGCATCACCGATACCATCGTTATCGCGGTCCGCCTGGTCAGCATTTGCAACCAGCCAGCAGTTATCTGCCGGATCCAAGAAGCCATCGTTATCATTGTCATTGTCACAAGCATCACCAATACCATCGTTATCGCGGTCTGCCTGATCAGCATTTGCCACTAACCAACAGTTATCAGTTTGATCCAAAACGCCATCGTTGTCATTGTCATTGTCACAAGCATCACCAATACCATCATTGTCGCGGTCCGCTTGGTCTGTGTTCGCGACTAATGGACAGTTATCGCTTCCCGTAGGAGGATTATCTATTCCGTCTTGATCCATGTCGTTGGGTGTGCTATCGCAGGCATTACCAACGCCATCATGATCATTGTCTGTCTGATCTGCGTTCGAAGCAGCGGGGCAATTATCGACAACATCTAAAACAATATCGCCATCGTTGTCCAGGTCGCATGCGTTCCCTATCCCATCGTTATCACCATCCCGCTGATTGGTGTTTGCGTTGAATGGGCAATTATCTGAAGACATCGGAATGCCATCTCCATCGGGATCATCAGTTGAAATCATATGCGATCCGATGTTGACAGTTCCATAACCAGCCCAACCGTAATTGTGGATATCTAGGACGTGGCTGTAAATATCACCATAATTATCCAAGCCAAAATAATTTCCGGTTGCGTCAACAGTCAAACCGGTTACCTGGTTATGGAAAAATCCCTGATACCAATTGATAAACGAATTATTGTGGAATTGAATATCGGCAGTAGTTGGTATATTCCCATTTACATCACGAAGAATGGCTACAGCATCGCTTTGATAAGAATAATCCAATCCTGCTCCGTAGAAAACATTATCCGTAACCAATAATTCTGTTATTTCATCTCCGTTGATATCCAACCCATCAAAGTAAGTGCCGCTTGAAAGTGTGCCAAATTGTTGAAGAATATTTCGAGGTGATTTGGTTGGATCCGTCTGTATCAATGAGGTAAATCATCGTGCCGTTACCAGTTGGATCGGTAAAATCTATTTGGTTGTTTCGCAAATTTAGATTGCCGCCATTTTGCATGTAAATCGCAGCATCACTGCTGTTGGATGAAGAGATGATCGATCCACGAATGGTTGGATAATTTACATCCATCAACCTAAGCACATTGCCTGTCCCGGTTTGGGTGATCACATTCCTGCGGATGTTCGGCCGATTTGAGTTAGTGATGTTCACTGCACTTCCAGCACCGGACTCAGAAACCGTGCTGTCTGCCAGCACAAAGAAATCCGATCCATTTTGAACAGCAATGGCATCACCATCGCCCGATTCATTCACCTGGACATTGTTGAATGTCACGCGATCAGAGTTATCGATCGTCACTGCATTCTGGTTCCCAGTTTCATTGATGATGAAATTCTGAAGATAGAGTCCGCCGTGGTATGCACCGCTGGGATTGGAAAAATTGTTGATGCGCAAACCATTGTTCAAAACTGAATTACCAATCACCTGTCCAGTCGTAAAGTCTATTCCACCCAGAACCGATAGGTTTACGGTTAAATCTGTATCATTTGTGAAATAATTTTCATCGAAAACAATTTCGTTATTGTCAATATAGTTGTGTTCGACATAGATCGTACCGGAAGCATCTGTTCCAAAATCTCTGGCGACCTGCAATGCTTCATTTATAGATAGGGTGTGCACGCATGATGGGTCATTGAAAGGTACGCCGACCGGGCAGTACATAGGATCACCCTGCACCATCACTAAGACCGCATCTTCAGAAGCAAGCGGAAGAACTTCACCATTCTCTCCCAACAAAATCAAATCCGTCTCTTCTGGCAGATTACCCATTACTTCGGCAGGAGAAATTTCTTCTATATTATTCTCTTCTGTTTGGTCTGGTGTCACCTCTGGAGTGGAAGGAGATTCAGAAGTTGGTTGGGTTTCCACTTCCGGGGTAGTCGTTTGATCATCTGCCAGAACACTCATTCGAGCCGGTAGGAACAAACCTACCAGTATAGCGACAAGTATTGAAGTCTTTACAATTTGTCCGATCAAAGTTTTGCTATTTTTCATCTTCTTCTCCATGAGCCATTAAAAAAACCGGCCTTATTGACCGGTTTCGCTACTGGCTCCCTGCTGGTATTATCGGGCGAACCCGATAAAGCGACCAAATGATACCCGCAGTTCATCGCTTTCAATGTTATTTATTTCTATCATAATAGCACTTCAATTTTAGCTTGTCAATAGCGATTCGTTAGTTTTTAGTTTGTTAATATATTTGTAATAATTGAATAAAAAGACGGCGGATGGAGAGCCACCCGCCGCATTCAGAAATTTTGTTATTTATTTTACAACCAGGACAAAAGTACCTATTTTGTTGGTTCCAACAGAGAAGAAACCGTCTGCCAGGGCGCCTCCCAGGTCTTCCCATTTTCCGGCTACAACATCCCAGAACAGAATACTATAATTTTCGGTTTCAGAGTCAACGTAGAAACGTACATTTGCCTCAGCTGATTCTGGCAGCACCTGGAAAACCATTCCTTCCTTTATGAGCGTGTAGGTGAGAGCTTTTGCAACCGTATTCCCGACAGGAACTGCTATTGGTAACGCATCAATTTCTTCCGCAGTCAACATCGCCTCATAATCACATAGTATCTTATTGAAAGCAACTATCAACCGGGTTCCATCTGGCAATGTCACGGTCAGCTCTTCTGCTATACTGCAACTGAGAAGATTTGCTCCGGTTACAGGAATACCTTCCTGTGAATCCTCAAAGTCAGCATCACATTTATTCCCAATACCGTCGCCATCTTTATCTGCCTGGCTCGTATTAAATGTTGAAACACAGTTATCACACACATCACCTACGCCGTCACCATCAACATCTGCCTGATCGGCATTGGGTTTGACTGCGCAATTGTCACAGGCATCTCCCACGCCGTCACCATCACTATCAGCCTGATCGGCATTGGAATTTATTGCGCAATTGTCACAGGTATCTCCAAAACCATCCCCATCAACATCACTCTGATCCGGATTTGCAGTTGCAGCGCAATTATCACACACGTCACCCACGCCGTCACCATCACCATCAGCCTGATCGGCATTGGAATTTATTGCGCAATTGTCACAGGTATCTCCAAAACCATCGCCATCAACATCACTCTGATCCGGATTTGCAGTTGCAGCGCAATTATCACACACGTCACCCACGCCGTCACCATCACCATCAGCCTGATCGGCATTGGAATTTATTGCACAATTGTCACAGGTATCTCCAAAACCATCGCCATCCACATCACTCTGATCCGGATTTGCAGTTGCAGCGCAATTATCACACACGTCACCCACACCATCCCCATCCTGATCTGCCTGATCGGCATTCGATGTTGCAGAACAATTATCACATGCATCACCCACGCCATCGCCATCGCTATCCGTTTGATCTGGATTCGAATTTATGGAACAGTTATCACAAGCATCACCGATACCATCATTATCTGTATCCAGTTGATTGTGATTGGGTAGGGCGGGACAGTTGTCAATATTGTTCAGGATCAAATCACCATCAATATCACCATTACACACCGCGGGGTCCTGATCCGGATTGTAATTTGTCGGGCAGTTGTCAATGTCATTCAAAAACCCATCGCCATCCATATCATCCGCGTACCATACAAATTGGTCCGTGAGAGTTCCAACCCCGACTGATGGATTGACCGGAGCAGTTCAACCAATTGAAGGTATTATTCAGATTGCCGCTGATTTTTCCAGCAGTGTAATCCCAATATCCGGGAACAGGGGGAACTTCCCAGTAATATGGCCCCCAGAAGATGCAAAAACCAAAAATTGAGAAATAACAATCTCTGTGGTAATTTACGCCTGGTACTTCTGGTACCCAGGCCGGATTTGCGCCCCACCAATTATCACTGAACATTCCACTTTCCAGGGTGCCATTCAGAATCGCATTGAAATTCGTGTTGTTATAAACGTCATTATTGTGAAAACCACCACTCACTCTGGTAGCTGTAACCACTCCATTCGTGTTTCCGGTGATCAGGTTATTCTGTTGCCAGCAACATCTCGCGCGTTTTCCAGCAAAATTCCAGCATATCCATTCCCGGTGATCAAGTTATTATGAATATTTGCGCCGGCATTGTTATAGAACCAGCCATCCGATTCATTGATAAACGTGGATTCCAGCCTGCTGACCGACAGCCGGCACGCCAGAGCCATCAATAACATTATGATGTATCTCTGCGTAAGAGCCTACAGTCCATTCTGAGGCAGTCAATCCATTTACGAATGTATCATGTTCAACAGCGACTCCGTAGGTTGCAAAATTTACGATCTCGTTGTTCCAGATCGTCGCTGTCCCGTAAGTACCTGAATTAGGAGAAGCGCTCCGTCCAACCTGCACACCCACTCCTGTCTTACCAGCGGTAGCGCCAATGGATATTCGATTGTCATGAATGTCAGCATTTGCGCCGTCATAGATATACAATGCAGCTATTCTGATCTGTTGAGGCTGAAACACCTGATCCCTCGATATTGAAGCCGGAGATTTCAGCATTTGTATTTTCACCGGATACACTGATAATACTGGAGAGATCATAACTTCCGCTGGTCTCCAAGTTTCCGGAGTATAAAACATTGGTGGAATTTTTGCCTTCGCCCACAAGTTTCACGGATTTCTTGATTTTGATCTGTTCGTTATATGTACCTGCAGCGACATAAACAGTGCCATCTTCTTGTGCCAATAACAATCCATCATTGATCCTGGCGCCATTATTTACATAAATCAGGGGGGCGAAAACATTCAAGGATCCAGTGACATCTTCTCCAGCCATCAGAATAAACGCGTCCAGGATCGCATTGCCGCCAATCCCATTAAAAATTACATGCGATGAAACCTGCACTGTCTCATTGTAGGTATTTGCCTCAATGTTGATGGTCTCGCCCGGTTCTGCAAAATTCACTGCCATCTGAACGGGATTCGGAGTTTCGACACATTCTTCCGTTGCAGAATTCGTGAACGCAGAACAATCATATAAGAAACGGTAGGTAATATCCCCATGCGGAGATGATCGAATAATATAAGGGTCAGCAGAGGCAATTACCTCCGCCAGTTCAGCGGAAGCCATCGGTAGTTCAACCCCAGTTTCATCTGTTATGACCGAACCCGATTCGGCGATAACACTGATCACTTCCGCCGCTGATTCTGCCTCTACCACCCCTTCCTCAACTACAACAAGATGCTCTCCATCCACTGCTTCAGAAGGAGCCGGAGTTTCCACGTTTACAACTTCAATTTCTGCTGGTGTTTCAGGAGTGGCACCATCATCTGCCAGAACATTCATCCCTCCTGGTGAAAGCAACCCAACAACAAAAATAAGAATAAAAATTATTCTACCCATTGTGAATGATTTATGCTCCATTGTTACCCTCCCATTTTTTCATGACATTGAATATTAGAACCACAAATGAAAAACCGATCCAATTGGATCGGTTTCGCTATTAGCTCCTTGATGGCAGTACCGTTTAACCGGTGAAGCGACCAAATTCTGCCTTCAGATCAGATGCATTTCCGTTTATTAAAATATTAAGAGACTATGAATTATTATAGCGAGAATTATACCAATTTACAATAGTAATTTTGTAATTAGTTTTTAGTTAGATTTCTTGGTATTGATACCATTGAATACGGCGGATGGTTCTCCACCCGCCGCTGACCTCTAAAACATACCATCACTTTGTAACTAGAACAAAGGTTCCTGTTTTGTTTGTCTCAACAGAGAAATAACCATCCGCCAAAGAACCGCCCAGGTCCTCCCACTTTCCGCTACCAACATCCCAGAACAAAATGCTGTAATTACTGGATCCTGTTCCAACAAAGAATCGGACACTCGCTTCGGTTCCTGCTGGAAGGATATCAAATACTTTTCCTTCTTTCGCCAGGATATAAGTTAATCCTTTCACCAGATTCATTCCATCAGGTATGGTTTGTGGAAGTACCTCCAGTTTTTCCTGGATCAAAGATGCTTCATAATCACAGAGGATCTGATTGAAAGCAACGATCAGTCTTTGTCCCATCTGGCAGAACAATTTCTAATTCTTCCGGCTGGCTGCAACTTAAGAGATTCCCACCTGTGACAGGTATAAAGCCTTCCTTATCAACATTTTCTGTTTCTTGCCCATTATCCTGATCGCATGCATCTCCCTGTCCATCTTGGTCAGAGTCTATTTGGTCGTTATTGGGTACGAGAGGACAGTTATCTTGTTCATTGTAAATTTCGTCACCGTCAATATCCATATCGCAGGCATCACCAACTTCGTCTCCGTCAAGGTCTGCCTGGGCAGGGTTTGGAATTGTTAGGCAATTATCAACTTCATTATAGATTCCATCTCCATCCAAATCAGTATCACAAGAATCTCCTGTGCCATCCAGGTCACTATCTAGTTGATCTGGATTATAAGTATTCGGGCAGTTATCACTTTCATCAGCAACGCCATCATTATCGCCATCCTCTTCACAGGCATCGCCTATTCCATCAGTATCCGAATCCAGTTGATCATGGTTGGACGTTAGTAGGGCAGTTGTCGATGTTAGTTTAGAATTAAATCGTCATCAACGTCGCCATCACATGCAGAAATATCCTGATCGGTATTTGGTACTGTTGGACAGTTGTCAACAGCATTGTCCACTCCGTCACCATCAAAATCTATTCCAAACCAGTTCCAAAGATTACCGTTGCCGCCTACTCCTGACGGTCGGATTTGGATCGGACAATAACCATGGTTGTGTCGTATCAGTAATGAAATTCGTCATCAACGGCGTTGTACCCCAATAATTACTCGAAAACATATCCGTATCCAATGTTCCCGAAAGGTAGGAATCATAAGTTTGTGTTATTTAGAATTGCATTATTGTGAACACCACCTGATACTTTCGCATTCGTACAAACTCCAATATAGTTGTTAGTGATCCGTTATCAGTGATGTCAACATCTCTTGCTCTCATCAGAGAAATTCCTGCATAAGCATTGTTTTGGATCAAATTATTTTTTATGATCGCTGTCGCATTGTTCGGAAAATATCCATCCGCAACCGTGAATACCTGGATGCCAATTTGATTACCAAAGGGTGTAATTCCAGCCCCATCGATCAAGTTGTGGTGAATATTTGCAGATGAACTGGTTACAAAATCTATCCCCCCAGAGTCCTGAACAGCATCATGTTCAACACTCACACCCAGGGTGGAAAAATTGACAATCTGGTTGTTCCAAATAGTTGCATGGCCGTGAGTTCCCCCACCAGCAGTGCTGCGTCCTACCTGAACCCCCACTCCAGTTTTGCTTCCGGTATCACCCAATGAAATCCGATTATCATGAATATCGGCTGTTGCCCCTTGGAAAACATATAGCGCTGCTATTCGATCAGTTGGAGCTGTCAACCCCCCAACCCCACCTGCAATGTTAAAACCGGAGATTTCTGCGTTTGTCAATAACCCAGAAACTTCAATAATGCTGGACACATCGTAGCTGCCGCTGTCTGTCAACGCTCCAGTATATAGAATATGGGTACTAGCCTGGCCAGCGCCGACTAATTTGACAGATTTCTTGATCTTGATCTGCTCGTTATATGTTCCAGCTGCTACATAAACAGTCCCGTTTTCATCAGCCAGCAATAAGCCGTCATTGATCCTGGCGCCATTGTTGACATACACCAGTGGTGCAAAAACGTTTGTAGAGCCGCTTACATCTTCTCCACTCATCAGGATGAATGCATCCAGGATTGCGTTGCCCCCGACACCATTCAATACCACCGCAGTCGAGATTTGTACAGTTTCGTTATAAGTATTAGCTTCGATATTAACCGTCTCGCCGGATACAGCGAAATTTACTGCCATTTGCACCGGATGTAGAGTTTCAATACACTGCTGGGTAGCAGAATTTGGAAAAGCTGAACAATCCACCAGGAATCTAAAGGTCACGGATCCCCGGGTTATGTATGGGTCAGATCCTGCGATCATCTCAACCACTTCCGCCGACGCCATGGGCAGCTCAACCCCAGTTTCATCAGTAATCACAGACCCACTCTCAACGATGGCTGTAATTACATCCTCTGGAGTTTCCGCTTCAACTACCTCTTCAATGACAGACTCTTCAGGCGTAGTTTGCACTTCCGTCGCGGAAGAAGACACTGGGGTTTCAACGACTGTGCCATCAGAATTTTCCACTGAAGGCGGCAAATCGTCTGCGAAAACAGCTGTCCCGCCCGGAAAAAATAAGCCGATAATAAATACCACAACAAAAATTGTCTTGCTCATACTTATGATAGTATTTCTAGTAGCGCCCATTACTCTCCTCCTAATATGTGGTGTTTTGATCGGTTAATAAAAACAAACCGATCACAATTGACCGGTTTCGCAATTGACTCCCTGTCCATCCTTCTCTGACCTCATGTCAGATAAGCGACCATATTTGGATGATCAGATCAAAGTCTTCGTTGAAGTTTTAGATAAATGTCACCTAATACTTGGTTGAATGTAATAATATTATAGAAGATTGGAATTAAAAGTCAATACAAGTCGCATGATAATACAATCTTTTTGAGGAGATAAGAAAACTCCCGAAATTATCCGGGAGTTGTGGGGCGAGAGGGACTTGAACCCTCAAGACCTCGCGGTCGGTGGATTTTAAGTCCACTGCGTCTGCCAATTCCGCCACCGCCCCATGTGTCTAATTCTACCCAAACCGCCCAATACGTCAAGCCTGAATTCACCATTTCTTCATTTTCGCCCAGGTGCTATAAAAATGCACCCAGGATGGAGAGATCTTCGTTTCATATCTGGCTGACACCAATGCCTTTTTCAGGGTTAATGAATCCGTGAATTCTGGTAATTCGATAGTAGACCGCCCAAGTTCGTGAATTGAGTGTGCGTCAGATCCAACTGTTCCCAACAATTCGTTGTCCTTAGCAAATTTATCTGCCTGTTCATTAAATGTTTTCTTTATGCATCTTGAATTAAACACTTCGATCGCATCCACCAGTGGAGCGATCTTTTTCAATTCATCCAACGCCCAGGAACCTGGCCGGTTATAGTCAAATGGATGGGATACACTGATAAACGCACCTTGATCCCGAAGACGGCCAATGGCTTCCTGCGGCGGCAATCCCTTCGGGATTTTTTCTTTGACGAATGCAGTCAGTAACTCTCCTTCAGAAGTCATCACTTCTTCGCCCGCGATAAATAGTTCTGGCGCTCTTTCGACAGCCAGCAAGGCGCCATCGATTCGGTTGTGGTCTGTGATGACTATCCTGTCCAGCTTCTTTACTTTTGCAGCTTGGTAAAGACCTTCGATGCTTGCCAGGCTATCGGCAGAAAATTCGGTGTGGCAATGAAATTCAATTCTGATCAAATTAATCTACTCCTATGATTAGTGAATACCTGTCTATTCTAATGCATGTTCTTGTACAGATCGTTGAATCGACAGAATTTTACCTGGCGAGAATGTATAATGATGTAATAAATATTGATATTACCATTATTGACATTGAAAAGGAACCATTATGCGACAATTTCCAGAATCCTTTGTCATCCTCCCAACAGTAGCAGATGCGATTAAGAACAATCATCCGATTGTTGCCCTGGAATCTGCCGTGATCACTCACGGCTTGCCACAGCCAGTCAATTTTGAAACTGCTCTTGAAATGCAGCAAATCATCAAAAACCAGGGAGCATTGCCAGCGACGATTGCATTGCTAAATGGAAAAGTACACATAGGTTTGGATGATGAACAATTGGAAACTCTGGCATATTTACGGAATACTCGCAAGATCAGCCGGCGCGATTTTGGCTATGCAATCGCAAACAAACTCTCAGGCGGAACGACCGTGGCAGGGACAATGAATGCAGCTAACATTGCCGGCATTAAAGTATTTGCCACAGGTGGAATCGGTGGCGTTCACCGCAACGCCCCCTTCGACGTCTCGGCAGACCTGCTCGAATTAGGCCGCACTCCCATGATCGTTGTTTGTGCTGGCGCCAAGGCAATTCTTGATATTCCTGCTACTATGGAATTGCTTGAAACAAATGGTGTGTTGGTTGCAGGTTATCAAACGGATGATTTTCCAGCTTTTTACTCTCGTTCAAGCGGCATCAAATTGGATTGTCGAATGGATTCTCCCTCCGAAATAGCTGCCACCGCAAAATCACAATGGGGTTTGGGAATATCCAGCGCCGTATTGGTTGTTCAACCTCCGCCAGAAGGATCGGATATTCCCGCTAATGAGATAGATTCATTGATCAATGATGCAGTACATGAGGCATTAGAAAATGGCATTGTAGGGCCTGCTGTGACACCATACCTGCTCGAAAAAGTAAAAAATCTATCCGGTGGTAAAAGCATGGCAACCAACCTGGCATTGCTTAAGAATAATGCCTACCTGGCGGCACAGATTGCCGTTTCACTCCAAAAGGGAAACTTCTTAACAATATAAGATTTGTGGATAGAAACTCTAGGGGGTGGGGGATTTCGTTAATGTAGGTGTTCGCGTAATGGTTGGCGTCCGCGTTGGGACAGGCGTCTTGCTGGGTTTGGTCGTTTTCGTTAACGTCGGAGTCCTGGTACTCGTTGGCAATGGAGTATTGCTTGCCGTAAAACTTGGCGTAATGCTTGGTTTGGGCGTAGGAGCAGCTCCTGTGACGGTGAACCTGCCAGAAACCTTAAAGAAGTTGCCATTATAAAGCTGTACTTCATATTCTCCAGGAATCCAGGAGGAAGGATCGGGCTGCCAATCGGTATAACCATAACCCCCAGTACCACCATCCCAGGGCTTTGTTTCGAAATAAACCAGTTCACCATCCCGGTACCAGATGGCAGTCCACTGAGATCTATCTGAAACTCCATCATAACTAAATACACCATATAGGTGGGCTATGGGGTTTGTAAAAGTTTCCTGCGGACTGATCGGAACGTAATCAATATCCAGGTTGCGCGCGAATTGGATGGGGCTGAACACCGCTGCCGGGTCCGGCGTGACCTGACTTTCAAATCTGGCTTCGATCACATCAGGTATTACCGGAATTGGGGTAATGGTCGGCGTATAAGAAAACAACGGGGTCAGCGTAATGGTTGGTGTTTCTGTGATCGTAGGGGTCAGTGAAATCGTAGGTGTCAGGGTGATAGTAGGAGTTCTTTTTAGCGTGGGGCTGGGAGCAAAATACGTATAAATGACTGGTTCAGCGTAAGAATTGAGGAAGAAGGATAAACCGCCCAGTAAAATTGCCGCCATTAAGAGCCGCCAGCCAATCATCATCTGGTCACGGCGTTTTTTAAAATAAGGCAACTTTCTTCCAGATATGATCCTGCCAATTCCAAGAGGAATTGCGATAACCGCGAGAGCCAACGCGATAAAGAATGCGATTTGTACAGTGGTATGAATTTCCAAGTTTTGAAACATGCCGACCTATGTTATGTTTTGGATTATAGCATGTTCGCAAAAGAACGATTCATCCATTTATGATCATGCGGTTACGGTTTTACAAAAAATAAGATAGAATCGACTCGACAGGTGAACTCAATACAATGCCATTAGATCCAGGTGTTATCCTAAATCAACGTTATCGAATACTCTCCATTCTTGGTCAAGGCGGGATGGGGGCAGTTTACCATGCCATCGACCTGAATCTTGGTGTGGATGTCGCGTTGAAAGAAAATTTATATCTCTCAGAAGAATTTGCCAGGCAATTTAAGAGAGAAGCAGCCATCCTCGCCACTATAAAACATCCAAACTTACCTAGAGTTTCCGACCATTTTGAACTAAAAGGGCAAGGCCAATACCTGGTGATGGATTACATGGACGGCGAAGATCTGCGCCTTCGGATGGACCGGAATGGCGTCTTGACAGAATCTGAAGCCGTAAGTATTGGCGCCTCTATCTGTGATGCCCTGGATTATTTACATAGCCGACAACCGGCTATTATTCACCGGGACCTCAAACCTGGCAACATACGCATCGCCGTTGATGGGCACATCTCATTGGTCGATTTTGGCCTTGCCAAGTTGGACATGGGCGAACAAGAGACTACCACCGGTGCCAGAGCCATGACGCCAGGTTACTCTCCACCAGAGCAGTACGGAACGGCTCGAACTGATCCCCGTTCAGATATTTATTCCCTGGGTGCGACACTTTATGCATCTCTCTCTGGTTGCGCTCCGGAGGATAGTCTAAGTATCGCGACCGGTTATGCACGCCTGACCTCATTGAAAAAACTTAATCCAAAAGTACCCAAGAAACTCGCATCTGTCATCGAGCGGGCAATGGAAATTCACCCTGAGAGCAGATATCAAACCGCTTTGGAAATGAAGAAGGCGCTGTTAGATTCCATCGGTGAAAAGGCGACAGATTCCCATGTATTCAAGGTGACTCCACCACCATTCACAACGAATACCGATGGACCAGATATGAAGTCATCCCCCCCACGAAACAGACCGGTTTCCAAACCACGCCCAGTTGTTCCTAAAAAGGATCCTTATCACTTCCTTAAAATCGCAGGCATAACTGCAATTGTTGTGCTAGGTGTTGCCGCAGCAACAACAATCATTTTGATCAATCAAACAGGAATTTTAATGGGAACAGCAACGGTTCCGGTTCCCACTGAAATAGTCCAGTCCGTTGATAATATTGATAACCCATTCCTTGATTCAACTGGTATTCCTCAACCGGTAGAAACACCGCCAGTTGAACTCGTAGAAACAGATGCCATAGAATCGCTCGCTACAATATTAGCCCCATCTGCGCCAATTACTCCGACCTCAATTCCAACTGAAAACAATTCATCTGAGCCAGATGATCCAATTTCGGGAGACTCTACTAGTCAACCTGCAACCGGGGAAATCGCTTTTGTATCCATAAGGACAAACCTTCCGCAAATTTGGATAATGGACACGAAGGGAAACTCCCTGCGACAGATAACAAATCTTAAAGCCGGTGCGTGTCAGCCTGATTGGTCGCCTGATGGGCAGAAGCTGGTCTTTGTTTCCCCATGTTACAAGCGGGAGTATTCTTACCCAAAATCCAACCTATTCATCATAGATGCAGATGGAACCAACCTGGAATCGCTTGACCCGGGTTATGGTGGCAATTATGACCCTGCCTGGTCACCCAACAACAATCAGATCGCATTTACAAAAACGGTATCCGGTATTACTCAGATATATATATACAATGTCAACGACAAAACCGTTTTCGCTTTAACCGATGATAAATATCCATCCGAGCAGGCAGCCTGGTCAACAGATGGTCAATTTCTTGCCTATATCAATACCAAGTATTCAGGTGAGATTTGGATCAGGGACAATCTATCGGGCACGAACATTCAATACACAAGGACCAGAAATGCCAATAACTATTGGCCGGTTTGGTCGCCTTTTGGTAATGAAATCTTCTTCACCCAATCCCCATTAGATCCTTTCTTTCCCTCGCTGGCAGCCATCGAATATCCATATTCCAACACTCCTCTTGAATACAAAATTCCACGTGAGAATTTTGCCGTTCCTTCACCTGCCAGTGATGTGGATGTTTCCCCTGATGGCAAATGGTTGGTTTTTGAAGCCTGGCCCGAAGGAAATAACCATGATATTTATATCATGTCGATCACAGGTGAAAGCGTCTTCCGTGTAACCGATGATGAACGCCTGGATTTTCATCCGGTATGGCGGCCGTAGATGGAGATTATATTAACGAGTCGTAATATTGACTGGCAAAAAGTGCTGGTATGCCCCCAGTATGCCAGAAGAGCACTTGTTCACCGTTCTTTAATTCACCCCGCTTGATCAAATCTATCATAGCCCCAGCCGCTCTACCTGTATAGACCGGGTCAAGCGTCAATCCTTCTTTGCGTGCAAATAATTTTATGGCATCCCTTTCCAATGTCGAAAGTACGCCATATCCCCCTCCAATATATTGATCATTGACCAGGATTTCCTTCGCCTCAGCAGACTCAAATACCTGCATCCTGCTAGCAGCCTCATTCACAAGAGCTGCAACTTTATTCTTTAAGTCATCCGCCAGTTCGTCTACGGATATCCCGAGAATTCGAGTTTGACTCTTATTGATCTTTGTTCCGAGAACCAAACCTGCTTGGGTAGCTCCCGATGAAGATGGAAAAATAATCCAATCCGGTGTAACTCCCTGGTTGGCAAGTTCTGAATAAGCCAATGCATAACCAACAGCCCCGGTTGGACTGGATCCACCGTAAGGGATCATAAATGGTCTTTTCCCTTGTTCCCAGGCAGAATCGAATACTTGTTTTACAACCAAATCTCTTTCATCCTTGTTGCACCACGTAATATCGGCGCCATAAAGGGAATCAAGGAGTAAATTACCGCTTTCACTCCCCTCCGGATACTCCGTCAATACAAGCTGACAGTCAAAACCCATCCTGGCTGCTGCTGCAGCGGTCTGCCTGCAATGGTTCGACTGTGCTGCCCCGGTGGTGATCAACATTTTCGCGCCATTTGCCTGGGCTTCAGCGATAATAAATTCCAGTTTGCGCACTTTATTCCCGCCCATTCCTAATCCAGTCAGATCGTCCCGTTTGACAAGGATCTGTGGACCTCCGAGGTGAGAGCTCAAATTTGACAAAGATTCGATCGGAGTGGGCAATGTCGCCAACCTGACTCTGGGCAAATTCATTGAGTCATCTCCTCTGCAATTCTTCTGCGGCCAAGTTTGCGCAATAACTCCATTAACCTGGGAATGAATTGAGAATATACCTTGAAAAAGAGTGGTTCGAAAACAAAATCCCACGCCCCCAGACCAGCAAAGACATGACCGTTGAAGCCTTCTTTGAAACGGTAAACTCCCCACATTGGATCATTTTCGTAGTAGCTGTCAGGCGCTCCCCAAAAATCATAGACTAAACAGCCTTTGTTCTTGGAGAATTTTATCGCCTCCCATTGCAATAAGTGATTTGGCATTTTTTCGCGATGATCTGCTGTGGACATGCCATAAAAATAATATGCTCTCCTGGCAAAAATGAATAATATCACCGCAGAAACAGGTGATCCATCTACTTCAGCTAATAAAGGAAAAGCCATTTCTTTTTGGTACAGAAGATTCCATACAAATTGATAATAACCTTCATCGCGGATGGCAAATCCGTCACGATACGCGGTTTGGGCGTACATTCGATAAAGAATTGGATAATCAGCTGGCGTACCAATCCGGACGGTAACACCTTTTCGATTTGCCAGAAAAATGTTGTAACGTGTCTTTTGTTTCATCCTCGCCAAGAGGTCAACTTCATCGAGTGTTAAGTCTAACAGCACGGTATTTCGAAACTGAATTTGCTCAGAAGAGAATTGCCAGCCGTCCTGTTCCAATTTTTGTTTGATATCAATCCCAACTTTTTCTGATGAATAAACTTCACTTCCAGGCAATCCAACGCCAATTTCCAGGTCTGGGTCAATTTTCATAAAAATTGCTTTTTTTCGTTTGCCAAGTTCTTTCAGGTCTGCCAGCACCTTTGAAGCAGATTCTCGATCCGCCCAATCCATTACCGGTCCTTTTGGGATGTAAATCATACAACTTTGGGTGAATGTACTAAGCAACGGAATCTTTTTTATTAGCACGAGTGCTGCAGCAATCGTTAAACCATTTTGATCGCTCCAGGTTAAATATTCCGGCTCCCACCCATTCCTGCCTTTGATCTCAGCCCAAAAGGTGGTTTGCAGAATATGAGAGTTTTGCATCATCGCAATCATATCGTTCCATCTCATATTTCCGGAATCTGAATGTACTTCCAGCCGAAGTTTAGCCAAGCTCAACTCCCCTATTCCTGGATTCAGTCCACCATAGCAGCGCTTTATATACAAGCGGTATCAAAACGAGGTCATAGGTTTGGACGCTTCTTTTAATGTTGCCACCGAATCCTCGCTTGAAGCGATAGACACCCCACAAGCCATCCGCCCGGCTCATGAATTGTTCTTCTAACTCTTGTTCAGAAGCATCTGGAATTCCCCATAGATCATATTGGGTGCAGCCATATTTTTTTGCCCAGCGGATAACTTCCCACTGCAACAAGTACACCGGCATCCGATTTCGTTCCATTTCTGTGGATGCCCCATAAAAATACCAGCAACGCTTTCCCCGTCGAAAGATCATCACAGATGCCAGATTTGTATCCCCAAAGCGGGCGGTAAGAATAACACACTCGCCGCTAAGTGAAAAAAGGGAATACGCCTTTTTATAGTACGCCAGACTATGCACGCCAAAACCGTCCCTTGTACCTGTGGTGGTCATCATTTTGTAAAACGCATCAACATCTGATGTTTCTATTACTGATATTTCTTTTTTTTCTGCCAGGTGAATGTTATAGCGAGTTTTTTGCTTCATCCTTGAAAGAATTGATGTTTCATCACCAGATATATCAACGACGATCGTTTGCGCAGGCTGAATCGGCCGGGATTGAACTAGATTAGGTTGGTTTTTATAGTTCTGTATATTTTCTATACCAGCCTCGAAACCATCCGGCTCGATCTTTATCATAATGGCGTTATTTTTCTTACCAATATGTTTTAGTTCCTCTAAAAAATCAACTGTGATTCCACCTAACGGACCTTTCGGTATATAACCAACCGAAAAACCGCCAGGTAATGATCGAAACATCACCTGGGCTTGGCATTCATCATTTGCTATATGATTGGTTTTCCAAGAAAAACTGCTTTTTAATTCTCCCCATTCTGCGGTTTGCAGTAAATGAGCTCCCGGAAAATCATCCAGCCTTTTTTTCCATTCTTCATTTGAAAGTAACATAACTAAATGACCGAAGTAATATCTGGTTCAGATGAAACTTTTACTGAAGATCCGGGAATCAATTCATCCATCATTTTTACAATGCAGACTGTATCATCTTCTTCAGCCAGATGCACCATCTCGTCAATCGATTTTTGAAGAGCATCACCTATAAGAACATCCTGCCCTTCCAGGCGATATACATCCGGGTGCTCTGTCCGGGCGAAGGTATAGCCTTCATCCCATAAATCTTCAGAGAGTTTTTCGCCAGGCCGAATACCGCTAAATGTGATTTCTATATCACGTCCAGGTTCAAGCCCGGAAAGTCGTATCAAGTCTTTGGCGAGATCAAGGATTCGCACCTGTTGACCCATATTCAATACAAAGACTTCACCGCCGTTCCCCAATGCAGAGGACTGCAACACAAGATGTACAGCTTCCGGGATAGTCATAAAATAGCGTTTCATATCCGGGTGTGTCACAGTAACCGGCCCGCCTCTAGCAATTTGTCTCTTAAACAATGGAACGACGCTCCCCCGGCTGCCTAATACATTGCCGAACCGAACCACCGTAAACAACCGTCCAGTTCGACGGGCTGCATCCAAAACGATCATTTCGGCCAATCGTTTGGTCGCTCCCATGACGTTCACCGGGCGGATAGCTTTGTCTGTAGAAATTAGGACAAACCGCGATACATCTTTTTCAACACAGACATTCACAACATTTCGAGTACCCTGAATATTGTTAACAACCGCTTCACTTATATTCATTTCCATCAGAGGAACATGCTTGTGCGCAGCTGCATGAAAAACGACCTCTGGCCTGTGTTGATCGAAAACATCCTGCAATCTGCGATAATCTCGAATATCAGCAATTACCGGATGAATAGGTAATGATGGATGATCTTCCTGTAATTCAATGAAAGATTCGAAAATGCTGTTTTCACCATGCCCCAACAGTATCAACTCCAAGGGTTTCCAGCGCGCAAGCTGTCGGCATAACTCACGCCCGATGGAACCACCAGCGCCGGTCACCAGTATCGATTTTCCGTGCACCACTTCTTCAATTAATTCATCATTGATGGAAGCAGGATCCCTCCGCAGCAAGTCTGTGATATCCACTTCTCTAAGTTTCGTAACTGAGACTTTTCCACCAATCAACTCATAAATACCAGGCATGGTTCTAAATGGGATGCCTTTCAACCGGCAGACATCTGCAACAAGGCGGATCACCCTTCCAGGGGCTGACGGAATGGCGATGATCACCTCATCCACCTGGCGGTTTTCGAGCACCTGAGACATATCATGGAGTGTTCCAACAACAGGAATACCGTAAATTTGGTTATTTTGTTTCTCCTGCGCATCATCAAGGAATCCAACAGGAATCAAATTTATCTGTGGGTTTTTCTGCATTTCACGAACCACCAACACACCGGCATCTCCCGCTCCTACTACCAATACCCTATGCGCATTCGATACAATTTGCGAAAGGTGGGAGTTAGTTTTATTCTCAGCAAGCAGCCTGAATGTAAACCGCAGCCCGCCCACAGCCAAAATCGAGGCGAGCAAATCAATCGCCAGAACAGATCTTGGAAATCCCTTGAACATCCCCAAGCTCCAGAGTCCGATCATCAACGCAGATACAATGATCGTAGCGGTAGTCACAGCAGCCGCGATCAACTTCATCTCCTGCACAGAGGCATAGATCCATAAACGTCTGTACAGTCCAAATTCATAATAAACTAACGGCTTGACAATAAGCGCAATCCCCATCATCCAGAGCGCAGAAGGGATATAAAATGAGAACGCAGATCCCAACTCCAAACGTATGGCAAAACTGCCGAGCACCACAATTGGAATTAATAGCAGGTCCCCCAGGAGCACATAACGGTTCCTTATACTTGGCTTAGAGTTCATTTTTCATCCATTCAATCGTACTTTGCAATCCTTCACTGAACGTGAACCTTGGTTCAAAGTGTATGGTTTCTTTCGCTCGCTGAGGGCTTCCATATGAATGATATATATCTCCCGATCTCGCTGGTTTGATAATAAATTCAGGAGATGATGAAACTATTTTGGATATTTGTGTCAACAATTCCATGATTGAAATTTGTGTTCCCGTGCATATATTAAGAATTTCACCACATTGGGTGTTGCTTTCAGCAGCCAAAAGATTTGCCCTGGCGACATCTTCAACATATATAAAATCCCGTGTCTGCCCGCCATTTCCATAAAGTATCGGGGATTCATTCTTGAGCATCTGCCGGATAAAAATTGGAATAGCAGCAGCATAAGCCGAATTCGGGTTTTGGCGGGGACCATAGATGTTAAAATATCTCAGGCAAGTAACCGATAATTGAAAGGATCGTGAATACAATTCAGCAAGAATTTCATCCATTTGCTTGGAGGCGGCGTATGGAGAAAGCGGAAATAGAGGGTTATCCTCCTTGATAGGCAGTATATCCTGCTCCCCATAAACTGCAGCGCTGGATGAGATTACGACTTTTTCAACCCCCAGTCTTGCCGCATGCTGCAACAACAAATTTGTTCCTGTAACGTTGATATCAAAGCAGGTTGCCGGGTCATCCATTGAACCGGCAACAGAAACCTGCGCGGCAAGATGGAATACATAATTCACTCCACTCAATGATTTTGAAACAATCTTGGAATCTCTTATATCACCTTGAATAAATTCGATGCCATCGATCGAGTCCTTCAGGTTGGCAACATTCCCAGTGCTGCAATTATCCAAAACTCGGACACGATATCCATCTTTCAATAAAGCAGTACAGAGATGAGAGCCAACAAAACCAGCCCCGCCTGTCACTAATGCAGTTTTTGTCATTGTCCTTTTAATCCTATCACTGCGCCAAGGGTCTTGAGCATGATGATAAAATCCAAGATAAGGTTGCGATGTTTAATATAGTAAAGATCGTATTCCAGTTTCACCGCCGTTGTCTCAACATTTCCCGCGTAACCAAAATTCACCTGTGCCCAGCCTGTGATCCCCGGTTTTACCAGCAGTCTGGCTCGATAAAATGGAATTTTCTTCTGCAGGTCATTAACAAAACCTGGTCGTTCTGAGCGTGGTCCAACAAGGCTCATTTGCCCCAATAGGACGTTGACGAATTGTGGAAATTCATCGATATGGCTTTTGCGAAGAAACTTTCCGACCCTTGTCACCCTGTCATCATTTGTTTCCGTAAATCGTAGTTTTCCATCCTTCTCAGAATCTTGTACCATCGTCCGGAATTTAATGATGTTGTAAGGTTGCCCACCTTTGCCCAGGCGTACCTGCCGATAAAAAATCGGCCGTCCGCTATCCAGCAGAATTGAGACAGCGGTAAACGGGAATGCGACTGCAGTGAATATCAGGCCGATCAATCCACCGATGATGTCAATTACCCGCTTAACCAATTCATAAAAACCATTTGATTTTGCCTGATCAATGAATGACCGGATCAACCAATCTGATTGAAGATGGAACACCGGCACTCTCGATAACAATTCCTCATATTCAGCTGGCATTGTAGTGACATCAATACCACTCTCCTGTGCATCAAGAATTGCCTGGAACATACCTCCCTGCAATTTACCCGTAATCGCGACGATCACTTCGGAAATTTCAAGATCGGCGATGAGTTCACACAACTGATCACTGTTGCCCAGAACAGGATATTCCATGATTTTGGAGCCAGCTTTTTCCAGGTTATCATCCACCCAGCCTGCCACCTCAAATGGAGGAGGAGACAACTTTTGCAGCATGGAAAGCAGCGCTTGCCCGGCAGCTCCCGCCCCTACAATGATGACCTTCCGCATGAATGATTTTGCAGTAAAAATCTGGATGTAAAGCATCCGCCAGAATAAAGTGAGAACCATAGCTGCGACAATAAAACTGGCTACACCCCTTCTGGGAAGTGAGTTTGGTTCAGACGTGAAGTAAACAAGCAGGTATAGCCCCAGGCATAATAATCCTGCGATAAATACACCTTGCAGAGTGCTTCGCAAACGGGATGCCCGATGGATATCATACAGCTCAACCATCAGGATCAACCAAAGGATTGGGAGTAAATAGAACCAGAACGGTGGCCGCGTCTTAAGAAATTCCCAGGAGAATTTCAACCATTCATCGCCCATTGACCAGTAATATAATGAGATTAATAGTGCGAGAATACCTGTCGTCAAGTCGCCAAGTATTAGAAGTGTGATACGTTCAGGCGGTCTTATCCGCCAGCGAGGATTTTTTTGATTTTTCAAATTCATTCAGTCGATAAGTTTATCAGTATTTGTTATTCTCTGTGGTTTCAACACAAGGCCGATGATTAGTCCTGCTCCCCAACAAACATGCATGATTGCTATAGCTATAGGTATTCCTATTATAAACGTTGGTTTGCGATTCTTGAATGCCACGAACCCTGAAAAGATGAGCAGTATTAACAGGTAAGAAAATACTACGGTGAGAAACAGAAATATGTACATGGGTTGAAAAATTGTCATTAATAATGAAACAACCAGCCCAAGCACGAATATTGGCGGCAGCGCTTGCCTCCACCGGAGTGATTCAGGGTATCTCTTTAACATTTGGGCTTTCCAATATCCATAGCGCCAGTATTGCTTCGCTAGGCCTGTGAATGTAGTGCGCGCAAAATATGTGCAGTGTATTGAATTGTCCAACCATATCCTACCGCCCTGCTTGCGAATCCGTGTATTTAGTTCATAATCTTCGTTAGTTAACAGGGTTTCATCGAAGCCACCCATCTTTTCAATAAATGCCTTGCTAAAAGCTCCAAATGGAACTGTATCAACCTCACCAGATTTTGACATGAGGCGATAATTTGCATTTCCAACACCCAACTTGGATGAAGCTGCTTTTGCAATGCTTTCGGCTGCCCACCCTTTTTTGCCAGGTTTAATGATCCAATTTCCACCGATATTATCACCAAGCCTGTTCTTCAATCCCATGATACATTTTTCGACATAATCATTTGCAGGCACAGAATGGGCATCCATTCGGATGATAAATTCACCAACCGCTTTCGATATCGCCAGGTTGAGTCCTGCGGGAATGGTTTTCATTTGATTATTAACAATTGTAATTTTCAGCTTCGTAGTGTTTCCGGCAAAACTCATCTACTCTTTCACGCGTTCGATCTGTCGATAAGCCATCAGCAATGATGACCTCCATATTCTCTGAACCAAATGTCTGATCGGATAGGCCAGAGAGTAGTTCAGTGATTGTCGTTTCTTCATTGAAACAAGGAATAATAATCGATGCTTGGATCATATTTATCTATAAGCGAACAGTTCCTATTGGAACTGTTCTATGGTTTATTGTACCACTTGGGAATAGATATCAAATTTAGATTATTTTTGGTGCATTCCAAAACCAACTCCACAGATGAGAAATAATCTGTAGAGTTGGTTTTTGTTGAACCTACCATATTAACCGCGGCAATAAGCTACAGCCTCAATTTCAATAGCAGCGCCTTTTGGAAGCGCAGCCACTTGAACCGCGGACCTGGCCGGTGGGTTTTCTTTATAAAACTCTCCGTAGATCGCATTAACCCTGGCAAAATCATTCATATCTCTTAAGAACACAAGGGTTTTGATAACGTCCGAATAATCACTGCCCGCCTCTTTGAGGATATAACCAAGATTAATGAGTGCCTGTCGAGCCTCCGACTCTATTCCGCCTTCGACCAAAGCGCCTGATGTTGGATCCATTCCCAATTGACCTGATGTATAAAGCAAATCTCCAAGCATAACCGCATGCGAGTAAGGGCCAATTGCCTTCGGGGCTTTTTCAGCATTGATGCATTTTCTTATTTTTTCCATTATGGCAGCTCCTTTGTTGAAAATAGATTTTTTGTATCTTTTTATTTACTTGATTTTAATAATCGATTTGCTTTTCCCATAATCGAGTTACATTCATCGATCCTGGCAATTAATCCAGTGACTGCTCCCCGTAACCTTTGGACAGTCCACCTGGCCATGGAAACATTCTCCACTTTACCAGAAGCAGTAAAGCCAGGGTGGTTCTTGATCAACAATCTACTTTCATAAGCATGCGAGATTGCCAGTTGATATGAACTGTTGAAATCATAATACAAGACCCTCATTTCAATCCATTTTTTATTATTCTTGTCCCGCAAACGATCTACAAGCGTTAATAATCGGGCCCGGTTTTTAGTAAGTTTCGCTATTGATTTCTCATTCCGATTTAGACTGGCTTTTAGGGAAAGAAAATCTCCCTGGAGAGAGGCATTGAAGGCTGGCTCGCCCGCTGCAGAAACACCCGTAGTTGCCAGCACAAATTGTTGCGGTACTACTACGGTCAACAATAAAATGATCAGGCTGCTGAGGATTAGTAAACTTTTGAGTTGTTGTTTTACTGTTGTTTTCATTCTTTCTTCTCCATTTATTAAAATCACATTTTAATCCAAGCCGAAATAATCCTTGCGTTATTGTTATACCCATAGAAATATTAATATGCAATAGCCTGTGACGATATTCCTTAATTCACAGGGATAAATACAATCCTTATAATTAATCATCCAATCGAACTTATTTGATTAGTGATTAGAATAAATGTTTCGTTCGTTTATTCTGGGCATGTCATATGAATAAATGGACAGTCACTACTATGGTGTAACTTCTGATAACTTTACTGGTCTATTTTCCTCGACTGATTTTTTTGCCGCCAAACCCATTACCACAGGAACGCGTCCATCCGAACCAGTCACCTGAACAGGTTCGTCATGAAGCACGGCATGCACAAAGGCTCGTACTTCAGCGATGTAACTCTCCGTGTATCTCTCTACAAAGAAATAAAGGGGAAGGTCGTGCCGGATGGAGATTCCATCGCTTATGATGGCACTATTGGGATAATTATTGTTGATATGAACCGCTCCCTTACTGCCAAAAACTTCAACCCGCTGATCATATCCATAAGCGGCTTTTTCGCTATTATCAATCGTCCCAAGTGTTCCATCTTCGTATTTCAACATGATCAAAACAGTATCCAGGTCGCCTACTTTGCCGATTTCCGGGTCAATACGCACACCACCGCTGGCATAGACCTCCACGACCTCTTTCCCGACGATATATCGCGCCATATCGAAATCATGGATCGTCATATCCATAAAAATTCCCCCGGAGGTTTTACAGTATTCTGCGGTAGGCGGTTCCGGGTCTCTGCTGATAATGTGAACTAGGTGTGGTTCACCTACCACACCATCCAGTACTGCCTGTTTTGCTCTGGCAAAATTTGGGTCAAATCGCCGGTTGAATCCAATTTGAAGTTTTACTCCCGCTTTATTTACTGCATTGATCGCATCATCAATTTTTCTTAGGTCGTATGAAATTGGTTTTTCACAAAAAATATGCTTTCCAGCAGCTGCTGCTTCGATAATGATCTTTGCATGGGTGTCAGTAGATGAACAAATGGCAACAGCATCCACACCAGGATCAGCCAGCATCTCATGATAATCTGTCATCGTTTTGTTGATGCTCAGTTTTTCCCCCAAGTCAGTCACGGATTGTAGATGAACATCAGCAATTGCAACCAACCTGGCTTCAGGAATTCGATATGCAAGATGCTCCGCATGGACTCTACCGATCATACCTGCACCGATTACACCTACATTTAGTCGTTTCTCCATTTATATCTCCTGTTTAGCTACTAAATAGTATTAATTTATTGCTGCCATGGTGCTTTCTCGAATGATCAAGCGCGGAGATAACATGATGTCTTGAACATCTTCTCCCGCTAAACTGGCAATCAACATTTGCATTGCTCTTTCACCTATCTCCTCCTCCGGCTGATGAATGGTAGTAAGAGGAGGATAAAGGATTTGAGATATGATATTGTCATCAAAACCAACGATGCTCATCTGGTTCGGAAGTGACAACCCCGCACGACGACATGTATCCATAACGCCGCCTGCAATCGTGTCACAATAGCAGAAAATTGCAGTTACATCCGTTTTTAAGATCTCAAACCCTAATTGTTGACCAATTTTAAAATCCAAAGAAAGTTCACCAGGCGCAATATCCTGGTTTATGATCACCCAGTCGTTGTTCACCGCAATTGAATGCTTTATCATAGTATCCATATACCCATCCATGCGGTGCTTATGTGAAACATCACGGTTGCTTACACCAAGATACCCGATCCTGGTATGACCCAACTCAATTAGGTGATTTACCGCCATGCAGGCTCCTGCATGGTCGTCAACAGAAGCGGAATAAATTAACTTACCTTCTCCTTCGGATTCCGCATTTACCATGATCACTGGAATTTGTATTTGCTCCAGACGGTTTGCGTAGCCAGATCCAATTCTTGACGAAGCTACGATCACGCCATCCACCCGTCTTTGGTTGAATGTCTCGATAATATTGATCTCTTCTTCCGGATCATTGTTCGTTGTCGCCAGGAACACGCTTATTCCAGCTTTCTTCGCTTCAGCCTCCACGCCGTGCACCACATCTGCAAAGAACGGATCGGAAATGGTTGTGATTACTACACCGACAGAATTCGTCCTGCGGGATTGCAGGCTCTGCGCAAGAGCATTCGGAGTGTAGCCCATCGATGCAGCAATTTTTTGAATATGCTCACGAACTTCCAGACTGATAAGTGTGTTATTGTGTAATGCCCGCGATACTGTGGAATAAGACACACCGGCAATTTTCGCGATATCTTTTATGGATACTCGGTTTACATGTGCCATGCCTTTATTCCCCTATTCTTATAGGTAAAAACTCGTCCAATAATTTATTGGATTATCGGACGAGTTTAATTATTATAAGTCCTATGGAACGCAGATACTCACGATTTCGACGAGCGCTCTCCTTCGGCTCGCCCATTCCAGGCAAAACATCCTGTTCAACAAGGATATAACCTTCATAATTCCGCTTTGTTAACCAGTCAACAACACCCTTGAAATTGACCGATCCCTGCCCGAGCTCACAAAATAAACCATGTTTCAAAGCTTTCAGATAATCCCAATTTTCTTCCCTGGTTTTTGCTGCAATTCCCGGATGGCAGTCCTTAAAGTGAATATAAGAAATTCTTTCACTATATTTATCCAGAACCGCTGACAAATTTCCATCCGAGCCAAGGCCATCTTTACCGCTGCCAAATACATAATGACCTGTGTCAAAAACGAGATTGATTAGTTTTGGATCAGTGTTTTCAAGGAATGCATCAATCTCCCACGGAGCTTCAACATAACCTGCGCTGTGATGGTGAAAAATAGTAGGAAGTCCTGTTTCTTCATTAACGGCTTTTGCCATACTCTGTACACCTTTTGCAAACACTTTCCATTGAGCGGAATTCAAACCCATCGCATGTGTTGCTCTGCCTGCATTCAAGTTTCTTTCAGGAACAGATGTATTATCATCAGCCAGTATGATATATGGTTTGTTACTAGTAGAATCTGCCAGAAGGTGGGCTATTTTTAATACTTCAGCCAGACCTGCTTCATGAGCTTCTTCTTTGGCAAAAGCACATTGTACATAAGCGCCCAACATGACCAAATCCCTGCCCTCAATCTCCTTCCGTAGAGCATTTGGATCTGTTGGCATGAATCCCCAATCGCCGAGTTCTGTTGCTGTGTAACCTGTTTCTACCAGTTCATTTAACATTTGTGGATATTCAATTGGGTTGACATCCAAGCCCTCAAACTCCAGCGTTCCCCACGAACAAGGTGCATTTCCTACTTTAATTTTTTGCATTTCAATCTCCTATGTGTATGTGATAACAAACAAGCTGATCGCAATATTGACAGTGGAGTGATCTTTACAATTCCCTATCGCCAGTGATCAAATCAGCAATATCGTCCTCTGATAATTCTCCTTTGAAGTAAGTACCGACATTGCGACCATGCCGTATGACGGTGTAACTATCAGCCACCATATAGACATGATGAACATTATGTGTAATAAAGATAACTGCCAAATTTCGTTCCCTCGCGTTTTCTATATATGACAAAACTTTGCGTGTTTCTGCCACTGATAAAGCCGAGGTGGGTTCGTCAAGTATGAGCACCTGCGCCCCAAAATATACACCCCTGCCGATAGCGATCGACTGCCTTTCACCACCGGATAAACTACCCACCCGCTCCGAAGCTGATCTGACCTCAATACCTATATCATGGAGTGATGATCGGCAGATATTTTCCATTCCCTTAATATCAAGTAAGCCAACAGGTCCGAATTTTTTCACCATCTCACGACCCAGGAAGAAATTGCGTGAAATACTCATCAGATTTACGAGCGCCAGGTCCTGATATACAGCTTCAATTCCAATCTCCCGAGCCTCCTTCGGAGACCTGATCCAGACAGGCTTCCCGTCAAAATAGATTTGTCCATTGGTCGGTTGATGAACCCCCATTAATACTTTGATCAACGTGGATTTACCAGCGCCGTTATCTCCTAGCAAAGCGCGTACTTCACCCCTTTCTACTCCAAAGTTTACATCCTGCAATGCGGTAATCGTACCAAATTTCCGGGTGATATTTTCCATCCACACCAAAGAGTTTCGACCGTGCTCAATTTTATTCTCTACCATTTTTTTCTCCGAATCCGTATTTTCGCATCGATGCTGGGAAGTTCATTTTCTATTCCGCAAATAATTGTTTAAAATAGCAGCCAGTACGATTGTTACGCCAACGATTGCTTCAAAATTATCCGCTGGGATGAAAGGAATATTCATCAATACCACACCTGTCCGCAGCATGCTGATAATCAAAGCCCCGACAAGCGCTCCCCATATACTTCCAGCGCCGCCTGTGATCAAAGTGCCTCCAACAACAGCTGCAGCGATTGCTGCTAGCTCCAAACCATCTCCCGAAGCCACACGCATCGTATAATACTGACTGAACATCAAGATACCTGTAATTCCGGCCATAAGTCCGGAAATTGCGAAACTTAAGACTTTCACTCGTTTTACATTAACCCCCTGCCCCAAAGCAGCTCCGGCATTCCCACCGACAGCAAATATATGGTTGCCGAATTTCGTTCTTGCCAGAAGAATTTGAAAGACAATTACAAGCATCAATAACCATAATAAGGAATTACGGAAATTGGATTCACTTAATAGATTATTTAATACATCCAATCGACCATTGAAAATATTATAAATAGGTAATCGATCCACGGTTTGCAGCATCGTCCCAGCTGTGATCACCCACAGCATTCCTCGATAAAAATACTTGGTGCCAAGGGTAACAATAAATGATGGAATGCCTGTCCAAACCAGAATAATTCCATTGACCGCTCCTAAGATAGTTGTTACCAGGATTGCCAGTAATAATCCAAGGAATGGCTGTCCGGCCATGGAAAGCCCACCAAAAATGTACCCCCCGATAGCCATTGTTGAACCCACAGAGAGGTCAAATTCACCAGAGATCATTAATAATGCGACACCAATGGCTACTGTACCAGTAAGGGTCGAAGCATTAATAATGCCTGTGACGGATCGAAAACTAAGAAATTTTGGGACAAAAATTGATAATAAAACAAAAATGACAAAAAGAACTGCTAACGGACCAGCTAGCGTTGACTCTGAAAATATGTGTCTGATCTTTGATGTCCAAGAATCAGGATCTCTCATCTGATATTTCACCTTTACGAAATTTTGTATTGATTTTCCCGGGTGGGCGGAATCTCCCACCCGGGCGTTTCAGAGATTAGCGATAGGTTCCTGCTAATTGTTCAACAATTTCCACATTGGTTTTATCAACAAAACCTGGGCCAGTAGCAGATATACCGGTCGCCGGAGTAATATTGTAGCGGTTATACAGAACCAGATTCATTACAGTTCCATAACCGATCAAATATGGTTGTGCGTCCATAACAAAAGTAGTCACACCATCTTTGATTGCTTTGACACCAGAAGCGCTGATATCAAACGAAGCATGTACAAAACTGCCTGGCTGTAATCCTGCGGCTTCTACAAAAGCGTAGAATGGTTCAGATCCGCTTGGTCCAAGTGTCAGGTAAGCATCTACTTCTGGATGTGCCGTAAAGTAGTCGCTGATGGTTGTTTGGACTTGGGCAGCATCTTCACCCTTCACGCCCAGGATTTCAGCTGGAAGGACTTTCTCTTTGAATGCATCCACAAAACCGTTACAGCGAGCATCAAGTCCGGAGTGACCAACCTGGTGGTTGATACAAACACCAACAGTAGCGCCGTTATCGATCATGCGCAAACCACCATAATAACCTTGAACGTAATCTTCAGATCCCCAGAATGTTAGGTAAGGAATTCCATCTTTCTCCGGTCCGAGGCCGGTATCATATGTAACTACCGGGATACCCGCGTTGATGGCTTTCATGATCGGGTCTTTGAAGAGGACATTATCAGTTACAACAAGCCCAATGCCATCGGGTTGCGAGGCAACAGCTTGATCAATGAGAGCTGCTGTTTTCTCCAGGTCAAATTTATCTGGTCCGAGAATGGTCAGATCAACTCCCATCTGGGCTGCGGCTTCTTCCATACCCTTTTGAACCACACACCAGTATGGATCATAGGCGCACATGGCATGCTGCACCATGACGAGTTTGACTGGTTTGTCAGGCTGGGGTTGTTTACCAAGCATGTCGGCTGTGATGAATCCAGGACCGGTAGCTGTAACAGGCAGCGCCGGTGTGATGCCATACTTCTTATTCAGGGACAAATACATGACGGCGCCATAACCTTGTAGGAATGGCTGTTGATCAATTGCGGCTATGGTGGTGCCATCTGTAATCTTGGCTTCAATTTCCGGGCTTAGGTCGAATGTGATGTGTTTGAAACCGGTGGGTTGGCTTGCTTCAACAAATGCATAGAACGGATTCGCGCTGGAAGGTCCGAGTGTCAGGAAGGCATCAACATCGGAATTGGCGGTGTAGTAATCGCTGATGGTCGTTTGAGATTGAGCAGCATCTTCACCTTTTACACCAAGGACTTCAGCTACCAGTCCTTTATCCTCAAAAGCTTTCACAAAACCTTTGCAGCGAGCGTCTAATCCGGCGTGGCCTACCTGGTGATTGATACAAACACCTTTGGTTGCGCCAGCTGTGATCATTCTCGTCGCGCTCTGATACCCGCCTTCAGTCTCATCCATACCAAGGAAGGTCATGTATGGGATGCCATCGCCAATCGGACCTTTCCCCGCATTGTAAGCAATGACTGGGATTCCAGCCGCGAGGGCTTTCATGATCGGCTCTTTGAATAGGACTGCATCTGTAACCGTAAGGCCGATGCCATCTGGTTGTGCAGCAACAGCCTGATCGATCAATGAGGCAGTTTTTTCGAGATCAAATTTATCAGGTCCAAGGATCGTAACTTCCGCGCCCATTTCCTTTGCTGCGGTCTTGATTCCATCTTCTACTGTGCACCAGAATGAATCCCAGGCACAAAGTGCATGCTGCACCATAATGAATTTTAATGGCATATCTCCAGCGGGTTCCGCCGGTGCAGCTGGCTCCGCCGGGGCAGCTGGTTCTGCTGGAGCGGCTGGCTCAGCGGGTGCTGCAGGGGCGGCTGGTGCAGCAGGTTCAGCGGGTGCAGGAGCTGCCGCAGGTTGACAGGCTGCGAGCAGCATGGCCATTACAATGAATATTGCTAAGATCAAGTTAAGCTTTTTCACGTTTATTCCTCCTCCAAAAGTTAGAAAAACTTTGAAAATCCTGATGGAACTTTGCAAATATCAAGAATGTAAATTAGTTGGTTCTGGATACCACCTCCTTCCAAAGTCGCTGGATAATTCCACAATTAGCTGCTCTTCCCAAGGTATGTGTTGCTAATTACCGATATGATAATGATCAAACCAATGGAAGCCTGAAAAACTTGAATTGGTATGCCCATCAAAACCAATCCTTGATCCAGCATCTGCAAGAGAAAGGCGCCTAATAATGCTCCGACGATCGTTCCAAAACCACCTGTCAGTCGAATTCCCCCAATGGCGCTGGCTGCCACTGCGATCATTTCTATTCCATCACCGCGCAATGGATCAACACTCAACCTATGAGAAAATTGTAGAATGCTGGCTATTCCTACCAGAAAGCCTGTGATTGTAAAACACATGATCTTTACATAATTCACATTTACACCTTGAGCTCTGGCTGCTGCTGCCAAACCACCAACAGCATAAACCCAGTTTCCAAACTTTGTCCGCATTAGAATGATAATAAATATGACAGCCAGGATTATGAACCAGATCATTGAGGTTCTAAAAGCCTGCACGTTGAAAAGGTTATTCAGTAAAGTAAAATCTCCATTTAGGACTTTGAAAATTGGAATTTCCTCCCCTTTATATGAGGCAAAGCTTCCACCGCCCACCGCCCGGACGATTCCGCGGTACGCCAGCATCGTCCCAAGTGTTGCAATGAAAGAAGGAATATTCGTTTTGGTAACGATCCAGCCGTTAACGAAACCCAAAAAAGAGCTGACTGCAACTGCCATCAGTATCCCAAGAGCCACGGGTATCCCGGCATTCAAACTTATTGCCAGGATATAGCTAGCCAGCGCAAAATTCGATCCAACGGACAGATCAAATTCACCAGAGACCATCAACATACCGACGCCAATGACGATGATACCGGTAATGCTGCCAAATGTCAGGATGTTGCCTATGGAAAGCGCTGTTAAAAAATGAGGAGCGAAAATACTAAAAAAACTGAATAAAAGGAGAAAGCTGATAAGTACGACAGCTTCGGGAATATAAGACAAACGGTGACGTGCAGCAGCAACTTTATCAGCAATAATGCTCATTATTACTCACCTCAGTTTTAATGTCTTTAATAGTTAAATTTTTACTTTCAAAGGAACGGTTTTGTGTCGTGCAAACATTTGCATAAACTAGTTTAGCAAAATAATCACATGGTGTCAATACCCGTTTTACCTGAACTTGACAATGTCGGAAGAATAAATTAATAACAAGCGATTGAATTTGATATGCTTGGGGTAAATAGTAATAATGTTTTAAATGCTCTAATTATTATGTGGTGAATTAGACTAATTTCACAGTCGCGAGTACATTCCGCTATCTTTCAAATTTTAGCAGGTTCATGACATCTAATAGGCAAATATCAAACATCTCTTGCATGATTGCATCATCCACCTGGTATTTTCCGCCAAATACACCATCTCCGTACTTAGCCCTAGTTTCTTCTGCATTGAGCACACCTGTGTATGAAACTCCTGGCTTCTCTCCTTCTGGCATCTCAGTTACCCGAGTAAATGGGAATGCTTCCATCCAGCTCGCATGTTCCGGCATTAATTCATATTTCTGAGCCAGAGCTAGCACCCCGTGCGATTCCCACCACGCGTACCAGCTCAATTTCAATCCATTATATGTATTTCCTAATTCTACCAATTTTGTGCTGACCACACTGTTCCCACTATGGCCATTCAGCACAAGAATGCGCTTGAAGCCAGCCTGGTATAGAGAATGGATCACGTCAGAGACAAATTGTAAGTAAACCTCGCTGCGAATACTGATCGTCCCGGGATAACTCAAGAAATATGGGGATACACCAATCGTAATTTCTGGAGCGATAATGACATTGGTCTTAACCGATGCGGCATCTGCAAGGGCTAATGGTATTTTGGTATCGGTTTGAAGACTTAGATAGCCATGCTGTTCGCTCGCACCAAGAACAACCATGATTCTGTCATCAACATTTAAGTACTCTTCTACATCCATCCAATTCAACTCGCTGATGCGCATACTTTTCTCCATTTTTTCGATAAAACTATTTATTTTCATCGGGAAAACCGTCTGAAATTACCAATATTAGATTACAATATTTACCAGGCGTTTTGGCACTACAATCACTTGTTTCGGCGTCTTTCCTGCAAGTATATTTTGAATTGCTTCACTTTCCAGTGCAAATTTCTCCGCTTCTTCATCCGAGATGTTTACAGGTACTGTAATTCGGTCTCTCACTTTTCCGTTGACCTGAACAATGAGGGTGATCTCATCATCGGCGGCGGCTATTTCATCCACCTTTGGCCAGGATTGTTGATGAATGGAATATGGCTTGCCCATTTTCATCCATAATTCCTCCGCCAGGTGAGGAGTGACAGGCGCGAGCATCAGAGTATAAATCTCCAATACCTCTTTCCAAACAGGGTTGTATGCAGCGCCTTCCTGCTTGGCTTTGATCATTTCATTCATCAATTCCATCAAAGCAGAAATAATGGTATTAAACTCCAGTTGTTCAAAGTCTCTGGTGACAGCCGCCAGGGTCTGGTGCAGTTTTCGCCGCAGGTTTCTGACCAATTCTTTGGAAGCTGGCTTCTGGGGAGCAGTGTCGTTATACAGCGCCCATACCCTGCGCAGCCAGCGCGCAGAACCATCAATGCCGGTGCTGGACCACGGACCACCCAGTTCCCAGCGCGAGAAGAACATCAAATAAGCCCGAACCGTATCCGCTCCATATTGTTTGACCAGTTTATCTGGTGCGATAACGTTTCCCTTGCTCTTACTCATTTTCTCTGAATCTTCACCCAATACCATTCCCTGATTTCGCAACATCAGCATTGGCTCAGTGCCCGGAAAGATTCCGATGGAATGAAATGCTTTATGGAAGAAACGTGTATATAAAAGATGCATGTTGGCGTGCTCAATCCCACCCGTGTAAATATCTACAGGCATCCAGTAAGCATACTCTTGCGGATCAAATGGGCCGTCGTTGTACCACGGGGATAGATATCGAAGATGGTACCAGGAACTGCACATGAATGTATCCATCGTATCTGTCTCTCGTTCTGCTACACCGCCGCAGTTTGGGCAGATCGTATTCTTCCAGGTAGGATGCAGTTTTAGTGGACTCTCTCCTGTCGGTTTCCACTCAACTTCATCGGGCAGCAGCACCGGTAATTGATATTCTTCTTCAGGAACTATTCCGCAGGTCTCACAATAGACCATTGGAATGGGTGCACCCCAATAGCGCTGTCTTGAAATCAACCAATCACGCAGGCGATAATTCGTCGATGCCTCTCCAACGCCCAACTGTTCAACAAATTTGATAGCTTTATCAAAAGATTCTTCTGCTGGTGTGCCAGTAAGCCGTCCAGAATTGATCATGGTGCCATGCGCCGGAACTGCCTCTTTCAAATCCACTTCTTTGATTACAGGGATACCTTCAGGTTGAATCACAACCTTGATCTCCAATCCAAACTTCCTTGCAAATTCAAAGTCTCGCTGGTCGTGAGCTGGCACACCCATAATGGCGCCTGTGCCATAGGTCATCAATACATAATCGGCTATCCAAACGGGGATCTTCTCGCCATTTACCGGGTTTATGGCGTAGCCGCCGGTGAAAACCCCTGTTTTATCCTTATCAACAGTTTCCCGTTGAATATCTGTTTGCCTGGTGGTTTCCTGAACATATTCATTGATAGAGCTTCTTTGTGAAGTCGTCGTTAATCTTTTCACCAGAGGATGTTCAGGCGCCAGAACCATAAAAGTGACACCCCACAGAGTATCCGGCCTGGTCGTGAAGACCTCAAATTCTTCACCGGACTGGGTCTTGAACTTAACCAATGCCCCTTCAGACCTACCAATCCAATTGGTCTCAAGTGTTTTCACTCTATCCGCCCAGTCAATTTTAGAAAAATCCAACAGATCGTCTGCGAAGTTTGTGATTCTAAAGAACCACTGTGCCAGATTCTTCTTTATTACTGGTGTTTCACAGCGTTCACAGTGCCTGTCATCACCCCAGACCTGCTCTCGGGCGAGGGTTGTGTTGCAGTTCGGACACCAATCTACCGGCGACATCTTCCTATAAGCCAGATCATTTTTATACAATTGTAAAAAGAACCATTGAGTCCATTTGTAATAGGATGTGTCTGAACTGATAGCTTCTCGCCGCCAGTCAAACATTGCTCCCATTGTCTTGAACTGGGTCCGCATTTTATCAATGTTCGCGTAGGTCCAAGTTTTGGGGTGGATCTGGCGTTTGATCGCGGCATTCTCAGCCGGCAAACCAAAAGAATCAAAACCCATCGGAAAAAGAACATTGAACCCCTGCATCCGTTTAAACCTCGCCCTGGCATCCGGTGGGATCATGGCATACCAATGCCCAATATGCAGGTCACCTGACGGATATGGCAGCATGGTTAGTGCATAATATTTTTTCTTTTCTGGTTCTACATTTGATTCATACAATCCATCATCAGACCACTTCTTCTGCCATCGTGTTTCAATTTCACCGGGGTTGTAAAAATTTGTTTCAATGTTTTCTATCATTTTTGGCTCCTCAATCACCCGAATAATGCTTTATTCGCTCTAAACCAGGTCACTCAAAACCTCCCAGCTTAGGATAAATTTATTATTAATTAAAAATACCGCCCCATCAGGGACGGAAATTTCCGCGGTACCACCCTGCTTGCCCGCATTGCGGACCTCTCAGGCTGCTATAACGGGCTTTCCCGATGCTGACTACTTGATTCACCAGCATGGCTTGCTCCAAAGAGCAACAGGCGAGTTCAGCCTTTTTGTGTTCCGAAACACCTTATCAAGTTTTCACCCAACTACTTGATTCTCTGAAGGATGGCTTAGTACTCCTGTTTTCACCTTTGTGGACCCAGAGAGATTCGAACTCTCGGCCTTCTCAATGCCATTGAGACGCGCTCCCAACTGCGCTATGGGCCCAATTTTGTTAGCCTGCACTGCAAGTGGACCTGGAGGGATTCGAACCCTCGACCTCTTCAGTGCGATTGAAGCGCGCTCCCAACTGCGCTACAGGCCCCTTATTCAAGGGTGGATAAATTTTACCCCTCAGGGTTGGGTATGTCAAGTTATCGCATTAATTTGTAGTATCTGTTTTTTCAAACCTGCTTGATCTACTTAACCGTACATCCACTGTTATTTTGGATATAATTATGCAAGACTAAATCTACGCAGGACACAAGCCAGCATGCCTGATTATTTCCGTTGGATCCTAACCGAACTTAAGAAAAATCGAATTTCATTAGTATTATTGCTTTCCTTGATTGAAACGATATGCCTATTTATTTACATAATTATTATTAATGTTGGCAAATACAAGTCAACCGTACTTATTGTCAATGTTGTGGTTCTGTGGATTCTTGGGTTATTTATCCTAATCATATTGATCGCCAACCTTAACCACGGTGATACATCTCGTAGGGCACTTTCAATCATATCAAAATCGTTAGAACTCATCCATAAATACTCTGGGTACTTTATTTTTACTATTGTCTCAAGTCTTTGGCTTGCTGCATTATTAACCCCTCAAAATGTTTTTGAGACCATTATTCATTTTGTATGGCTATTTCGGCTTTTGATAGGATTTGGTTTGATCTTATCAATTCAATTTTGTTTATTTTTATTTCTTTTCAGAGGTAAAAAGATTGGTGAAGGTGCAGTCATGTAAAAGTCGCCAATTAAGAATTATTATTATTTTGTCTGCTGGGTTTTTATTGACGAGTTTAGTGATCTCTCAAACCAAATTTGGGCTTAAACCAGTCGCAGGTTTCTGGTACGGACCCGGAACCCCTATCCTCAGCTGGCAGGCATTCATTGCCTGGTTGATGATATGGTTGCCATATCTTGTTTCGGGTATTCCAATCATGCAATCCATAATAAATAAGCTGTCAAAACAAAAACCCTGGCGTTTGGATTTGATGATTGCTGTCTTCATTTGGCTCGGCACAATCATCATTTGGTGGAATACGCCACTGCAAAATAATTCATTTGCAATCCAGTCGATGCCGCCAAATTACATTAACTATCCATATTCAGATGCGGCTAATTATGATATCAATGCGATAAAAACGATCTCTGGTCAGTATATGTCAACCTCTGGTGTAAACAAACCGGCTTACACATTCTTACTGATCTTCTTTCGGTTGATATCTGGCGGTGATTATTCATTAATGATTTTCTTGCAAATTATTGTAATGGCTGCTATTCCAGTATTTTCCTTCCTCATTGTAAAAAGCTTTTTCTCTCGCACGGTTGGATTGGCAGTTGCCTTTTTAGTGATGATTAGAGAAGTAAATGCAATTTCCATCCCGGATATACTCACTGTCTCGCATGTAAAACTTCTCATGTCAGATGTTCCAACAATGGCATTAGTAATAGCAATGGTTTATGTTTTGCTTCTTTGGATACAAAAATCAATAAGGTTTTCTATAACTCCATTCATAGCAGGTGTGATCATGGGGTTTCTTTATCTGCTAAGAATACAAACGATTGCCATAGTCCCAGTTATTTTATTATTGTTTTTTCTGTATAGATTCAAGCGAGATAAAAAGGATTGGTATTTCTCGTCTATTATTTTTATTCTCGGAGCTTTTCTTGTCATTATTCCATGGAATATTCGCAACGCTCTGGTTCCCAATTCAATAGATGATTATGTAAAAAATGATTACCAACGATTGTTAATTCAAAACTATGGAAAATTGTATGAACACCTGATCGAAATAAATCCTGAGGAGTCACTTCCGCTTTATTACGATCGCGCACAAAAGGAATTGACCAAAGTTGTTCTTTCGAACCCCGGTCTTGCGGTCTCAGGCATAAGCAGCTACGTAATGCATAACATCATCGACTCGATCATGTATCTACCTCTGCACTATCGTGGAAATGATATTGTCCATTATCTAGAAAACCTAAATTATGTGAATAATTGGAAAATGAAATTACCACCTATTTCGATTGTTTTCCTCGGAATAAACCTCATCTTAATTGCAGCTGGTTCTGTTAATGTGTTTCAGAAGTCCTCAAAAATATTTTGGCTGCTATTCTTAGTTTATTTGTCATATATATTTACTAATTCAATTTTCCTTCATTCTGGACTGAGGATCATTCTCCCAGTGGATTGGGTGCCCCTCATTTTTTATTCGGCTGGAGTTTGGTATTGGGTTTCCATAATGTTTAGCCATCAGGCTGGAAATCGTGATGGGATTAATTCATATAGAAAGAATGAAAATGAGATTATCAATACTTCAGTACGTTTTCCAACTAAGCGGGTGATTCTTGCTTCTATCATCGTGATAATTCTTGGTTCCATTTTGCCATTCTACGAATTTCTTATGAAGGATAAGCTCCAACCAAAGCCATTAGATTACTATCTAATAACACTAAAAAATGGAGAATGTGGGGAATTACACCCGGATTTTTTCAAAGAGTCCGAAATATCCAAATTCTTGGTTGATGATCAGGCTGTCGTTACTTCTGGGGCATCATTGTATCCACGTTTTTACGAGGCAGGAGAAGGAAATTATGGAACTTACTGGAAGGAGTTTGAAGTCCAAGATTACCCCAGATTATCCATGATGCTGCTTGGCAAAGAACTCAACGGTGTAATTATCAGAAATGCTGAACCCCCATCCACCTTTCCACACAATGAAGAAGTAATAGTTGTTGGTTGTATGCAGGAGAGGCTGATTGACGTGCTGATGATCCAAACTAAGGATGGCAAATGTTACCAGAGAGATTCTCTCACTAATTTAACCTGCACACCATAAAAACAGGAATTGCTTGAAGGCAATCCCTGTTTATGCGTATCTTAATTTTCGTGTTAGATCTTATACCAATGATCTGGCCAGTACAACCGCCCGGCTAGCATCCGGCGAGTAACCATCTGCACCGATCTCTTTTGCATAATTATCAGTTAGTGGAGCGCCGCCCACCATTACTTTAACTTTATCGCGAATCCCAGCAGCCTTCAATGCCTCGATGGTAAGTTTCATATTCGGCATCGTGGTGGTCAATAACGCTGACATAGCAATAATATTTGCTCCTGTGGTTTTTATAGCTTCGATGAATTTCTCAGAAGATACATCTGTCCCCAGGTCAACAATCTCAAAAGCAGCTCCCTCAAGCATCATACTCACAAGGTTTTTACCAATATCATGCAGATCCCCTTTTACAGTTCCAATCACGATTTTACCAAGCGGTTGATAGTTGCCAGTTACAAGTTTTGGTTTCAGGATTGCCAACCCAGCTTGCATCGCCCTGGCTGAGATGAGCATTTCTGGTACAAAATACTCGCCTTCTTCAAATAATCTCCCGACCTCCCCCATGGCTTTGATCATAGATTCATTTAAAATGGTCGTCGGTTCCAAACCTGCCTCAAGCGCTATCTCTACACCTTTTCTTGCGCCATCAGCATTTCCGTCAAGGATACTGTCGTAAATTGTTTGAAGTTGGGTTTCCATGGTCTCTGCTTTCTAAGAAAAAAGATTAATACACTCTGAGCTGACGATATTTTTTCCACATGGCAACGATATTTTCTGGGGCAACATTGGCCTGAATATTGTGGATTGGGGCAAAAATAAACCCACCGCAATCCTTAAAGTCAATTATACGGCAATTGACATCGTTGTCAACTTCATTTACCCTTGGTTGTGATGAGCTGAAGGCACCCTGCGTATCGACACCGCCTCCCCAAAAACAGAGCTTATCACCAAAATTCCTTTTTAAATCTTTTGAATCCATCCCTGCTGCGTTCACTTGTACTGGATTAAGTATATCCACCCCAATTTCCATCAGATCGGGAATTAGTGGCCTAATCGCACCGCAGGAATGGAAGAACAATTTTGCGGGAGTTCTATCCTTGATGAACTGGAACAATTTTTTATGGCGCGGTTTGATGACCTTTCGATATGTATTAGGAGAAATCAAAAGGCGCAACTGACCGGCCATATCATCCGCTTCCATAACAACATCAATATTATTTTCTACTTCCTGCAATGCTTTTTCCCAATATGCCATTTTTAATTCGACAATCTTATCTAACATGTAGGCTAATGTTTTTTCACCCCGGGCGATATCCATATAAAAATCGGAATACCCCCGCAGCCAGGAGGCCATCTCCATAATTCCAGAACAAAAACCATCCAGGGTTACAGCTTTTTTCTTTTCTACAGCAAAATGATAAGCTCTCTCGCGTAGTCCGCCAAAACGATGCCCATCCACCGGGTCTGGCCAGGGGTACGACTTCAAGGTATCAATGGTTATTTCTCCTTGCAATGGATGCGAATACATGTCGTAATACAATCCGCTATCGATCGGTTTTTTCCATCCAATCCCCCACTCATCGATAAGTGTAGAATAACCGTCTGTGGTCTCATGGATTTGATACGAAAAATCTACGGGTAGCTCAGAAAAAACAGGTCGAACATCACACTCAAGGATTTCAAAAAGATCTTCATCCACCAAAGTATTCTGTTGAAAAATATCCATTACCCTGGGGGCAACTTCTTCCAAACCTAATGCAGCACGAAACTTGTTATAGTTGTAAATGCTGATGCTTGTTAAATTAGTTCCACCCAGGTCGAATGGGATTTGATCTGGTTCTTGATGGTTAAGGGCCAGGTTGACACGTTCTCTTGAATTCATCTCAGCATCCAATCATCCAATATTCCTCATCAGGCAAGGATCCTTACTATTGTTAAATTTTTCAGTTAGGTTTTCGGATCGCTTTTCTTCTGCCTTTTTTATTCTCGTTTTCGGTTCCAATGTGGATACCGAGTTTTGGCAAAATAACTCTGTGGACGAACAATACCAATATTGCAAATCCGAATGCAATTCCAAAAATAATAAGTGAATTTGTCAGGTCATTCATGAGATTTGGATTTACCAACATGACGATGGAGAGTGTAAGCATCAATGAGCCGCCGATCAACTTGAGAATTCGTCCGTGCTTCTCTTCCAATTTACTGGATTTCAGGGTGAAAACTACTGTTGAAAATATCACTAATTCATCCAACTGATAGATGACCATGTAAAGTGCCAACAACAAAAGAAATGAAGCAAAAGAAACATTATGAGCTGTTAGCAAATTCGTCCAAAGTACCGGGAAACCAGCGGTGCACGAAAATTCCACCAATGATACGCCAGCAGCTAGAACAATTGTCGCACCGGTCAAACTCCACATATTATCTGCGGAAGCAAGAACGTTCCGCATTTTTTTCAAAACTCCACTTTTGTTCTTATCCGAAATTGTAAACGACAAGCCTTCCTTATACCAAAAATAGTCTTTTATGTTTACGACTGCGAAAATAAATGCAACCAACGCCACGATCACCTGAATCCACCCGACAAAGCTGATCACCTTCAAAACACTGAATAATCCAGCAATGAACATAGCATAAATTACTGCCGTCACAGTCAGAAAAACCAGCCCAATGAACAGCACTTTCTTACGGGAACGGTGTGAATTACCAGCGCCATCAGCATGGATAGCACCCAGATCGAACAAGGGTTGACGCCATCCACAAATGCGATCAATAATGTACTGATCGTTAATGATTGTGCGTTTAGATCTACCTCGCCAACAAAAGGAATTTTGATCACATTCGTCTCAGGTGTAACCGCAACTTCACCCGGATTGGCTATACTTGGGTTTGGAACAACAGGTATAGAATTTACACTGTCCTCGTCCTGATCTACATTGACGATAATTCCCTCGCCTGCATCAATACAACCGTTCGCCAGGCAACTCTCAACTGCTGTGGATATCTGGTCTTGAATGACTTCACCAAACCCAACCCAATACTGGTTACCAATAAACGTCGTTGGTACACCCGAAGGTTCAAAGCCATATGCTTTGGACATTGTCATAAATTTGTCCAGATTTTCCTGTACATTCCAGACTTCATAATCCCGGATCTCAATATTTGGGTTATTCGCGGCCAGTTCAGCTAAAAATGGTTTTTCAGCAGCGCAATGCGGGCATCCATCTCCCCAAAAGAAATACACTACAACTTTGTTTTGCGTTTGCGACTGAGCAATAACAGAATATATACCACCCGCACTAAACAAAATCGCAAGAATGAGTGACAAAATGATGGTTCTACGGTGGTTTTTCAACAACGACGGCATTGTTCCTCCACGGGATTACAGTTTATTCGAACGCAAATTGAATCATAGCCTGAATAATATCAAATAATCATTAATTTTATCAGAGAATATTTACCCACCAGGCATCAATAGATTATTTTTGAGGATACTTGTCGATAACCCTCTTATAGAACGTAAGAAATTCATCATACATCCGGTCGTAATCTTCCCTGTGGTCGACCCTGGGGGAGAAAATAGTCTGGTATTGCACGACTCGCGCAGCATCCTCATACGATAAATACCCAAGACCGACTGCGGAGATTAATGCTGCACCACGTGAGTTTACATTCCCCGGGTCGCTTACCTGTCTTATGGGTATTTCCAGAACATCTGCAAAGATCTGGCACCAAACATTGGATTTCGCACCACCACCAGAAATGTTAAGCCTGGTAAATGAGGTGCCAACCACGCTTTCTACAGGGTCAATTAGTCGCTTAGAATTTAATGCAACACCCTCCATCACTGCCCGGACGATATCTGAGCGGGTATGGCTGGTTGTAAGGTTAAAGATCACTGCGTGTGGATAGTAACCTGATTTTTGCCCATTGATTCCCTTCAGCCACGGAAAATACAACAACCCATTGCTGCCAACAGGCGTTTTAACTGCCATTCTATCCATGATCTGAAAAGTGTCTTCCGGCGGAACAGACCCATTTAACTCGTCCCCGGGGAAGAAAACCATGTCACGCAGATAATTCAAGTTCGCCGTCGCAGCCGGCTGATTCGATGTTAATAGAAACTTCCCAGGAACAACAGATGGGTTTATCTGAACTCCGGCAGGCTTCCTTTTTGGCATTATCGGAAGATGAACTGCAAACCATGAAGAGGACCCCAGGTAATAGAACGGTTGATTATCTTCTATCGCGCCTGCCCCAAAAGCTGAGGTGACAATAGCGGAACCGCCAGCTATAATCTTTACCCCCAACGGCAAATTCATTTGTACTGCGATTTCCGTTTTTAACTCTCCAATAACTGCCGTGTTTGGAACAACTTCATTGACCTTATCTTCATTGAAACCTCGATCGCGAATCAAATCCTGGCTGAACACTTCAAAAATAGGATTTCGATTGTCTGTGATCCACTTCCGCAGGTCAGAGTCGGGTGTGGAAACCAACCTCCCTGAGAGCTTACTATTAACAAAGTCTAAAATATTGACCAGTTTGTATGTCTTTTTGTATAAATCCGGGAAGAGATTCTTAAATAAGAGTAATTGAACCGATGGAATTTCAGCTCCTGGGAAGGTTTCACCTTCGTGCAATTTCGCCCAGCGTTGGATCTTTTGCAGGCCTACCCCAACTGTCGATTTCCATCCTTGAAAAACACTGAACTCATCTTTGTCTAATTGCCAGTCATTCCAGATGACTGCATTCTTCAATGGGTTCCCATCGCGATCTACGGGAGCCATCCCTTCGCAGCTACTGGAGCAACAGATAGCCGCAAATTGACCACGATCTAATTGACTACGATTAAGTGCATCTGTCATAGTCTTCAGTATCAAAGACCAAAGTTCATCCAGGTTTAACTCGGATCCTCCATTGATCGGATAGGTAAAGTTAAGTTTATTAAACTCAGAATTAATGATCACCCCGGCTAGAGACGCTATGGCCACTTTACAACCTGCAGTGCTTATTTCAATCGTTAGAATGTGAGGATCAGTATTATAGACCATTGCTTACCCCAATTGTCCTAGACTTTTTTCGTATCATTCAATGCGAATGTCATTATACATCCAATAATGGGCTACTTCTTCACAAGAATTATAACCTTCGAGAAGTCGTCTGTTTCGAATTTCATAGTTTCCATTATATACAATATTAATATAAACGTACGATTCAAGTTTTAGAGGATTTATACATTGGAAAAGGTCAACAGAGTCGTTTTATCATTCAGAAAATGTTAGATTTTATCATCTTGACAATGTTTACTTCATTCTAAAGACAAAATTACTTGAAAAAAAACGATGCAGGGATTCTAACTGGTAATGCTATATGGTATGATCTGATTACATTTTTTGGAGGTGCCAATGCCTGGTCGGATCAATTTATCTAAACTTAAGCAAGCGTATGATGACGGGTTGATGAGTAGACAAACTAAGGGGTCAGGGAATGTTACTTTGCGGGCGACAGCAAAACTCGTCAAAAACGCTTTTCTTCAAGGCAGGATTGGACGCTTCCATTTCGATTGCGACGAACCAGCCTCACGTGGTGGGGAAGACAAAGCGCCCAGCCCCCTGGAATATTTCATGATAGGAGCGGCATTCTGACTGCTCTCTCAAATGGTGCAGTTTGCACCACTATATAACGTGGAAATTTCAGACATGGATGTCGATTTCAGAGTAAATTTCGATGATGCTGATAAATACAACCTGCCCGGTCCAGGGGCTGCCTTCCAAAAAGCTGTGTATCGCCTTAAGGTAAAGAGCAATTCTGACCGGAAGTCTGTAGAAGAATTGATCGCTCACGCAGAAAGAGGCTGTCACACCGCCCAATCATTACGGTATCCAGTCCCCGTCAGCCTCGAATTTGATATCTTCCCTGAATAACCAGTATGATCAAGATTGCTATCTAACCTCCGCAACCAAGAGTATGACAGAGTGTTATTCCTATATATCTATCGAAGGAAAGATTTATGGATCATAACCCAATACAACTTACAAAACATCTCTTTGGATCTCAAACCAATAAAGAAACTTCACAAATAAAACAGGGGCAAAATATCGAGGAAATACGAGCTATCATCGATCATTTAGAATCTCCTGTTTCTATAAAACTAAATCTTGGGCAACTATCCGTTGCTAATTCGATTTTTTCATCCAATGAAGGACCGATAGCATTCACTCCGGCCTTTCTACCGGAATATTTGGGAGACCCCGAGTTTATTTCCACTTATCAAACTAGATATGCACTTTATGCAGGTGCAATGGCGAATGGTATTTCGTCTGAAGAATTGGTGATCGCAATGGGAGAAGCAGGTATGATGGCTTCGTTTGGCGCGGGAGGATTGTTACCAGACAGAATCGAAAAGGCCATAAACACCATTAAGTCTGCTCTTCCAAACGGACCATACCTGTTTAACCTCATCAACAGCCCGGGTGAGCCTGCCCTTGAAGAAAAAACCGCCGAACTGTATGTAAAATACAACATTCCTGCGATTGAGGCATCCGCCTATCTAGGATTAACAACCAACCTGGTCTGGTATCGCGCTTCAGGATTATCAAGGAATGATAAAGGTGAAATTATTATTGCGCATCATGTCATTGCCAAGATCTCCCGCAAGGAAATTGCCAAACGCTTCCTTGAACCGGCTTCAGAGGAGATTTTGAAACAATTGGTGGTACTTGGAAAGATCACTCAGGAGCAGGCGGAAATTGCCAGACTGGTACCCATGGCAGATGATATCACCGTCGAGTCTGACTCTGGTGGACACACCGATAACCGTCCACTAATTAACGTTCTGCCAGCCATCATTAAATTGCGAAATGAGATCCAAGCGAGAAATAAATATGCACAAATCGTCAGGATCGGAGCTGGCGGAGGGATTGCAACTCCTTCTTCCGCACTGGCTGCCTTCATAATGGGCGCCGCTTTTGTCGTTACCGGCTCTATTAACCAATCCTGCCTGGAAGCTGCCGCCAGCGAACACACCCGCAAGCTTCTTTCGACAGCGGATATGACGGATGTCGCAATGGCCCCTGCAGGAGATATGTTCGAAATGGGAGTAAAAGTCCAGGTGTTGAAACGGGGTACGATGTTTGCGATGCGCGGACAGAAACTCTATGAACTTTATTTACGTTATGATTCAATAGATGAAATTCCAGCCGGTGAAAGAGAGAAACTGGAAAAAACGATCTTCAGACAAAGCTTCGATTCCGTCTGGCAGGAATGCTTGCGGTTTTTCACTGATCGCGATCCCAAGCAAATTGAACGTGCTGAAAACGACCCAAAAGCAAAGATGGCATTGGTCTTCCGCTGGTATCTTGGATTGTCCTCACGCTGGTCAAATATTGGTACGGTAGGCAGGGAAATGGACTATCAAATTTGGTGCGGCCCGGCGATGGGCGCTTTCAACGATTGGGTGAGGGGCACATACCTGGAAGCCCATACAAAACGCCAGGCAGCCGATGCAAATATTAATATCCTAAAAGGCGCCGCTTACCTATACAGGGTTCGAATGCTCGAAAGCCAGGGTCTTCGGTTTGCTCCAAGCTTGACTGAATGGCAGCCCAAATAACCGATGAGAAACGATCCAGAACCGAACAGAATTAATCCAGCGGGACTTCAACCAACTGAACGGGAATATTTTTTGAGATGCAGATTGTCGCGATAAATTCGTCTGATCTCTGCCAGTGAACTTTGAACTCTTCGCATATTTCGCTTGTATAGTGAGCCGTACATTCCCGCCATCCTGAGATTATGGATCTATCAATTGAGGCCATAATCTCTACTTTACGCGTATCTACAGATAACCCCTTACTTATCGCCTTTAAACATGCTTCTTTTGCACTCCAGGTCAATGTTGCAAGCTCAGCTTTGTCCTGCCAATCCGCTTTCTGGTAATTCGCCAGCTCCGATTGTGTAAAATAGTCGTGAACAAATACAGGCGATTTCATCTCCACCCGCTCAATATCCAAACCAAAAGCAGTGCCAATTGCTTCCGAGTACCCACAAAATACCTTGTTATGGCTATGGCTTAACGAAAAATTGCCACCTAATCTACCATAACCTATCTTTCCAAATATATGGTTGACCAGTCATATCTTTTTTGATCAGGATGTCTGTTAGTTTCATGGTCTCATCGCGGAAAACCTTTCTGATCAGTTTCTTTGCTGTCAGCCTGCTGGCAATCCACTCTTCCTGCCTCTTGGGTATTTTAAACCTTTCGTATTCCAAGATTTCCACCGCAGAAAAAAATTCACCCGGGTGATTAATAATCTGTTCTACGGATTCTTTGTTGAAAGATGAAAGAGAAAAGTAGATATCATTCATAGTTTGATTACAAAATTTCTTTGTTGTATTTAGACAAGGAAATACATTCCTTCAAAAAATAAATTATTCAAAATAGAAGAAGCGGAAGATTGCTATAAATTAATCCAAACTCCCGCTTCATTTACCTATGTACTGTATTATTAATTTCGAAGTAGTGCTTTCATCGGCTCAATCAACTCCGGTTCAGCGGCATACGGCAGCGGAGCAGTCTGATAGTTGGAAAGCTCCAAGTACATGTGCCCTTTAGCATCCACCACACGGGCATCAAAACTCACCTTACCATCTTCCATCCGTGGAGTTACCTCAGCGAAGATCGGTTCGCCATTCACCTGTCGTGGGTAGATGGTCAATGTACCGATCGAATGCGGCAAAGCCATGATCCCAGTTGTGCCTGCTTCCCATAATCCAGCCGTCTGGAAACATAATTCAACCAACAACGGTGTACTAATGGATTTTGATTCTTGTTTCGTATCGGATGGAAGGAACTTTGCCAGACGTCCCATTACATGATCGCCAGACCTTTGTACACAATCCAGTACCTGGAAGGATGGACCATGAAAGTAAAGCTTATAGATATCTTCTGAACAGACAGCGGCTGAGTCCCCCCAGATAGGCAAATTCCCGGTAACTTCAGTCCTGCCTCCCCTTTGAGTTAAATACACTTTCCCGGTGAAATGCAGCATATGTTCGCGCTCTCCATTATGACGCAACAGCTCGGATTCAAGCGATGCATAAACAACCAGTCCTTCTTCTTCCCGAATCGCCTGAGCCTTCCATTGGATCTGGCGTGGTAAATTTTTGTAGAATTTGAATGGCGCTAGGAAATGGATATCTTCCAAATGGTCTACCAGGAATCCCGCTTTCACACTTGTAAGTGTACTGGCAATGTGCTTTGCAGCTACAGAAAAACCTTCGATGCCAATTACTCCTGGCAGCACTGGTATTCCATTCATGGAATGATCGCGCAAAAACGCATGTTCGGTAGGATCCAATGCTGTCTCCAGTGACAGACCCGCCTGAACGCCGAAACTTGTCAGGTGGCTTAGCATGATATGCTCTGGATTTCCCGCCCGCAAGGCGTCATCAGCTTTGCTGACATCCAACCCATGATATCCTGGTTTATCTGTTTCCAATGCTCCCAGCGAGGCTGAAATAACCACCTCTCCGTTCGATCTACCCAATATTTCTTTTCCTACATAAGCGGCTGCGGCATTAGGCGCCATCATTTCTATGCCAGCTTGCTGCATCAACTGCGGAATACTTCCACGACTGGCCATTCCAATTTCTCCCCATGCTCCCCAGTCGATCGATACAACCTTCATCCCTGGATATTTTCCCGGCAGCCAGTTTGCTAGCTTACTCAACAGATCATTAGCCGCACTGTAATCCACCTGACCGGAATTTCCAAACCTTCCAGCGACTGAGGAAAAAAGAAGGCTTTTTTCAGGGAGTAGGTTTGCATTTTCTAGGCTGTGGAAGATGTTAAAGAAACCATCTACTTTTACATCCAACACCTGGTGGAATTCTTCCAGTGATTTTGTTTCCAGCTTACGGCTCTTTTCGACGCCTGCCGCATGAATAAACACATCCACTTTGGTTGTAGATTTTGAAATATTTGCGATGGCGCTCAAGACGGAACCTTCATCTAAAATATCACATTGATGATATTCAGCTTCTCCCCCAGCAGCTTTGATCGAATTGATCATAGCAATGGTTGAAGAAGCCCGTTCAAGAACGGACAAGTGTTGTTCAACGGCAACTGGAGTGGCTTTTTTTCCAGCTTTTGCCAATTGTTGGGAAATCGCTTTCTTCAACCCATCCCGATCTGTTATTAATAATTTCAAATCTTCGTTGTTTTTATCTGGCAGGGATGTTCTTCCCAGCAAAATGAATTTTCCTCTGGTATGCTGAACAAGATCCAGCAGAACAGGTGAAATAATCCCGGCTGTCCCGCCGCTAACGAGGAATGTACTGCCCTCTTGTAACGATTCCTTTTCGACTGTCGTCTCATCCTGGTCGATCAAGACCGCAGCATACCGCAGGTCAGCTTCCCAGCCGATCTCAGTTACTGATGCATCATGCAGCGTTTCTTCAAGCAATCTGCTTGAAACATTAGCAGCGGTAGCTCCTACCTCAAAGTCAATTGTTTTTATTAGTGCATCAGATCTTTCCTTTGATAACGCTTTAGTGAAACCGCTGATTGCGCCACCCATTGGATTGGATGGATTGACCAGCCCCATCAAGCCTCCCATCCTTGTCGCTGTAATAAGGAATACATCGGCGGGTAAGGCTTTCATTAGACTGAAGAGGTCTTCCACTCGATGTTGGATGGATGTGTGCCATTTTGCAATGTCTAACTCTGTCCAGTCAGGGTCGCTATCCAGACCAGGCAAATAGTAAACACCCTGGATACGATCATTCTCAGACCAATCAATAGCTTTTAGGACAGCATCTGCAACACTTAATACAAGAACATGAGCTCCTTGTGCTTTTAGTTTCCTTGCCAGAGAATCTGCAGTTTTTCCGCCATCTTTTACGATCAATATCCGGCTTTCTGTATCGATCACAACCCCGGATGGAATACAAAGATCCAAGCGTGGGCGCAATGCCGGCATCGGTTTTCTTCGCCGTATATTAGATGTCTTTCCAGAAATACTTTCTTCATTTGCAACTTTGCCTGCTGCTTCACCGGATGTTTCAGTATTTATTTCTGGTTCTGGTAACTCGACAGGTTTCAGATTTTCCATAACAAAGCCAATTACTTTTGTCAGGGTATTGTATTCAGACAGTCTTAGATCTTCCCTTCGTGGAATTTCGTAATGCGTTCGGATCGCAGCAAAAAGCTCTGCCTGTTTGACTGTGTCAATTCCAAGATCAGCTTCAAGGTCCAACTCCAGATCCAGCATTTCCACTGGATAACCGGTCTTTTCGCTCACAACACTCAAAACATATTGTTCGATATCATTTGATTCAACAGGTTGTAAAGCAACACTCCGTGGTTCATTTTCATCCTGCATCGATTCTACCGCAACCGCACCAACCGTTTCTAATATCGCCTCACCGGTTTCAGAACCAGTTTGTTTCCCTAAACTTGATTCAACTGCTGTTTGGGCTAAGCCAATGTTGTCAGATACAAACCCAATGACTTTCAGCAGAGTATTGTATTCAGACAACCTCAAATCTTCCCGGCGGGGAATGCCATAGTGTGTACGGATCGAGGCGAAGAGTTCGGCTTGTTTGACTGTATCGATACCCAGATCAGCTTCCAGGTCTAGTTCCAGGTCCAGCATTTCCACAGGATAACCTGTCTTTTCACTGACTACTGATAGCACATGCGCCTGGATTTGGTCATTTTCAGGGTGCTCCACCTCGATGACATGCTTTGCTGGTTGGGGTTCATTTACTATTATTGTTTTATTTTCAATCACCTGAACTTCTGTTTCAGTATTTCTTTTCTCCGCGGTTTGGCTAACGGTATCGTGTTTATTCTCGCTAGCCCAGAGGGTCGGACCTTGCCCATATCGCCAGTTCGATTTCGCCGGTTCATAAACTGGTTCTCCCTGATTCTTCATCCTGTATGTCCGCTGAACAACTTCCTCATCAGCATTTTCATAGCCAGCAGCTAATGCCATCCATTTATTATGCGCGGCAACATCAATCCGCTCGTTTACTCCCTGGATCTTTCGGTATAGCGTCATGGCAATTTGCGAACCAAATCCCGCTCCCAATCTCAGTGCGAATTGTGGATTGTATTCTCCACCTTTTGATAGGTTCAAATCCCCCAGTTCTGGGTCCGGCTCAAACCCATTGTTGATATGTGCTATCGGGGGAACAATTCCAGTCTCCAATATCTTGACAGCAACCACATCTTCGATGCCTACACCCATGCTGTGACCCGTAAAACCTTTTGTATTAGCAATGATCACCTGGTTGGCTTCATTGTTGAAGATATTTCGTAATGCGTGGATCTCTGCACTGGCGCTGCCGCCGCGGGCGGGAGTATATGTTTCATGCGAGATAAACGCTGTTTGTGAGGCAAAACTGGTCCGATCCAACCCAAACCGGGTTTCAGCTATATTCACTAATCTTTCCATCACTTCGCTGACGTGTTTCACATCCAATCGGGTGCCGTGGAAAGCAGAATTGGCAATGACAGAGGACACAACTTCGCAAATTCCTCTTACACCTCTTTCACGTGCAGAATCTTCGCTCTCGATCACAAGCGCAGCAGCGCCCATACCCATGATCATGCCATTGCGGCGTTTATCAAATGGCAAAGCAGCCATTCTCAGGTCGCCTTCAGTGGTCGCAGCGCCACTGGCGAACATGCTGGTACCAATCCATTGAACCAGGTTCGGGTTGGTGACATCATCGCCTGCAACGATCACAACCCTTCGGCAGCGACCTGCTCGTATCCAATCTTCAGCGATGCTCACAGCGTGAGTTGTTGTGGCACAGGCTGCATTCACATGCGTATTCGGGCCTTTCGCCCCTATATATTCGGCAAATTGCGAATGCCCCATGGCCAACACTCTGAAAACGAAACGTCGGTCAAAGTGATAATCCAGCTTCGCTATCTGCTCCTTCAACTCACTGGCTCTGTTTTCTAATTCCTTAATGACGAGCGATGATCCGGAGTAATGCAGTTGGAAGATAAGGGTTTGCAATTGCTCCAACTGGCCGCTCAACACCTGGTGCTTCGTAAATTTATCCGATTCCTCGGCCATTCTATCCAAACCGGGGAATGCGGAACAGAATATCACGCCTGTTTCATCCTGCATCGATTCCGGTAGTTTCCATCGATCCGGCAAGAATGTACCCCGACTGGTACGCTTGTAATTCATTACCAGTGGAATTCCTGCATCACGCAAAGCTTCAACTCCGGCAGCAATCGCGAGCTGGGTTGAGATATCCAAAGATTCAACACGCTCTTCTGGAACGCCAAAATCTTCGATAAGGTTAAATGCGCCGCGTTGACCGGCTAGTTTCAGTGTTTGACCAATATCATCAATTTCCTGCATCACTGCCCCGGCTTCGCTCTTTACCAGTCGGGTCACTTTTTTCTCAACCATTGCTTTTCGTGCATCATCCGGAAGACTCTCAATGCGCATTTCTCCGTGCAAGATGCTCTCAATATTACGGTCATCAAACACGCTGCCATTGCGACCTGGCAAGCCCAGTCCCGCCCCGGTGACGACTACTGAACCAGTTAGAGGAATACTTCCATCAGTGACTTGAATATTTCTCATTTCTCGCTTGAAGGAGTTTTGTTCCTGCTCTGCAATTTCACTCACTGGTATTATCTGTCCCGTATGGGTTACAATGCCTGCCGCATATAAACCACACAAAGCCTCATTGAAACTGGCCTTACCACCTTTCCTGGGATGATTAGTGGAAAGCAGGGCAACGCCTGTCTTTTCTTTCAGGTTGTCTGCTGCCAGTGCGTTTAACACTCGCTTTGGACCTATCTCAATAAATACTCTGGCGCCCTGGTCAATAAGAGTTTTCATACTTCGAACAAACTGAACAGGAGATGCAACTTGCGCAGCCAAAATATCGATGATCTCATCACGCGTTGTGGGATATATCTCTCCTGTCACATTGGCTACAATCGTCTTATTCGGTGGTTGGATATCCATCTTCGCAATGACATCTTTTAATGGAATACTGGCAGGAGCGACGATCTTCGTATGGAAAGCGTGTGATACCGGTATTTTTACCGCCTGGAATCCATCTGCTGTGAATTTTGCTATGGCGTCATCAACCGCGACTGTCGCCCCACCGATGACCGATTGCAACGGACTATTTATGTTCGCAATAACAACATAGCCATCAATGGATTGCAGTATCGCCTCGACTTTTTCAAGTGGAGCGGAAACTGCGGCCATGCAGCCATTGTCATCCATTTTGATCTTAGTCATCTCGCGTCCACGTGCGCTTACCACTTCCAGAGCCTCTGGGAATGTCATCACACCGGCAGCCACCAACGCTGCATACTCACCCAGGCTGTGTCCGATGACCATATCCGGTTCAAAACCGTATTTGTTCATTAATCTCAACAATGCCACATTGGCAGTCAACATTGCCGGTTGCGTGATGGCAGTATTCTTTAGATCCTTTTCTGCTTGTGCAAGCGCATCATCATCACCCTCAACATATATATAAGAAGTCAATGTTCTACCAAGGATGGGTACCATGACACGGTCTGCTTCATTAAATGTGTCCTTGATAATTGGCTCACTATCGTATAGATCGCGGAGCATATTTACATACTGGGATCCTTGCCCCGGGAACATGAATACGACTTTGCCGGGTTTGCCAGAACCTCGATAGATCCCTTGTGCCTGTAACGCTTGCCAGGAATTTGCTGCATCACTATCCAGGGCAGACAAGGCTTTTTCACACCTCTTAACTAATTCTGCCTCACTGGAATAATCTATTGCCAGCCTATCAGTTTTTTCCACATCTCTCGAATTTGGACAAGTTGATGGTGGAATACTGCCTGTTTTTATCTGAGTGATTGATTGTGATAATCTCGTTTTCAACTCAGACTGCGAATTTGCAGAAATGAAGAACAATCCTTGGTATGGTGTGGGGCTATTTTCACTGGATACTGACGTGACAGTATTCTCCTGTCACAACCGATTTCTCGATCACAATTGTCTCTGCTGGTTTGGAACCTGCTCCGTTTGAAAGCGCGTCCGAAACAAAACCAATGACCTTAGAAAGGGTATTGTATTCCGATAGCCGCAAGTCTTCCCTTCTGGGAATGCCATAATGCGTTCTGATTGATGCGAATAATTCTGCTTGCTTCACGGTATCCACGCCCAGGTCAGCTTCCAGATCCAGTTCCAAATCCAGCATTTCTGGTGGATAACCTGTCTTCTCACTCACAACCGATAAGACATGTGTTTCAATTGCTTTCACATCTACCATTGGTGCTGATTTCAGGGTTTCCGCACTTGCAGATGATAAAGCAACTGTACCTGTATAAGTTGGTTCAGAAATTACTTCCGTCGCTTTTGCCTGTAGGGCTGCTGGTTGCTCCATGATAAAAATATCCTTGTTTTCAGTCAACATCCCCGGCAGGTATTCTTCTACGACAACATGGAAATTCGTACCCCCAAAGCCAAACGAACTGACGCCTGCCCTGCGCACCTCACCCGGGTTCACTTCCCACGGTTGTGTCTGTGTGTTTACATAGAATGGCAGGTTGGCAAAATCGATGTTCGGATTCGGCCGATCGAAATTTACCGATGGCGGAAGCGTGTGATTGAATAGCGCCAGGGCGATCTTTATTAACCCAGCAGCTCCTGCAGCGCTCTTTAGATGTCCAATATTTGACTTGACTGAACCCAATGCAATTGAGCCGTTTTTTATGCCATATGGGGAAAACACAGTATTCAAACTTCCAACTTCTGTAACATCACCGACCTTTGTAGATGTGCCATGACCTTCGATATAGCCGGCTGTTGCCGGTGAAAATCCGGCATCGCTTCCATGCACGCTCAATGGCACGCTGCTGTCCAAGCGGATTTGGTGCAGTGATCCCTTTCCCTTTGCCATCAGAACTGCCGCCAATGCCGCGAATAACTGCGTAAACTTTATCACCGTCTTTCTCGGCATCCGTCAGCCGCTTTAGCAGAAAGACGACTGCACCTTCACCCATCACAAAACCATTCGCTCCATCGGCATATGGACGCGATCCATCTGCAGAGAGGGCGCCAATCTTCGAGAATTTCACATACGATTCCGGCCCCATACTTCTATCGATTCCGCCAGTGAGAACAGCATCGAATTTAAAATCTTCCAGTCCTTCAACGGCAGCCTGCAATGCAGCCAGTGACGAAGCACATGCAGCATCTGTAATAAAATTAGGACCGCTAAAATTAAAAACATTCGCTACCCGTCCAGCAATAATATTCGATAGTTCCCCTGGCATCGTATCTTCGGTGATATTCGGAATGCGGGATCGAATACCGGATAAAATTCCATCAAGCAGAGAATTTTGAATATCCGCTGATAATTGTTGAAAATTCGGGACGGATTTCAATACATCCAGGTATTCAGGTGCGTAAATTCGCAGCGTGGATTGATAATGGCGTTCGCCGGCATTGGCATTACCAAAGATCACAGCCACCCGCTCTGGATTAAGCAGTCTGTTGGGATATCCATAATCTGCCAAGGCTTGGCTGCTGGCGGCGATCGCCCACTGCTGGGTGAAATCCATCATAGACAGAACCTTTGGAGGAATGGGCAATCCCAATTTCATTGCGTCCAATTGGTACCCGGTAATGTAAGCTCCGATTTTGCTATATGTTTTATCAATGGCAGTTGGATCAGGATCATAATAGAGATCAGTATTCCAACGGTCTGCTGGAACGTCAGTGATGGAATAACGCTTGGCTTTGATATTCTCCCAGAAGTCTTGAACAGTGAACGCATCTGGTAAAACTGTCCCCATACCAACTATTGCAATTGCTCTGTTTTCTGTCATTAGATTACTCCTTAATCGTTGTAACTATAAACTTCCATTAAATAGATATACACAATATGGCCTAAACATCACCCGGCTTATTTCAATAGAATGAAGTGTGGAATTAAATATGAATCGATTGGTCTACAAACCAGACCTTGCGGGGAAGGGTTGTTTTCCTGATTTGGATTCATACAAGCTTTCATACACCTTCAAACCCCCTGACTTGATTTGAGTTACGCATTTGGGAAATATTATCAAATTATTTCTGAACTCGTTGGGTTGAGAATTTGTTATTGACAAGCAAATTATTATGCTTATACTTAACATCGTAACCGGTTACGGTATCGGTTACGATAAAGAAGGTAGATAATTTGAAATCATGAAGATTACAATCAGTGAAATTGCAGAGATGGCGGGCGTATCTAAAACCACCGTTTCCCGGGTGATCAATAACAAACCCGATGTACGGCCAGAGACGCGTGCTCAAATATCTGACTTAATCCAGAAGTACAATTTCACACCTAATGCATTGGCGAGGGCAATCTTCACTCAAAAAAGCCACACCATTGGTCTCATCATTCCTCACGAAGCTACGGACATTTTTACTAACCCCTTTTTCGTGGAGGTGATGCAGGGGATTTCGAGTGAAGTGGATAAATCGGGGTATTTCCTTCTATTATGTTATCCACATGATAACAACTACCTTGATATTTTCAAACAAAAACGAGTGGATGGTTTTATATTACTTAGCCCGGGAGAAAATCAGAATGAATTAGTTGAGAATCTCAACGCGATAAAAGCACCTTTTGTATCCACCTCCATCCAGGCTGATTCTAAAAATATTCCCAATGTGGATATCAACAATTTTCAGAGTGGGGTCATCGCGGGTGAGCATCTGATCTCCTTGGGGCATGAGCGCTTTGGCTTCATTGGTAAGCAGAATCAAGCCAGTAGCAATCAACGCTTAAATGGTTTGAAATCTACGCTTCGCAACCGCAAGATATCTCTCCCAGACCAGCATATTATTTTGGTGAATGAGACATCTATTAAATCGGGTTCACTCGCGATGAAACAACTGCTAGATTTAACTTCCCCACCAACCGCCGTTGTCACTGTCAGTGATATGCTGGCAATCGGCGCAATTCAGTCAATCCATGCTGTAGGATTAAATGTTCCAGGAGATTTTTCCATTGTTGGCTTTGATGATATATCGCTAGCACAGTATAACGATCCGCCGTTAACGACAATCCGGCAGCCATCATATGAAAAAGGAGTCCAGGCTGCCCTAATTCTGATCCAAAATCTTGTGAATAATGCAGAACTCATTTCGAAAGAACTAGAAGTAGAGATCATCATTCGAAATTCAACTTCACACCCAAAGAGGTGATCTTACTTTAATTGACCAACCCATTAAATAAGGAGTAGAAAATGACAACAAATTACAAAGGGAAACTGCACGAAATGGTAATGACCACCCCCACCCGATATTGGAACGATTCCTGTTCGGTGGAAGAACTAACCTATGCCATCGAGCGCGGTGCAACAGGTGCGACGAGCAATCCCACCATCGTCTTGGGTGTTTTGAAAAAAGAAATGCACCTCTGGGAAGATCATATCAAGAAAACCATAGCTGACAACCCAACCTGGTCTGAGATCGAGATCGCTTGGAAAGTTTTTGAGGATGTGACTGTACACGGGTCCAAGCTGTTGCTGCCAATTTTCAAAGAATCCGATGGTATGAAGGGACGTCTATCGATTCAAACCAATCCGGCTTTTTATAGAAATTCCAAAGCCATCCTCGAACAGACCATGTACTTTCATAACCTGGCTCCCAACATGCAGATCAAGGTGCCTGCCACCAAGGCTGGGATCGATATCATCGAAGAGGCTACTTATCAAGGAGCGAATTTAAATGTTACCGTCAGCTTCACGGTACCACAGGTCATCGCGATTGCTGATGGAATTGAAAAGGGATTAAAACGACGCGATGCTGAAGGTAAAGACACCGCCCATATGTCCCCGGTTGCAACATTGATGGTCGGTCGCATCGATGACTGGATCAAGGTTGTCGCGAAACACGATGAAGTTGATATCGACCCAGAGTATCTTGAATGGTGTGGTGTTGCATGTATCAAAAATGCCTATAAAACCTTCAAAGAACGCGGGTATCGAACCAGGTTGCTCCCCGCAGCCTACCGCAATTTCTATCATTGGACGGAATTTATCGGCGGGGACTTAACACTGACCATCCCATGGGAATGGCAGAAGAAATTCAACGAATCGGATATTCTGGTCTCTCCCCGCATGGATATCCCTGTGGACCCAAAAATCTTAAATGCCCTATACACAAAAATACCGGATTTCCGTAAAGCTTATGATGTAGATGGAATGCAGCCCGTTGATTTTGATTCATACGGCGCAACTGTCCGCACACTGCGCGGTTTCATCCAATCCTGGCACGATTTTGTCGCTTTGATCCGGGAGTTCATGCTTCCAAATCCGGATGTGAAGTAAAAACTTTTGATGAGCAATACCTGTAAACCGCTGATAATTGTTTCAGCGGTTTTTTGATGCCATCAGGTCGATCATCTTTAATTCGTATGGGGCCAATTGAATCTTTTCAGGCAGAATTGTCCCGAAGTATTCCTTGGTTATACTGTCTTGATTTGAAATCACTTCGATTTCAGTTGAGAGTATTTCTTGTTGCCTTTCTGAGAAATTAGCGAACACAAGAATTTCGTTCTTGCTATTTTTTCTTCCATAACAAAACACATGTGGATTTCCAGCATCAATGATTTCTGTGTTCTGAACAGCAAAGACCGGGTTATTCTTGCGCAACTGGATAACTTGCTTAATCCCTTTAAAAATCTTTCCCTCAATAGAATCTGCATCATTTCTTTTTGCTGATCTGGCTTCATCATACACGGTACGGTGAACCCAGCGGCTGTCTTCCGCGATTAATGAATTTGCAGCGAAGGAGTAATCATTCAAGGTCCCAATTTCATCCCCCAGGTAGATCAAAGGAATTCCTCCGATAGTCATGATGATTCCATGGATCATAAGAATTCTTTGAATAGCCAGTTCAATCTCAAATTCAGTTTCAACGGTGATTGCTTTTTCCAGCCCAGCCAAAGATGCGCATGTTCCAGAAATTCTACTATCACCTGTTATGGGGTTGCTCTGAAATGGCAGTCCCCTCGCGAAGGACCCTGGATATCGCCCCTGATAGTATTCATTGAGAAACTTGCGGTGATCATTTCCATTGATCCATAATTCATTCGCATCTTCATCTGAAAATGTCCAACCGATATCATCATGGCAACGAACATAATTCACCCAGGTAGTGCCTTCTGGTATGGCAAACCTTTTCTGAAGGGAATGCGTCAGAAGTCGAACTTCCCTCGTAGCGAGACTTTCCCAGAGTAATGCCATGAGCAATGGATTATATGAAAGCTGACATTCCATTGGACCAATATACTTTGCCACCTCATCTGGATGGACAATCGCTTCAGATTTTAACGCCAATCCTGGCGCAGCAATGCGAGTGATCAAATTGAAAGCCTGGATCAATAAATGAACTTCCGGTAAGTTCTCGCAAGATGTGCCCAATTTTTTCCAGATGAATGCCACAGCATCCAGTCTTAAAACATCCACGCCAAAATTCGCAAGAGCAAGCATCTCATTCGCCATACTGACAAAAACCGCTGGGTTTTGATAATTCAAATCCCATTGATACGAATGGAATGTGGTCCAAACCCAGCTATTCATCTCATTGAAATATGTGAAAGCGCCAGGGTGTTCAAGCGGGAAGATCTCTCTCAAGTGTTTTTCATACCGATCAGGAAATTTTCGATCTGGAAATATAAAATAAAATCTCTGGTAATACTTTTCTCCCATCACCGCCTTTGTTGCCCAGTCGTGTTCATTAGAGGTGTGATTGAAAATAAAATCGAGGACAAGGTTTATGCCCTCTTCTCGTAATTCCCCTGATAACAATGCTAATTCTTTCATATCCCCGAGGGAAGGATCCACCTCGCGATAACTGCTGACAGCGTAGCCGCCATCATTTTTCCCATCTGGAGATTTAAACAATGGCATCAGGTGAAGATATGTAATTCCTAGTTCCTTGAAATAAGGGATCCTCTTCCGTAGTCCTTTAAGATCCTGCGCATAAAGATCAACGTAACAAACACCTCCAACGATATTTTCAGATTGGAACCACACCGGGTCAAGTTCCCGGGTCAAATCCAGTTTTTTTAACTCATTTGGTCGCTGAATCCAGTTTTCTGCCAGCCTGTATAAAAGTTCTTCGAGGTGGTAGATCCAGTCGTAACCGTCGCCATAAATTGAGTATAAAGTTATGAATAGTTCAGGAAAGTATTTCTTCAGACGGTTAGTGAATACCGACCAATCTTGTGAATTTTCAGCAGCATAATCTTTGTATCGGCTTTGCAATCGTTGGTTAAGCCTTGAAAATGAAACTTTTGTCTCATAATCAATGTCGGTCATTCCCAAAATCCATTATCAGAGATCACCTGCTTATACCAACCAAAGCTTTTCTTGGGAATCCTTTCAAGAGTGTTAGGTTCAATTCTGACCAATCCAAATTTTGAATCATATCCCTGCGACCACTCAAAATTATCCAGGATGCTCCAAACGAAATATCCTTTAAGGTTGATTCCAGCATCGAGCGCTTTGCGTGCTGAAGCAATGTGCATACGCAGAAAATCGATACGCTCCTGGTCATCAACCTTACCGTTCCCATTTGGTAGATCATTCGTTGCACATCCATTTTCGCTGATCATCAAAGGGAAGTCGCCATACCTCTCACGGATTCGATGCAAGACTTCCAACAATCCATCAGGGTGTACCCCCCAACCCGTCTGGGTGTACCCCCACATCGGCAATGTAATTGGTTTAGCAGCGCATTTCAAAAAACCGCCATCTTGGGAATATTTAACTTCCATTCCTCGATAATAATTCACACCCAAAAAGTCAACCGGCTGGCTGATGATCTCCATATCGCCAGGCTCAATCTGTGGAGCCATGCTGCCGATCCACTTCATCAGCTCCGATGGATATGTACCTTTGAAGAGCGCTTCTGTAAAAAACAGCGTATCCTGTTCATAATACCTCTTCCAGGCAGCGATATCTTCCATGCTATCACTCGCAGGAACAGAATGTTCACTGTCGATAACAATTCCAATTTCTCCCGGGTATCCGGCCACTACGAAATTCCTGTACCACCCGCCCATGAGCAAGCATTAAGTGATGTGCCACCTGATACGCCTTGGAAAAGTCTGCAATACCAGGCGCCATCAGAGCATCGCCATACCCCAAAAAAGCTGCTACCCGCGGTTCGTTGTGGGTAACCCATAACGGCACCCGGTCTGCCAGCGAATTCATCATCACCAGCGCATATTCAACAAATTTCTCGACGGTATCTCGATTAACCCAACCACCGCTCTCCATTAGAGCTTGCGGCAAGTCCCAGTGATAGAGGGTTAAAAAGGGTTTGATTCCCGCCTCTAGCAGTTCATCCACCAGGCTGTTGTAAAAATCCAACCCTTTAGTATTTACTTTGCCAGTGCCATTAGGTAAAACCCGCGACCATGATGTAGAAAAATGGTATGAACTGACGCCTAATTGTTTAAGTAACGCAACATCTTCAGGCATTCGATGATAGTGATCACAGGCTTCGATCACCTGTATCATTATTCAACACCTGATAAGGGGAATGTGCATATAGATCCCAGATGCTCTCCCCCTTGCCGTCTTCATTCCACGCCCCTTCTATCTGATAGGCGGAAGTGGATACACCCCAGAGAAAGTCTTTAGGAAATTGAATAAATGCCATGCTTTTATTCTACTTTATACCAGTGAAAACCATAGCTATCGATCTCAATTGTACTGTTATCGACATCAATAGGGTCTTCGTAGGTTACCAGATCGTTGATCTGTTTTCCTGGAATGTATATGTCTGAGAATTTCAACTCTTGCGCTTCAGAAGAGAGATTTACCAGAACCAATATCTGCTCTTTTTTATCTTTGCGCACATATGCAAGGATTTTTTTATTAGGTAGTGAAAGCAATTGTAATGAACCTTCCCCAAATACCGGATGGTCTTTGCGAAGTTTAAGCATCATCCTCAGCCAGTTTAATAGAGAACCTGGCGAGGTTTCTGATGCCGCAACGTTGACCACCTGGTATCCATAAATTGGATCATCAATCGGTGGGATTCTAATCTGTCCGGGATCAGCAGTGGAGAATCCACCATTAGGAGAATCGTCCCATTGCATTGGGGTTCGTACACCATCCCGATCATCAAGATCAATGTTGTCGCCCATGCCAATTTCGTCGCCATAATATAACACTGGTGATCCCAGGAAGGAAAGAAGTATGGCATGCATCAGTCGAATACGCCGCTGGTCATTCTCCATTAACGGAGCCAGCCGCCTACGAATACCCAGCTTCAATTCCATCCGAGGATCAGGTGCATAAAACTTCAACATAAACTCCCGTTCCTCCGCAGAAACCATTTCCAGTGTCAATTCATCATGGCACCTTAAGAATACACCCCACTGGCAATTCTTTGGTAATTCAGGAGTCCTTGCCAATATCTTTTCAATGGGCGTCCGATCTTCCATCGCAAGCGCCATATACAGCCTCGGCATCAGCGGGAAATGGTAATTCATGTGAAACTCATCACCATTACCAAAATATGGACGGGTATCTTCGGGCATCTGGTTAGCTTCAGCTAACAGCATCGTATCAGGAGAATAAGATTCCACAAAAGCGCGCAGCCGCTTATAGTATGCGTGCGTCTCTGGCAGGTTCTCGCAGTTGGTGCCTTCCCGCTCGGTCAGGTAAGGCGGCGCATCCACGCGGATGGCATCAGCGCCGGCATCTATCCAGAATTGGACAACCCTCATCATCTCTCTTTGGACTTCAGGATTATCATAATTCAGATCTGGCTGATGGTAAAAAAACCTGTGCCAGTAGAATTGACCACGAACCGGATCATACTCCCAGTTAGATTTTTCATAATCCGTGAAGATGATACGCGTTTCTGTGTATTTTTGGTCCGTATCACTCCAGACGTAATAATCTTTGTATTTCTCGTGGTCAAGGTGAGCCGGATCTCTCGATGCCTGAAACCACGGATGCTGATCGGAAGTGTGATTGGGGATCAACTCTACCATGATCCTCATGTCTCTACTATGCGCAGCCTCAACCAACTCCGTGAAATCATCCATCGTCCCATAGGATGGGTTGACGTCCATCATGTCAATGACGTCATATCCCCCATCTCTCAATGGAGATTTGGTGATAGGCAGCAGCCAGATCACATCCACACCCAGCGAACTTAAGTAATCCAGGTTCGCTGTTACACCAGCAAGGTCACCAACTCCATCGCCATTGACATCACAAAAACCGCGGACGTTTAGTTCGTAGAAAACCGCCCGCTTATACCAGTAATTCTTTCTATTCATAAAACCAAATTATCCTTTCACTGATCCGGCCAGCATGCCGCGAACAAAGTAACGTTGCAGAAGCAGAAATACTGCCAGAGGCAGAATCATGCTGACAAAAGCCGCAGAAGTCATCAAATGCCAATCCTGTCCTTTTTCTCCAACAATGGATGCCAACGCATATGTCACGACTCTGTTTTTCTCTCCAAGGAAGATCAGCGCTACCAGGTAATCGTTCCATAGCCAGAGGAACTGGAAGATTGCGAACGAAGCCAGCGCTGGTACTGAGAGCGGTAAAATCATTCGAACAAAAATAGTGAAATTCGAGGCGCCATCAATAAAAGCTGCTTCCAACAATTCACGTGAGAGTGTGCTAATGTAGTTAAATAACAGGTAGGTTGCAAGCGGAAGTCCGAACCCTGTGTGTGCCAACCATATCCCAAGGAAAGTTCCGTTCAGACCCAGCTTCACATAGTCCTGTAAAATAGGAACCAGTGCGATCTGCAAAGGCACTACTAAAAGCGCAACAATGATCGTAAATAAAATATTCCGTCCAGGAAAATTCAACCAGGCAAATCCAAATGCAGCAAAAGCAGCGATCAGGATTGGGATAATGGTTCCAGGAATTGCAACTGCCAGAGAATTTAAGAAAGCGCTCCCAAGGTTATTGCCCTGACGGGTGATCGTATTTCCTGCACCATCGGTAAAAGTGATCGTTTTGCCGCCAATCACATCTATATAGTTTTTAATTGTAAGGTTGGTCGGGAATCCAACCCATTTTTTTTCGAAAACTGTTAAAGTTCGGGTTCGCTTATTGCCGTACCATTGTAATTTACGGCCGTCTTCTAACTCTATGCCCTGGCGCCACTCTTCAAATGGTGCAGTGACTCCTTCCAATGTGATTGGTCCATTGGCATCGACTGAATCATCAAGCTTAATCTGGCCAACTTCCACTTCAGCCTTGTGAGGAAATACTGTCCACCAGCCTGAACGAAATATATCCTGGCTTTGTCTGAATGAGGTGATCAGCACCCCAACGATTGGCACCAACCAAACAACACAAATGGTTATCAGGATCAAATTTACAATAAAATTGGAAGACTTTTTCTGGGATTGATAACTTTTAGCCATGATTAAAATCCCTTCCTTCCCTTATTGAACTCACGCAGGTTGTTAATAATGATGGGTAAAACGGCAATGAGCAGCACAATTGCGATCGCCGATGCTCGCCCTGTATGATTATAGGTAAAGCTTTGAAGGTAAAATTCATTGGCAATCACGTTCGTACCATTATTGCCTCCAGTCATCACCCGGACGACATCAAATGTTTTCAAACTAAAAATCACGATGGTGGTAAGGACCGTGATCAGGGTTCCTTTTATATAAGGGACGGTAACGCTGAGGAAAGCTCGCACTTCATTCGCTCCATCAATGCGGGCAGCTTCCAGCAACTCAGCTGGTACCCCTTTGATTGCGGATGACAATACGACCATGGCATACCCGGTTTGCAGCCAAACCATGATAATGATTAGAAAAAGGTTATTCCATGGCGGCATGCTCAACCAGGGTTGAGATGTCCCACCCAGGGCAAGGACAATTGCATTCAGCAAACCAATTTCCTGAATACTTACGCCTTCACCCTTATATGTATAGATGAATTTCCAAATAACGCCTGCGCCGACGAAGGATATTGCCATCGGAGCAAAGATGATCGATTTATATAGTACTTCGAGTCTTGTCCGATCAGCAAGTACCGCTATCAATAACCCCAGGCCAACGCTAAAGGAAGTTCCCAGAACCAACCACAACAGGTTGTTCCGGAAAGTCTCCAGCATCCTTTGGTCAGTAAATGCAAAGATATAATTTGAGAAACCTGCCCAATCATTACCAAGGGCGTTCCGAAAGCTTGAAATCAATGTTCTCAATACAGGGATTGCCAGAAACCACCCCATGATGACAACAGCCGGTCCAACAAAAACAAAAGGTTGTAATACCTTTGCCATTCTTTTAGGAAGTTTGTTCACCAACCAGTTCGCAACAACATATAGAAGCGCTACTCCACCCACACCCCATACAATCGCAACAATCACCAATACCAGTTGGGGAGCCTCTGATTTACTTAAAAACAAATATCCCTGCCACAGAACAATAAATGTTAACGCAGGAACGAACAACGAAATCAAGACCTGCCCTATGGTTGTACTGAACCAGGTGATCACCCTGGTAATACCGGATTTGGAGTTACCTGATTGGAGCATACTCACCTCCCACACCAAATGGTTTAGTTGTGAAGAGCAAGATAGTTTACACCATCCTGCTCTTCACTTCTTGATTGTCTAGGTCGCGAACTACTCGACTATATATATTATATTACTCAGTTGGCCATGATGCGTCAATTGCCTGCAATGCTGAGGTGCGATCCACAGACCCGCTGACATAATCTGTCATATATTTCCAGAAGGTTCCAGCGCCTACTGCACCTGGCATCAGGTCGGATCCATCGAAGCGGAAGGTGGTCGCATTGCGGATTGTTTCGGCTACGCCGCGAGTCACTGGATCTTTGTACCAGGCAAGGTCGGCATCATTGTGCGTCAGGATCGCGCCACCTTGTTCCACCCAGCCCTTAAGGGATTCGCCGGTGGAGAAGTATTGGATGACTGCACGCACTTCTGGGCGGTCATTGTACATGGCGTAGATATCGCCTGCACCTAGTACGGGTTTTCCATATTCTTCCTTGATCGGGGGCAGGTAGAAGAAGTCATAATCTACGCCTGCTACTGCTTCCTCGGGGAAGAATGAGGTGATGAAGTTACCCTGGCGATGGAGCCAGCACTTTGGAGGATTGTCGAACATTGGGGCAGGGGCGTCACCAAAGAAGGTTGTTGGAGATAGCCTTACGACCACCATATACATACATGTCATTGAACCAGATTTTTTCAATGTAATCAAGCGCCTCATTGACCTCGGGTGAATCGAATTTCAATTCACCAGCCACCCATTTATCATAATTCTCAGGGCTGGTCACGCGCAGCATCACATCTTCCATCCAGTCGGTCATGGTCCAGCCAGTGGCAGCGCCGGATTCAATTCCAATACACCAGGCGGAATCGCCATCGGAGGCGATGGTCTCAGTTAATGTCATCATCTCGTCCCAAGTTGTAGGAACTGTATAGCCAGCTTCGTCAAAGGCTTTTTTAGGATAGAATACAAAGGATTTACCATTCGCTCGCGCCCAAATTCCAGCGGTGATGTCACCATCAGGGCCGGTCATCATGGCTAAATCACGCCATGCCTGGCTATAGTTCTTTTCGAGCCATGCTGAGTCAATTACGGTGCTTAGATCAATAGCGTAGCCCTTGGCAACAGAAACAGCTAAAAGACCTGGTTGAGGGAAGTCAACGATGTCTGGTCGATCGCCGCCATCCAAACGAATGTTGATTGTGGCTTCGAATTCTTTCGAACCTTCATATTGAATGTCTATACCGGTTTTTTCTTCAAATCCCTTGATGGATTCTTCAAAGATTACTGCATCTGCATCAGTGAAAGGACCAGTCATGCTTACAACTGTTCCATCATATTTTCCTGCATAAGCTTCAGCGAGTTCCATTCCCTGTGGTAATGCTTCTATCATTGGTTCAGCGGGCTCAGCAGGTGCAGCAGGTTCAACTGGTGCGGCAGGTTCGGCTGGCACAGCGGGTTCTGCAGGGACAACTGGTTCCGGCACAGGCGTAGCAGCCGGAGCACAGGCGGCTATCAACATGGTAGCCATAAGTAGTACTGCCGTTAATTTCCAAAACGATTTCATATCTTCCTCCATACTTAAATCTGATTGATTTTATACTTTCCTATTACGTGCTGAATTTTTCCTTTTCATCACCTCCAATTTTTTTAAATTTCTGCCCCTATACAGTTTCTCTTTCAATGATGTTCAAAGGCAATTCAATATGCTGTACTGTTTGCGTCGGGTCATTCAATCGGGAGATCAAAAGACTGGCCGCAATCCTTCCCGATTCATCCAGTGGTTGGTGAACCGTGGTTAGACCAAATGAATCCGCGACATCAATATCATCAAAGCCGATGATGGCAACATCCTGTGGCACACGGAGCTTGAGTATTCTCGCTTCCTTTAATAATGCAATCGCCTGCAGGTCTGTCGCAGCAAAAATTGCTAACGGTAATCCAAAAGATATTAACTTCTTAAGTAATTCTCCAGGGTCAAGCGCATATTCATTCACATACTCTTCCGGAACCTTGATATTAGAAGCGTTCAAAACTTTTTCATAACCGGCTAAACGCCTGGCAATTGGGTTTACGCCAAATTCTGGATTCTCCCGCCCGCCGACAAAAGCAATTCTTTTGTATCCTTTATCCACCAGGTACTGGGTTGCCATAACGCCACCGGCATGATCATCAATTTCTAGGGTGGAAAAATTCTTGTCATTAAATTCGATCAGCACGGTTTCTAGTTTGTTTTCGAGCAATCTCTTCACGATCGTAGAATCGAAAACCTGCGAGACGATTATTAATCCATCGAGTGTTTTGCGCATCGGTATTGTTTCAAGATAGCTTTTTTCGCGCGCTCGTGAATCGACAGGATAAATGACCATCTCATAGTCATTCTGGTTTAAGATTGCAGCAATTCCCCGTAATCGTTGTACAAACGATGGTACTGTAAAAAATGGGATTAGAACACCGATGCGTCTGGTTTCCATAAATGCCCGGGCTCTTGATTCTGCCTTGGGAACGTATCCCAGCAAATCAATGGCGGTCATTACTTCAGTTCGTGTTGTGGGGTTGACCCGGTTCGGAAAGTTTAACACCCTGGAAACGGTGGCGATACTCACACCGGCTTTTTTTGCTACATCATAAATTGTAGGGTTAGAAGTCGACATTTGTTGTCCATATTCTGTAACTACTTTTATGTAAGCTCTTACATTATATATTAATTTCACATGAGAGTCAATATCCAACCTTGTATTTGCCATTTGTTAATCAATTGATCTAAAATGTGCCGGTTTAGTGCAGTACAACCCATTTTCACGCACATTTAATAGCACATGACTTAACAGACGTAGTATCATTTGTATGAAAATATTTGATACAACATTGTTTTTCTTACATAGATTGATACTTTGGAAATCTAAGCGGGAAATGAGAAAGTGGAAAGATATATCCTTAGGCATAGTACCTCAAAACGGCTGAGTGGTAAGATTGACATGGCATTAGGAAGTAATAATTATTCGGAACTTTCTGTTCCTTTGGAAAATAATGGCGACTAGCATAGATCCGGTCATTCAATTGAATGACGTGGAAAAAACCTACAAAACTGCTGCCGGGAGTTTTCCCGCGCTTAAGCATATAAATCTGGAAGTCCTTCCTGGTGAGTACTTCGGTATTATCGGCAAATCCGGCGCTGGCAAATCAACTCTGCTCAATATGATCTCCGGCGTAGATAAGCTCACATCGGGATTTGTCTCAATCCGCGGTAAAAGCGGTGCTATTTCCATCCATGACATGACCGAAAACCAGCAATCATTATGGCGTGGTGAGAACATGGGTGTCATTTATCAATCCTTTCAATTACTGCCCATGTTGACTCTTCTTGAAAACATAATGCTGCCTATGGATCTTTGTGGCACATTTAGAAATGGAAAGAGTAAGGAACGTGCCTGCGAGCTTTTACACATGGTTGAGCTGGATGAACATGCCCATAAATTACCGGCATACATATCCGGTGGACAGCAGCAGCGCGTTGCCATTGCGAGGGCACTGGCAAATGACCCGCCCATCCTGATAGCTGATGAACCAACCGGCAGCCTGGATTCATTGACTGCCGAGCATATCTTCGAAGTGTTCGAAAACCTTGTCTCAACCGGTAAGACCATCATCATGGTTACGCACGATAATAGTATCGCCCCTCGTTTCACACGCCATATCCTGCTTCAGGATGGCGAGATTGTCGCGCCGAATGAAATACAAGAAAAAGAACCTGAGGCGCCAAAGAAACAGAAAAGCTGGTGGAAAAGATGATGACTACACCAGCTATTGAGCTAAAAAAGGTTGTTAAAACCTATAAGAATGCTGCAGGGGAGTTCCTTGCATTAAAGGGAATCGACCTCACGCTCTACCAGGGAGAATTTGTCTCCATTGTTGGAAAATCGGGCAGCGGCAAATCTACACTCCTCAATATGGTGACCGGCATTGATTTTCCATCTTCGGGGCAGGTATGCGTCAACCAGACGGATATTTACTCGATGAATGAAAGCCAGCGTTCTCTCTGGCGCGGCAAGAACCTTGGCATCGTATTCCAGTTTTTTCAACTGCTCCCCATGCTGACGCTGCTTGAAAATGTGATGCTGCCGATGGATTATGTCAATTACCTTTCTTTCGATGAGCGACCCAAGCGAGCCATGGAGTTGCTGGATATGGTAGGACTTGCCAGACAGGCGCAGAAACTCCCCATCGCCGTCTCTACCGGTCAGCAGCAGAGCGCGGCAATAGCACGAGCGCTTGCCACTGATCCTCCCTTGATCGTGGCAGATGAGCCCACCGGCAACCTTGATTCGCGTTCTGCCGAAAGCATCATCAATCTCTTCGATCAACTATCCCGGGACGGTAGAACCATCGCAATGGTTACTCACGATCCAACACTGACCTCACGAACCAACAGAAATGTTGTCATCGCTGACGGTTTGTTGATCAACGAAACCATCGCTCGCGCCCTCCCGCTATTAACCCATCACCAGATGCTGGAAGCATCGAAACTGGTCGAGTTTTCCACTTACCAACCACATCAAACGATCATTCACCGCGGCGAGCATATTGATACTTTCTTCATGATTAAAAAAGGATATGTGGATATTGTCCTTCAAGGCAACAGGAAGGAAGACTTGATCATTACCCGTTTGATGCCCGGGCAATTCTTTGGTGAAATCGAGCTGATCCGCGGTGGAAGGTCCATTGCGAATGTACGTGCTGGCGAAGATGGACCGGTGGAGCTTGTTTATCTCCCCGGCAACGAGTTCAATACCCTTCTACAGAACTCACCTCTAACTCGTGAAGTACTTGGAAAGATCGTTCAAGAACGGATACAGGAAAATAAACTGGCGGACCGGCGAAATTCCATTCTGGGAAAATTGTTCGGGAGGAATAACTAATGCGTCCTCGTTGGCGAAAAGTGATCCATGATCTAATTGATAATAAAACGCGCACCCTGTTGGTTGTGTTCTCAATCGCCATCGGTGTTTTTTCGATCGGTGTAATTGCCGGCACTTATGTGATCATTTCAGACGACATGAACACCAGCTATGCGGCCAATAATCCAATGAACGTCGAGATTCGCACAAGTTACTTCAACAATGACGTACTTGCTTCCGTTCAAGATATGCGGGGTGTAAAAGAGGCAGAGGGACGGAATATCTTTACTGTCCGTGTACGACCAGCAGGCACCACCAAATGGATGATATTTAACCTGGTTGCTATTGAGGATTACGAAGAAACAACCATCAACCGCTTGCGGCCAGTATCCGGCGCCATAGACCCCGGCAAGGGAGAAATTTTATTAGAGAAAAAAGCCACTCAGAAGATCACCGCCGAAATTGGAAATGATCTTGAAATTCAGTTGGATGATGGCTCAATCAAGAAATTAACGATCACGGGGGTTGTTCAAGACCAAACCACGTCTGCTGGAGATTTTTTAGCTTCACCTTTTGCATACATCTCGGTTGATTCGCTGACCTCATTACACCAGCCAGATTTTTTCAATCGCCTTTTCGTAGTCTCAGAAAATGGACAGGATGATGAAGATTTCCTGCGCCAGTTTTCCACCGAACTGAAGGATAAGGTTGAGAACAACAATGTGGTGGTTGTGCGAACACGCACATTGAAAACAAATGAACATCCCATGGCTTCTATTGTGCAAGCTATCTTGGGAATTCTTTTCGCGTTGGGCATCCTGATCCTCTTTCTCAGCAGCTCTTTGATCGCCAATACGCTGTCTGCATTATTGAACCAGCATTTGCGATATATTGGCGTGATGAAACTGATTGGCGGCAGGGAAAAGCAGATCCTGAATATGTATGTGGTGTTGATCGTGATCTTCAGCCTGATCTCTCTGGCAATTGCCGTTCCGCTTGGCGGACAAGGCGCTTATGCCTTATCCGCCTATGTGGCAGATATGCTGAATTTTTCTTTGATGTACTACCGCATCGTACCACTTGCGGTGATCATCCAAATTGTCATCGGACTTGGAGTTCCACTATTAGTGGGTTTGAGCCCCATTCTCAAAGGCTCGAAGATCACCATCCAGCGCGCACTGAGCAACGACATCCTCCAGTCAGATAAAGAAACAAATTCACAGGCTGATCAAACTCATTTAGAAGCGGAGTCTAAACAAAGCAAAATTACACTGTACCTGGCAAAGAGAGGAATTCACCTTCCACGTCCATTATTGATCTCCTTGCGCAATATATTCAGGCGTAAAAGTCGTTTGATGCTCACGCTTTTCACTCTCACCATGGGTGGAGCAATTTTCATAGCAGTTTTTAATGTACGCGTAACACTGCATGATTATATTTCCCAGGTTGGAAAATACTTCGCAGCCGATGTGACATTGGATTTTGATGAACCCTACCGGTTAAACAAGGTGGAGCAGGAGGCATTGAACGTCCCTGGTGTTATCCGAACAGAAGGCTGGGCTTTTGCGGATGGCGAAGCCCTCTTCCCGGACGGTACAACAGGGGATAACATGATCATACTTGCACCACCAGCCGACTCGACGCTGGTTTCACCAATTCTAGTATCCGGCAGGTGGCTGCGGCCAGGTGACGAAAAATCCCTGACCATCAGCGAGAATATTCTCAAAAAATTTCCCAGCCTGAAACCAGGTGATACTATTCGTATGAAAGTATATGGCAAAGAAAGTGATTGGCAGGTAACTGGTATTTTCAAGTTTGTAGATCAACAAGGAACTGTTGCCTACAGCACCTATGAATACATCTCTAAGATCACCCATTTGGCGAATAAATCCTACTCATTCCGCGTGGTTACAGATCAGCATGATGTCAAGTATCAACAGATGATGGGTGAAAAGTTGGATCAACACTTTAGGGAACAAGGGTATAAGTTAAAAGAAGCACAAACTGGTGTTTCTTCGCTAAAAACCGCGTCTGAAAGTTTGGATATCCTTGTAAATTTCCTGCTCATTATGGCCATCTTGACTGCCTCTGTGGGCAGCATCGGGTTGACAGGCACGATGAGTATGAATGTGATGGAACGGACCCGCGAAATTGGCGTCATGCGCTCCATCGGTGCGGTTGACAAGGTGATCATGCGCACAGTCATTGTCGAAGGTGTTGTGATTGGCGGAATATCCTGGCTGTTAGGTGCATTGTTATCTTTCCCCATCACTTACATGCTCGCAACCATTATTAGCCTGGCAATATTTAATTCCCCCATTGATGTAAAGATCACCTGGGATGGATTCGTTTTATGGCTGCTTCTAGTGCTCGTACTTTCCGCACTCGCGAGTATTTTACCTGCCAGAAATGCAGCCCGCCTCACCATTCGTGAAGTGTTGTCCTATGAATAAAAGTAACTGGATTGAGTCCAGAAGGAGAGTCTTATGAAAAACAAGATCACAGTGGTTATCGCAGTTCTTCTAGTAGCTGTTATTTCAGCCTGTACGCCAAAAGTTAGTGAAACCCCTCAGCCTGCTGAAGAAATTCTCGCACCTGCAATCATCGCCGAAGGGCACATCCTTCCTGCCGAGAACCTTTATCTGTCATTCCAGGTGAGAGGCCGGGTGGATAAGCTGTCGATTGCCAAAGGAGATGAGGTGAAAAAGGGTGATGCCCTCGTTTCTTTGATGGACCGTGCCATTGCAGAGGCTTCTCTTACAGCCGCCAATCTTGAATTGGTTTCTGCGCAACAAGCGTTTGATGAACTGAATCGAACGGCAAGCCTCAGTAAAGCGGATGCCCAGAAAGCGTTCATCGCTGCGCAAGAAGCTCGCGCGAAAGCTGCAAAGGATTGGGAGAAATTTGATCTTGAAGGCAATGATGATGACATCATAGACGCTGAAGCGGATGTTGTATCTTATCGTGAAGATCTCAAAGATGCTCAGGAAGAATTTGATAAATACACAAGCCTGGATAAGGACAATACGAAGCGGAAAAATGCTGAAGACGACCTAGAAAAAGCTCAGGAAGATTACAACGAGTATGTGCGTAAACTTGAGAAGTTGATCAATAAAAGGGATGGATTTAAAGCTGCCCTGGATGGTGCGATAGTTGTTGAAGTCCGAAGCTAAAAGAACATTGGATAACACCCAGTCTGGCCCTGAGAAAAATCAACTAGAAATTGCCAGAGCCCGTTTGGATAATGCCAAATCCCAGGTTGCCGCAGCCCAATTCAACCTGGATCTTTACGATCTCAAAGCTCCTTTTGATGGGCTGATCGTAGATATCAACCTTACCGAAGGCGAGTGGATCGGTCCTGAAAAGTGGGCGATGCTGATCGCAGACTTTTCAAAGTGGTATGTAGATACAAGTGACCTGAGCGAACTGGATGTTGCCAATATCAGCATCGGTGAAGCCGTTACCATGACTGCGGATGCGCTGCCAGGTCTCACCTTCCAGGGCACAGTTGAAGAGATCAGCCAGGTACCTGAAAACAAAAGCGGTGATGTGCTTTACAAAGTGCACATCCTGCTATCTGATCCAGACCCCCGTTTACGGTGGGGCATGACAATGGAAGTTACCTTCCCAACACTGGAAGTAATGGAGAATTGATGAAGGTTCTTTTTATTGGCGGAACTGGTATTATCAGCTCAGCATGCAGCCAATTAGCTTTAACGAGTGGAATTGACCTGTACTTGTTGAACCGCAAAAAGTCGATGCGCCAGGCACCTGAAGGGGCAAATTTATTGTCCGCCGACATTCGATCACCAGAAACGGTCACTGCGGCTATCAAGAAGATGAATTTCGATGCGGTTGTGGATTGGATTGCCTATACTCCCGATCATATCCAAACCGATTTCGACCTTTTTTATGGGAGGACGGCTCAATATGTCTTTATCAGTTCCGCATCCGCTTACCAGAAACCTCCAGAAACACTTCCAGTCACGGAAGCAACCAAATTAGAAAATCCTTCCTGGCAGTACTCACGCAACAAGATCGCTTGCGAAGAGTTACTGCGTAAGAAAGCAGCAAGCAATGATTTCCCTATCACAATCGTGCGTCCATCTCACACCTATGAGCGGGCTTATATCCCAATCCACGGTGGGTGGACGGTGATTGATCGAATGCTGCACGGGAAGGATGTGATCGTCCACGGGGACGGCACTTCCTTGTGGACACTTACCCATAATACTGATTTTGCTCGTGGTTTCAATGGCTTGCTCGGGAACCCAAATGCTATCGGCGAAGATTTCCACATCACCTCTGACGAGTGGCTCACCTGGGATCAAATCACCAATATATTCGGTGAGGCAGTCGGTGTCACGCCTAAAATCGTCCACATTCCATCAGAAGTGATCAATGCATACGATCCGGATTGGGGAGCCAGCCTGCTGGGGGATAAAGCCTACTGCGGTATCTTCGATAATAGCAAAATCAAGAAATTTGTGCCAACTTTTGAAGCAGTAGTACCATTTTCTGAAGGTGTCAAAGATATCATTGCATGGCATCTGGCTGACCCGAATTACCAGAATATCGATCAGAACTTCAATGACCTCTGCGATAAGCTCATCGCCTCTCAAATATGCGCCTATCCAAATAATCAATAGCAAAAAGAAGCGCAAATCCGCGCTTCTTCAATTCTTATTTTTGTCGCATTTCCCCTCATCACTTCTCTGGTCTGAATTCCCTCAGCTTAATTCTCTATTCTCCATTCTCAATCCACAAACGTCTATCCTTTTCTTCCCGCATCGATCTTCGCCCAGGTATCACGAAGCGGAACAGTCTGGTTAAAGACCAGTTTTCCGGGTTTCGAATCAAGATCAACACAGAAGAATCCTTTGCGCTCAAATTGATAGCTTTCACCTGGTTTAGCTTCGGCTAGACTGGTTTCCAACTTGCAGTTCGTGAGCGTCATCAATGAATCTGAATTTAAAATATCCAGGAAGGATTTATCATCTTCCGTTTTGTTCGGATTAACCTCCGTGAAGAGACGGTCATACAGACGCACCTCTGCATCCAGAGCGTGCTGCGCTGAAACCCAGTGGATGGTGCCTTTCACTTTTCTTCCATCTGGTGCATAACCTCCGCGGGTTTCTGGATCATAAGTACATTCAATTTCAGTTACTTTACCAGTCGCCGGGTCAGTATTAAATTTCTCGCACTTGATGATGTAGCCGTAGCGCAGCCGTACTTCCTGCCCAGGCGCCAGTCGAAAATATTTAGGCGGTGGTTCAATTCTGAAATCATCGCGATCAATGTATATCTCACGCGAAAATGGCAGCTTACGTACACCGGCGGACGGATCCTCTGGATTATTTATCGCCTCCATCTCTTCAACCTGTCCTACAGGATAGTTTGTTATGATCACCTTGACCGGATCCAATACCCCTAGCACCCGTTTTGAACTCTTATTCAGCTCGTCACGTACCAGGTGTTCCAGTAATTCGATCTCGATTAAATTCTCTTTCTTAGCAACACCAACTTGATCAATAAAAGTACGCACTGCAGAAGCAGGATATCCGCGCCGCCGCATACCACACAGGGTCGGCATGCGTGGATCATCCCACCCGCGCACATGTCCGCCATCCACAAGTTCTTTTAGAAATCGCTTGCTGAGAATTGTATAGGTGATATTCAGGCGGGCAAACTCGATCTGCCGTGTATGGAACAATCCCAACTCATCGAGGAACCAATCGTATAGTGGACGGTGATCTTCATATGCCAGATCACAGAGCGAATGCGTAACGCCTTCGACTGAGTCAGATTGTCCATGCGCAAAATCATACATCGGATATATCGGCCAAGAATTACCCGTACGATGGTGAGCTGCATGAAGGATGCGATACATGGTTGGATCCCGCATATTGATATTGCTGGAGGCCATATCAATTTTCGCTCTTAAGACCCTGGTACCTTCGGGGAATTCTCCTGTTCTCATTCGCTTGAACAGGTCCAGATTTTCTTCCACCGACCGGTCACGATAAGGGCTGTCTTTGCCTGGTTCGGTTAATGTACCGCGAAACTCTCGAATCTCATTCGCAGAAAGATCATCGACGTAAGCCTTCCCCTTTTCAATGAGTTGCAGCGCAAATTTATAAAGTTGTTCAAAATAGTCTGAGGCGTATAGTGGACCCTTTTCTCCCCAATTAAATCCCAACCAGCGAATATCATCCTGAATGGCATCCACATACTCCACATCTTCTTTAACTGGATTGGTATCATCAAATCGGAGGTTGCACACCCCACCAAACGCTTCTGCCATTCCGAAATCAATACACAAAGCTTTGGCGTGGCCAATATGAAGGTATCCATTCGGTTCAGGAGGAAAACGGGTCTGAACATGGTCGAACCGCCCGGTTCGCAAGTCTTCTTCGATAGCTTCGCGAATGAAGTTACTACTTTGGGTTGTGATGGTTTCATCAGACATGTTATTCTCTCCTATATGTATAAAAACCAACGCCCTGATATGTTTTCAGGGCGCTTGTTCCAGAGGCTGAGGGCAAAGGATTCGAACCTCTATTGACAGATCCAGAGTCTGCAGTCCTACCATTGGACGAGCCCCCAGTGCATTAACAGTCAGTATTTTATCATTTCCAATGGGTTATGTCTAGATTTATTACCTGCAAAGTAAAATTATCCTATTGGAAGAAATATTTCCAATACTCTCCAACTACATACAATCCTCTGAAAGTTCAATGTACTTCGAATATAATGAATGAGGTTGACCATTGAATATTACACAGTCTAACTGGTTCATAGAATTCAGAGTACGCAGCAAATAATGATAAATTTATGGAAATTCATTCAATTAACATCAAGGTAAACCGCCTCATACTTATCCTGGGTATGATCACCGGCATTTTGGCGATTGCCAGTTTCGTTCGGATATTATTTTTCTATACGATCGACCCTCAAGGTTTTCCATCCTTCTTAAATCTGTTCAACATGGATGCTGAAAATAATATTCCAGTTTTCTTTACCGTTATGTTATTGCTTGCTTGTTCATTAACTCTTGCCTTAATATTCAGCATCAGTACGTCTGCCTATCATCAGGGTCAATGGGGCTGGGCTGGTCTGTCGATCCTCTTTTTAGTGATGGCCTTGGATAAAGGTGTAAGGATTCACGAGTACATAACCAGACCATTGATGACACTCTTAAGGGACGGCGACCAAAGACTTATAATAATCTTTTCCATAGTCATTACAGCCCTTGCAGGAATAGTAGCCATTTTCTACATATTTAGATTCGTTTTGCGACAATCGAATGAGTTCAAAAAATCATTTTTCATCGCTTTTGGCATTTACATTGCGGGCGCTGTCTTTTTAGATGCTATCGGTAGTGCGTTTTATCATCCAGGCGGAAAGAACAATTTGGTCAATAACATCATCACAGTAATTGAAGAATCAACAGAAATGGCTGGCATTATTGCATTCATAAGAGTATTTCTCATATTTATCAAAACAGAATTGCCGCCGCTATCCTTGAATATTGAACATTAAATATTTGACCCAAACCAGTGAAAATGGTTTGGGTCATTAGTAATTATTCACTTGTTGATATTCCCCGACCTATCTTACGGTCCGCTTGTAACTGGATTTCGCGCAATTTGCCATTGATTCATACCGCCAGCCATGCTAGTTACTCTCTCGTAACCCGCGGCAAGCAGAATATCCCTGCCTTGCTGTGAACGATTGCCAGATCTGCAAACGACAACAACATCCTGGTCTTTCGGAACCTCATTCACCCTGGATTGCAGTTCTCCCAAAGGAATCAAGGTAGCATCGGGGATGTGCAATTGCTCCCACTCTTCTGGCTGCCTCACATCCAGAATGAAAGCCCCTGCATCCCTCAACTTCACAGCCTCAGAAACCGATACCTCTCTGGGAAAAGCAGTCTGTGTATCCATCGCCGGCTGTAAAGCAAAGAAACCAACAATCACTAAAATGATAATTCCTGCTACCCACCATAAATTAAAAGACTTCTTTGGAGTATTTTTATTTGTTTTCATAACACGACCTTTGTGTAATTATTGATTTACCAGATTAGATGCATGGTTTCAATAAATGATGCATTTGACTCACCAGTGTCATTGAAAAGAAATTTTTTGTTGAAACATAGGTGGGTTTGTACACTTCTTATGGATAATTAACAGTATCAGTTGTAAAATGGAAATATGGAATTATAAAATCAATTAAGGAGAACCATATGTTAGTAAATGAGCGTATGACAAAACCCGTCCTAACAATCACCCCAGAGGTACCGGTTCAGGATGCATTAGCCCAGATGCGAAAAGAACACATCCGCAGATTCCCGGTAGTGGATAAGAAAGGCAAGTTGGTCGGGATCGTTTCCGAGAGCGACCTCCAAAACGCTTCACCATCCGAAGCGACAACCCTGAGTGTCTGGGAAGTTAATTACCTGCTCAGCAAAATCACGGTGGAAAGGGTCATGTCGAAGAAAGTTATCACCGTCACTGAAACCACGCCCATAGAGGAAGCTGCTCGAATTATGGCCGATGAAAAGATAGGCGCACTTCCAGTCATGAACGGTGAAAAACTGGTTGGCATCATCACCGAAACCAATTTATTCCGAATCTTCCTCGAATTGCTTGGCGCTCGTAGCGAGGGTGTTCGAGTATCTTTCCTCGTAAAGGATATCCCGGGGAAATTTGCTGAACTGGCTTCTGCGGTGAGGGATGCCGGCGGCAACATCGTCGCCTTTGTGACCACCGCAGGTGATGCACCCGGTTACGGACAGATCACCATGAAAGTACAGGGTGTTCCATTGGAGAAACTGCATAAAGCCATCTGGCCATTCGTGGAAAAAGTGATCGATATTCGCTAAAAGCATAAACCCTCTCGAATTTTGAGAGGGTTTCATAATTGAATGCTCAAATAGATTTCAACTGAAAATTATTTCCAGCATCGGTGTCAGCAACCCATTTTTTTCGGTGTCGATCACATGATCCACCTGGTCTTTTATATACTCCGGACTTGTCATCGCTGTGAATGACTTGTTCGCCATTTTAAGCATTGGCAAATCATTGCCGCCATCACCGGCAGTATAAAGATCGCGGTCTCCATAATTCAAATGCTTCAACAATTTCGTCAATCCGCTGCCTTTATTTACTCCCATAGGTGTCAGTTCAAATATGGTAGGCATGGAGTAAGCAGATTCCACCTCCAATCCATTCACCATTGATTCAATTCTTTTCAACGATGTAATATCTTCCGATAAACACATCAACTTACAAAACGAACAATTCCGGCTTTGTTCAGTAAATGGTTGTGTTAGAAATTCGTACTTATCAGCGCGCCTGATTCCTTCGTCTGTTTTTCTTACAATATGCACGTCGTTCTGATCCAGAAACAACAAAGTGACATCTTCTGCGATCTTTTCTGCCAGTTGGATCACCTGTTGTTGAACCTCAGGCGGGAATGGAAAAAATCCAAGCGTTGCGCCTCCCATTGATGAGATCTGTGCGCCGTTTAATACAACAGCCGGGTATGGAAATAATCCGATCTGTAAATAAGCCATTCCTTCTGAACGCTCCCAGCATAGCAGAATAAGACCTGCCGGTAGCCACAATAAATTCCACTCGCCCATCAGGCTCTTGCAACAGAGCAGCGTCCTTGGGATGGATTTGTCCCTGGTGGTCAATCACCGTGCCATCCAGGTCGAAACATAATATCGGTTTGCTCATAATGATTACTTTATAAAATATCTCGGGGTGAGTTGATGACTCACCCCGGTTTTAATTATTATCAATAATTGTGATTGAACGAAAAAGCTAGCTCACTCACTACGCCCAGAACATTTCTCCAGGTTTCTCCACTGTAACCACATCACGCAGGGCAGCCAGTCCTTTGGATACGCCTTCGTCAAACGACATCATCCCGTCTTCGTGCTCCAGGGATATCACATAATCGTATCCAATCATCCTCAAAGCACTGACGATGCCCTTCCAGGTTTCCAGGCTGTGACCATATCCAATCGAACGAAAAGTCCAGGATCTTTTCGGTATTTCGGTATATGGCTTGTGGTCATTGCAGCCATTGACGCTCACATTAAATGGGTCTACATAACAATCCTTCCCGTGGACGTGAACAATCGCTGACCCCAACGCTCGAATGGCGGCAACAGGGTCAACGCCATTCCAGAATAGATGGCTCGGATCGAAATTACAACCCAATGCAGGACCGCATGCTTCACGCATTTTTTGCATGGTTTCTACATTATAGATGAGCATACCCGGGTGCATTTCCACACCGATACTTACTTTATGTTCCTCGGCAAATTTCGCAGCTCCGCGCCAGTACGGAATTCCTACCTTATTCCATTGGTAATCAAGACTTTCGAGGAAGTGCGGCGGCCATGGGCAAGTGATCCAGTTCGGCCGGGTATCGCCTTCTGCCCCGGCCGGGCAACCTGATAGAACATTGACGACAGGAATATTCATTAACTCAGCCAACCTAACAGTCTTTTGGAAGATCTCGTCCGAATCCGCTGCTACTTTTTTGTCAGGACCAATGGGATCCCAATGGCAGCTAAGCGCGGAAATGATCATACCGCGTGATTCTACGGCTTTGAGGTATGCTTTCCTCTTTTCTTCGCTGCCCAATAGTTCATCTACGTTACAGTGATGGCTGCCAGGTAACCCACCCGTTCCAATTTCTACAGCGGTTGCGCCAAAAGACAAAATCTTATCTAGCGCCTGTTCGTAAGGAAGACCGCCATATATGACAGAAAAAACACCTATGCGCATTTTGATTTCCTTTCTGATGTAATTCTTTGTTATGAATAAATAAATTTTATATCAATCTAATCAGATTTTGTTATCTTCGCAGTTTCACAACCGTCTGGGTTTCATCCAAAATCACATCGTTCCATGTAATCACCTGACCGGCGCTCACATCTTTCTTTATGACCGCATCAGGCGCTAAACCGGTTGGCAATGCATTGATCTTCTTAGAGATATCTGCCTTTTCAATTTGCCCGTAAAAAGTGTACCCGCCAAATGTATCAAGTTTCTCACCAGCTTTCAAACCTTTCTTGGCTGTTGCCATCGATTCAGCCACTGGTTCTGGCAGCGGTTCAAGAGTTTTCTGCCTGTGAAGAACTGCCCTGGCAACTGAAATCGGTGCTTCCAGGAACCATAAATGATATGGACGGAAGAAAGTGTAGTAATATCCTTTGCCAACTTTCAAGTATTCCAGGTCTGCGCGGATACGCGGATCTTCCACTCGGACAGTAATGAAGACTCCGCCAGACATGGCGTTACCCTGCACAAAATCAACAGTATGGCTCCGTTCAATCAAACCACCATCTTCGACTAACGAAAATAGCTTAGAAATAGTGGATTGATCTGCTTCCGGTCCCAGCATGCTGCGTTTTTGCGGCAGGCATCCAGTTGCGTTCGCGGCACATGCCATCTCAAACATGGTTTTCGTGCCATCCACATATGAAGCAACCTGGAAGGCATCCTTATCTGCTTTACGGGCGGATTCGGCGACAGTTTCCGGTGTGGCAGAGGGGTTTAAAGGATTGTTCTTGCCTTTCCCGATCACGATCGGGGTATAGCCCAGCGTGGTGACAAAATCCCAAAGCTCCATCAAACAGCCCGGTTCATCCCCAGAGGAGACTGTGTACATCACACCAGCATCAGCAGCCATTTTATTAAGGATTCGTCCAACAGTTACATCTGCTTCGATGTTAACCATCACCATATCTTTGTGATACGCTATGCAGGATTGTGCGGTTTCAGCTCCTGAATATGGATAAGGAGTCGCGTCAGATACGATGTCAATTGCATCCAACTGAGCAGCCAGGTCGTATCGATGGGTCACTACTTTCTTTCCCTTACGCAGGACATCCTGTGCTTTGGATGGATCGTCTGTTTCAACAATATCCTCTGCTGGGACACCGCATTCTTTTAGAGCGGCAATTGCAAGTTCCACCTTTGGGTCAGCCAGCACATCCACCCGCATTCCGGGTACATAGTTGAAAGCTCGGACATAACCGCTGCCCAACCAGTCTGCGCCGCTTACTCCCAAGCGGATCGGTTTTCCCTGTGATTCTAATGCCTTCAATTCATCACGGATCATTATCTTGCCTTCCCAATTTTATCAGCTACAGCTGCCCGGCATGCCGCCACGATATCTTCTGCCGTTAGGTGGTACTTGATCAATAGAGTCATTTGGATCCCCCGATTCAACATATGTGTCAGCCAACCCCACAAAACGCATTGGCACCGGTACATTGGATGCAACGATCCGGGCAATGTTACTGCCCATACCGCCTGTAAGCAGGTGTTCCTCTGCCGTAACTATTGCGCCGGTTTCTTTCGCGGCTGCGATGATCGCTTCTGTATCCATTGGCCGCAAAGTGTGAAAATCCAACACCCTGGCCTGGATACCTTCCTGTGCCAGGATAACAGCCGCGTCCAAGCCTGCTGCGACCATAATACCGCTGCCGATAATGGTTACATCCTTGCCTTCGCGCACTTTGTTCGCTTTGCCAATGGTAAATGGTGTTTTACCTTCTTCATATATATAGGGCATAGCCACACGGCTGGATCGCAGCCAAACTGGACCGACGTAATCGGTGGCAGCTTTCACAGCAGCATGCATGGACCACGGGTCACTGGGAACGAGCATTAATACAGTCGGGAGGCCACCAACCAGCGCGAAATCTTCAATACCCATCTGTGTAGGACCGTCTTTCCCGAGGGTGATCCCTCCGTGGCTACCCAGGATCTTCGCATTGATCTGCGAGATCGCAACAGCCAAACGCAGTTGGTCATAGGCATTGCATAGCAGGAAGGAAGAGAAGCTGGTGATCCAGGGAATCATTCCAGCTCCGGCTAGGCCAGCGCCGATGCCGACCAAATTGCTTTCCGCAATACCAATATTGAAAAATCTATCCGGAAAAGCTTTCCGAACAGTATCAGCTTTGGTTGAATTCGCCAAATCTCCATCCAATACAACAACCCTGGGGTTGTCTGTCGCAACTTTCAAAATTGCATCGCCAAATATATCCCGCATGGGGACGCTGGGCTTCAATCCAGCCAGTTCACCTAACCGCATAAGATCTCCTCTCGGGCTTTTTCATATAAATCTTTGGATATCGCCCGTCCATGATATGTGTAATCTGCTTCAACAAAGGATACGCCTTTGCCCTTGATTGTGTTCGCAATAATGATCTGCGGTTTCCCTTTAACTGTTTTGGCTTCTTCTATTGCATTAAAAATCTGTCCAAAATCATGACCGTCAATTTCGATCACATGCCAGCCAAACGCCTGCCACTTTTCTTTCAATGGTTCAATAGCCATTTCACGTGAAAGCGGTCCCATTTCCTGGTATTTGTTGTAATCCAAAATAGCCGTAAGCTTATCGGTTTTAAAGTGTGCACCAGCCATTGCCGCTTCCCACACCTGACCAGCCTGACATTCACCATCTCCCATGAGTACATATACCCTGTAATCTAGGCTTGTTAATCGACCACCAAGGACATGCCCGATTCCCAAGAGAAAGTCCCTGTCCTAGCGATCCGGTTGTAGCTTCCACACCAGGCATAAGACCTAAACTGGGATGCCCCTGTACAGGGCTATCCACCTCGCGAAGCTGGTGGATCATTTCCAAAGGGAAATATCCCGCACGCGCCAAAACGGGTACAGAAGCGGCGCAGCATGTCCCTTGCTCATGATAAAGCGGTCTCGTTCCGGCCATTCGGGCTGATCTGCCTTGTAACGTAAAATTCCGCCAAAATAAAGTGCAGTGCAAATTTCAACCGATGAAAATGAACTGGAAGGATGCCCTGAACCAGCATTGGTCGTCGTCTCTAGGATATCCAGGCGAAGTTGTCTCGCCATATCCTTGAGTTCTTTCTCTCTTTCTTTTTCAAGTTGCTTCATTTATAAGTACTCCTTCAATATTAAAAAAAATGATTTTTGATTACTTATGTTCCGCAAGAAAACATTCAACCTGCGCAGCAGTCGGTAAAGAAGGTATGGCACCTTTCCCGGTAGCTGTAATTGCGCCAACAGCATTCGCATATCGAAATGCTGTGCGCAGGAATTCATGATTCAGGTTAATTCTTCCAATCCTTCATGCGGATCAACTGGCTGATCAATCCGGCAATAAATCCATCACCGCATCCGGTTGCATCAGCAGCGACCACCTCGAAGGGTGGCACAAAACCTGATCCGCACGCCGCAAAATAATGGCTACCAAATTGTCCCAATGTGATAGCGACCAGCTTCGGACCCTCATTTAACAATATGCCAGCAGCTTTCTCCAAATCTTTTGTATTTGTCAATAATTCAACTTCAACTTCATTGACTTTCAAAATATCCGCGTGTCTAACCATTTCCCAGGATTCTTCAACAGCTTTTGACTTGTCAACCCAAAGGGTTGGCCGATAGTTCATGTCGAAAGATATCGTGCCGCCAGCTTTTCGTACCATCTCCAAAGCCGCATAATGCGCGGATCGGATGGGTTCTCCTGCCAGACTTAGTGAACCACAGTGAAAAACCTTTGCCCCTTCGATCAAATCACTGTCCAATTCACCCGGTTTCAGTAACTGATCCGCTCCTGGATTGCGGTAGAAGGTACACTCGTATGTATTCTCATCTGGCATGGATATGAAGGCGAGCGTGGTGCGAAAATCGTGATCTATTACAATTCCTTTCGTCTCTACCCCCTGCTCAGCCAAAATTGAGATCAACTTTTCACCGAAAGGATCCTGGCCAACTTTCCCAATAAAAGCCGATGGGATGCCAAGTTTGGATGCTGCTACCGCTACATTGGCTGGCGCTCCACCAGGTTTTGGCATAAATGCTGAAACATCTTCCAATTTTGTTTTTAACTCTGCTGGAAAGAAGTCAATTAAGAGTTCACCCAGCGAAACCAGTTCTACCATGGAGCTCCTTTAATTAAAGCAAGTTGGCTTTGACCCAATTACCAGTTCTTGATGATTCCATGACCGCATCCAGGACAACCTGTGTTTTATAACCGTCGTCAAATCCCGGGTGTACCTGTTTCTTTTCCGCGATTGCTTTTAGGAAATCGGCAATCTCGTGAATGAACGTATGTTCCCAACCGATGATGTGTCCAGGAGGCCACCAGGCATTAATATATGGGTGCTGGTTTTCAGTGACAATAATGTTCCTGAAGCCCTGCTCGTTCGGGCTGTCGCTCCTGGAAAAATATTCCAGTTCATTCAAACGTTCCAGATTGAAGGATAAAGCGCCCTCGCTGCCAAATATCTCCATACGCAAGTAATTCTTTCGGCCAGTGGCAAATCTCGAAGCAAGGAAAGATCCCAAAGCGCCATTGGAAAATCTTGCGTTGAAATAAGTTGAATCATCTGCTGTAACTGACATTACTTTGCCATCAGTTGTCGGGCGTTCTTTTACAAATATTTCCTGAGCCCCGCTCACCTGATCAAATTCTCCACACAGATAGCGCGCCAGGTCAACTGTATGCGCACTCATATCGCCGTGTGCGCCTGAACCACCTTCTTTTATGTCATGTCGCCAGACGAATGGAAATTGAGGATCCACCAGCCAGTCCTGATAATATACTGCATTAAAGTGTCGATCTTACCAATTTTCCCTTCATCGATCATTTGCTTTGCCAGGGCTATTGCCGGTACCCGGCGATAGTTATGCGCGACCATGTGTGTGATGCCAGCTTGCGGGCAGCTTCCAGCATTTGCCTGGCTTCATCGGCATTCCTGGCAATCGGTTTCTCACAGATCACATGCTTTCCCTTTTTTGGCTGCCGCGACGCAATAGGCATATGACTGGCATTGGAAGTGCAAATATCCACCACATCAATATCATCCCGTTCGATGACTTTCTCCCAGCTTGTGTCGAATTCTTTCCATCCAAAATGACTAGTAAAACTTTTCTGGTAATCTTCTGGTTCCAAGCCGCAGGCAACCTGCATGACTGGTTTCCGCGGTAGATCAAAAAAGGTTGCAACATCTTTGTAAGCATTGCTATGCGCCCTACCCATGAAACGGGTTCCAATCAATGCGATTCGTAAGTCGTCCATTCTGCCTCCTTATTGAAATACTTTATTGATATAAAATTAGTAAACATACCAACGTATGTACATTATACTGGTATAATATACGATAGTCAAGCCAGTCATTCATCGTATGCAACAAAACACAAGAGATTGGACAAACTTGCAGATCAATTACGAACTCATCAAATTTCAGAATCTTGATTTTCGGAATACGAGAGTCAAGATTCTGATACAATAACATTTACCATCAAAATATTGGAGTCGCAAAATCAACCACATGAACCAGATCAACCGCAACCTAAAAATTCCTTACTATCAGCAATTATATGAGATTTTGCGCAACCGGATCATTCATAGTGAGTGGAAACCAGGCGATCTCATCCCAGCCGAACCTGAATTGATTGCCACGTACAAAGTCAGCCGCAATACAGTCCGAGACGTGATGGATAAGCTGGTCAATGAGGGTTTGATTTATAGGGAACGCGGCCGGGGATCGTTCGTCAGCAAACCATCCATGGAACAGGGTCTTGGGAAGATCATCAGTTTTACAGAAGACATGCATCAACGCGGGTTAAAGGCAAATTCCAAAGTGCTCTCAGCGGAGATCATCCCCGCGCTTCAGGATATTGCCGAAAAGCTGCAAGTGGAACCCGGTGAAGAACTGGGCGTGCTTCGGCGTTTGCGATTGGGAAACGATGAACCAATTAGTGTTGAAGACTCCTACCTCATCCATAAATTTTGCCCCGGCTTTTTGACGAGGCATGATTACACTCAGGTGTCACTCAGGGATATGCTGTCCAAGGATTATGGCTTAATGTGGGTAAGAGCCAACCAGGTGATCCGTTCGATCAATGCACCGCGGGAACTTGCCCAGTTACTTGAATATTCCCCATCGTACTGCGATCCTTGTTCATTGAACGAGTCACTTATACGAAAATGATATTCCGATTGAATTTCTACGGGTTTATTACCGTGGTGATAGATATTCTCTGGTAAGCGAGCTGGTCGGATAACAAAGAATATCTATCGTTATCATTTGACTTACAAAATTTCTTCCAGATATATCGACTGCGTCCAGGATGCACTCGTTGCAAGTGTGAGCAAACAAGCCTTCCTTAACTGCTTTTTCTCTGTCCTCAGGTTTACTCAGGTCGCAATCCAAGATTTCACGGCATAAGATCGTGCCATGCTTTTCCTTGAATCGTTCAGCAAGTTCTGCTACCAGTCGATAAGAAGTCTCAGTGTCACGGCCATACTTGCTGCCATCGGTGATCACTTTGCCATGTTTCAATCCAATCACCATGAAACCACCGGTAAGAGCACCACACACTTCGCACATCCTGCCCATACCAGAGCCAAACCCGGTGGAGATGCGCAAGGCTATTTCCTCGTCCAAATTGTAATCTTCTGCATAGGCAGCAAGAACAGATTGAGCACAGCCATATCCTCTCTTGTGATATTCTGCTGCCAGCTCACGTTTATTCATAACATCCTTTCTATAACTGTCCGCCTGGATTGTAAATACTAATCCGAAATAAAAACTATCCTCTCACCGTTTCAGCCGCTTTTTTCAATCTTTCGAATAGTTCAGGTGTCAGATCAAAGTGCAGCACCTGGGCAACCACCTGTGTCCAGCCATGTACAAAATATACCCAGCCGTCTTCCACTGTAACCTTGCGGCTGTCCACCTGTGCCAGCGCCTGGTGCATAAAGTCCAACTCGCCGCGATAATTGAATTCCCAGGCTATGCTGTTCATCGGGAACTTACCATCCCAAGTGATCGGTGACCCTGGCGTATCCTTTCCCATCCCGGTTGCATTGATTACTACGCTATACGGTGCAAACCTGGACATGATCTCATCATTCACTTTGGGATCCGAGTTGCAAATATACTCGCTCTGAATATCTGTATCCAGCTTGCTAACCATTTCACGTGCGTGATCCAATCTTCCTTGAGAACGGTTGACAAAAGTGAACTTCTTCGGCCTGTCGCCAGGATTCTTCTTATTGATCAGGTGCAGTAAAGTGGCAATTGCGGATCCACCTGCGCCAAAACAAAGTACCTCTCCGCCAGTTTTGCCAAAATAATTTTCACCGATGATGGCATCCAGACTGTTGCCGGATGTGATGGGGTCTTTGGCGTGTCCTTCCAAGACGGCCGTCCAGTTTGGATATGGATGAGATTTCGTCTGTGATCTGGGCATACGGATCCAGATATTCGAACATGTCTCTGGCAGCCGTGAGCAGATCGATCTTATGGGTGGTCACTAAGGCGCCAAGGGAAAGCGGGTCGTATTTTATCTGAGCGACTGCTTTGCGATACACTTCCGGTACATCATGGATTTTACAATCACAGCCTTCAATCACTACTTCTGGTCTTCCGAGTTCTTTCATCCAAAGTGGAAAAACCTTCATAATGGATGATTTTGTTGTCGTGACACCTATAAAGTAAAAAGTAGGAACATATTTTTGTTATTACATCAAATTTCATTGCAGCATCATTACTCATAAAGTCCTCCAATATCGGCCAGATTAACCCCTGGCGGATTTTACAACCTGGACAAATTCCGCGGCTTTGCGGGAGATTTCATCAAATTTACCATCTTTGGCAAGCTGTGGCGGGCAAAGCTCACTCCCAGCGCCAACGGCAACCACGCCTGCCGCAAACCAATCTGCCACATTGCTGGCATTAACCCCGCCTGTCGGCATCATGGGAATATACGGGAACGGTCCTTTTAAGCGCTTTAATATAGGAAGGACCTGCCAAAGAACCGGGGAAGATTTTAACCACATCAGTACCCAGGCTATATGCCTGGAAAACTTCGGTGGGTGTCAATGCGCCTGCCATTGTTGCCAATCCACTCGCCACCATGGCGGTCACTAATTCACGTTCGCAAACCGGGCTTACAAGGAAGTTGGCGCCAGCATCTCGTGCAGAGACAGCCTGTTCAGGATTTGTAAGCGTGCCCATCCCAAGCAGTATTTGGTCGCCATATTTCTTTGACAAAGTACGGACGACCTCTTCGGCATTGGGAGTGCTGTACGTGATTTCTATTCCAAGAACACCGCCATTGATCAACGCTTCGACCATTTGTACTGTTAGTTCCTGTGAAGGTCCTCTTATAACTGCCAGCAAACCCAAATCTTTTACTTTTTGAATAACTGTAGTTTTTTCCATTTAATCTCCTAGTAATGACATAGAATCCCAATATCAGGGGAATCATCCCACTTTATACTTAGGTTGTTCCCCCATTAATATTGCCAGGCAGTCGTTCAGTGCCAGCCATCCCATATTACTGGTAGCACCATCTGTTTGAGCGCCGAGGTGTGGGGTAGCAATCACCTGGGATAGATTCAGCAGTGGATTGGAAGTATCCGGTGGCTCGACAATGAACGCATCCAGGGCAGCACCTCGCAGGTGGCCGATTGACAGAGCGTCATACAATGCCGCTTCATCCACCACCTCCCCGCGCGAAGTATTAATAAGGAAGGAGCCTTTCTTCATACGGGTAAGAAAACCTTTATTCACAAGGTTGCGAGTTTCCGGCATCAGCGGTAAGTGCAGGCTTAAGAAGTCTGCTGATGATACAACCTCATCCATCGGCATCATTTCCACGCCAAACGCTTTCCCGGCAGCTTGATCAACCAATGGATCATAAGCAAGAATCCGGCAATCAAACCCAGACAGCCTGCGCGCCAATTGTTTCCCGATCGCACCTAATCCCAAAATACCAATTGTCTTGCCTTCGAGCGATATACCTGCCGACCGCGGCCACTTCCCCTGGTGTACCGACTTGTGCCGATTCTGGAATCTGTCTGGCAAGCGAAAGGATCAACCCTAACGCCAATTCAGCAACTGAAACCGAATTTGCACCTGGTGTATTTGTTACAACAATCCCTTGGTTTCGGGCATAGTCCAAATCAACATTATCTACGCCAACACCATAGCGCGAAATCACTTTCAGCGTGTCTGCATTTCTCAATGCGCGAGCATTGATCTCATCCAGCCCGGCAATATAACCATCTACGCCAACCAACAACTCTGCAACCTGATCTGCGTTAAGTGGTTTGCCGGTTGGATTGTAAACCACCTCTCCTACTTTACTTTCAAGATCGCTTTTCAATCGAGGATCGTTCTTGCCATAGGATGTAGGTGTTACTAATATTTTGCATTGTTTCAAATCCATATTATCCTCAAGCACTTTTTACTCGTGGATTATCGATGATCTCGATCCCTTTAGCCCCTTCGATGATCAATTTACGAAAGCCTGTCTGTTCGATCGTGCCATAATCATGACCAGCGTTGCCCGGGTAGGCAAAAAACGTCACCAAATCTTCCTGACGGGAAGTACAAACCGACCGATGCGCCCACCGAGGTGGAACATACAACACACTGCCAGGCTTTAATGGTTCCACGCTGGTTTCTCCCTCCGGTGTTTCCATCACCATATATCCTTCTCCCCGCATACAATAGTAAATTTCTGCAGTATCCAGAATGGTGTGGAAGTGACCTTTGGTCATATAAAACTCATTGCCCACTTTTCCAGGATGCACAATGGATATTCCCATCAAGAATTCACCTTCAACTTCCGGCCGTTTTACTTCGTAAACTTCATAAATGACCCGGTCATCTTCTGTGACCATCGTGTTGAATGTGTCCTGGTCCAGGAATTGACCTTTCATCGCTGATAGCTTGCGAATGATGTGATTATCCACTCGAGATGGAATTACATCTGGCGTGGGTAGTACAAATGAAAATGGTAAATCAGACATATGTAACGCTCCCTGTAATAAATTGATATTAATTTAATCCCGCCAGACGCCTGGAAATGTTTTCTCCCAGCATCTGTTGGATATAGTTTTCTGGAATGTGCATTCGGGTCAAACGAGCACGGATGACCCCCGGCAAACTGGCCAATCCTGGTCCGCCGCCCAGGTTATGATACAACGAACTTTCAGCCATATCAGTAGCAAGAGCGATCCGGTAAGACAACCCCGCTTTGACCATTTCATCGATCAATACCCAGAGGTTCTCTTCTGGTGAGTATTTCGGGCGGAAGAATGTATCATATTCAAGCAATACTCCTGTCTGTGCCAATTCCTTGTGCAAACCCAAATCCATCCGCTTATCCATGTGGCATAGGATGATCTGACTGTTATTAACACCTTTTTTATTGAAATACCCCACTACCTCCATTGCTGCAGCACCTTTTTCAGTATGGATTTCAAGAGCTGTACACGCTTCGCAGACAGCATCTGCCGCACCCTCCAATGCAGATTGAGGAGTCGCTTCCAGGGTTTCTTCTATGGCAATTTTTACAAATCCGGCTTTGATCTTGACCGGATGACTTGTGGTTTCCTCCATCCCGTCATTCAACTCACGAAGGATGTATTCTGTCCAATGTTGTGCCTTTTCATTAAACACAGCATGACCCGTCGGGTAATATTTCTTTCGATGAAATCCTGTACAAGCGACAATGTTCACTCGGCTCAATTTAGAAAGCTCCGCCAGGATGTTTGCATCCCTGCCGCAACCGCCCGGTTGGCAATCCAAAATGGATGAACCGCCTGCCTTTAAGTATTCATCCAACTCCAATGCAATTGCCTCTTTTTGGTTCAACATCGGATTACCATGATTGGCGTTCTTAATTGGCGCAATCCATACATGGTTGTGGGCATCTGTGATACCAAACACAAGGTGAGAAAGCGGCCCTAAAACTGTATTGACCAGGTGTGGTTGATTGGTGGAGTTGTTCGAGCTCATAAGATTATGGTATAAGAACGATCTTTAATGCTTTTCTATCCTCTGCCGCAGCAAAGGCTTGAACAGCTTCGCTCAACGGGAATCGCTGGCTGACAAGATCGTCCAAATTCACGAGTCCCGAATTAACAATATCCGCAGCCTGCCAGCAATCCGCAGTACTGCAAGCAGTGGTTCCGGTAATGACAAGTTCCTTGTAATGAACTAGATTGGAATCCAGGTTGATAGTCGGTCGGTCCTTCGGCAACCCGCCAAAGAAATTGATGCGTCCGCCTATCGCTGCCAACTCTAACGCCAATTCTTGGGCAGCATGGACAGGTGCAGCCACAATGATCACGTCAGCTCCACGACCCTGTGTGACCTCGTCCAATACCTGCTTCAGGTTCTGTTCTACAGGGTTCACGACGAGGTCAGCGCCCATAATTCTCACTTGCTCTGCTCTGGCTGGAATGGGTTCGCTGACAATCACCTTGCCAGCTCCGCGAGCTTTTGCCAATTTGGTGTGCATGACTCCTATCGGTCCTGCACCGATGACCAAAACTATTTCACCTGGTTTGATGTGCAGTGCATTTTGACCACGAAGTACGCAAGCAAAAGGTTCCATCAAGGCTGCAACGGCCGCGTCAACATCCTTGCTAACCTCGATGACATTTCCCTGGCGGATGGAATTAGCCGGAACTCGCATATACTCCGCGAAACCACCATCCATGGTGACACCCACGGCGTCATAATTGGCGCAAAGGTTATTGTTGCCGGTAATACACTGACGGCAATGGCCGCAACCCATATTTGGCGCCACAAAAACGCGCTGACCGATTGAGTATCCTGTAACATCTGCTCCGATACTGACAATATCGCCGACAACTTCATGCCCCGGAATCCGGACCGTCTCAGGCGTGTACATGCGATGGTTACCGTGGAAGATCCGCAGATCAGTGCCGCAAATACTGGCGCTGAGCACCTTAACCAGCATCTCATTCTTATCGATCTCTGGTTTTATTACATTTTCAACCCTTAAATCGTTCGGGCCATGATATACCGCTGCTAACATACATCCTCCAGCAATTCTTAATTACCTAATACTTCTTTTAAATACACCGGGCGTTGTTCCATGAAAGACTTTGTCCCAGCTAGCACACCAGCCACTGCCCAGCGGCCATCATCTCCACCGGCTCTTGGTTTTGTATCTGTCTTAATGCAATTAACAAAATGCTCCAATTCGTAAATGTAACCCCAGATGAACCTTTCCGGCCAGGTGCGGAATATCGGTGTAATCAGACCCTGATCGCGATTTGTGCAAACTACGACCGCCTGTCCTTCCAGTTCACCGATCTGCATGATCCCTTTTTCTCCGATGATTTCAACCCGCGCATCATAACCATACCCGCAAGGGCATACCCCAGAGATCATTCCCAGACCACCGCTCTCAAACTTAATATTGACGAGAACGTTGTCATAGAAATTCGGTGTATCTACGTTATTTGCAGCTCCTTTGAAGTTGGCGACTTCGGTGTACACCCTTTCATAATTCGAACCCATCAGCCAGCGCGTGGCATCCCAATCGTGGCTGTTGACCTCTGCAAGCATACCGTTTGAGGTGCGAAGATCACGTGCCCAGGCTGGGGGAAGACCGGGTCCGTGCGTCAGTGATTTAATCATCATCGGCTGGCCAATTTCACCAGCTTCGATCCTGGCGGCTGCGGCAACAAACTCTGGATCGAAGCGTCGCATAAATCCCAATTGCAGTAATACAGCCTTCTCACTGGTGATCCTGTTGATTTCGTCACATTCTTCCAGGTTGAGCGCCATCGGTTTTTCAAGGAAAACATGTTTGCCATGATCAGCCGCTAAAGCAGTCAGAGGTAGGTGTGTCGGGGTGGGTGTGGTTATGATTACCGCATCGAAATCACATTTTTCAATAGCTTGTTCTAATGTATCGTATTCATTTTCTATACTAAATTCTTTTGCGGTTTCATTGCGAACAGATACCATTGGGTCAACCAAACCAACAATCTTGCCCCCTGGCACATGTCGGGTTATGGCACGCGAGTGGTTTTTACCCACCCGTCCTGCCCCAATCATACAAATTTTGATCTGACTTTTCACGTAAACTCCTTAATAAATAATGATTACTAAATGATTTTCCCAGTCTGGATAAAATATTCATCCAATTGGGATTGCATCTCAATATATTGTTGTATAAGTGGCTGATAGATTTTATGAATTTCCTGATCAGGCTTAATTGGCTTGCCTTTCACGGATGAGGTCTTGTCCGAATATAAAGCCAGATCGTCAATCAGACCGGCAGCCTTGCCCGCAATCATCGCTGAACCCCAGGTTCCAAATTCATTTCGTCGCAAGCGTTGATAAGGCACATTCAGCACATTCGCTTTGATCTGGTTCCAGGTTGTGCTTCGTCCACCACCACCAATAGCCCGAGCCTCCACAAGCCTGAGATCGGGCAGCATTTCCGTAAGAATAGAGAGATAGTAAGCATATTCAAAAGCTACCGATTCGAGAATTGCCTTGAAGAAATGTGCCTGGGTATGACCCCAAGAAAACCCCAGCCAAGCTCCCCGCATGGATGGACTTGATGGACATATCCGTCCACCCAGATGCGGCGAGAAGAATAAACCATCCGAGCCTGGTGCGATATCTTCAGTTTGCTTGATCATTTCTGCGTAAAGGCGGTCATTGTCTTTCAGGGTTTTACTCCTGGATTTGTTATAGAATTGATCCCTGAACCAGCGCAGCGCAATGCCACCACCGCCTATATAAGCCAGAGGATTCCACAATCCCGGAATGACCGAGCGCATGGTCAATAAAGCTTGGTGTTTTGTGTCCGCCACATACTCATCCGTGCACCCCGCTAATACAGCGGCAGTTCCAGCAACATCGAAGATCATCCCAGGGCGATTGATGCCCGCTCCCAATGCATTCGCGGCAGTGTCGCCCGCACCAGCAGCTATGATCGTCCCTTGAGCCAGGCCGAATTCTTTTGCGGCTTTCTCTGTCACCTCCCCGATCACATGCCAGGGTTCGACAATGCGCGGTAATTTGGACACATCCAATTGAAAGGTGTCGCACAACTCTTTGGACCAGGTAGTTCGCCGTGCGTCTGAAAAACCCGAAAAGTGGATGAAAGTGTAATCGATGTATGCTTGCTCGCCTTTCAAGCCAGCCATTCTACCTGCAACGTAAGCAGACGGCATCAGGAATTTTTCAATGCGTTTATACTCTTCCGGTCGTTCATTTTTCCACCACAGCATTTTTGGTCCGTGGTCGCAGGTAGGCGGGCAGCCTGTGAGATTGGTCACTTTTTCGCCGGCATCATCCTTCATCCATTTGATGTACGGTTCGCAGCGCATGTCCAACCAGCTATCAAAACGGGTTGCTGGTTTGTAGTTTTCATCCACCGATCCAACTCCTGCCATTTGCGAATCAAAAGCAATAGCCGCCACTTCCTTTGGATCGATCCCACTTTCCCGGATGCACTTACTTACAGCCATCGCAGCCGTTCGATAAAAATCGTCATTCTCCTGCTCTACTATTCCTGGTTTAGGGTAGTAAATAGGAACTTCCAAGCTTTCCTCTGCCATCCGTTTACCATCTACACGGTAAAGCGCGGCTTTGGTCCCGCTTGTTCCAAGATCAACCCCGATCAGGTAGTTTTTTGGCATATATTACTCCGATGTTTTATCAACTAGAAAAAGGCGTTTTCAATGGATATGCTTGGAATCTTAAAGCATTCAAAGCATTTGTTTATGATCCAGTTGTATTGCCTTCCTTATCATTCAACCTCACCAGTTCAACTTCGAATCGAGATCTGTCTCCGCGATGAAGGGCATGGTAATATTCAACCGGCTGACCATCCTGTGAGTAGCTAACACTATCCAGCAAGAGCAAAGGCGCTCCACGTTCGATACCAAGGATCGCCGCTTCCCTTTCATTGGCAATGACTGCTTCAATAAAACGTTTTCCACGGGTAATCACGATATCGGATTCTTTTTCAAGAAATTCGTATAGCGAGCGATTGGTTAGATCCACCTCTGCCAGTTGAGGGCAGATATCGTAAGGAACATAGGTGGTTACCAGTTGAATTGGTTCATCATTAATAAATCGAAGTCTTTGAATGTCGATCACCTTAGTACCAGGAGGCATACCTAAATATCTCGCAACCTTATCAGAAATTGGAACCACTTCTTGGTGGAGGACCCGGGTTACTGGTTTTAATCCCTTTTCGATCATGTCTTGATAGAAACCGGTCAGTTTCTGGATCAATCCTTCGCTTATCTTAGGCTCCGCGACAAAAGTACCCTTTCCTTTTCTACGCGTTATGGCGCCTTCCAACTCCATCTCACGCAATGCTTGCCGCACAACAGTCCTGCTGATGCCATACAACTCGCACAGGTCCTGCTCGCCAGGAATTTGCTCTCCGGGCTGCCATCCCTTTCGGTTGATTTCATCGCGCAGCAAATCCATTAGTTGGATGTAATACGGTATATGGCTTTCAAAATTGATTGACTTGACCAGGTCCATTTTCACCTACCCCAGGTTGCATTCTTGTAATCCTGTTATTACAACTCATTATAGAAAGAAAATGGATAAGTGTCAATAGAACGGTTTGCTTGTATCCAATCAATTTTATTCCTGTCCATACTTATCCGAAACGGTTTTCACCAAAGGTCATTTGTAACGTATGATGAAGGATATATTGAAATCCAAAAAATTCAAGCTATAATAATGTTATCCTGTAATGACAGGTTGGAAAATTCTCATCATTTGGAATTAGTTGCTCACAAAGACCTCGCAAGTATTTGATTTGATTATTTACACTGATCATCCCAACCGGGGCTCTGAACAGCAACCAATAATAAATCACACATTTTATAGGAGGAAACATGAAAGTTGGAATAGATAGTTATTGTTACCACAGGTTTTTTGGTGAAGTATATCCAGATCAGAAACCTCCCGCCAAGAACATGACCATGCAGGATTTCTTGGTACGTGCCAGGGAATTGAATGTAGATGGCGTCTCACTGGAATCCTGCTTCTTTCCCAGCTATGATGCTGCCTGGTTCAAAGACCTGAAATCCCAGTTGGATGAGTACAAATTTGACCGTGTGTATGCCTGGGGTCACCCGGATGGATTGGAACGAGGCCAAAATTGGACGGCTTATGACGAAATGGTTGCGGGTGTTCCACATGCCAAAGCCATCGGCGCGGATGTCATGCGCGTGGTTGGCAGCAGCCTGATGTTCCGCCACGAACCCCACGGACCTCAGATCGAAGCATTGGCAAAGATGTTCAAAAAAGCCGTTATCGTAGCCAAGGAATATGGCGTGAAAATGGCCGTTGAAAACCACATCGACTTCACCTCAGAAGAGATCCTGCAATTACTTGAAATGGTGGATTCAGACTACTTTCGGTCTGAATTTCGACACCGGCAACTTCCTGCGCCTACTGGATAGTCCCGTCAAAGGGATGGAGAAACTTGCGCCCTACGTTTTGGCTACCCACGTCAAAGACCTCATGCCAGATAAGAATTTCTCCCCCACCGATTGGCATTTCTTCGCCGGCGTTCCGGTTGGGCAGGGCTTGATCGACAACGAAGCGCTTGCAAAATTGCTCTCCAAAGCTGGTTTCAAGGGATTCCTGGCAGTCGAGATCGACCATCCCCACACAGATTGGACCGAACGTGAAGATGAAGCAGTCGAATTAAGCATTAAGGAATTGAAACGGATCGCCTCTACATTATAGAAGGCAATAATCAAATCGACCAGCTATCTATAAGGAGATGATCACTTGAAAAACGTCAATGTTGCCATTATTGGCACAAAATTCATGGGAAAAGCCCATAGCAACGCCTGGAGTTCTGCTCCAAAATTCTTCAGCCTCGGGCTCAAACCTGTACTCAAAGTTGCCTGCGGACAGGATGAAAAAGGAACCAGTGATTTTGCAAAGAATTGGGGTTGGGAAGAAACATCCAACGATTGGAAGAAGATAGTCGAACGCAAAGATATCGATATCATTGATATCTGTACTCCCACCTATCTGCATAAGGAGATTGTCCTGGCGGCAGCGAAGAATGGCAAGCACATCTTTTGTGAAAAACCGATCGCGCTGAATTATGCCGAAGCCAAAGAGATGTATGAAGCCGCCGAAAAAGCCGGCGTGCTGCATTACCTCAATCACAACTACCGCCGCACGCCTGCCATCGCCTATGCTAAACAGTTGATCGACGAAGGCAAGATCGGGCAAATTTTTCACTGGCGTGGCGCATACCTGCAAGATTGGATCACCGATCCCAACTTCCCGCTCACCTGGCACTTGCAGAGCAAATTCGCAGGGGCTGGTCCACATTATGATCTGAACTCGCACAGCGTTGACCTTGCCCGCTATCTCATAGGTGAAGTTTCATCAGTTTCCGCCATGTTAAAAACCTTCGTGACCGAACGACCACTTCCTGGAAAGGATGCCGGCACCTTCAAGTCCGGTTCTGCAGCCGCGGAAAAAGGGAAGGTCACAGTCGATGATGCTGCTTTTATGGTAGTAGAATTTGAAAACGGCGCACTTGGATCTTTTGAATCAAGCAGATTTGCCAGCGGCAGAAAGAATTTTAACTATTTTGAAATCTACGGCAGCAAAGGAAGCCTTGCATTTGATCTCGAACGCATGAATGAGCTGCAATACCTCAACCTGGATGATCCAGTAGATCAGCAGGGGTTCAGGACGATACTCGTCACAAATTCAACCCATCCATACGTTGCCGCCTGGTGGCCGCCCGGGCACATCATTGGCTATGAACACGAATTCACGCATGCAGTTGTGGATTTCCTCACAGCATTGGAAAAAGGCACCAAGATCACTCCGAATCTCTTGGATGGCATGAAGGTTATCCAGGTGCTTGAAGCCGGTATCATCTCATCCAATACAGGCCGCAAGGTGATGGTCAAAGACGTAAAATAATGAAAATGAACAAACGGTTTAAGATGTAAAGGTAGAACCAAATACAGGAGTGGGATATTTCCTGACCTACTCCTGTATTTATTAATTATATTGATTAGAGTACATATTCTTTTATTGTAAGTTGACATAATTAATCTCTATCGTTATAATGTTCTTACGTTGGTATGTTTAGGGTAAGTCCAGGCACTCTACTACGTTTCTGTCCGTTGCCTGGAATGAAATTTCCAATTTCATGCTCTTAATTTAGTAATGATAAATACAGCATATCGATGATGGAAAATTAATAGAACACCAGATTAGATAAAATAACAAGTTGTGGTAATTAGTTATCAAGTTTTGCCTAATATATGTTATATCTTTAGTGTAATTTATCAAAAGATATTGACAAAGCGGTGCAGGTTGATATAATGATGATAAGTTCGGTAACGACAAAATAATCATCTCTCCTTTTCCAGGTAAAAGTTCTCATGGAGGACGTCATATCCTGTAAGACACCAAATCAGTTGTAGTTTTCGATAAGGTTGTCATTTGAAGAGAAACTCTTCAAAACCTTAACCACATTTTGATCAAAGAAAGAAGTTTCGTAGATTAAATGGGAATTGGGCGCGAAGTAAATAAAATTATTAACCAAACGAAATCAACCAGCTCACAAGCTGGATGGTTACGTACTAAGAGCCATATATCTGACCGGCTTTCCATTTCCCCCCTCGAAAATGAATTAATCATACTATTGCGCAAGTATGGGCAGTTGACAAAATCAGACTTGGTGGACCATACAGATTATTCCCGCACCAAAATTGCAAGCTGTATAGATTCCCTCATCACAAAGAAAATCATTAAAACAAATGGATCCAGCATTTTTACTGGAGGAAGACGATCAAAGACATTCACATTCAATGGAGAGCTGGGGCTAGTCGCCGGTGTTGACATCGGCGCGACCAGTATCGATATCGTCCTTGCTGATTTTTCACGAAATGTCATTGCCCGTCACAGTGAAACGGCAATTGTGCGTGATGGTCCTCAACCCATCCTGGATAAAGTCAGCGATTCTCTCCACCAGATGATCCTTGACAATCATTACAAAATTGAGCAGCTTACCGGAATTGGAATTGGTGTACCTGGCCCTGTTGATTTTTCTACAGGCACACTGTTGTCTCCACCGATCATGCCGGGCTGGGACCGTTTTCCGATTATTCCAACCATGCAAAAATCCTTTCCCCTCGCTAATATTGTTGTTGATAATGATGTCAATTTGATGGCTCTCGGCGAAGTAACCCATGGTGTGGCAAAAAATATCAACAACCTGATCTTCATTAAGATCGGCACTGGAATAGGCGCCGGTATAATTTCTTTCGGAAAGATCTATCGGGGGTCCAATGGTTGTGCGGGGGATGTTGGCCATATCTGCGTTGATAAAAATGGTCCGATCTGTTCGTGCGGTAATGCAGGCTGCCTAGAGGCAGTCGCCGCCGGGCCCGCCATCGCGGAACGCGGAAAAAACGCCGCTCTTTGCGGTGACAGCTCTGTTTTGAAAAAATACCTTGAAAATAACGGCGGTTCATTAAAAGCTGAACATGTAGGAGATGCCGCTCGTGAAGGCGACCCCGCTGCAATTGAGATCATCCGCACCAGCGGTGAACTAATTGGGGATGTTTTGGCAAGCCTGGTCAACTTCTTCAACCCAGGAATGATCGTCATCGGCGGCGGCGTCAGTAATATAGGCAATCTGCTGTTATCATCAATCAGACAGGGCGTCCTAAATCGATCTTTACCTCTCGCTACCAGGGACTTGCAAATTGTATTCTCATCCATCGGTCCTGAAGCAGGTGTCACAGGCGCTGTAAGTATGGCCATCGAGCATATGTTTAAGGTCGAAAGCGTAAATGGCATCAAAGCTGGAGTTGAATCATGAAATTTGGCGTTAACACATTCGTTTGGGTGTCCCCCTTCACAACAGAAGCTGTCTATGATCTAGCCCCAAAAGTCAAAGAAATGGGATTCGACGTTTTTGAACTTTCTTGCGAAAATCCCCGGTTAATTGATGTACAGAAAGTTAAACGCGAACTGGAACGGGTCGGCCTTGACGCAATTGTTTGCGGCGCTTTCGGACCGGATAGAAACATTTGCAGTGATAATCCGCAAATCCGTAAAAATGCCAAAGTTTATATCCGTTGGCTGGTGGATGCTGCCTCCGATCTTAATTCACCGGTGATCTGCGGCCCAATGTACTCATCGGTAGGCAAAGATCATAAAGAAGATGCTGCCAAAAGAAGAGCGGAATGGAATCTTGCAGTTGATGGCATTTGTGAAATGGCAGATTATGCTGCTGCAAAAGGAATTAAACTGGCTATGGAACCACTAAACCGATTTGAAACAGACATGATCAATGTCGTTTCACAGGGACTGGATTTCATCAGAGAAGTGGACAGACCTAATGTGGGTTTTCACCTGGATACTTTTCATATGCACCTCGAAGAAAAATCCAGCGCGGAGGCCATCCGGCAAGCTGGTGAAAAAATATTTCACTTCCACGCCTGCGAAAATGATCGCGGGGTTCCAGGAACCGGACAGGTGCACTGGCAGGAAATTGGTATGGCGTTGAAAGAAACTGGCTATGCGGGACCGATCGTCATTGAATCTTTCACAGACCAAGTTAAGGAGATTGCCAGGGCAGTTTGCATCTGGCGGGAAATCGCTCCCAGCCAGGACGCGATTGCCAGTCAAGGACTGAAATTTATTAAGACAATTTTTGCTTAATAAAATTATTTTTTTAGCGAGGTTGGTCAATGGAACAATTAATAACGGAACCAATGAATACAGAAGGAGCAACATTAGAACCATTGCTCGAAGTCAGGAATATTCACAAGAAATTCCCCGGCGTATATGCGTTGGATGACGTTTCTCTGCAATTTTTCCCAGGCGAAGTTCACGCTGTAGTTGGTGAAAATGGCGCAGGTAAATCTACCCTGATGAAGATCATGGCTGGTGCTTACACAACTGATGAAGGGGAGATCATTCTTCAAGGAAAAAGAGTACGTTTTTCGCATCCGGTTGAAGCTCATCGCAAAGGTGTAAGCATCATATACCAGGAATTCAACCTTCTACCAGAAAGAACAGTGGCTCACAATATTTTCCTGGGAAGAGAACCTTCGAAACTTGGAGTAATTGATGTCCGCAAACTTAACAAACAGACCGAAGCGGTTTTAGCCGATCTTGGTGTGGAGAATATGATCTCTCCTACCACCCAGGTTTCCGATCTGTCAGTAGCTCAACAACAGTTGGTTGAAATTGCGAAAGCCATTTCATTCAATGCCAAAGTTCTTATCATGGATGAACCAACGGCAGCTCTAACTTACACCGAAGTGAAGCTTCTTGGTGATTTAATTAACCGGCTGAAAGATAAAGGAATGGCTATTGTTTTCATTTCTCATCGATTAGGTGAAGTATTGGATATTGCCGAAAAAATCACCGTGTTGAAAGATGGGCAATTTGTAGGGACAGTCTATAAAAAAGATGTAACTCCAGAAGATCTCGTTTACATGATGGTTGGGCGTTCTTTGGACCACTACTTCCCACCGCTTGGTATGGTTGAAGAATTTGGTGATATTGTTTTAGAAGTACGAAATGCATCCAATCATTTTCTAAAAGATATTAACTTCGAATTACGTAAGGGAGAAGTGTTGGGAATTGCTGGATTACAAGGCTCTGGACGGACAGAAATGGCACAAGCTTTGTTTGGGGTCGTTCCTTTCAAATCCGGTTCTCTTTCTCTTCATGGGAAACCTATCAACATAAAAACTCCATATCAGGCGATCAAAAACGGTATGGGATTTGTCACCGAAGATAGAAAATCTGAAGGAATACTTCCTAACCAACCGATACGTGATAATATGCTGTTAACAGTTAGATCAATACAATCCATTTTCAGTATCATCTTAAAAGACGGCGTGCGAAAATCACGAAATCTTGTCCCCACACTGGGCGGCCAGGTTGACGTCAGGACAGATTCATATGACCGTGAGATTCAATTCCTCAGCGGTGGTAATCAACAGAAAGTTGTCCTCGCCAAATGGCTGGCATCTGACGCAGATATTTTCATTTTCGACGAACCTACGCGTGGAATCGATGTGGAAGCGAAAGCCAGTATCCATGATATGATCCGGGCGTTGACCAAACAGGGTAGAGCTGTTCTGATGATCTCATCCGAATTACCGGAGGTGATAGGCATGAGCGACAGAATCCTTGTTATGCATGACGGAAAGATATCCGGAGAATTACCGGCAAAATCCACCGAACAAGATATTATGCTGGCTGCAACAGGGCATCACAAAGAAATAAACAACAAGAATAATTCGGTGGGAGAGGAATAAGATGACGACGCAATACCATTTCAGATAGCATGTTAAAAAGATTTACACGGTCAGTTCGAATTCCTCCGGTCTACTTTTTCTTGATTATTGTTTTCCTTTTTACTGGAATTCTTGATCAGATCAAAGCTGATGGACAGATTTTTACTAATCCAAGCATCATGTTGAATATAATTGTCCGTTCTGTAGCTTTAGGTATTGTTGCTGTCGGTCAAACACTTGTTTTGATTGGCGCTTCTATCGATCTTTCGGTTGCATACGTGATTAGTATCACTGCAGTCATGTCATCCTATATCATGCAAGGTGATACTGCTAAAGTACCCATCGCACTTGCAGGTGTATTCGCGATCGGGATTGCAATTGGATTGATCAATGGGCTGATAATTACCAAACTAAGAGTAAATCCTTTCATTGCAACCCTTGGAACAAGTCTGATAATCAAAGGTGTCATCAATGCCACTTTCTCAAATTATACTGGAAGCGTTCCTCAATCCTTCGAGTACTTTGGGTACGGGACAATAGGTCCTATTCCAGTATCGATACTCATTTTATTGCTTGTAGTTTTCATTGGATGGTTCATATTGGCGAGGACTTCATTCGGGTCCCACTTATATGGCGTGGGTGGCAATGCAGAGGTTGCCCGTCTCTCTGGTGTAAGGACTGACCGGGTTTTAATTGGAGCCCATATATTATGCAGCGTTAGTGCTGTATTAGCAGGATTATTCCTGGTGAGCCAGATGCGTTCCGGTGCACCCTGGGTTGGCCCTAATGGTGTTTACGACTTGAATTCCATTGCAACAACTGTCATTGGCGGTACGGCACTTTCCGGTGGTAAAGGCGGAGTTTGGGGAACTTTGGCAGGTGTATTGATCTTTGGAGTTCTAAGCACTGCATTCAACCAACTCGGCGTGAATCCGTACTTAAAGAATGTGTTTCAAGGCCTAATAATTGTCTTTGCGGTAGCCAGCTACACCATCCGCTCGAAAAAAGAAGTTTCTTAAGGAGTGAATCAAATGACAGCTACAACAATTTCAACGAAAGGCTCTTCGACAAATTTCTTCGGGAAATTATGGTCCTTGTTCAAGAAGATTCCTCCAGTTTACCCAATATTTATTATTATCTTCGTGACATTAGGTTTTCTCAACCCAAAAGGTTACCAGACCATGAATGGCATCATGACCTTCCTCAGGCCTGCTTCCCCATTGGCTATACTTGCAATTGGACAAATGGTTGTCCTTGCTCTTGGCGGCTTTGATCTATCGGTCGGTGCGATTGTTACTTTTTGTGTAATAGTGAGTTCAAAATTCCTGGCAAATGACCCTGACCGGCTGATACCTAATATTATTCTGCTACTTACTCTGGGTGTTATTGTCGGTGTTGTTAATGGAGCGGTTGTAAGCTATTTGAAAGTGCCATCGTTCATTACAACATTGGGGATGATGATGATCGTTCGCGGATCAGCTCTCTATTACGTTGGCGGTGCACCTCAAGGATACCTCACGGATAATTTCCGGGCGTTCGGTCGTAACTATATCCAGGATGTACCATTTTTTTCAAGGATTCCATACTCCTTTATTATTCTAATAATTCTGGCGATCGTCGCATATTTCATTTTCCATAAAACAAACTTCGGTCGCTATGTGCTTGCTATTGGTGACAATATGCGTGCGTCGGGACTATCAGGTGTAAGGGTAAAACTAATCCGCATATTAAGTTTTGTGTTTTGTACTGTATTCGCGGTTTTAGGTGGAATCCTGACAGCTGGTTATGGAGGTGTAAACACCATCGTCGGTGAAGGGATGGAAATGCAGTCAATAGCCGCGTGTGTGATTGGTGGCGTAATGCTTGGCGGAGGAAAAGGCAACGTAATAAACGTCATATTTGGCGCTTTCACCCTTCAAGCAATCGTCAATCTATTGAACCAACTTGGTTTACCCAAGCCTTATACGGATGCAGTCCAGGGCTTGATCATCATTGGTGTTGTTGCTTATGCTGCTTTCAGCACCATGAGAAAACGGTAATCAACTCAGTAAAAGTTACACACGCACAGAAAACTGGTAACCTTACAAAATTAGAATTTTATGAGAAGGAGGTGATTTGATCAGAGAAAAAATATATTTGAGTTTTATTGTGTAAAGAAATTTCAAAACCAAACAATTCTCACATTGGAGGAGAAAACTAATGAAAAAAAGTATTTTTGTAGTATTAACTGTAGTATTAAGCCTTTCTATGCTCCTGGCTGCATGCGCCCCAGCTGCACCCGCAGTTGAAGCGCCAGCCGCCGAAGCACCAGCCGCCGAAGCACCCGCTGCCGAAGCACCCGCTGCCGAAGCTCCAGCTGCTCCAGCGAGCCCTGGTTTGCAGATGGAACAGGCTAAAGTCGCTCCACAGTTTTTTAACGATGCCGACTATGATATAAATAAAGAGTGGATGACCAAAGAACCACTCAACCCGGATGCACCCATCTATCTGCAGTACCTTGTTGAAGATCCGACCGACATCAGCAAGTATCCGCAGTATGCAGCATTCGCTGAAAAGGAAGCCCCTTACAATCTATGTTTCTCCAACGCAGGCGTCAACAATCCATGGCGTGTGACCGGTTACGTAACCATGCGCGAACAGGTTGAGATGCTCCGTGCGGAAGGCAAAGTGAAGAACTTCTATCACTTAGATGCCGCTGGCGATGATGCCAAACAGATCGCTGACATTCAGGATCTCATCAACACCCCCGGGAAATGCGATATCCTCATTGTTGCATCCAACACATCAGAAGCACTAACCCCCATTGTTGAGAAAGCCTGCGAAGTTATGCCGGTTGTCCAATTCGACCGCTATGCCCTCACAGACTGCCCCGTTGTTTCCGAGCGAACCATCGGTGGTTATGCTTTCGGTATCTCTGGCGCTGAAAAGATCGTGACTGACCTTGGCGAAAAAGGTGGAAACGTACTTGCTTTCCGCATTCTCCCAGGTGTAGATGTCCTCGAGCAACGCTGGGGTGCAGCCCGCAAGATCTTCGAAGAGAATCCTCAGATCAACGTGATCGGTGTGGAATTCGTAGCTTACGATTCTTTCAAAGCCTCCACAGTTGTTAGCGATTACCTGGCGAAATTTGGAACCATCGATGCTGTCTGGATGGACGCTGGCGGTACTGCAGTCACAATCCTGGAAGCATTCGCGGATAATGGCGCTGATTACCCGTCTGTCATGGTCGGTGAAGATCAGCAGGACTTCCTTGAATTCTGGAAAGCCAACAACATCAACGGTATCGCCCCCACCTTCTCAACCTTCATGTGGAGGACTGCTGTTCTGTCCGCCGTCATGTTCCTTGATGGGGAAACTGTTCAGCACAACTGGGTTCTACCCCAACCAGATGTTACCGCTGAAAACCTGGATAACTTCGTTGGAACTGGCATGCCCCCGCTGTACTATGTTATGAGCAGCGCAGAAGACATGACCAACTGGCCAGATGCCTGGAAAGCGCTTGACATCAATAAGTACAAAGACGTTCTTGAATAAGATTGTTTTGTTGTAAAAGTTCCAATGGAGCCCGCTCGGTTATCGGGCGGGCTCCATTTATTTTCAAGTGTATTAGAAAGGAGTACGTGATCCATGATCAAGATTGGTTTTCATACAGACGCTTTTAACAGCAGCTACTGGAATTTTGAACAGAGCCTTCAGTGGGCTCAAAAAAACGACATACATTGGATTGAATGCGGAATGATCGATGGTGTCAGCTGGATTCATGGATTAGGGTACCAGCCTCACGTCGCCATGTGGGAAGATCCACTGATGTGGCGCGAAAAAGCAGAAGGTTATGGATTGCGGTTTTCGCAAATTGATGCTGCATTCCCAATGTCTCTACCAGAAGGAGCTTCCTTAGGGGTTGAATATATTCTAAGGACAATACGCTGGGCATATCTTGCAGGTTGCACACACATTGACACTACTGATGATCGATTTGCACCAAAAGGTTTAACACATGACCAGGCAATGGAGATGATGAAGAGATCATACGCTCAGGTCATTGAGGTTGCTGAACGCTATAAAATGATAATTGACATTGAACCGCACGGTTATTACACCACCAAGCCTGAATTCATGGAAAAAATGCTTAACTTCGTCGAAAGTCCGTATCTTCGCATGAATATGGATACAGGAAATACTTTCATTGCCGGGCAGGATCCTGTTGCTTTCCTGCAAAAATTTAAGGATAAAGTCAGCCATGTACACGTTAAAGATGTCAGCGATACGCTCGCAGCATCGTTACGCGGCGAATTGACAGGTATTGCTGTCAGCCAATGCGCAATTGGCGATGGTGTAAATAAAGACAACATAGAAAAATGCTTTGATATTCTTGCAGAAAATAATTACGACGGTGTTGTCAGCCTTGAATGCGAAGGTCAGGGCGGTCCAATGATTGAAAAGAGCCTTGCTTACGTACGAACACTTGTTGAAAAAGCTAACCAAAAAATGGTTTCAGTAAAGTAACCAAATTATTCTAGGAGGAACAATGGGAAAAGTATCAATCGGTGTAAATATGGAATTCATCCGCTCAGCGGACAAGCCATTTGCCTGGGGTGTTGCAAAAGCAGCAGAAATTGGTTATCAATACATCGAACCCATGGTCCACTGGGGTCGTGAACTTTTAAGCGAAGCTGGTTATTTCCACAGCGTTTCCATGTATGATGATCCGCTCTGGGTAAAAGAATTATGCGATAAGAATAACATCAAACTATCAGGTCTTTCAGCCCATACTCCACTGTGCAAGCCTGAAATCAGTGTAGAATATCTTAAACAGGCAATCCGGTGGGCTGCCGATGCGGGAGCGCCGGTTGTTAACACAGATGAAGGGCCAAAACCTCTCTGGACGACCAAAGAGCAGGACTATACTTTAATGACATACACGCTTAAAGAAGCATCGATGGTTGCAGAAAGGCATAGCGTTATCATCGGTGTCGAACCCCACCAACAGTATAGTAAATCAAAAGATGGTTTGGATAGTATCTACGCTCTTGTAAAATCGCCAGCTATTGCCATCAATTACGATACAGGCAACAGCTACCTTGCTGGAACTGGCGACACATATGAGTGGCTCTCCCATGTAAATGACCGCTTGGTTCACTTGCATGCTAAAGACATTGACATCAAACATTCAGATGCGGAACGAGGGAAAGTATCTGGAACCCCGGTAGGATGTGCTTGCGGTGACGGGGTGATTGATTGGAAGAGGGTAATTGATATCATAAAAACCTGCCCGAATGATATTGTCATGAGCGTTGAATGTGGGACAGTTGAACAAGCAGAACGCAGTTTTGAACACTTAAGTAAACTAATCTAAAAATTTATTAGAGGTGTCTGTTCATCTCTCCAGCAGACACCTCTACCGAATAAAGATACCAGAATATAGTCATTTGAAGTGAAAGCTGCCAAGTTGTTCAGCAGAACCGGATTTATTCTTAATTTTATTGTAACAAACAATATTTCGTGAATATTTTCATATCGGAGGATTTATGACAGGTATCAAAACAGCAGTGATTGGTCTTGGTTTCATGGGTAGAACCCATATTCAAGCCTTAAGGCGTCTGGGTATTGATGTGCATGGTGTTGCCGGAATCACACCTGAAGAAGCCCAAAACGCGGCAGAAGAATTAAACATTCCCCACTGGTATAAGAATATCGAAGAGGTCATGGAAGACAAAGAAATTAATGTTGTCCACCTTTGTACCCCCAACAACTTGCACTATCAGCACGCAAAGTCGGCGTTGGAAGCCGGGAAACATGTCATCTGTGAAAAACCTCTCGCCTTGACCAGCAAGGAGTCAAAAGAACTCGCTGATCTATCCAAGGCAAAGGGATTGATCACTGCTGTCAATTACAACCTCCGATTTTATCCCATCAACCAGGAAGTTCGTAACCGCATCCAAGTCGGCGAACTTGGTGATCCATACTTGATCCATGGCGGTTACCTGCAGGATTGGCTGTTCCTGAAATCCGATTGGAACTGGCGTCTGGAACCGGAACAGGGCGGTGACTTGCGAGTTGTGGCAGATATTGGTACTCACTTCATCGATCTGGTAACCTATTTAACTGGCCTTGAAGTGAAATCTGTCATGGCTGAATTCTCAACTGTGCATCCAACCCGATTACAGCCAGCTCAAACTATCAGGTCTTTCAGCCCATACTCCACTGTGCAAGCCTGAAATCAGCGTGGAATATTTGAAACAGGCAATCCGGTGGGCTGCCGATGCAGGAGCGCCGGTTGTTAACACAGATGAAGGACCAAAACCACTCTGGACGACCAAAGAGCAGGACTATACATTAATGACATACACGCTTAAAGAAGCTTCGATGGTTGCAGAAAGACATGGCGTTATCATCGGTGTCGAGCCACACCAACAGTACAGTAAATCAAAAGATGGTTTGGATAGTATCTACGCTCTTGTAAAATCACCAGCTATTGCCATCAATTACGATACAGGCAACAGCTACCTTGCTGGAACTGGCGACACCTATGAGTGGCTCTCCCATGTAAATGACCGCCTCGTTCACTTGCATGCCAAGGACATTGACATCAAACATTCAGATGCGGAACGAGGGAAAGTATCCGGAACCCCGGTAGGATGTGCTTGCGGTGACGGAGTGATCGATTGGAAGCGGGTAATTGATATCATAAAAACCTGCCCGAATGATATTGTCATGAGCGTTGAATGCGGGACAGTTGAACAAGCAGAACGCAGTTTTGTTCATTTAAGTAAACTGATCTAAAAGTTTATTAGAGGTGTCTGTTCATCTCTCCAGCAGACACCTCTACCGAATAAAGATACCAGAATATAGTCATTTGAAGTGAAAGCTGCCAAGTTGTTCAGCCAAACCGGATTTATTCTTAATTTTTTTGTAACTAACAATATTTCGTGAATTCAATCATATCGGAGGATTTATGACAGGTATCAAAACAGCAGTGATTGGTCTTGGTTTCATGGGTAGAACCCATATTCAAGCCTTAAGGCGGCTGGGTATTGATGTGCATGGTGTTGCTGGAATCACACCTGAAGAAGCCCAAAACGCAGCAAAAGAATTGAATATCCCACACGCATATATGAGTATCAATGATGTCTTGGCAGATAAAGAAATTAGTGTTGTTCATCTTTGTACCCCCAACAACTTGCACTATCAGCACGCAAAGTTGGCGTTGGAAGCCGGGAAGCATATCATCTGTGAAAAACCTCTCGCCTTGACCAGCAAGGAGTCAAAAGAACTCGCTGATCTATCCAAGGCCAAAGGATTGATCAATGCTGTCAACTACAACCTCCGATTTTATCCCATCAACCAGGAAGTTCGTAACCGCATCCAAGTCGGCGAACTTGGTGATCCATATTTGATCCATGGTGGATACCTTCAGGATTGGCTGTTTCTGAAATCCGATTGGAACTGGCGTCTTGAACCTGAGCAAGGCGGTGACTTGCGAGTTGTGGCGGATATTGGTACTCACTTCATCGATCTGGTAACCTATCTAACTGGCCTTGAGGTGAAATCTGTCATGGCTGAATTCTCAACTGTGCATCCAACCCGATTACAGCCAGCTCATGCAGTGGAAACCTTTGCTGGAAAGATCGAACAAAATCAATCAGCAAATGAGACCAAAATCAATACTGAAGATGTTGCCATCTTGCTTGCAAAATACAGCAATGGCGCTTTAGGCACGATCACTCTATCACAGGTATCTGCCGGTAGAAAGAACTATTTCTGGTGGGAGGTCAATGGATCCAAGGCTTCCATGCGCTGGGACCAGGAAAATCCAAACGAGGTTTGGATTGGTCACCGCGACGAACCTAACCAAATCCTCCTCAAAGATCCATCCCTTTTTCAACCAGCTTCCCGCGCGTTGACAGGATTCCCTGGCGGTCACGCCGAAGGATATCCCGACACATTTGTTCAAGTATTCAAACAGGTATATGGTGCAATAGAATCAGGAATAATGCCTGAGATGGGGCAATTTGCTACATTCGAAGATGGCCACCACGAAATGATATTATGCCATGCGATTCAAAAATCCGCGAAAGAGAAAAAATGGGTGGATGTTGAATACTAATTAACCTGGTTATAAATGCTGAATAGGTATATGAAAAAAATTCATGTGCCTATTTTTTATTTCCAGAAGGCAGATAATAACATACCCAATACCCCCACCAGAATTCCAATTGCCAGTCCGTAAGGCAATGTTTTTCGTAATACCAGCCCTTCTTTACCCTGCAAGTTGACCGTGCTGCATCCGATGATCAGTTTTGCAGGAGCGATCATACTGCCTAGAGATCCGCCTGCGGTTTGAGTTGCAACCAGGATCACCGGTGCAATGGCTATGATTTGGGCAATGTTCTTTTGCATGGAGACGAACAACACATTCGAGTTTGTGTTGCTTCCGGTAGCAAAAACACCAAGCATCCCGATCAAAGGAGAAATGATCGGGAAGAATCTGCCGGTAAGATCGCTCAATCCCTGCGCTACGAGCAATGTCATCCCAGTATGATCCATGATCATCGCCAGCCCGACTGTGGATACTATTCCAATGGTCGCAGGGCCAGCGGAACGGATTGTATCATTCATCGCATTTAGAATTGTATCTTTGGTTGTAACTTGATATTTTTTGAAAAACACCATGCTGAATAATATTGCGATTGTAATAAGCGTCGCAGGGTAAGCAAACCAACGAAACACCTGTCCATATCCAGCCGGTGTTACAAAGCCAGATCTGGTAACCACCTCAGGAAAATGGTAGCGCCACAGGAGGTGGGAATAAACTATCTCTGATAGGTCCTTCAATAAATATTAACCCCATCATGATGATCAACATTCCATAACTTATCAATGTTGCCACTAAGTGGCTTGGGTATAAGTATTCTTTCTTCTTGTTTTGGTTTTCGGTGGCTAATAACGATCCCAACGATTAAACCTGTTATTGAAGCACCGAAAGCTGATAATGGGATCAATCCAATGGCCGCTAGGGCATATTGCACAACAGCCATCACTCCACCAATGAAGAGGACCTCTTTCCACTTCTTTAACTCTCCGAGGACCATTGCAACAGCCAGACCGCAAAGTATGCAAGCAAATCCCATCATATATGGCTGTCGCCGGATATAGCTCAGTTTCTGGAATACCAGAGATGCTGGTTAGCACTTGGAACACCATTCCCATATTTCCCAGAGTAACAGACCAGGTATGCCCGATCGCGGATGCCACTACTGCCAGGATGGGTGAAACACCCAACCCTGCCAGCATAGGCGCCGAAACAGCAATTGGCAGCCCAAAGCCTGCAATCCCTTCCAGAATGGCGCTGAACGACCACGCAATCAATATAACCAGCAGAGATCGATCTGGAATTATCACTTTGAGCCAGTTGGTTATTGCTGCAATACCCCCAATGCGATTGTTCAAATTAAATAATAGCAAAGCCGACCAGAGTACAAGCAATACATAGACTGAAAACACCACTCCTTTTGCTTGTGATATCCAAAAGGCATTCAGATTCAGTCCAAAAAAGACACCCGATATTAATATTGAAAATAGCCAGCTAACAAGGCCAGAACGCTTGCCGCTCCATTTGAAAACTGTCATTAACACAAGTAACAACAAAATCGGTGAAGCGGCTAAAAAATAATTCATATTGTGATTGAATCAAATATTAACAGATGGATATTTACCTGGTGAATTGTTTTATGCTTGCAACGTAATTTGCCATATCCATTTGAGAATACAAAGCTGTACCGATGATCAACCAATCTGTTCCAGCCTTGATCAAATCCTTCGAATTATCCAGGTTGACTCCACCATCGACTGCCAGCGTGATATTCTTACCAACCATATCAAGCATTCCTCTGGCTATCGAGAGCTTATTATCGATATCTTTTACAATTGGCTGCCCGCCAAAACCCGGGTTAACACTCAACAATAGAAGTGTATCTATTAACGGAAGGTAATTTTTCACATTATCGAGGTTATCAGCTGGGTTCAGGCTTAAACCTACCATTGCCCCACGTTTCTGAATTCGGCTAAAGGTTTTCTCTGGCTCGGTGATAGTATCCCACTGAACAAGTATTAGGTCTGCAAACAATTCTGGGAAAGAATCCAGGACGTAATCTGGATTTCCCAATTCTAAGTGTAGGTGAAAAGGTAGTTTTGTGTATTGCTTTAAGTCTTTAAGATGTTGCGGAGACAATGCAATATTTGGTACATAGTGTCCATCCATCATATCAAAATGGAAGGAATCTACACCAGCATTCTCTGCTTTTATAACATCTTCACCCAATCGGGCATAGTTTGCTGCTAATAGCGAAGCTGAGATATGGACCATGAAATAATTACTTCCAGATTGAATCAACCATTTGGCGGATTTCTTTGGCAGCGGCTTCAGGATCGGTTTGCCCTGTAATGCCTCTTCCAACGATAATGCAATACAGGGGGAAGTCCTTTAATAATGGAATAACTTTTGCATCTACGCCACCCGCTATTGCTACATCTAAACCAAGCGCCGTCATAGCGCCAACAGTTTTACAAGCCTTCTCATCCCATAGCGCGCCAATCGTCGTTTCTTCATCGATACTACGATGGTAAAGGACAAGACTAACGCCAACTTTTTTTACTTCTTCAGCACGTTTAACTGGATCATTGACACCCGTCATATCTACTTCTGCGCGCCGCTTCCATTTATCCGCTTCACGCTGAACTTCTGTAATGGTTGCAAGTGTGGTTATTCCTTGAGTCGTAACAACATCTGCCCCTGCGGTAAAAGCCATGTTTGCTTCATAAGCTCCCACATCACTAGATTTTAGATCAGCTAAGATAACTTTATCTGGATACAACTTCCGTAAAGTTTTCACAATTCCTATACCGACTGATTTTATTAGAGGTGTACCAGCTTCAATAATGTCCACATAAGGTGAGCAAACTTTTGCTAAATATAAAGCCTGGTCGCTGTCGAGGGTATCCATAGCCATTTGAATCTTGGGTGCCATATCATTCTCCTATTTTCACATTTGTGAATTTATTGTAACATTTGTGAGTATTGTAATGGATACAACAGGGTTTGTCAATAAAAACCGCATTCAGATTTTTGTTTTCGCAAATCTGAACTAGCGCTATGAGGTTAATAGATCGTATCACCATATATATTATTTTCCAATTTACAACTATTGACACCATCAAGAGGATTGTTATACTCACATTAGTGAATGTTTATTCACGTTCGTGATTATCAGATAAACACGATATGCCTGACGAATAAAAACAACCTTAAGCCGAATGAACTTCTTGGCGGATGTAGCTGAGATGTATTACTCCCAGCGGAAAAGATCAATCTGCGATTGCTCAGCGAGATTGGCGTCACTCGTTCCATGGTTTCAAGGATATTAACCGAAGCTCGTAATCGTGGAATTGTGGAGATAAAAATCATTCGTCCAATTCAGTATGAATTTGATCTTGAAGCAGGCAATAAGAAAGAGATATGGGATTGATGATGTATTTGTTGTCTCAGTTCGAATTCAAACCAGGATAAACTTCTTATTGAATTAGGAAAAGCGGCTGCTGAAGTTTTGAACCGCTATTTAACTCCTGAAACCATCCTGGGAATAGCTTGGGGAACAACCATTAGTGCTGCAGTAGATGCTAGTTGAATCTACTGGCAAATACCCTTGCAAAGTTGTTCAACTTGTCGGTGCGATGGGCGCTCAAAATGCAGAATATGATGGCCATGCCCTGGTGCAGCGACTTGCGAATAAACTGGGCGGTGAATCCTATTTCATCAACGCCCCTTACCTGTGTCAATCAAGTGAAATTGCCCAATCGATGATGGAAACCAAAGGCATTAGAGAAACCATCGAACTGGGCAAGAATATTCAGATCGCTTTATTGGGCATCGGCACAACAGAAATCAAGTATTCGAGCTACTTCCTGGCTGGATTACTACCAGAGGATGAAATTGAAAAACTTATAAATTTTGGGGTGGTCGGTGATATCGCAAGTAATTTTTTCCTGCTCAACGGCAAACCATATTTTGATGATTTCATGCAGCGCTTGATCACTATTCAATTGCACGATTTAATCAATATCCCTATTCGTATCGGTGTAGCTGGTGGACAAGGAAAGGTCAAAGCAATCATCGGTGCTCTCCATTCAAAACTGTTGAACATCCTTGTAACAGATAGCATTACTGCAAGAAGTATTTTGTCATCCGATCCCATAAAGTAAAAAATCAATACAAACAAAGAGGTATTCATGCCAAAAGAAGAAACATTTGTAACCAAAGCCGCAAGATTAAAATTATCCAATGATCAACTGATCGATATGTATCGCACTATGTGCACGATCCGTCAATTCGAATACATGGCAGATAAACTCTATGCCCTGGGAAAAGTTCACGGCACCATGCATCTATCTGCCGGGCAAGAAGCGGTTGCCGTCGGAATAAGCCGGGCAACATTGAAAGAAGATTATCTTATCAATCATCACCGTGGACACGGTCATTTTATATCCAAAGGCGCAGATATCAATAAAATGATGGCGGAATTCCTTGGAAAAGACGCCGGATTTTGCAGGGGTCGCGGTGGATCAATGCACATCGCTGATTTTTCCAGTCATAACCTTGGCGCCAATGGCATTGTCGGCGGCGGGATTCCACACTCACTTGGCGTCGGTCTCGCAATCCAGATGAAACAGCTTAAAGAGATCTGCATCGCCATTTTTGGTGATGGCGCAGCGAATGAAGGTGTCTTCCATGAGACCCTCAACATGGCTGCATTATGGAAACTCCCAGTTTTGTATGTCTGCGAAAATAACAAATATGGTATGTCCATGGATGTTGCCCGTGCAACTGCCAAATTACCAATCGCACAAAGAGCAGAAGGGTATGGTATTCCCTGGCATTACATCGATGGCAATGACCTTTTGACAGTCTATGAAACAATGCGCGATGCGACAGAATATATTCGTTCTGGCAATGGCCCGGTTTTGGTAGAAACACAAACCTATCGCTATTTTGGCCATTCCAAAAGCGATCGTAACCTCTACCGCACTAAAGATGAGATCAACGATTGGCGCGACAATAAAGACCCCATTACCCGCTTTAAAGACCACCTCATCGAAAATGCAATAATCAATGAAGACACAGCAGAAGAAATCAACAATGAATCCCTGTCTATCATCGATGCCGCAGTCGCATTTGCAGAAGCTTCCCCAGACCCAGACCCATCCACTGTAACGGAGTATGTATATGCCTGAAATCACTTACCTCGAAGCAATTCGACAAACCCTTTGGAAAGCCCTGAAAAATGATGAGCGAGTGTTCATTATCGGAGAAGATATTGGCCGTTATGGCGGTGCATTCGGTGTCACCAACGGTATGCTGGATGAGTTCGGTGAAAAACGGATCATTGAAACACCCATTTCAGAACCTTCCATCATTGGCGCAGCCATTGGTGCAGCATTGCTTGACATGCGCCCGGTGGTAGAGATCATGTTCATGGATTTCACCCTGATGACACTGGACCAAATCGGAAACCAGGCAGCCAAAATGCATTATATGTTTGGCGGCAAAGCAACGGTTCCAATGGTTATCCGCATGCCCGGTGGGTCAGGAACAGGCGCCGCTGCGCAGCATTCTCAATCACTGGAAACCCTATTGATGCACATGCCGGGATTGAAAGTAGTCACACCTTCAACCCCCTACGATGCAAAAGGACTGCTCACCACTGCACTACAAGATCTTAATCCAGTCTGCTTCATTGAACATAAACTGTTGTATAAGATGAAAGGCGAAGTCCCAGAGGAGGATTATTCCATACCTTTCGGTGTGGCGGATATCAAACGAAAAGGAAAAGACCTTACAGTAGTGGCGAATGAGATCATGGTTCACAAGACGATTGCAGTTGCGAATCGGCTCGCTTCTGAAGGTATTGAAGTAGAAGTTGTCGATCCCAGGACTATGGTTCCCCTGGACAAGCAAACGATAATCGATTCTGTCACAAAAACTGGAAAACTCCTTGTTGTTCATGAAGCGTGCGAAACCGCTGGCTGGGCAGGAGAAATTATGGCTGTTGTATCTGCCAGCCGTGCTTTTGATTATCTCGACGCTCCCATGCGTCGCTTAACCGGCAAAAATACCCCCATCCCATACAACCGAGAATTGGAACGGGCCGCTGTACCCCAGGAAGAAGATATTGAACGGGAGATCCGGGCAATATTGAAAGGTGAATACTAAAATGCCTATTCCATTTATTATGCCCAAAGTGGATATGGACCAGGAGAAAGCGACGATAATTTCCTGGAACAAGTCCGAAGGTGATCCGGTAAAACAGGATGAAACTGTTTTGGTGGTCGAAACCGAAAAAGTAGCCATCGATGTTACCTCTCCTGCGACAGGCACATTGGTTGGTTTAATGTACAAAGCGGGTGATGTTGTACCGGTTGCGACGATCATAGCCTATGTCCTCAAACCAGGTGAAACCCTGGCCGATATTCCAGAAAATGCTGGTAAGCCAGAAACCAAAAAAGCTTCCACAGCTGGTGATGCTGCTACTCTACAATCAGCAACACCCACTCCGGCAAGTCCTCTTGCGCTCCGTGTTGCGAATGAATTGGGGATCGACATCAACCTTGTCCCCACATCAGGGAATCGAATCTCGAAAGAAGACGTTGAAGCATATGTTGCATCCCAAAAGTATTCGTCGACTTCCTCGCAAGCAAATCCTGACAAAATTGCCGCCACTCCTGCAGCGAGAAGGATCTCTCGTGAAACACAAATTCCTCTTGATTCTGTCAACGGCAGCGGCCCATTCGGAAGGATTCAAGCTGATGATGTTAAATCATCAACCACGACAGCCGTACCGGCAGTTGGCGATCGTTCGGCGGAAGTCATTCAATTGGCTGGTATGCGGTTGAAAATCGCGCAACGCCTGCAAGCCAGCTTCCAGGAAGCGCCTCACATTGCTGAAACAGTCGAGGTGGATGTTTCCAGGTTGGAAGTGATGAAAACACATTTGAATGAGGCTGCAGAATTGAATGGGACAGCCAAAGTTTCGATGACTGCCATTCTTGTAAAGCTTATCGCCTGGGCGCTGGAAAGAAACCCGTATATCAATTCATCATTGCTGGGCGAATCCATTTACCTCTGGAAGAATGTCAATGTCGGGATCGCCACATCGATCGAGAGCGGTCTGATTGTGCCGGTTGTTCATGATGCCAACCTGCTCAGTATTTCACAGATCGCAGCACGCATCAACGATCTGAGCGTGCGTGCCAGACAAAACAAACTTGAATTGAAAGACGTTCAAAAGGGCACCTTCACTGTCTCCAACCTCGGGATGTACAATATCCACCAGTTCAGAGCAGTGATCAACCCACCAGAGTGCGCAATTCTTGCTGTCGGCGCCATCACGAGGAAACCAGTTGTCGTGGATAAGAACGATACCATTTCAGTACGTCCGATCATTTCGTTCACGTTATCTGCTGATCACCGGGTGATTGATGGTGTCGTCGCCGCAAAGTTCCTGAATGATCTTGCGAAAGTGATCGAATATCCAGAAATATTGATCAGTTGATTGTTGAAACATTAAAACTATTCTGTGTCAAAAGGAGGAGAAAAAATGGATTTCAAACTTGCAATAGACTCTCGCGTAGTTCTATCAGAAACCCCCATCTGGGATACCAGAATAAAGAAGCTTTATTGGACAGACCTATTCGAAGGCACAGTCCATCGCTATGACGCAATGACCCACCTGGATGAATTTGTTAAGGCGGGTAAATATATTGGTGCAGCGATTCCATCCTCTGATGTGAACCGTTTGCTCGTTGCGGTCCCTGACGGCATGATGTTATTGAACTTTACTACCGGAAAGCTGGAATTAATTGCAGCTCCTCAACCAAACACAGGTGAATATCGATACAATGACACCCGCTGCGACTCTGCCGGTCGAATATTCACAAGCTCTGTTTCAAACCTTTTCACAGAACCGAATTTTGATCCCGATACAATGACTGGAAAATTCTACATGGTCGATACGGATGGAAGCTGTAATTACCCTGGTAGAGAAATTGGTGCAATACAACACAATTTTCTTTAATAATCAAAATACATACCTCTACGTTGTCGACACCTACAATAAAAAACTGCTAAGATTCGACTACTCCATTTCAAAAGGTGCCAGCGGCGTGCCGAAAGTGGTTATCGATTTTGACGATACACCAGATGGTGTTTCTGTGGATGCTCAAAATAATATCTACGTCTGTCACTGGAGCGAGAACAAACTCATATCGGTCTGGAATTTGGACAATTATCAATTCATAAGAAGCATTCCTTTTCCTGTAAAGAATATTTGCTGCGGCGGTTTCGCTGGCGATGACATGAAAGATTTCTATGTTTCTACATCCAACTTCTGGTTGACCGATGGAGATCCTGACTTCGAAACCGGCGCTGGTGGATTATTCGTGGCAAGAAGTGAGATTGCAGGAACCCCTGAACGATTTTATTTGATACGATAGAGAAATAAATATCCGAAAAACCCTGTACCAAACTGCAGGGATTCTTTATCAGTATTATGTTAATATCCACTTTTTCCACTTGACGATTATTGATTCTAGTATTATATTCAATAATATGAATATGATTGACGAAGCCACATCTAAAACAATACCATTTTCCTCCCAAGCCCAGGTTTTCAAGCTGCTAAACCACCCGGGTCGGATTGCTATTCTCAATATTTTAAGAGATGGCGAGCACTGCGTTTGCCATATGGAGGCCTTCCTGGGGTACCGGCAATCTTACATCTCTCAGCAATTATCCATTCTTCGGGAAGCAGGTGTAATCCAGGATAGACGTGACGGGTGGAATATTTTCTACCGCGTGGTAACTTCCGAGATATATCAATTACTGGATGCCGCCAGTGTGTTGTCTGGCAATCAAGAAATGGAAGGCAATGCAAAGATTGTGAACTGCGAATGCCCTCATTGCAAGCCATAGGTTACAAAATTGAAGGAGAAGCTATGATTACAATTAAAGTATTAGGATCAGGATGCGCAAATTGCAAGAAATTGGAAGCCATCGCCAGAAAAGCTGTTGAAAATTCA
>CAWJEB010000003.1:0-132500 GCA_963841805.1 uncultured Chloroflexia bacterium
GAGTTCTAGTGAGTGGCGGAAGACAAATTGGGGAGATTTAGTTACTCTTGAGTATGGTAAATCGCTTTCTAATTATCAGGTTATTGCTGGTAATTATCCGGTTTATGGAACAAATGGTCGTATTGGTTTCACAGAAAAACCTTTATGCTTCCACCCATCGGTGGTAATCGGTAGAAAAGGTGCATATCGTGGTGTCCATTATTCACAAATTCCATCTATGTAATTGACACAGCTTTTTATATTAAACCTAAAACAACTGATATAGACCTGAAATTCGCCTATTATTTTTTACTAACTGTTGATATTAATAATATGGATAGTGGATCGGCGATCCCTTCAACAAGTCGTGAAGATTTCTACAATTTAAAAATTTCACTCCCTACCCTCCCCACCCAACGCCGCATCGCGGAGATCCTCGGCAGCCTGGATGACAAGATCGAACTCAACCGGCGCATGCAACGAAACCCTCGAAGCCATCGCCCGCGCCATCTTCAAATCCTGGTTCGTGGATTTCGACCCGGTCAAAGCCAAAGCCGCAGGCCGCCAGCCCGCCGGCATGGACGCCGAAACCGCCGCCCTCTTCCCCGACTCGATGGACGGCGATATTCCGCGCGGGTGGAGGATGGGGAAGTTGTCTGAAGATTTCAATTTGACAATGGGCCAATCACCCCCAGGAAACTTATAATGAGGTAGGTGACGGTCTACCATTTTTCCAGGGAAGAACTGATTTTGGATTTCGGTTTCCTACAAACCGTGTTTATTGTACTGCTCCAACACGTTTAGCAAATAACGGTGACACTCTTATCAGTGTTCGTGCACCAGTAGGGGATATTAATATGGCGACCGAAAAGTGTGCATTGGGTAGAGGAGTAGCAGCAGTACGTCATAAAACAGGCAGTCGTTCGTATACTTATTACTCCCTGAAAACCAATCAAACGCAACTTCAACAATTTGAAGCTGAAGGTACAGTTTTTGGAGCAATAAACAAAAATGATTTCCAAAATCTAGCTGTATTAATTCCAGAAGAAAAAGTCGTTTACCAATTTGAAAAATTAATTTTCTCAGTTGAACAGCTTATCGAAAATAATGAGAAAGAAACAATAAGCCTTACCAAATTACGGGATGCAATACTCCCCCAACTCTCATGAATGGGGAGATAGCTATAACAATCTAAGTGAGGTTTGGAGGAAGAAAATGGGGATTACAGATGCTCAAAAAGCTTCAGCACAAGATCAGCAAAATAACATTGCGCAAGATTTACACCCAAAAATTCGATTAGTTGCCGGGCCGGAACAGGTAAATCTAGAACAATTGTAAAAAGAATATTATGGCTTTTATCTCAAGGTTATTCACCTAACGAAATAGCTGTGGTTTCATTTACAAGAGCAAGTGCACGCGACTTATTGGATACTTTTCTGGGATCATATCAAGATAACGAAGGCGGCCCGAAATGTTAGGATAAGTACGTTGCACTCTTTAGCTTTGAGCATATTAAAAAGAGCTGATTTATTAAACTATCCAGAATCTCCGTCTATTTTAGATAAAATGGAGACAAAGCACATACTAGAAAATGAATTTCAATGTATTTATGAAAACTTTTGGGAACCGCACCAAAAGTTTAATTTACCACGATGTGAAGAAATACGCTTGGATTTTGAATCTTATTGTAATACCAATAATTATCATCCAAACAATATTATTCCACCCGAAATTCCAATTACAGATAACGAACGAAATTGTTTTATAAGATTCCACGATGCTTGGACACAACTTTATTCATGTATCCTTCCAGGTGAAGTTGTACGTGAGTGTCTCAATAATATGAAAACTGGGTTACTTGATTTAGGAAGATTACTAGGAATTACTCATCTAATTGTTGATGAATATCAGGACCTTAACCCTGTAGATATAGAGTTCATTGATTACTTCGCAAATAATGGAATTAATGTTCTTTGTATGTGGTGATGATGACCAAAGCGTTTATTCTTTTAGATATGCATCCCCTGAAGGTATTATAGAATTTGTAAATCGCCATAGTTTGGCGATTGGTCGCGAACTCACAAATTGTTTTCGTTGTACACCAAGTATACTTGCATCCGCCTCTTCTTTATTTAAAAAAATATTCCCTGGACCAAACCCGAATCTCCAAAACATACAATATCATTGTATGCAAACTCTTCCCCAGTTAACTCTGGGTATATTTCATACTGGCACTTTAGAACTGATGACGCAGAAGCAAGCAACATTGCTGATGTTTGTCAGCAACTTATTAATAATGGGGTATCGGCAAATGAAATACTAATCCTCCTAAGCAATTCCAAATTGCAATTACCAACATTAATTCAAGCATTATCGGACAGAGAATTATTGTTTGACACACCACGAGAAATTAATTTTCTTGATCAAAACATTGGCAGATTCTGGCTTGGTTTATTACGGGTGGTAATTAACGACAAGATTACATTGGTCACCGGTTATTATTTGGGTCAATAAAAGGAGTAGGTATAAAAACAATTTGCAAGGTGGCTAATATTACTTATTCGAGTGGTGTGAATTATAGAGATTTATTTCACAACCAAAATAATGACGAGAGGTTTGATAAACGTTCGTTAACATTAATCAGCCGAATACGTACGATTTGCGATAGGATTTCTTCTTGGCAAGGGTCGGATAGATTAGACACACGAATTAATGAAATACAAATTATGCTTATTGGTGAGGGATTTCATTCAGATGAAATCGGTATGTGGCAAGTATGTTAGCTCAATTGCCCCAAGGTATTACTTTGGAGGAATTACTCGCCTTTATAAAGGCAGATCAACCTATCCAACGAAATCGAGTGTTACATGAAGTAAGCCTTCGCAGTGGAACACCACAAAAGATCCTTACCACAGAAAATACAAATTATGACCATGCATGGTGCAAAAGGCCTTAGTTCAAAAATTGTATTTATTCCCGGTTTGGAAAAATCCATAATTCCTAATTCAAAAAGCGAAAGGGTTGTTGGAGTCTTGTCGGAGAATTTGCCAGATTATTATATGTATCAATTACTCGTACACGTGCAGCCTGTTTCTTATCTTATGCAGACCAAAGAATTATCCATGGAACGACTTCTAGACAAACCCCATCTCGTTTTAATACTTCTCTAAACGGAGTTTTTCAGAACCGTTTTTCTTCATTATCAGAAATAGAATTATTAGAAATTCTAGAACGATTCGGAATTTGTAGGTTAGGAAAAAATTGCTATCTGAATTACTACTTCAGTTAAGAATATGACTAAAACAGATTCTTAATTCTATCACCGACGTCCCATCCTCATCCCGGGATATGATGAAAAATGGTCGCTGGTAGAATTATGATAAGGAATATAATATCGGAGGGATAAATGTCTGATCCTGAAATCATTCTCAATCTCTGGTATGTGGTCGATGATCTGGGGTATATCTATTCGTTGCGTGCGCGTGCCTATTTGGGTTCTGGCAGCGATGATGAAAAACTGGCAATGCTGCAAAAATATGCCAAAACAGATTATCTGATCGCCAAAGCTTTTCCGATTCCCAAACAATTCCATATCAACGGCCAACCCATCTTACAAATCGGCATTGGATATGCTTGCCGAGCAAAGCGGACCTGTTCGAAGAGGTGTTCAAATCCATGAACGATGAACTGCCCGCCCAAACCCGGTTGGATATCCCCCAAAGCCCGTTGATCTGTATCACACCATTATTCGGGGATGGTCATAATAACATCCGCTCATTCAATACAAATGACGATGAATAACATTTTGGGCCATCCCAACCACCCGTACGGGCAGGGTTCACTTCTGCCTTGTATGAATTTAAGGTTCACCCCTGCCGGTATGATTTTGCCGCCCTGTATGAATTTAACCAAGCGATGTAATGGGGGCAACCACGACGGTTGCCCCAAATGCAGTTTAACGGGTGATGACTGCGAAAAATATAACCATGAATAAAACCATATCCCCCAAGCCCAACCGCCGTTCCATCCGCCTTCCGGGGTACGATTACGCCCGGGTGGGGGCATATTAGTGACCATGGTGACGGCGGGGTGCTAATGGGTTTTCGGCGAAGTAACGGTGGGGTGGTGCGGTTATCGACATTCGGCGCAGTTGCCGTCGCGCATGGGAACGGTTGCCCGGTCGTTTTTCCACGGTCGTGTTGGACGAATACGTCATCATGCCGAATTATATTCACGGGATTATTGTTTTATCGGATCGTAGGGGCACGGCGAGCCGTGCCCCAGCAACGGAACGTTTCGGGAAACCGGTCGCCGGGTCTATACCTACCATCATCCGTTCATATAAATCGGCAGTTACCAAACAATTCAATGAAATAATGAACCAACCTGGTGCTGTTGTCTGGCATCGCAACTACTACGAACATATCATTCGCGACCAGGCGGACCACGACCGGGTCACCTCATACATTCGGGCGAACCCCGCCAACTGGGGAAAGGACGAAGAAAACCGATGACCGGAATGACCGAAGCCGAAGTTGAAAATGCCATGCTGGAAATGTTCGCCGACCTGGGCTACCAGGTGCTCCCCGGGTTGGAGATCGCCCCGGAAGAACCGGCTGCCGAACGCAGCAACTTTCAGGAGGTGGTCTCGCCGGACGTTTGAAAGACGCCTTGCAGAGGCTGAATCCCGAACTTTCCCCTGAGGCGCTGGAAGATGCCTACCGCAAAATAACCATTGCTTATGCGCCTTCCATGCTGGAAAACAACCGCCTGTTCCACAAAATGCTGGTCGACGGCATCACCGTGGAAACCCGGGTGTGGGATGGATCGATTTGCGGCGCAAGGTCAAGGTGATCGATTTCGAGAATCGACACAGAACGACAGGCTGGCGGTCAACCAGTTCACCGTCATTGAAAACCGGCACAACCGTCGGGCGGACGTGGTGGTTTTCGTCAACGGCCTGCCGCTGGCAGTGGTGGAGCTGAAGAACCCTGCCGATGAAAGTGCCGATATCTGGGCGGCATACAAGCAACTGCAAACCTATAAAGAAGAGATCCCATCGCTGTTCCTTTACAACGAAACGCTGGTGATCACCGACGGCACCAACGCGCGCATCGGGACACTGACCGCCAGCAAGGAGTGGTTTTTGCCCTGGAAAGCGGTGGATGGCAGCAGCCTGGCACAAGACACCGACCTGGCAATGGAGATCATGGTCAATGGCGTTCTTAAAAAAACCCGTTTTCTGGATTTGATCAAATACTTTGTATTATTTGAAGACCACGGTGGCGGGGTGATCATTTAAAAGATGTCCGGCTACCACCAGTATCATGCCGTCAACATGGCAGTCGAAGAGACCATCCGCGCGTCCATTAAATCTGCCGGTCACGGTGTTTCAGAACGGCGTTCAGGCTACCGCGTGCAATCAATCCCGGAGGTAACCCGGGAGACCGGCGGGTGGGTGTAGTCTGGCATACCCAGGGGGCGGGAAAAAGCCTTTCCATGGTGTTTTACGCCGGGAAGATCATATCTGCATCCCGAAATGCGCAACCCCACTCTGGTGGTGCTCACCGACCGCAACGATTTGGACGCCCAGCTTTTCGGCACCTTCTCGCTCTGCAAAGATCCGCCGAGGCAAACGCCGGAGCAGGCTGAAAGCCGGGCTCACTCGCGCGAAATATTACAGGTGGCATCCGGTGTGGTGTTCACCACCATTCAGAAATTTCTGGAAACAGATATCAGCGTTAACGGCCGAGGCGGTTTTTCGTATGCTGGAAGCCAGGCAGGAGACGGTGTACTTTCTACCCGCGAAAACATTGTAGTCATTGCGGATGAAGCTCACCGCAGCCAGTACGATTTTATCGACGGATATGCCCGGCACATGCGCGATGCACTGCCGAACGCATCCTTCATTGGCTTCACCGGCACGCCCATCGAACGCACCGACGCCAGCACCCGCGCGGTGTTTGGTGACTACATCAGCGTCTACGATATCCAGCAGGCGGTGGCAGACGGGGCAACCGTGCCTATCTATTATGAAGGCCGGCTGGCAAAGCTGACCCTGGAAGAAAGCGCTAAACCGCTGCTGGATGATGAGTTTGAAGAGATCACCGAAGCGGAAGAAGACGAAAAGAAAGAAAAACTCAAGAGTAAATGGGCAGCGCTGGAAGCAGTGGTTGGGGCGGATATGCGGGTCAATCAGATCGCCCAGGATATTGTGGATCATTTTGAAAACCGCCAATCAGCACTACAGGGTAAAGCCATGATCGTCTGCATGAGCAGAAGGATCTGTGTGGCCATGTATGACGCCATTACCAGGATACGCCCCGCATGGGGTGCAAAGGAAGATCTGGAAGGCTCCATCAAGGTGGTCATGACCGGTTCAGCCTCTGATGGCCCGGATTGGCAGAAACACATCCGCAATAAGGAAGCCTCCCGTAAACTGGCGGAGCGATTCAAAGACCCAAACGACCCATTGCAGATCGTCATCGTGCGGGATATGTGGCTGACCGGTTTTGATGCACCCTGTCTGCACACCATGTATGTGGATAAACCCATGCACGGCCACAGCCTGATGCAGGCGATTGCCCGGGTAAACCGGGTATTCAGGGATAAGCCGGGTGGTCTGGTGGTGGATTACCTGGGACTTGCATATCAGCTAAAAGAAGCCCTGGCGGTATACACCGAAAGCGGCGGGACTGGCGAGACTGCCATCGACCAGGAAGAAGCTGTGCGAGTGCTGATAGAGAAATACGAGATCTGTAAGGGATTATTCCACGGGTTCAATTATTCCAAATGGGCAACAGGAACCCAGACCGACCGACTGAGGTTGCTGCCTTATGCCATGAACCATATTTTAGGTTTGAATGATGGCAGGAAAAGGCTGCTGCAGACGGTAACAGAACTGAGCCAGGCGTTTGCCCTTGCGGTTCCGAATATCCGCGCGCTGGCGATCCGCGATGAAGTTGCCTTCTTCCAGGCAGTCAAAGCCGCGTTGGTGAAATCCACCGGAGACAGTGCAAAGAGCGCGGACGACCTGGATTTTGCCATCCAGCAGATCGTATCACGGGCAGTGATCACAGACCAGGTGGTGGATATCTTCACCGCAGCAGGATTGAACAAACCGGAAATCTCGATTCTATCGGACGAGTTCTTATCAGAAATTAGCCACATGCCGCAGAAAAACCTGGCGTTGGAACTGTTGCGGAAATTACTGAATGACGAGATCAAGATCAGGGCGAAAAAGAATCTGGTGCAATCCAGGTCGTTTGCCGAGATGCTCGAGCGGACGATCAGGATGTATCAAAACCGGGCCATAGAAACAGCGCAGGTGATTGCAGCATTGATCACCCTGGCAAAAGATTTAGAGAAGCTGGACGGCGCGGGGAGACCCTCAACCTCACAGAAGATGAAGTGGCATTTTATGACGCCCTGGAGGTCAATGATAGCGCGGTGAAAGTGCTGGGGGACGAGAACCTGAAAATGATCGCCCGCGAATTGGTGGATAGCATCAGAAAAATGTGACCATCGATTGGACAGTCCGAGAAAGTGTTAGGCTAAAATACGAGTGCAAGTCAAGAGGATCTTGAAGAGATACGGGTATCCGCCCGACAAGCAGGAGAGAGCCATCAAAACTGTGCTGGAACAGGCAGAGTTGATCGCCGCCGATTGGGCAGGGTAAATAATGGTTGTTCATCAAGGCCGTTAAACAGCTCTCCGAGTTCCTCCACAGTCTCCGCACCCTCCGAACATTCTCCTGAGTTCCTCGGCAATAATCGCCATTCCACCCAATTATTCCAAATTTGTTTCAATTCCACCTGTCACGTACTGACAGCTTGACAGACCCTTTTTGTGCTTATAATGAATATAGAACATATGATCTAAAAAGACAACATGAATTTTCAAAAAACAGACCATTACATTACGAAAAGTGGCAGGCGAAAAAGTATAAATATGATTAGCCGCCGGTTTCTCCGGTCAGGCAGAATGCGAATATAATTAAGGCACCATGGATCAATTTTTAAACACCGAAACTCTGATCATAGAGCTGCTGCTCATCGCTTCGCTGGTGGCGATCGTTGTACGGCGTCTGCGTATTCCATACACCGTTGCACTGGTGGTGGTGGGGTTGTTTTAACAACGCAATCCACCGTTAAATTCGAATTGACCCCCGAGTTGATCCTGGCGCTTTTCGTTCCGCCGCTGGTCTTCGAAGCCGCCTTCCATCTCAATTTTAACGAACTCAAACGAAACGCCGCCCAAATCGCTGTGCTGGCTGTTCCCGGGGTCATCCTCACCACCCTGATTGTGGGCGGCCTGGTTTCTTATGGCACGTCGCTGAGCCTGCCGGTGGCTATGGTCTTTGGCTCATTGATCGCTGCGACCGACCCTGTGGCAGTCGTAGCTTTGTTCCGCCTTTTAGGCGTTCCGAAACGCCTGGCTGTTCTGGTTGAGAGCGAAAGCCTGTTTAACGATGGCACTGCACTGGTGATCTTCAATTTAATGCTGGCAGTGGCTCTTACCGGCAATTTCAATCTGATGACCGGGTTATGGGATTTTCTGCGGGTATCGATCGGCGGTATCGTGGTTGGCTTGGTACTCGGCTGGGCAATCTCGCGCCTCATCGCGCGAATTGATGATTACCTGATCGAGATCACTTTGACCACCGTCCTAGCCTACGGCGCTTACTTGGTGGCGGAGCAACTGCACTTCAGCGGAGTTTTGGCTGTTGTCGCGGCTGGCCTGATCACCGGAAGCTTAAGCCCGAAGGGCATGAGCCCCACCACCCGCATCGTGCTGTATAACTTCTGGGAATACATCACCTTCCTCGTGAACTCTCTCGTCTTCCTTTTGATCGGTCTCGAAGTGGATCTGAATGCGCTGCTGCTTGCATGGAAGCCGATCGCCTGGGCAATTGGCGCAGTTTTACTGGCGCGCGTGATCGTGGTCTATGGCTTAAGTTGGATCACAGGAAAGCTTTCAGAGCCGATCTCGCTGCGCTGGCGGCATGTTCTAGCCTGGGGCGGATTGCGTGGTGCGTTGAGCCTGGCACTGGCGCTCAGCCTGCCGGCTGCCTTCGGCCCGGACCGCGAACTACTGCTGACCATGGCCTTCGGTGTAGCTCTCTTCACCTTGTTGATCCAGGCGACCACCATGAGCGGGTTGGTACGAAAGCTGGGTATCATCATGAAAGACCCGCTGCAGGTCGATTATGAGCAGCGCCATGCCCGCTTGAATGCACTGCGGTCGGCAGAAACTCATGTCGAGCGCCGTTACCGTGAGGGTTTGATCTCTGCTCCAGCTTGGGAGAGGATCAAACCGAAACTGCAGGAGCAGACGGCTCTGTTGGCGGATTCATTGCGAGAACTACTGCGGGTGGAACCAAAATTAGAGGAAGAAGAGCTGGATATCACCCGAAGGGAGATCCTGCGCGCCCAGCGTTCAGCCTATCAGGGTATGCGCGGGGATGGCGTGATCTCGGAGGATGTCTATGAACAACTCTCTGCTGAAATCGATGCAACACTTGATGAGGGTGGCGGACCCTTCTGGTTCATGCCGCAGGAATCGCTGCCGGACAGATTGAAGGACGGGCTTACGGAAGTGACCCAGGTGGAAGATATTATTGTTGATAGCGGCGCTGCCTGTGACGGACAACTGGTGAAGGATATCCCATGGCCAAAGAGTTTCGTGATCGTCAGCCTGCGACGCGGTACGCAGGTGATCATTCCCAAGGGAGACACAACCCTTGCGGCCGGAGATGTTTTGACCATTGTCGGGGAATCAGCTACCATAAGGGAAGCGCGCTGGTTGATACAGGTCAATAAAACACAGCGTGGATAATTTGATCGTTATCAATTTTGCCCTGAAACCTGGAAATTCCCGATACTGTATATCCCCTCCACTATAAGGGTTGCAAAGAAACTGATAATCTCTTATAATGCATAGACATTTCGCTGAAAATGGAGTATTTTAAAACATATGGATCATAATGAATCCCGCCTCGATCAGGGGGAAACGCCCGAGAATCACCAGAACATGGAATCACTGCTTGCAGCAGAAGGATTCGGCAACATCGAATCCCCCGAACAAGGCGAAACCCGCAAGGGCACAGTTGCCAGTATCGGCACCAGCCAGATCCTGGTTAGTATAGGTACCAAATCCGAAGGTATCATCACAGGAAAAGAATTTGATTCTATTCCACCAGAAGTCCTTTCTGAAATGAAAGTCGGAGAAGAGATCGACGTTTACGTCCTCAACCCCGAAGATCAGAACGGCAACGTGGTGCTATCATATACCCGCGCCCGCGACGAAGCCAGTTGGAAAGAAGCCGAAGAGAAGCAGGAATCCGGCGATAGTTTTGATTCTGAAATTATCGGCTACAACAAGGGTGGACTTATCGTTCCCCTGGGTGGTTTACGCGGATTCGTACCCTCCTCGCAGATCAGCCTCACCCGCCGCGCCGGTATGACCGGTGACACCCCCGATCAGAGATGGTCCAAGATGGTGGGCGAAGAAATCACCGTCCGCGTGATTGAAGTTGACCGCGAACGCCGTCGCCTGATCCTTTCTGAACGCGCTGCCAGCAGCGAAACCCGTGAATCGGTCAAAGACCGCATCCTCGAAGAACTTAAAGAAGGTGATGTACGCACCGGCCGGGTTACCAGCCTGGCAGATTTTGGCGCTTTCGTCAACATCAATGGCGCTGACGGCCTCGTTCACCTTTCAGAGATCTCATGGGACCGCATCAACAAGCCCGATGAAGTTCTCAAAGTCGGCGAAGATGTCACTGTCAAGATCATTTCCATTGACCGCGAAAAGAAACGTATCGGCCTTTCGCTGCGCCAGCTGCAAGATGACCCGTGGGGCGACCAAGTTGCTCATATCCAGGTCGGTCAACTGGTGGAAGGCAGCATTACAAAACTTGCCAAATTTGGTGCTTTCGCCAAATTAGAAGGCGAAATCGAAGGATTGATCCATATTTCGGAACTCTCCGAAAAACGGATCGAACACCCCAAAGAGGTCTTGAAAGAAGGCGACGCTGTTACTTTGCGCGTACTTAAGATCGATACCGAAAACCATCGCATCGGTCTCAGCCTGCGCCGTGTTGAATCACCCGCTTACGCCGAGATGGACTGGCAAACCCTGGCTGACCAGATGGAAGATGTCACAGAAGAAGACGATAAAGAGTAATTATTGACCAGGTAGAAGCGCACCAGATTATGGTGCGCTTTTTTATTTCTTTTCATGACAGAAAACACACCTCAAACAATCACTCCTCTTCTGGTAGATTCCCACGAAGACCTTGCCTGGAATATGCTTACCTTTGCCAGGGATTACCGCCTTTCTGTGCAGCAAACCCGTCAGAAGGAAGCTGGCACAATCATCCCGACTGTAAACGGGGATACCATGCTCGGCTGGGATGAATATCAATCCATTCATACAGCCATCATATTTGCAACCCTTTTTGCTGCTCCGAACCGCTTTAAGGAAGGTGAATGGGATATTCTCAGCTACAAAGATACCCGCACCGCCCGCCAATTGTACTGGGATCAGCTCGACGTCTATGACCGCCTAACCGGCGAAAATCCCGGTTTTTTTCAATCCATCCAGAATCGCTCTCAACTGGAATTAATTATTGACGCTCACACACCATCCATCAACCGGCTTCATGATACTCCCCCCATCGGCCTGGTCTATTTAATGGAAGGGGCGGATGGTATTCTAGAACCTGCAGAAGTTGAAAGATGGTATGAAAGGGGAGTCCGCATTTTTGGTCTTGCCTGGGCATCCACCCGATACTGCGGTGGAACAAAGGAACCTGGCCCATTGACCCGCGATGGCGTTCAATTGATCAAACACATCGAAGAGCTTGGCGCAATCCTTGATATCAGCCACATGGATCATCTTTCGGTAAAGGGAGTTTTTGATCATTACAACGGCAGGATCATTGCAACCCATGCAAATGCAGACACGCCACTTAAAGCCCGTGAAAGCAACCGCTTCTTGAAGGATGATGTGATCGTCCAGTTGGCAGAACGCGGTGGAGTGGTCGGCGTCATTCCTTATAACCTCTTCCTGGATGCAAACTGGCAGAAGGGCGGGCGAAAAGAGGATGTGCCCATCTCTGCCTATGTCGATCAGATCGATTACATCTGCCAATTGCTTGGGTCTGCCGCACACGTAGGCATCGGTACTGACTTCGACGGCGGCTTTGGTTATCAGAGTTCACCCCTCGAACTCAACTCAATTGCAGATATGAGGTGTATTATTCCACTGTTGGAAAAAAAGGGGTACACTCTAAGTGAGATTTCAGGAATATTTGGACTGAATTGGATCGAATATCTACGTAAGAATCTGCCTGGATAATAGGATGAGAATCAAGAAAACAAAAGCCTCCGTTATGAAAATCCAAATTCCCTGGCGCATTCGTTTTGGGCTCTCATTAAGTCTTCTGGGGTTTCTCGTCTTTCTTTTAGGCGCCCGGCCAGCCATCTTTGGGCTGGATCGCAGCCCGATCGTCGGTTTTATCCAGATCGTTACCTTTTTGGTTGGGTTGGGGATAATATGTCTTGGTGGGTTTATCACACTTGCCAGCCTGTGGGGTAAAGAAAAACGCAGTATCAAAGCAGATTTTGGGATCCGCTTCATAAGCACTGGCTTTGTGCTGGCGGTTTTTGCCGGGATGGCAGATGTGTTCGGTTTCGGCAGCCATCCTTTACCAGGTACTCCTTACTTCGGCCGCTGGCAGGCAGCCGGTGTCGAGATCGGCGAAGTTTTAATTGGTATTGGTTTTTTTCTGCTGATACCTATGTTTCGGAAAATCAAACTCAAAAGTGTACGTTAAGCGATCACCCCCGAACGGATAGCCACCAGCATCTTCTCGTTCGTATCAAATCTAAACTCTTCCAACCCAAGTTCCAAGGCTTTTACCTGTTCGATCTCTTCCAGGCGCTGTATATCCTCGTAATCTACACAATTTAAACAAAGCTTGTGGGTTCCATCCATGATCCCGGCAACATCTTTCTCGGGGACAGTTTTTTTATCCATTAAATAGCTATTGATCGCAATCGCTGCATTCGTTCCGTCTTTTTTTGCGACTCCTACTAATCCAGTGCTTGCCTTGCGAGACCAACCGGCTATGAAAACCCCTTGCATCACTTCGCCGGTAGTTATGTCAAATACTTCATAAGAAGTATTTTCAACCGGGTGTTTGGGTGTCGGCGTTGTGTGATACTGATTGTGCTCCAATGGCAACCCGATATTTTGGTCCACCTGATCACCAATCGCGAGGATCACCGTATCGACACCCAATGTCTTATGAACACCGGTGCCAACCGCTTTGACATATCCGTTCACAGCCTCCAACCTGGTTTCTTCGACGATCAATTCTTTTAAGACATCATCTTCATCGCCGATCAACAATCGTGGCGAGGATAAGAACTTTAACTCGAAGCGGGTTTTGGACCTGTGTGGTTCTGCCTTTTCCAAAGCAGATTTATAAAATTCTCGTTCTACCTCCGGGTCCTCCCCGACTTCCAGCATGACTGGCGCAACCCGCTTGAACTCAGCATCCAAACCAGCCAAATCCAGGTTTGCTATAACGCTTTCCAATTCCTTTTTGTCAAATTTCACTTCCGCCGGGCCGCGGCGAATTACGGAAATGACCTCATCCACCTGAACAACATCTATCAACCAACGAGCCAAATCCAACATCACATTGCCGCCACCTACCATTGCAACTCGCCGCCCAATTTTATAATCCTTCTGGCTGTAGGGTGGCAGCTTGTTATAGTGGTACACCAAATCCTTAGCGTGATACACTCCTTTCAACTCTTCTCCCCGCACGCCCAGATGTCGCGCGGCCTGTGCTCCAGCCGTAACCAATATGGCGCTAAACCCCATCTTTCTAAGATCATTGAATGTCAGGTCGCCAACAATTCCTACTTCAATATTTCCGAAGTAATGCACTTTTGGGTCTGATAAAATGCTGCGAAATTGCTTGCGCAACCCTTCTTTCATTTTGTGTTTGGTCGGATAGATCCCATACTCTGCAAGCCCCCCGGGTTTGATATCCTTATTGAGTAGAACCACCTCGTGTCCATCAGCGGCAAGCTGTTTACTGGCAAAAATACCAGCCGGTCCAGCGCCGATCACTGCAACAATATAGCCTGAATTTGTCATCCACGATGCTCCTCGAAAAGAATATGTCTAACAATTATAACGGCTTTAATTATTCTAATTCATAACGTTATGATATATTGGATAATAGGTAGATATTTCGTCCATTCTGATTTGATCGGGGATGTTTTATATTAGTATTCAACTATGAACTTAAGCAGGTTAGTATTTGCTGCTTTTACAAAACGGATTGATAAGGATCTTTAATGAACAATGAAATCGTAAAGACCCGGCTGAAAAACGGGTTGCAGATACAACTAAAAGAAATTCACACCTCTCCCATCATCAGTAGTTGGGTCTGGTATCGGGTGGGATCCCGCAACGAAACCCCGGGGATAACAGGCATCTCTCATTGGGTGGAACATATGCAGTTCAAAGGCACGCGCACCTTTCCCGCGGGCATCATGGATAAAGTGATCTCGCGCGAAGGCGGTGTGTGGAATGCTTTCACCTTCCTGGATTGGACAACCTTTTTCGAGACCATGCCTGCTGAAAAGATTGAGATCGCCCTTAAGCTGGAATCCGACCGTATGGTCAACAGCATTTATGAACCGTCTGAGGTTGCCTCTGAAAGGACAGTCATCATATCAGAGCGGGAGGGCAATGAGAATGAACCTCTTTTCCAATTGGGGGAGGCCATTCAGAAGGCAGCATTCCATGCCCACCCATATCACACAGAAGTAATTGGTGAAACTGCGGACCTCAGGACAATGCAAAGGGACGATCTTTACAATTATTACAAGAAATATTACTCTCCGTCCAATGCAGTTTTGGCGATTGCCGGTGATTTTGATTCTGAACAAATGCTTAAAATGATCAATGGATACTACGGCGGTTTGCCATCCTCGGAATTGTCCAAACCAGAAATTCCATCTGAGCCACTGAGTTCCAACGAACAGAACCTTGAGGTAAACGGTCCTGGCGAGACTGTCTTTGTGCAGATTGCCTACCATGCTCCCGAAGGCAATCACCCCGATTTCTTCCCGTTTTCAGTGTTAGACAGCCTGCTCTCAGGTCCATCCGGGTTGAATATGTTTGGAGGCGGAGGTATTTCCAACAAAACCAGCCGGTTATATCAAAAGCTGGTTGAAAACCAACTGGCAGTTGGCGTACACGGTGGGCTTTCAGCCACCATCGACCCATATTTATACAACACGATCCTGACGGTGCACCCGCAAAGTAAATATGACGAACCTGTCCAAGCATTTGATGAAGAGATCGATAAATTATTACAAACCCGCGTGGATAACTCTGAAATCCAACGAGCTATCAAGCAAGCGCGGGCAATGTTCATTTATGGCGCTGAGAATATCACCAATCAGGGTTTTTGGCTCGGATATTCTGAAATGTTCGCGGACTATAATTGGTTCGTAAATTATGTTGAGCGCCTTTCCGCTGTTACGCCTGAGGATGTGCTACGTGTCGCACAAAAGTACTTAAACCGACAAAACCGGGTCGTTGGCGTTTATCTTCCTTCGGCTCTGAAAGGAAAATGATCTGATGCAAGGAATGAATTTAACTCATATTAACACTCTGCCTGGATCAGATGACGTTACCCGGGAAGTTTTACCGAATGGAATGACCATCCTGGTTCGCTCGAATTTCAACAATCCGTCGGTCGTTATCAGCGGATATCTCAATACCGGTTCTCTGCAGGATCCTGACGACAAGCTGGGGCTGGCAAATTTCACTGCCGCCATGCTTATGCGCGGCACTGAACAAAAGAATTTCAACCAGATCTTTGAGCTGCTGGAATCTTCCGGGGCAAGCCTCGGTGTCGGCGGCAACATTCACACCACCAGCTTCTCTGGCAGAGCTTTGATCGAAGATTTACAAATGCTGCTGGGTTTACTCCAAGAGATATTGAGCACACCTGTTTTTCCGGAAGCCTATGTTGAAAAAATGAGAGCACAATTTCTCACCGGACTGGCCATGCGTGCGCAGGATACCGGAGAGATGGCATCCCTTGCATTTGATCAATTGCTCTTCGCCGGCCATCCATACTCCCGACCAGAGGATGGATATACAGAAACAGTTGCCAGGATCACCCGGGAAGACATTGCCCAACTTCACCGTCAAAATTATGGGCCAAAGGGCATGGTGCTCACAGTAGTTGGCGCCATCGAAGCCAACCGTGCTGTGGAAATGATCAAATCCAGCTTCAACGATTGGAGAAACCCGCATCAGACCGAGCCGCCTTCTCTTGGAGAACTTTCACCTCTGGCAAAATCGATAAAAAAGAAAGTGAAGATTGAGGGAAAAATTCAGTCCGACATCGTAGCCGGCTGCTCGGCACCTATGCGTAATTCCATTGATTACCTGCCAGTTTCGCTTGGTAATAACATCCTGGGGCAATTTGGCATGTATGGCCGCATAGGGGAAGTAGTCCGGGAAAAATCCGGTCTGGCATACTACGCTTACACCCGCCTGAACTCCGGCATTGGACCCGGGTCGTGGGAGGTTTCTGCCGGGGTGAATCCCGTGAATGTAGAGAAAACCATTGCTCTCATTAAAAAAGAGATCAAGCGGTTTGTTACTGAACCAGTGCTAACCGAAGAGTTAAAAGACAGCCAGGCGAATTACGTTGGCAGGACTGCCGCTCTCCATGGAATCCAATTCCGGGGTGGCTTCCGCCCTGGTCAGCCTGGAAAGGTACCAGCTTGGATTGGATTACTATCGCACTTATGCAGACCTCATCTACAAGGTAACTCCCGATGAAATTCTGGAATCAGCCCGAAAATATTTACAGCCGGATAAAATGGCTATGGCAGTAGCAGGCTCTTAGGATTCCAGGCGCTTAGATCACTCTTATGAAAATAGTTTCAGGTATTGACCTGGTAAAAATCGACAGGATCACATCCTTAAAAGCTGGCATTAAGCAGCGATTCCGCAGGCGAATCTTGACAGAGCAAGAATTCATTACCTATTCCATTGATCAATCAGTTGCTGGAATATTCGCAGCCAAAGAAGCTGCATCCAAAGCGCTTGGATGCGGAATAGGTACCATCTCCTGGCAGGAGATTGAAATTCTTCCAGATGGGCTTGGAGCGCCGCAGTTGCTGTTGACAGGCGCTGCACAGAACAAAGCCCTTGAACTCGGAATTTCGATTTGGAGTGTGAGCATTTCCCATACAGCAGACCTCGCCGCCGCCCAGGTAATTGGAATTGGAATATGAAGTGAAACTTCTCACGATAAGCGATATAGAGCTGGATCGATTGTACAGCCCCCATGTCAAACAAAGGTTCGCAGACGTAGATGTCATCCTCAGTTGCGGGGATCTTTCGTATTCCTATCTTGAATTCCTGATCAGCATGTTGGATAAGCCACTTTTTTATGTACAAGGTAACCATGCCAACCAGGTAGAATATACGACAGCCGGACCCAAGCTGTCTCCCTGGGGCGGGGTAAATATTCATCGAAAGTGTGTTAACTACAAAGGACTGCTGATCGCCGGGATCGAAGGATGCGGGCATTACAATTACGGCCCTTACCAGTATTCGCAATTTGAAATGTGGTTGTGGGCTTTTTTACTCGTTCCTCAATTGTTGATCAATTACCTGCGCTTTGGTCGATTTCTCGACGTTTTCATCACCCACGCCCCGCCGGCCGGCATCCATGATATGGACGACCTGCCACACAGAGGTATCAAAGCTTTCAATTGGATCGATCGCGTGTTTAAGCCCACGTACCATTTTCATGGGCATATCCACGTGTATCGAAATACAACCATCACAAAAACCCGCTATTTTGAGACAAACATCATCAATACGTATGGATATAAACAGACAAACATTTCCATCACTCATGGATGATGAGAGATAGAAAATCATGAATAATAACCGAAGAGATTTTACTTCTGCAGACTTACAGGGCACCGCCCGCATGGATTTTGACCGGGCACATTTCAAAGCTTTTGTGAATGAGACCCTAAACCGCCTTCGCAGGACGAACAATGACCTGCTGCCTTTTGATGAGATACAAAAAGTGATCTCGCTAAAAGGACAGTATGACGTTGGGAACACCGAAGTCCGGTTGGATCATATTGTCGGGTCGGTAGGACGATATCAGGATTTCGACAGAGCCTTTCTACCTAAGATGGATCATTCCCGTTCGCGTTGGGAGAATATAGACAAAGCCCGTATTCAAGATATTCCTTTACCGGCAGTGGAATTGTATAAGATTGGTGAAGCCTATTTTGTCAAAGATGGAAATCATCGGGTTTCCGTTGCTCGTGAACGCGGCCAGGTCTTTATTGATGCTTACGTAACCGAGATCAAGACAGATGTTGAAGTCACCCCTACAACCAATATCGAAAGCCTGATCCTCATAAAGGAGTATGCTCATTTTCTGGAAGTAACCAACTTGAAGGAGGCTTATCCAGAGAGTGATGTTCAGCTTACCCAGGCTGGTCAGTATGAAAAACTACTTGAACATATCCAGGTGCATCGCTGGTACATGGGTGAGAAACACAATCACCCCATTGATGACTTTCACGCTGCTCGTTCCTGGTATAAACGCGTATATCTTCCACTCGTCCAGATCATCCGTGAGAAGAAGATCCTTATAGATTTTCCCGGCAGGAAGGAAGCCGATCTGTATTTATGGATTATCGAACACCAATATTTTCTCGCCCAACGGTCCAATGAACTGGTGACAACTGAACAGGCGGCTCTGCATTTCGTAAACCGCTATTCGCACAAACCCTTGCGTCGGATCAGGTTCTGGTTGAACAGACTGAAAGGCAAGCTGTTTTCTGACCCTGAAAGGGAAATGACCGATGAGGAAATTGAGAATAAGCTACGCTTATAAGAAAACATCCTAATAAAATATCTATTCTTCTTCTAGCTTAATATTCACCGCACATACCTTGTACTCAGGAATCTTGGCCGTTGGATCCAGCGCGGCGATGGTAAGGTTATTCACGTTTTGCAAGCCCGGAAAATGGAAATTACCAAAGATCACGCCTTTCGAGACCCGGTCTGTCACAACGGCCTTGGCGACCATCACCCCACGGCGGGATGATACGCGCAGGATGTTGCGGCCATTCAGCCCCAGGTCGATCGCATCTTCCGGGTTGATCTCAACCAACGCTTCGGGATACACTTCCAGCAGTCCTTTGGAACGCCTTGTCATTTCAGCGCCATGCCAGTGATAGATCACCCGACCGGTTGTCAACAAGAATGGGTAATCGGTGTCTGGCAGCTCTTTGGGGTCCAGATGCTCGGTGGAGTGAAATTTTCCCTTACCGCGCGTAAACTGCCCCAAATGCAGAATCGGTGTGCCAGGATGTTCCACTCCGCGCACCGGCCAGTGAAGTTGTACACCATCCTCCAGACGCTGAAAATTTACACCCGAGTAGATTGGGGTTGTGGCTGCGATCTCATCCATGATATCTGCCGGATGCGAATAATTCCATCCAGCCTGACTGCCAACTGGCGTTAATTTTTCCAGTTCCAGTATGCGGTTGGCAAGTTGGCTGATGATCTCCCAATCCACCCGTGACTCGCCGACAGGGGAGATCGCTTGCCGCACAAGCTGAATCCGTCTTTCGGTGTTGGTAAATGTGCCGTCTTTCTCAGCGAAGGTCGTGCCAGGTAGTAATACATCCGCGAATGGGGCTGTTTCAGAGGAGAATATCTCCTGCAATACCACGAACTCGCAGGCTTCCAAACACTGCTGGGTGTGATTGACATCCGGGTCGCTCATGGCTGGATTCTCTCCCAGGATATACAGCACCTTTACTTTGCCTTCACCGGCGAGCGGGATCATCTCTGTTACGGTCAGCCCGGGTTTGTCACTGAAAAGCGCAGGGATCGAGCCATCAGTTGATGCAAGCGACCAGTTATCCTGAAATTTTCTCCGAACTTCCTCATTTGTCACCATTTGGTAGCCCGGGAAGTAATTGGGCAAACCGCCCATATCGCAGGCTCCTTGCACATTATTTTGCCCGCGCAACGGGTTGATGCCGCCGCCTCGTATCCCCACATTGCCGAGCAGCATTTGAAGGTTGCCCAGCCCGAGCACATTCAGAACGCCAGTGGTATGCTGCGTGATGCCCATCGCCCAGAAAACCGCCATGGGGTGATTCTCCGCCATGATGCGGGCAGCTTCGTTTAGATCAACTTCAGCAACCCCTGTGATTCCAGAGACATATTCCGGCGTATAGCGCTGGACCACTTCCTCAAACGCTGTAAAGTTTTCACAACGCTCATCGATATAGCCTTGATCCTGCCAGTTATTTTTCAAGATGATGTGCATGATACCGTTTATCAAGGCCACATCCGTGCCGGGTTTTTGCTGTAAATGCAATACAGCAAATTCGGTGATATCGATCTTTCGGGGATCGGCAACGATCAACTTCACCCCGCGTTTGAGCACTGCCTGACGGATCTTTGCGCCGATCACCGGATGCTGCTCGGTGGTATTCGATCCGATGATAAAAATTGCCTGTGACTCTGCGCAGATATCTTCAATGGTGTTGGTCATCGCGCCGGAGCCATAGCACATGGCCAGTCCTGCAACTGTAGATGAGTGGCACAACCGGGCGCAGTGGTCTATATTATGCGTTCCAATCACCTGCCGACTGAATTTGTTCATCAAATAATTTTCTTCGTTGGTGCACTTCGCCGAGGTAAGTATCCCGATGGAATCTGGACCATTCTCAGTCTTGATTTCATGCAGCCGCTTTGCCGTCAGATCCAAGGCGGTTTCCCAATCGACTTCCACCCAGGGACTGTCCGCTTTCCGGTCGGGCTTGTCTTTTCCCGAAAGTATATAATCGCGGATGAGCGGTTTAGTCAGACGGTCAGGATGTTGAATGTAGTCGTATCCAAATCGTCCCTTGACACACAAATTCATGCCGTTGACCGGCGCATTTGGGTTGGATGCGACACGGATGATCCTATCATCCTTCACATGGAAAATCAAAATTACAACCCACTCCGCAGTAGGCACAAGTTGTAGTGACAACTTTGTCCGGATTGCCGAGATGAGCAGATGGTTTGAGGTCCAGCGCCCCGGTTGGGCAGTAAGCTACACATGCGCCACAGGACTCACAGCGTGCTTCAAGCAAACTGACGCCTGCACCAGCTGTGAGCTTGTTTTCCATACCCCGACCAGCGAACTCCCAAACGAAGCGACCCTGAACTTCGGCACAAGCTCGCACGCAACGGCCGCACAAAATACATTTGTTCAGGTCAACCCGGATGAATGGGTTATCATCACTGTCTATGGGATATTGTGGTTTCTTTAACTTTTTTTGCTCAACATTTATTCCAAATTCTTCTGCCAGTGCGAGTAAATCATTCACACCATGCTTGTCAGCAGTGTCATCATTTTCGTAGTAGTTGGATAGGATCAATTCGAGGATCTGCTTGCGGTCTTCGATCAACTGCGGGGTGGCCGTTTTGACATCCATACCTTCGGTTATCGGCAAGGTGCATGAACTCAATGGAAAACGTGCCCCGTTCACTTCGACATTACACAAACGGCAGCCGCCATACGGTGTCAGGTCTGGGTGGTAGCACAAGGTTGGAATAGAAACGCCAACCTTCCGAGCGGCTTCTAAAACCGTCAGCCCGTCTTCCACTTCATATTTTTCACCATTGATCGCAATTGTTACCATTAAGATGTTCCTTTCAACCCGGTTGCCAGTCAAACTGTCATCACGAATAATTATTGATCGCATCGGTTGGACAAACCTGCTTGCAGATATCACACGAGATACAGATGGATTGGTCGATCAGATGGGCTTCCTTTGGCACACCCGTGATCGCCTGCACCGGGCAACTGCGCATGCAAGCGCCGCAGCCAGTACACAACTCCGGGTCGATCTCATAACTTACAAGGGCGCGGCAAACTTTGGCCGGACAGCGTTTTTCAAAAACATGCGCTTCATATTCGCGGCGGAAATGTTTTAGCGTGCTTTCCACCGGATTCGGCGCACCCTGGCCTAGGCCGCATAAGCTGTTTAGACGGGTGACGCTGCAAAGTTTTTCCAGCTCATCAATATCTTCGGGGTCTCCCTCCCCTGCACAAATTTTTGTCAGTATCCGCAGCATACTATAAGTCCCCAGGCGGCAGGGTGTACATTTACCACAGCTCTCTTCCTGGATGAACTCCATGAAAAAGCGGGCAATATCCACCATGCATGTGTCTTCATCCATCACGATCATACCGCCAGAGCCCATGATCGAACCGGCAGCAGCCAGGGATTCGTAATCCACGGGTAGATGCAGCAATTCAGCCGGTAGGCAACCGCCCATCGGACCACCGGTCTGGATGGCTTTGAAAGCTTTATCATCTTTAATACCCCCACCAACCTCATAAACAACTTCATGAAGCGTGATGCCAAATGGAACTTCGATCAGGCCTGTATGGTTGACATCCCCGGCCAGGGCAAATGTCTTGGTGCCTTTGCTTTTCTCTGTGCCCATCGCAGCGTACCAATCCGCGCCTTTTCGTAAGATCTGCGGGATATTGGAAAAGGTTTCTACGTTGTTGATGTTGGTCGGCTTGCCCCATAGACCGCTAACCGCCGGAAAAGGCGGCCTGGGACGTGGTTCTCCGCGATTCCCTTCGATGGATGCCATCAGCGCAGTTTCTTCTCCGCAGACAAAAGCGCCGGCCCCCATCCGCACCGAAAGCTCGAATGAAAAGCCGCTATTCAATATGTTTTCACCCAGAAACCCCAACTCTCTGGCTTTCTGGATCGCGAGATTCGTCATCTGAACAGCAATCGGATATTCTGCCCGGCAATAGACGTAACCCTGTGATGAGCCAATGGCATAAGCTGCGATCAGCATACCTTCGATCACAGAATGCGGATCGCCTTCGAGTATGCGGCGGTTCATAAATGCCCCTGGGTCGCCTTCATCGGCATTGCAGATAATGTATTTGGGAGAATTTGGTGCGTTCCTGGTGAATTGCCACTTTTTCCCGGTTGGGAAACCGGCACCTCCCCGCCCGCGCAGACCGGAGCGAAGGACGGTATCGATGATCGATTCAGGCGTCATCTCTGTCAGAGCTTGCACCAGGGCAGCGTAACCATCGTTAATGATGTATTCTTCGATACTCTCCGGGTCGATCAAGTTGCAATTTCGCAGTACAACCCGAATTTCTTTGGCCGTCGGGGCGGCCAACTCTGAATCGCCAAAGTATTCAACCGGCGAATCATTGTTTCCAACCGAATCCCAAGAGAGTGTTTTCTCTGAACCCGTTTTGCTTTTTAGCTTTTTAACAGCATCCGATCGAAGGAGTTGCAGATCGGTCGCAGATAGAATACGGTTCATAAATAGTTAACTCCAAATTCAATATGATGAAGTTTCGTCAAATAGCTGGTCACTTATTCTGTATGCGTTTTAACCATTCTGGCCAATTTATTGGGACGAACCCGCCCGTGAAGTTTGTCGCCCAAGACGATCACAGGCGCCTGTGAACAAGCCCCGACACAGCGGCAAACTTCAAGCGTGATATTCTGGTCTTCCGTTGTCTCGCCGGGACCGATTCCCGTGATCTGTTTAGCTTTATCCAATAATTGCTGTGTGCCGCCGACATAACAGGCGGTTCCCATGCAAAATTTGATGGTGTGTTTTCCACGCGGGGTAGTAGTGAAGAAGGAATAAAAAGATACCACCCCATGTACCTTGCTGGCCGGTATATTCAGCCTCTCTGCGACATACTCTTGCATCGCCCATGAGATGTGCCCGATCCTGCCCTGCAGCTCATTCAGAATAACCATAGTTGAGCCAGGCAGTTTTTTATTGGCTTCGATCACCTGATCGATGATCTCCTTTTGCTGCTCGTTGTTGAGAGGGTCTTTTTGGGGAATAGCTTTTTTGGGATGATATACCATTATTTTTCCAATCACCAATAAAATCGGATAAAATCAGTATAATTAATTCAACTGTTATTGGCAGTCACATTTTGAAAAATGTTAATTTTGATTCTAGCATTAATTCTTATTTTTTGACCGTATTCAATAATACCATCTTTCCCTAGACCTCAACATGAATGCCTTTCCTGGAGGAACCAAATGCCGGAAATGAACATGGATCAAATTCAACAGATACTTGAGCCTTTTGCACCACTCGGCAGGGCTGGTTTGCTGCCTGCCCTCCATAAAGTGCAGGAGGTTGTTGGATATATACCTGAGGATGCAGCAAGAAAAGCTGCCTCCGCACTGGGTATTCCGCTGGCGGATGTGTATGGCGTGATCACATTCTATTCTCACTTTCACGACAAACCAATCGCGAATGCACTCGTCCACGTTTGCAACGATCCAGTTTGCGCGATGGCAGGCGCGGACGGATATTTCAAAATGATGCGTGATTCGATCCAAAATAAAGATGAGAAAACGGTCACGATCGAAAGAGCGCCCTGCCTGGGGTTGTGCGACATCGCTCCTTCTGTAATGGTCCAGGGTGATTTTCATAAACTTGGCCAGGAACAAGGTTGGCGCGAGATGGTCGCCAATACCAGCCGCAAACATCAAACTCTGGTTGCTGGTGACCTCGCTATCCTAACCCGGAATTGCGGGCGGGGAAAATCGACAAATATTGATGGATTTCGTGCGAACGGTGGTTATGCGGGTTTGGAGAAGACATTGAGAATGACTCCCACTGCTGTCATCGAAGAAGTGAAGAAGTCCGGCCTGGTGGGCAGAGGCGGAGCAGCCTTCCCAACCGGGATCAAGTGGGAAGGCGCGGCTAATACAGCCGAAACCGTCCGCTATGTGGTCTGCAACGCAGACGAAGCTGAACCTGGCACATTTAAAGACCGGGTGATCATGGAGGACGACCCGCACCGCGTGATCGAAGGGATCGTTATTGCAGCATATGCCATCCAAGCACATAAGGGGTATATGTACATCCGCGGGGAATACACGGAGCCGTTGGAGATCATGCAGCGCTCTTGTGAAGAAGCAAGAAGCGGCGGCATTTTGGGAGAGAATATTCTGGGCAGTGGATTTGATTTTGAGCTTGAACTGCGGCAGGGGGCTGGGGCTTACATTTGCGGCGAGGAGACCGCGCTATTTGAATCGATTGAAGGCAAGCGCGGCATGCCCAGAGTCAAACCGCCTTTTCCGACCACTCATGGTTTGTTTGGCAAGCCCACCGTCATCAATAACGTGGAGACCCTGTCCAATATTCCTGAGATCCTGCGAGAAGGTGCCGAGAGGTATGCATCACGCGGTACACCAAAATCCACCGGAACAAAACTTTTTTGTATCTCCGGTGATGTGGAAAGACCCGGTTTGTACGAAGTGCCGTTTGGGGTTACCCTGCGGCACCTGCTCATGGACCTGGCAGGCGGCATCCGCGGCGGAAAGGGCTTTCAAGCTGCGCTGATTGGCGGTGCAGCCGGCGCTTTTGCAGAACCTGATGACCTGGATGTTGTGTTGAGTTTTGAAGATATGCGCAGCGCGGGCATTCCACTCGGCGCCGGGGTGATCACTGTCTTTAACGAAACCCGTGACCTGCGTAAGGTTGTACTTCGTTTAGCTCACTTTTTTGCTGAGGAATCATGCGGAAAATGTTATCCATGCCAGTTGGGTACTCAGCGCCAGGTGGAGGTGCTGGAACGCATGGCGAGCAGTCAGGCAGAACCGGATGATATTGCACGATTGCTGGAGATCGGCCGCTGTATGACAGATGCGTCCATCTGCGGGCTGGGACAGACCGCCTCCATGGCGGCATTAAGCGCCATCCAACGCTGGCCGAACCTCTTCGAGTCTTCCATCCCGGTGAAAGGCGGATTCTAATGGCCAACACCCTTCATTTGAACATCGACAGCGAGGAAATAGCTGCTGTCGAGGGTACTACCATCTATCATGCCGCGCTTGAAAACAACATTGTTATTCCTACCCTGTGCTTCCATGAATACTGCACGGCAAACGCCCTCTGCCGGATCTGCGTGGTAGAAGTGGAAGGCTCAAGAACGCTGGTACCGGCCTGTATCGCCAAGATATCAGAGGGTATGATCATAAGAACTGATACTCCGCGTGTCAGAACTGCACGCAAAACCATCCTCGAGATGCTCGCGTCTTCGGTAGACCTTTCTGATGCGCCTGATATTCTACGAATGATGAATGAATACGGCGCAGAAACGGACAGGTTCCCCGGTGCGGCGGATAGACAACCGCCGGTGCTGGATGACAATCCGATGTATATTCGCGATTATGCCAAATGCGTCCTGTGCTGGCGCTGTGTGCAAGTCTGCGCGGAGGATGCCCAGTACACGTTCGCATTGAATCTGAATAACCGGGGGTTTGAGACCTCGATAGGCACTTTTTTTAACAAAGGAATGACCGAAACCACCTGTGTATTCTGCGGGCAGTGTGTGGGAGTTTGTCCCACCGGGGCGTTAAAACCCCGCCGCGAATGGCTGATGGAGGGAAGGTAAGATGATAAAACCAGATAAGATCGTCTCCACTGTCTGCCCATATTGCGGCGTTGGCTGCAACCTTGAACTGCATATCAAGGACGATGCCATCTATTCAGTCACTTCGCCCTTTAATTCGCCAACCAACCACGGTAATTTGTGCGTCAAGGGACGCTTTGGCTACGACTTTCTATACAGCCCGCGCCGGATCACGCAACCGCTCATCCGAAGGGAAAAACAATTACCGGGCAAACGCACAGCTGCGAAGGACATCTCCGATTGGCGCGAAGCCGGCTGGGATGAAGCGCTCGACCTGATCGCGGAAAACCTGGCACACATCTATAAACGGGATGGCGGGGATGCCCTGGCCATGTTCTCATGCGCCAAAGCCACAAATGAAGAGAACTACCTGCTGCAAAAACTGTTCCGCGCTGTGCTGCGTACCAATCACATCGATCACTGTACACGGCTGTGTCATGCAGGTTCTGTGGTGGCGCTGCAGATGGCGGTGGGTTCCTCTGCCATGAGCAACCCAGCCTCCGATGTTTCGAAGAATGATGTCTTCATCGTCACCGGTTCAAACACTACTGAAACGCACCCCATCATCGGTTTGCAGATGAAAGCAGCCATCGAACAAAACGGCGCTAAACTCATCGTGGTGGATCCACGCCGTATCGAGATGGTGAATTTTTCCACCTTATGGCTGCAGCAGCAGCCCGGCACCGATGTACCAGTCTTCTCTGCGATGGCGCACGTCATTCTCGAAGAAAAGTTATATAACCAGAATTTTATCGATGACCGGACCGAAGGATTTGCAGAATTTGCGGCATCCATGAAGCAGTTCACCCCCGAATATGCCGAAGGTATTTCCGGAGTGGACAGGCAGCTTATTGTCCAGGCAGCTCGCATGTATGCCGGCGCTAAGAACGCCGCCATCTATTGGTCATTGGGCATTCCAGAACACACCCACGGAACCGAGAATGCCCTGGCTCTCATTAACCTGGCATTGCTGACAGGTCAGATCGGTCGGGAGGGCACCGGCTTGAATCCATTGCGCGGGCAGAACAACGTACAGGGCGCTTCAGACTCCGGCGCCATGCCATGGCACTATCCGGGATATCAATTGGTGGACGACGAACAAAACGCCAAGCGTTGGGAACATCTCTGGAACATTGAGCCGGACGGCTTGAACCGCAAACTGGGATTGACCAACACCGAGATCGTTGGCGCATTCGGGGATGGCGGCATCAAAGGCATGTATATCATGGGTGAGAACCCGGTCATGTCTGAACCAAATTCAACCCATACCAGGCATCAATTCGAACAATTAGAATTCTTCGCTGCCCAGGACCTATTCATCAATGAGACGCACGCCTACGCGGATGTCATCCTGCCGGCGGCTGGTTGGGCGGAAAAAGACGGCACCTTCACCAATACCGACCGGCGCGTTCAGCGCATTCGTAAGGCAGTTGATGCACCCGGCAGCGCACGACCGGATTGGGAGATCATCATTGACCTGGCGAAACGTATCGAAGCCCGGTTGGACCGGGAGAAAAGCGCCTTCTGGGAGTATAGCCATCCCGGCGAGGTGATCGAAGAGATGGGCAGGGCGGTGCCGGAGTACGCCGGAATTCGATATCACCGGCTGAATGACTGGGGATTGCAGGTGCCGGTACCGGATGAAAACCATCCTGGCACGCCCTTCCTCTTCGCGGATAGTTTTCCAAGTGGACGGGGGAAGTTCCACCCATTGGAATACCAGCCCTCCGCAGAGCTGCCGGATGTTGATTATCCGTTTATCCTCACTACCGGCCGCGTGCTGGAACACTGGCATGGGGGCTCGCTGACACGCACATCCAAACTGGACGAACTTTATCCGCAGGCGTTAATGGAATTACATCCGAAGGATGCGGAAAAGATGGGACTGAATGAAGGCGATGAGGTGAGGGTGTCTTCCAGGCGCGGTAGTATTGTCATTCGGGTCACCATCCTCGAGAAGACAAGACCGGGAGTGGTCTTCATCCCCTTCTTCTTTGCGGAAGCATCAGCCAACGTGCTCACCAACGATGTCATTGATCCGCGCGCAAAAATCCCGGAATATAAGATCTGCGCGGTGAAGATAGAAAAAGCTGAGGATTCTGACCGGGCAAATATTCTTCCCGAACATAAACTCAGGGGAAGATATTAATCAATAAAATCCTCAAGAAAAACCAAAGAGGACTATGATAGTGACGGCTATATACAGACTAGATATATCCTCGGCTATGTGGCGGCGAAAATGATACAATTTATTACGATATCCCACGATATCTTCCCTATTAGAAATAAAAGAGGAAATAAGGTTTTCCGGGTAAATCAGATGGTCAAATTGAATAAGAGGTGGAAATGAAAGACTTTCTTGAATTTATTAATACTGCCAGCATAGAAGAATTAGCCAATGCGCCAGGTGTCACACTTACCCTGGCTAAAGGGATCGTATCTGCGCGTCCATTTTCTTCAAAAGAAGAGTGTAAGAAAGTAAAAGGGATCTCAACAAAAAGGCTGCAATCGCTCCAAGATCTATATGATTCTATTGAAGAAACACCGGAACAGGACTTTGCCATTCCAACCGCAGAAGTATCTCTCGGTAAAGATTTTCCTGCCAGGAAAAATTCTATCGGCAAGATCATATTACGTATATTCATCGCCATCTTCATTCTTGGTACTATGTTCGCTGTATATTATTTTGGTATTCCATGGTTTAAAGATAATGTTCTCAATCAGGTGCAGATCAACACAGAACGGGTCAGCGAGGTAGCTTCTCAGCAGGCAGATAATATGGAAAAACAGTCTACCGAGATTGCGGTTCTCCAGGATCGTGTATTAACCTTAGAAGCACGAACTGATAATATAGACCAATCAATTCTATCCATTACTGCGACATTGAAACAGTTGGATGAAATGCAAGTTGCTTTACAAACAAATATCGATTCGCAAAAATCCGAAATATCCGGTCAAGTTGCTGAACAGCTAACTCTAACACGAGCCATTGAATTGCTTTTACGCAGCCGACTTTACATGTCTCAGAATAATTTCGGCCTGGCACAAGAAGATGCTGTTACGGCAAGGAATTTACTCTACAGCCTGGTGTCCACCATCTCTCCGGATCAATCCGGTGCATTGAAGATTGTTATTTCTCGACTAGACACTGCATTGACCAACATGGAATCCTATCCTGTAATTGCTGTTTACGATCTCGATTTGGCATGGCGCCTGCTTGTCGATGGACTACCTAATGTGCCAGAGATGGTAATCACCCCGGTCATAGTTGAAACTTTGACACCAACTGAAACCGCATCGACCACAGCGACTCCCAATCCTTAACCGGGAACACTATCAGTTAATAACATTTATTAGTCTTTTCAAGATATTGGAAAAGGGTAATAACTTCCTGAATAGACTTTCAATTTTTTAGATAATACCAAAGGTAAATTTGCCATACCCGGATAAACAAGGTAGCGTGGATCCCATTACGGATGGAATTTCGTGCGTGTTAAATCCATTTTAAGACTTCCTAAAATCGATATAACCTCGCTCGACATCTACAAAAACCAACTTGACTTGAACACGATCGCCAACATCCAGGTTCTTAAAACCTTCCACCAGCCGGCCTTCGATGGGCAGCTTGATTAGCCTGACCCAGGTGCCCTTGGAAGCTGCGCCGGTGACAATGGCATCGAACCGCTCCCCGATGCGAGATTCGAGCAACAGCGCCGCCGCCGATTTTTCCACCTGTCTTTCAACCTTATTGGCGGCATTTTCGGCTTCGGTGCAATGCTCTGCCATCACCTTTAACTCGTCATTCGTGTAAGGTGGAGGTGAACTCGTTAGAGCTGCCTTCAACAACCTGTGAGTGATGAGGTCAGTGAAGCGGCGGTTTGGGGCAGTGGAATGAGTGTAGTCTTTCACAGCCAATCCAAAATGACCGGGAGGGGAATCCCCGGGAAAATCGGCAACATACTCTCCGGCTCCGAGTAGTTTTATGATCACCAGCGAAAGGTCAGGGAAGCGAAGCGGATCCCCGGCTTTCTCCAAATTCAGAAATTCCTCCAATTTCCTCGCGTCAGGATTCCCAGGTAGTTTGAACCCCCGTTCAGCAGCCACATCAACTATCCGTTCCCAGCGCTTGGGTGTTCTTACCACACGCCGGATGGATGGATATCCTTTTAACTCAAGAAACCTGGCTACCACGCCATTGGCGGCAATCATAAAATCTTCTATGATCTCTTTCGCGCGGTTCTTCTCTTCCACGTCCAGCGCCTGTACTTGATCATCAGCGAAGCGTGGTTTGGATTCAATCGTCTCGAGGCTGAGCGCCCCGCGTTGATGACGTAATTGTTTCATGTTCTGCGCAGTTTGATCCTGCAGCCTAAGATTCTCTGCTAACCCTGCTACTTTTATGATTTCTTCCGGTGTCTCTGTTGCACCCTCCAGCCAGGCAGCCACACTGTTATAAGCCAACTGCGCCTTATTGCGAACGATGGCTTCATATATATCTGAACCTACCAGTGATCCTTCGTCTTCAACTTCCATTTCGATCACAATGGCCAGCCGGTCTTCTTCCAAATTCAAGGAGGTAAGGTCAGTGGATAGTTTTTCGGGCAGCATTGGGAATATCTTCGCAGCTGTATAAACCGAGGTGGTGTTGATTTCCGCATGATCATCGATGGATGTGCCGATCTTTACCAGTGCATCCACATCTGCCACGGCCACCATGATTCTGGTATTTCCATTGCTCAGTGCCTCGGCAGAGGATAATTGGTCCAGGTCGCGCGAGTCGTCGTTATCGATGGATGCCCAGAGCAGGTTACGTAAATCGCGAATCCCATTAGTGCTTGGGAGAACGGTTTTATTCGAATCAATCGCCTTTTCAATCGTCGCCAGTTCAGCCAATGCTGCTTCAGAGAAATCAGGTAAGAGACCCCGATCCAGCATAGCCTGGTGTGCAATCCGTTCAAGGATCGTTCTATGCTTATGCCCGTCATTATTCATTACCGCCTCCACTAGTTCTCTGACAATAAACCATGTATTTTTTTTGACTGTCAGCTATTATCATCCCATTCTATATCAGATTCAAAAATATTGAGGATTTCGTAGGTGGTTGTAAATCAAACCTTTCCCGGTTGAGGCTGTTGGCTTCCAGCGTGTTCTAGACACCGGGTGAAACAGCTTAAATCTTAAGCGATATAATTATTGTGGGTGGATTGCAACACGGGCAAGACCAATGAAGAGATCATTCCCGATGAAATTTATGAATTTATGCTGGGTGGAATAGGTCGGCTGCTTGGCCGTCTCCCGCTATGGGTTTGACATGTTGAAATATGAAGCCCTTCGCACTGATTTTGAATTGACACTGATCATTGGAGATGGTATTACAGAAAAGTCAGACCGTCTGTATTTTGATAGGGTAGGAGCTATCATGCCTCTACAAAACCCTGCCCTACGTAACCCCCAACAACTCCCCGTACCTGAAGCAATCGACCACATGGTCATTCACCAGACCAGCCGCCTGAAGAAAAGCGTAAGTGATAGTCGATCCGCAAAATTTGAATCCACGAGACTTCATATCTTTGCTGACCAGATCAGATAAAGCCGTGCTGGCAGGAATATCGCTCATGGATTTCCAACTATTTACTATCGGTTTTCCATCCACGAACCCCCACAGGTATCTATCCAATGAACCGAATTCACGTCTGAATATCCAAAGTCAACCTGGCATTGTTGATGATGGCCGAAATTTTTGTACGATTACGTACGATGCCCGTATCCTGCAGCAGCGCTTCCACTTTTTCTTGTGAATAACCTGCCACGACATTCGGCTGGAAACCATCAAACGCTTTGCGGAAATTCTCTCGTTTTTTCAAGATGGTCAACCAGCTCAACCCGGCCTGCATACCATCCAAAGCGATCATTTCAAACAATTTAACATCATCGTGGACAGGTGCGCCCCATTCCAGATCGTGATAATCCACGTACAGTGGATCGCCTTTGCACCAGTCGCAGCGGGTTAACTCTTTCGGTCGCATTGTTCTCCTGGTTTCGAATTGCAGGTCTTATTCATCCAGCTTCCAATTTTCGAACATCTTTCTTACCGAACGGCTCATTTCCTTTGAGAAGTCTGAGGAGAATTTACGATTATAGAAGTGCTGCGCCATGTTTTGTGCTCCAGCGGGGAACTTGCCCGAGGGGTAATACACTTCACGAAGCGGTTTTTCCATTTCTGCGACATCGTCAGCCTTCAATGGTTGATATTTGTTATCGTGAACAATGTACTTGCGGTCATAGCGGGGATTCCACGCGCCCACCTTTTCTGTGGAAGCAGGCTTGCCAAAGCAAATCATTGTGACAGGCATGGTATAGCGCGGCAGATCCAGCAGTTCCTGATGGGTCTCATAGTTCTCCAAAATATCACCGATATAACAGGAACCGATTCCCAGCGATTCAGCAGCGATCACCGCGGTCTGCGCGGCGATCAAGGCGTCGCAACACGCCAGAATAAGATCGCCTTCTTCTGGTGTGCGAAATGGCTTTTCCTTCTCTCCGGCAAACATCTTTCGCGCCGGAATGGATGAAGTAGTCATGCCAACGCTGGTAGTCCGCCAGGAAGAGGAGTACCAGTGGCGCTTTGGCAATGAACGGCTGATGGTCGCAGGTTTCTGCCAGCCGGTCTTTCAAGGATTGATCGGTGATGTCGATAATTGAATAAAGCATCATATTCCCCGCAGTAGGTGCGCGGAAAGCTGCTTTTAAAATCGTATCTTTCTCTTCGCCTGAAACCGAGTCCGGCACGTATGCGCGCACAGAATGGCGGTTCATCAACAAGTTTATGGTTTCATTCATATTAACCTCCTATATTGCATTCATTATCGCATGAAATGAAATTTGAAACGGAGAACCCTACAATGTTTTTTGCAGGGTTCTCCTTAAAATAAGTGATAAAAAATTTCTTACAGTGAAAGAGATCAGGGATGGGCTGTGAGGACAGCTCTTTTCCTTATATTTGCTCTGCGGCTGAAAAGAAAGCTTTCCACCGAGAAGATGATCAATGCCAGCCAGATCATTGAGAAACCATACATTTGTTCAGAGGAAAACGCCTCTTTGAAGAAGAAGATTCCCAGGAAAAATTGAATGGTAGGCGCGATGTATTGCAAAATTCCAATCGTTGAGAGGGGCACAACCTTGGCTCCTACCGTAAACAGCAGCAATGGTATGGCTGTGACAATACCGGTGAGGGCAAGTAATAAGTTGATGATAGGTGTTGTGTGGCCGAATGCCCCGACTCCATTGAATTCCGTTACAAGCAGCAAGACCAGGGCCGGGATGAAGATCATCATCGTTTCCATCGCCAGGCCGTGTAATGGTCCCAGCGGAGCCAACTTTTTTATAAAACCATATATTCCGAAGGAAAAAGCCAGCACCAGCGCGATCCACGGCGGCTGCCCGTAGGTGAATGTCAGATAAAGCACACCGAGAATGGCCAATCCAACCACCACCCATTGCCAGGGACGCAATTTCTCGCGCAAGATAACCACCCCCAGCAGCACACTGACGATCGGGTTGATAAAATATCCCAGGCTGGTTTCTACAACCAGTCCCTTGCCAACCGCCCAAACGTACGTTCCCCAGTTGACTGTAAGCAAGGCTCCGGCGAGCAGGTAAATGCCTACGATCCGCCAGTTCAATGAAGCGATGAAGCTCCTGGCTTCTTTGCGAAACAGGATCACGATGCCCATGGAAATGAAACACCAGACAAAGCGGTGAGCCGTCACCTGATAGGCAGGAACCCCGCCCAGTGCATGGAAGTAAATCGGGAAAAAACCCCATAAAGCGTAGGAAATGATGCTGGCAATAATACCTTTTCTCATATGTTCCTTCTGAAAATAATATCCAGCTATCATAACAGATATATATCAAAAGATGACAATTTGCTTCTTGATTAACCTTGCGTGATTGTTAAAAATAGTGTGTGGTATAATTCACCCTGTCTAAGACAAGGTTTTGTCTGCAATTGCCACGTCTTCATTTATGGATTGCGGCAACAATAGCCGGCGAAAATTGGCCGGAGCGTTAGGAAGAAAGAATGGAAACAAAACTGTATATTGGGAATCTCGCGTTCTCAACCACAGACGAGGAATTAAAAAACCTCTTTGCCGAAGCCGGCACTGTCGCGTCCGTGGAAGTAATCAAAGATCGTTTTACCGGCAGTTCCAAAGGATTTGCTTTTCTACAGATGAGCAATCAAGAGGAAGCAGAAAAAGCGATCAATATGTTCAATGGCTATGACCTTGGAAACCGGGCAATCAAAGTTTCTCCTGCACGTCCCCGCGAAGAAACTGGTCGCGGTGGAGGCGGCTTTGGCGGCCCACGCCGTGATGGCGGGCAGGGCGGACCTCGTGGTGGACAAAATCGTAACGGAAGTGGCGGCGGTCAACGCCGATACTAAGAATATCAATCAATTAGAACAGAAACGGAAAAAAGAAAATGTCAGATAGAGTATCAGGTTCAGTAAAGTGGTTTAACAGCACCAAAGGTTATGGCTTCCTCTCCCAGGAAAATGGCCCAGATGTATTCGTTCATTTCTCAGCAATTCAGGGCGATGGTTATCGTTCCCTTGAAGAAGGTCAGAGAGTCGAATTCGATATCGAAAAAGGCCAGAAAGGCCTCCAGGCTGCAAACGTTACCCTACTTTAGAACCCAGGGCAAACAATCATTAAACCCGCTGAAATCAGCGGGTTTTTTCTTTAATAGTAATATCCAGGCACGTCGTTTGGATCGCGGCGCGCGCCTTCCAGTTCTTCCCCGCCGCCGCTGCCCAGTTTCCACCAGATGCTTTCGCGGCGGCGCGGCGCCAGGCAAACTTCAAAACCCTGCAAAACATCGACCCCTAATATTCCCTGCGAATTCGTCTGATTTAGCATACTGATCAGCGGCGCAGGCGTCGTTCCGACTTCCAATTCCACATCATATCCAGCCACCCAAACCGTCACCTGATAGACAGGGGTTTCAAACACCCCCAAGCCCGGGTAGTAATCCACCGCGTATCCGATCTGCTTTTCTTTCTGCAGCAGCCCCGGGTTAAGATACGTCCTGCGCGAGCCTGTCACGAAGAAGAAACGCATATCCCGATTGAATACCGATACCGGCGTAATGGGTACGCCGTTGTACAGCTCAAAATGGCTGCAATAACCGTATGGATGGAGCTCGCCGCTGGTAAAGACGATCTGCTTTCTTTCGGGCAGCAGCTTAAAATCAACCTGGGTAAGGATATCCGCGCCGAGCATTGCATCCATCGGTGTACCGATCTGCTTTGCCAATACGTCCGTTGTCATGCGCAGGGTGGACTCTTTCAATGGAAAAACGGCATTCGCAATCGGAATTTCTCCAACAGACCCCATGCTTTCCGCCGAGCCGGTATTGACCAGCACGCGCAGATCGCCCACTTGCATAATGGGATATCCGTTGATCAATTGATATGGGTAACTTTGCATATTTCTTCCGAAGGCTTAACGATAAAATCCACCCGCTTGGATCATTGTTTATGGATGGATTCTAACCTGCTATCGATCTGTTATGTTGTGATTGTATGAAGAACTCAGGGACCGATCTGGGTGCCGGCTGGAATTTCAACATCTTTCGGCAGGACCACAATGCCATCCCGCACCATCCAGGTGTCGGTATCGATATCCGTCCCGCGCGGGAACATGCGGATGGTTACGCCTGCGCCCAACCGGGCATTTTTATCAATGATAGCGCCTTCGATCTGGCAGCCGGGTCCAATGCCGATGGGCAGTTTGTGCCTGGCCTTGAAGCGTGCCTTCTCGTAGTAATCCGCGCCCATGATGATGCTGTCATTGATGCGGCATCCATAAGCGATCAGTGAGCGAAAACCGATAACCGAGTGCTTGATGATCGTATTGTCTATCCGGCAGCCATCCGCCAGCAGGGTTTGTTCAAGCGTACTGTTGGTGACATGCGAGCAAGGTAAGAACAGCGGCGCGGTGTAAATGGGGGATTCGGCATCAAACAAATTGAAGGGCGGTTCCGGCAGGGTGAGCGCCAGGTTGGTATCGTAAAACGAACGGATAGTTCCGATATCCTCCCAGAAGCCGGCGAAGTTGTAACCAAACACATTTTTCTTATCCAGCGAGTATGGAATCACATCCCCGCCAAAATCATCAAATGTTGTACCACCTACCAGTTCCATCAGGGCATCGGTGTTGAACATGTATATTCCCATGGAGCCCAAATATGGTTTTTCTTCATCCGTCCGGCTGACCATTTCCTTTAGAACTTGCGGGTCTGTCGGTTTTTCCGCGAACTTGGTGATTCTGCAATGCTCATCCGATTTCAAGATGCCAAAACGGTGGGCGTCATTTTTTGCAACCGGCTGGACTGCCACGGTGATGTCGGCTTTGTTCTTCCAGTGAAACTCCGCCATCTTGGAGTAATCCATGCGGTAGAGGTGGTCCCCGGCCAGGATCAACACGTAATCTGTATTGGCAGATTTGATCTGCGAAAGCTGCTTGCGTACCGCATCGGCTGTACCCTGGTACCAATCCGAACTGTTGGAGGTTTGCTCCGCCGCCCAGATGTGAACATAACCGGAATGGAATGTGTCAAAGCTGTAGGTGCGGGAGATGTGCCGGTGGAGGGAGACGGAATTGAATTGCGTCAACACCGCAATGCTGTACATGGATGAGTTGATGCAGTTGCTGATGGGAATATCGATCAACCTGTATTTTCCGCCCATTGGTACAGCCGGTTTGGAGCGAAATTTCGTCAATGGATATAAACGTGCTCCGACGCCGCCTCCCAGGATGACCGCAAGAATATTACTGAGTGAATCCATGCCGCACCTCACAACACATAAACCAATAATGGAACCCTATTCAATAATGGTATCACAACCGGCATAAAATGCATTAAGACAGGCGGGGAATTTAGTGCCCGGACAACACAAAACCCCCGAAAGTTCGATCGGGGGTCATGTTATAATCGAGGTGCCGAAGGTGGGAATTGAACCCACATACCCGAGGGTACGCGATTTTGAGTCGCGCGCGTCTGCCAGTTCCGCCACTCCGGCACAAATAACAAAATGAAGTATATCTAAAACCTCCGCTACGGTCAAGATAAGCGGCTTTCACAGGATAAAAAATGCGACTAGGAATCATCGGTTTACCCCAATCCGGCAAGACAACCCTTTACAATGCCCTCACCCGTGGATCCGTCCCAACAGGGGCGGGCGGCGGCAAGCTTGAAGTGCATACCGCAGTCGTGGATGTGCCCGACCCGCGGGTGGATACACTTTCCGGGATGTTCAACCCCAAGAAGACCATTTACACCAAGGTGACCTATGCAGACATCGCCGGGCTGGATGGCAGCGCCGGTAAGACCGGCATTGCCGGCACCCTGTTGAACCACCTGACCCAGATGGATGGATTCATTCATGTGGTGCGCTGTTTTGAATCGGATGAAGTTCCCCATCCTTCCGGCAGCGTGGACCCGCAGCGAGACATCGCCGCCATGGACAGCGAATTTATTCTGAACGACCTGATCGCCGTGGAGCGCAAGCTGGAGCGGCTAGCGGAGGAACGCAAGAAAGGCGCCGGGCGGGAAAAGGGTATTATCGATCGTGAACAGGAATTGTTCGACCGTTTTCATGCGGTCTTGAGCGAAGAAAAGCCGTTGAAGGATATGGAGATCAGCCACGAGGAAGACAAGATGCTCTCCGGTTATGGCTTTCTCTCCCGCAAACCCACGCTGATCGTTTTGAATTTGTCTGAAGGGCAAAAAGAACCTACCATTAACTATTCCCATAAGAACAGCCAGATCGTTTCACTGCAGGGCAAATTGGAAATGGATATTGCACAGCTTCCACCTGATGAAATGCAGCTTTTCCTGCAGGAGTACGGTATCGAAGAACCCAGCCTCAACCGCATGATCCGTCTTTCTTATGACTTGCTCGGGCTGCAATCCTTCTTCACGGTTGGACCCGATGAATGCCGCGGCTGGACGGTTCGCAGAGGGGCAACCGCGCCGGAAGCTGCCGGCGAGATCCATACCGACCTGCAAAAGGGGTTTATCCGCGCGGAGGTGGTTGCCTACGACGACCTGGTTACCCTGGGAGGCATGGTGGAAGCGAAAGCCAAGGGTAAGTTCCGCCTGGAAGGCAAGGAATATATCGTTCAGGACGGGGATGTGTTGAATATTCGGTTTAATATTTAATGGCGAATGGTACGTTGGGTGTGTTCGCAACGCACCATACCGTTACTGTCTATACCTCGCTGCGGGGAGATTCAAGCCAGTGCGAACGAAGCATTGATTAATTGATTGTGGGTACACGTGTTGACAGAAGGACATGTTTTCAGTGTTGTTCTGGGGGGCAATATCGGCAATCCGCTGGACCATAAAGCCGCCCTGCTCACTCTGGCGCAAATTGTGGCAGATAAACAATGATTGGTGAATTGATCTTCGTTTGCAGCGGGAAGCCTCCTTTAGTATCCTAAAAGTGGAGTGGATTGCTTCTTGAAACGTGCATAAACAATAAGCCTTCCGAAAATTATAATATTCGGAAGGCCTCGGTACTAATTATGAAATTCCATTCAGCGTGTACTGTATCCAGCTTATTTTTGGATCTTTACTTCAAGCTTGAGCTTCAATCCCGCATCAGATACTGATGCTTCTTTAAACAATACCTCTCCATTGGTCTCGCTGACCGATTTTGTCAATGCTTTTTCGAGCTCCGCATTCGCATCCAGGATTCGTGGATCGTCCATCGATACACCCGGAATGTCCGTGGATATGATCTGGATATTCAACTCATCGTTCAGTGCATTGACGCTCACATCAAAGCTGCCCTGAACTGGCGTGCCATCCGGCAGTTGGTCTTCGCCAAATACGCGGATAAATCCGTCGTGCATCTCCACGCTGGTCACCTTCTTCAACAGGCTTTCAGCCGAAACTTCCACATCCACTTTTGCATTTTGTAGTAATTTATTCACCTGCTCTTCTGTCAAAGTGACGTCAATGGTGGCTTTGCCTTTGTCAATTGTGACACCTCCCATACTGCAAGCCAGCGACGTCAGCAGCAATATGGAAATGATCAGAAATATTTTCATTTTTGGTTGAGATAGTTTATTCATCTTATACTCCTTATTAGATAATATACCCTTAGATAACCAATATACGAATAAACTGTATAACGGTTTCATTTTGGTCATATGGGATTTTTCTTTATAGAAAATGAGTTATTCCAAACCAGCTTTCACGGACCGCGCAGCCTGGAGTGTCATGCCTTTTACACCAGCCAGCTCTTCAATGGCAGCCTGCTGGATGGCTTCTATCGAGCCAAAGTGGATCAGCAGAGCTTTTCGCCGTTTCGGCCCAACACCGTGGATCGCGTCCAGCCGTGAAGCCAGCCCGATCTTAGTCCGTTTCTTGCGGTGGGCGGTGATGGCAAAACGGTGGGCTTCGTCGCGGATGCGTTGGATGAGATACAGCGCCTGGCTGTGGCGTGAAAGCACGATCGAACCTTCAATGCCGGGACGAAAAAGCTCTTCCTGCTGCTTGGCCAGGCCAACAACCGGCACCCGATTCTGCAGCCCATACGATTCCAGGACTTTCACAGCCCGCCCAAGCTGGCCCTTGCCGCCATCCACGATCAGCAAGTCGGGGAGGATTGCAAAAGCCGGGTCGATCTTTTTACCGGGCGCCTGTTCTTCTTCCGATACCTGCCACCTGCGAAAACGCCTGACCAATACCTCTTCCATACTCGCGAAGTCATCCGGTCCCTCCACGCATTTGATATTGAACTGGCGGTAATTTCTTTTGTTTGGTACGCCCTGCTCGAAGACCACCATGCTGCCAACCGATGCCGTCCCCTGAATATTCGAAATATCGTAGCATTCGATCTTGTTCAGTGGTTTTTCCAACTGCAGCGCTTCCTTCAATTCACCCAGCGCCTCAGCCTGTTTATGCGTATCCGCCTGCCAGCGGGTGCGCAGCGAGTTCAGGGTATCGGCGGCATTCTCAGCTGCCATCTGCACCAATTCCTGCGTCACCCCGGAGCGGGGAACCAGCAGTTCCACCTTCTGGCTGTTGTTGCGGCTGGACAGCCACTGCTTGATGATGTTGGCTTCCTCCACCTCATTAGGAAGCAGCACCTCAGGCGGCAGGGTGGCTGCTTCGGCATAGAACTGCTTGATAAATTGCGAGACCACTTCCGAATCGCTTGAATCTTCCGTCCCTTCCAGGATGAAATATTCCCTGCCGATCAGCTTCCCGGCTCGGATGAAAAAGATCTGCACGCAAGCTTCCCCATCCGCGCGAGCCATGGCGATCACGTCCGAATCCATCTGCTCTGTGCTAATCACTTTCTGCTTTTCCACCACGGTATTGATCGCGTTGATCTGGTCGCGCAGGGCGGCTGCTTTCTCGAAGCGCAGATCTTCAGAAGCTTTTTCCATTTCTGATTGCAGCCTGTTGGTAATGGGCGCTGTGTGCCCATCCAAAAAGAAACACAGATCTTCGATGTTCTGGCGATATCCAGACCTGTCTATGGCACCAATGCAAGGGCCTGAACAAAGGCGGATGTCGTAGTACAGGCAAGCTCGATCATCCTGTCCGGTAATGACGCGGTCGCAGGTCAGGAAGGGGAAGATGCGCCGCAGCAGATCCATAGTTTGATGCACAGCCCAAACGGAGGTGTACGGCCCAAAATAGCGGCTACCGTCTTTTTCCATTTCACGAGTAATGGTCACCTTCGGGAAATCATCCGTCCAGTGGACTTTGATATATGGATATTTTTTGTCATCCTTCAACCGGACGTTGTACTTGGGCCGGTGTTTCTTTATCAGGTTCATTTCAAGGATCAGCGCTTCAAGCTCTGACCCGACAATGATCCACTCAATATCCGCGATGTTGGGCACCAATTTCTGTGTCTTGTGGTCCCATTCTGCCAGTTTATGAAAATAGCTGCGCACCCGGTTGCGCAGGTTGATCGCCTTGCCTATGTAGATCACCGTCCCCGCGCTGTTTTTCATGATGTAACAGCCAGGCTTGGGTGGCAGCGTGTCCAGGATCCTCTGAATTTCAGGTTTTATTTCCATCAAGTCTATTTTAACACCTATCAAATTGTAGGGTTCGCATTCGCATGATATCAGTGCTTTCACAAATACCATCTAAACGCGGCATTTTTAGGTTAGAATATACGCCATTGGAGAATCACGTGAACGAACGACTGGAAGCCGAAATTGGAAAGTTGCTGATTACAAAGTCATTGAAGCTGGCGATGGCCGAATCCTGCACCGGGGGATTGATCGGACATCTGGTCACAAACATCCCAGGAAGTTCTGAATATTACTTAGGCAGCGTGACCGCCTATGCCTATGAAGCCAAGGAACGCCTCCTGGGTGTAAAACACGAAACATTGCTTAATTTCGGCGCGGTCAGCGAAGAGACAGTGCTCGAAATGGCAATCGGCGTGAAACAGGCACTGGGATCGGACATTGGATTGTCGGTAAGCGGGATCGCAGGTCCAGGCGGCGGATTACCTCACAAACCAGTTGGAACGGTGTGGATCGGGATCAGCACGCCAACGGGAGACTGGGCACAGAAGTTCCTCTTCATCGGTGATCGTGTGGGCATCAAAGAATTGGCGGCAGATGCTGCGCTGCAATTTCTAAAAAACTATCTGCTGCGTGGATATCCAATCACTTCGGAATAAATCACAAACGAACAAGATTCAAGTATCCATACCGTTCTACAACAAGGACGGTTTTTTGTTGCCGATTTTTGGTAGAATTAGGTATACAGGTGAGAGATCATGGAAAGCAAGAAACGCATTTTACTCCTTTATTCAGACGCCGGGTTTGGTCACCGAAGTGCCGCACTGGCTATCAGATCGGCGTTGGAAGAGAAATACAGTAGTGAGTGTGTAGTCGATTTCGTCAATCCATTGCAGGATGAGCGCGCACCATTTTTTCTTCGAGACAGCCAGGCGGATTATGACACCATCATCAAGTCTGTGCCGGAACTGTATCGGATTGGTTACGAGGTCAGCGATTTTGCTGTTCCAGCCCTTTTCGTCGAAAGCGCCTTGACACTGATGTTGTATGATGTCATGGAACACCTGGTGGAGCGCACAAAACCGGATGTCATCGTATCCACATACCCCATCTACCAGGCTCCGTGTGACGCTGTCTTTACGATGCAGCAGATCAATACTCCCATGGCAACTGTTGTAACCGACCTGGTGGATGTGCACCGCGTCTGGTATAACATCGGAATCGAAAGGCTGCTGGTACCTACCACGAATGTTCAAAAACACGCCATTAAGACAGGTATCGCTGATAATAAGGTAAGAGTCACCGGTATTCCGGTCTCCACCTCCATTGCAAATGAAACACGGACCAAGGCGCAAATTCGCAAAGAACTGGGGTTGGAAATTAACCTGTTCACAATCCTTGTTACTGGCAGCAAACGGGTGGAAGGCTTGCCAGAGATCCTTGAAGGTTTGAATCACAGCGGGCATCCCATCCAATTGGTGCTGGTGGCGGGTGGGGATGAGACTCTTTATCAAAAAATGCGCAGCGTGGACTGGCACCTTCCCGTGCGCATCTATAACTATGTGGATTTTATCCCGGCATTACTGCATGCAGCAGATGTGATGGTTTGCAAAGCAGGTGGGTTGATCATCTCTGAATCGATGGCTGCGGGATTGCCCATGATCCTCATTGACGTGATCCCGGGACAGGAAAGCGGGAATGCTGAATATGTCATTTCTTGCGGCGCAGGAGAGCGGGCTAATAACTCTGCTCAGTTATTAAATATCCTTGCCCACTGGTTGCAGCACGATCGACAGATCCTAAACCTTCGTAAAACCTGCTCCAGCAATAACGGCCGACCGGATGCCGCATATAAAATTGCGGATGAGGTCTATACGTTATCCCATACACCTGCCAAACTCCGGACCGTGACCCATTTGTTCAAGCGTTCCTACCTGGCTAGCCTGCTGAAGAAATACAGGCAGCAGATCCAACAGAAATTTGAAGAATTTGAGTGATCTTACATTGGAAAGGTCAGTAATTGTAATCATTTCCGCCTTGCATGAATGGAAGGCGGTGTTGAAATATCATGCACCGGATTCACTCGAAAACACGTTATATGGCGAGTGTTTTTACATGAATACTGGTGGGGAAAAGGTAGTTTTTCTGCATGGCGGCTGGGGAAAGATCAAAGCTGCCGGGTCCGCGCAATATGCCATTTCACGCTGGAATCCAAAACTGATGGTCAACCTGGGAACTTGCGGCGGCTTTCAAGGCAGAATCGAAGCGGGCGAAGTGGTCCTTGCCGACAAAACGATCGTGTATGACCTGGTGGAGCAGATGGCAGCGCCGGAATCTGCCATTAGAGCTTACACCACCACACTGGACCTATCCTTCCTGCGCGAGCCTTATCCACAGAAGGTACGCAAGACGCTGCTGGTTTCCGCGGACCGAGACCTGATGGCAGAAGAGATTCCAGAACTGATCACAAAATACAATGCTGTGGCAGGAGATTGGGAATCAGGCGCTATTGCGTTTATCTGCCAGTCAAATTGCGTACCCTGTCTGATCCTGTGCGGGGTTAGTGACCTGGTGGGAATTGATGGCTGCGAGGCGTATGACAATCTGTCGCTTTTTCCAGAAAGAGCAGAAGAGGTGATGCTGGAACTAATGCATCACCTCCCGGCATGGTTGGAATGTTGTACGGTTTGATCTTTTTTTCTGCGATCTAATCACACAGATAGATGAAATCTTCTATTTCCATATATGGCATACTCCCGTATGACACGATCGTTCCTTCTTTGAATACGCACTGACCAGGCGGCAGGTCCATATAGTACCCGCCCAATAAGATGAACCTGAAACTGTCTTTCCCCGAGCTGAACTTGATAAAGTAGCGGCTTCGGTCACCCTTAAGGGTCTCGCTGACATTTCCATAAACACAGACTGTTTTACCCGAATAGCTGCTATCCACTTCTTCCCAGTAAACACATCCATCCTCCGGCGGTGGGGGATAACCTTTGTCTTCAGTTGGTGTCAAAGTAGGTTTGGACGTTTTTGTTGGTAAAGGCTTTGTCGGCTCACTGGTTTTTGTTGGAGCTGTTGTTTTTGTTGGGGCAACAACTATGATTGCAGCCTCTTGTGTACTTTTTGCAGCAAGCGTCTGTGCCACCTGCGTTTCTACGCTGCTTTGACTACTCCCTTGCCCCGCGCTTAATGTACAGGAAATGGAAAAGGCGACCAAAACACCAACGAAAGCAATGAGTCTTATTGAGTTAAAGTTTATTATTTTCATGCCATTCTCCTTAATCATTAGGGACTATATTAAGTATGAGTCGCTATCCACCATTGATCAATCCCTGTCTGAAAATTCGAGCATAATTCTCCGACGCTAAAACCAAATTCACTAATCAAACGTCTATAGAATGTTAATCACCAGATGAAACACATCTGAATCCAATCAAACCATTTTTACTATCCGGCAGCCATGAAAAACGGTAAATAGACTGGTAATTAAATTCGAAGTCACTAGCCTTACCACCTTTCAAATATATATAGTACCAATCGTACCCATCCCATGAGCCTGCATATTCTCCCCATTCCCATTTCTTCTTTTGTACTTCACCGCCTTTAAAATAACCTCCCCTGACTGATTTAAACTCTCCTGCCGTTGGTCCTGTTGGGTTGGTGTCAATCCCACTGTATTGGTAATATGACTTGTCATACCAGTCCAAAACCCATTCAAAGACATTTCCCGCCATATCCATGGCTCCATATGGACTCGCACCGCCGGGGTAACTACCCACTGCAGTAGTATCATTCTTCAATGCTGAAATATTCGCCTTGGTATTATCCAGAGTGGTTCCCCAAGGATAGGTAAAGCCGTCCTCACCGCGAGCGGCTTTTTCCCATTGCGCTTCTGTGGGTAATTGTTTACCAGCCCACTCGCAATATTTTTTTGCTTCATTCCATGTCACATAAACCACCGGAAAAATATCATAGTCACTGTTTCCATAATAATCCTCCCGGGTGACAGACCTCTTGAATTCCGGTTCAGAACATTTTCCAGCTTTTACGCAGAGCGCATACATCTCATTTGTTACCTCAGTCTGGTCGATCCAATAACTATCCAGATATACACTGTGGGGTGGCTTATTTCTGGAGTCTCCCTTGTCATAGCCCATCATAAAATTTCCAGCTGGAATGTAAATCATCGTCATTCCGTCTGATGGATTGATCTTAGTATCACCCACTTGAGGTTCTGGCGTGGCAGTTGGTTCTGGGGTGATCGTAGGGGTTGGAACTTCTGTCGGCGGGACCTCGGTCGGTGGTTCGGGTGTCACTTCTTCTGATTGTCCAGAACTTGCAGCAACCGTTTTTGCTACGGAATCCTCAATAGCAGACTGATCAGTCCCACCCATGGAACAAGCGATTGATAGTATGATTAATACAGATAGGATGACCCAAAGATTAATAGACTTCGATGATTTCATGACACCTCCTGATCAAGAAAAAGATCTAATATGAAGCTTGTATTAGTACACAGAACTCGTTAGCTTTTCTGTGAAAAGTAAACGAATAACTACAAAATCTTATATTTATAAAAAGGGATACCAATAAGAGCGCAGTTTACTATTTTGTTCTTTTCCCCACACACACCTCCCCAAAATCTACTTCTGTGATACTAAAACAGGTGCAACAACACTAACATTATTATAGACATATAGTTTATATTGTCCAATTAATTATAGATAAAATTCTTCAATTGACAGTATTTAAGGCTTACGGTATCCTTATGCGCGAGTGCCGGATGGGTCCGGCGCGGCGGAACGCTTCGAACCCCGTCAGGTCCGAGAGGAAGCAGCGGTAAGGGGCTCATTCCGGGTGCCGCCGGGAAACCTATCCGCACTCACTTTTTATCTATGAATAAAGACACGCCTCCCGTTTGCGACTATACCAACTCTGATTACCAGACCAGTTTCTGGGATCATGGCGGCCGCGCCTATGAAGATGCCGTTGAATCGGTTGCCTTGAAAAGAATGCTGCCAGAATCCGGTGAGCTGATGTTGGAAATTGGTGCCGGGGCAGGCAGGAATACACCGCGTTATGCAGGTTACAAGCGGATCGTTCTTTTGGATTATTCCCGTACACAGCTTGAACAGGCTCAGGAACGTCTTGGCACGGGGGAGAAATACACCTATGTCTCAGCGGATGCCTACCATTTACCTTTTGTGCCTAATCTGTTTGATGGGGCAACAATGATCCGCACATTGCATCACATGGCAGACGCACCGTTAGCTCTAAAACAGGTTGAGCGCGTGATGCAGCCAGGTGGAACATTCATCCTGGAATTTGCAAATAAACATAATATTAAAGCGATTCTCCGTTATTTTTTGAAACAACAGACTTGGAATCCATTCGACCCTGCTCCAGTCGAATTCACGGACTTGAATTTCGATTTTCATCCGCAAGCCGTGAAAATCTGGCTGGAGAAGGCAGGTTTTAATATCGAAAAGCAGTTGACGGTATCGCACTTACGCGCGCCAATTTTCAAGCGAATGCTGCCCCTATCCGTTCTAGTTTATCTGGATTCATGCTTTCAGCTCACTGGTGACCTATGGCAATTGACTCCGAGTGTGTTCGTAAAAACACGAACAGGTGAAGGTCCGCAATCGCCTGATGCGGGTTTCTTTCAATGTCCAAAATGCGGCTGTGTGGAGCTTGACAATGAAAGCTCTGCACTGGTGTGTACAAAATGTGAAACTCAGTGGCCGTATGTAAATGGCATATACGACTTTAGGATTTAGTATAAAAACCCAACCCAAAAAAATTACTTATCGAGGGCAATATCCTGATAAAAATCAATAGTCTCTTTTTGATTTTGCATACACGCTTTGACGACATCTCCCATCGAAATGATAGTTATAACACGTCCCTCTTTGACAACTGGCAAATGCCGGATGTGTTTGCCTGCCATGATCGCCATGGCTTCATCATAGGTTTGATCAGGTGAAATCTTTTCCACATCTTGAACCATGATATCCTCTACCGCAGTTGTCCGTGAATCTTTCTTTAAGAGATCCACTTTACGGACAATATCTCTTTCTGAGACAACTCCTTTCAAAGATTTTCCATCCATCACCAACAGGAATCCAACGTTTTTTTCAGCCATTATTTCAAGCGCAGAATAAACCGTTGCATTTGGTGCAATGGAGAAAGGTTTGTGTTTTCCTTTTATCAGATTTGAAATGAGCTTTTTCATCTTGCCTCTTAAGCACGAAACCGCCCTTTCCTGGGCGGCGTTGTGAACTTGTTGATCAGGATTATGAAGGTTAATATTTGGTTTGCATATTTATCATAACAGAAATCAAAGCCGAATCCATAAAAGATAGGTTAATATCAAAGTTTTTAAGAAGTAAATGAGGGTTGTTCTGGCTGTTTTCGGAATTTCCCAGTGTATGGAATGGCGAATTGCCACCTTTTACCTGGTTTCAGTAACTTTGGTGATATTACGGGGTTTTTCAGCATTCAAACCCTTATGGTTGGTTAGGTGAAAACAAAAGAGCTGCGCAGGGATGATGCTAATGATCGGTGACAACCATTCCGGTATACCGGCTGGCAATGTAATGGGGGATTGTGCCAGACCCAGCGCTTCCTGCGAATCCGAGATGATGGCTAACTCTACATTCTGTTCAGTTCGGATTTTGTGCAGCATCTCATACAATGTTGAGAAAACGGCACCAGATGGCAGAACAGCCATCACGGGGAAACCGGTCTCCATCATGGCGACCGGTCCATGCAAGAAATCGGCAGAGGAGTATGGCTCAGCTATGGTATAGGACATTTCCTTCATCTTTAATGACCATTCAAAGGCAGTGCAGTAATTATATCCACGCCCAAGTACAACACACCGTTGCATATAGCGATACCTTAATGCAAGGTTATTGATCACGGCATCTTGTTGCAGCACTTTTTCAGCCCAGCCACTGACCATTTCCAATTCATCCCATTGCCTGGTGTCATCAGCGAGGGCAGCGGAAAGCATGGCGATGGCCATCAACTCATTGGTGTAGGTTTTTGTAGCTGCCGTAGATAGTTCTACTCCGGCTGAGATATCGATCACCTGATCTGACAACCTACCCATAGGTGAAGCTGGTTCATTGGTTATGGCAACCGTCATACAACCCTGTTTTTTTCCTTCTTCCACGACACTCACAATATCAGGAGATTGGCCTGATTGTGAAACAGATACGACCAAAGCATTACGCAGCCTGGGTGGTTGGTCGTAAATTGAAAAGAGCGATGGGGTCGCCAGCGCGAGTGGAAGCTGATTCTTTGCCCCCCAGAGATAATTGGCATATCTACCAGCGTTATCGGATGTGCCCCTGGCTGCCAGAAATACATAACTGGGGTCGTTTTTCTTTATTTCACGGGCAATCTTCTCAATGTTGACTCTCTGCTCCGTTAGGATACGGCTGAGGCTTTGTGGTTGATCAAAAATTTCAGATCTCAATGTCATTTTATATTCCCTTCTACGAAGGTATTTTTTTGAGCCGCATAGCAGACCAGGTTTCATCTATGGCGATCATGGAAACCGCATCGAATCCATGAGTCTTGATTTGCTTCCAAATAATGTCCCGGTTGACATCCGCTTTGATGCCGGATGTGAGTTTAGGGTAGGTAAGCCAGATGATGCCGTCCGGTTTAAGCATCTGGTTCCAGGAATGAATATTCTGTTCAACCTCTGCCTGAGATTGCACAAAAGCCTGGATCACATCAGCAGGTTCGGTGCTGGAAACAAGGATGCGCGCGCCATCGGGCATCTCTCCTAGCAAATGGATGTAACCTTTGGGCGGGTTGAGGATCAGCAGTTTGAATCCTGGCATCACCCGCATTTTTTGAATGATGGATTTTGTGGGCATTCCAACCTCTCGAATATTTAGACTAATTTTAGCCTTTTTTCGAGATTTTGGTTGTAGCCTGAAGGTAAGCAAAAAGAAGTTTATTGCTTTTCTGTGACAGCAGATTCTATCCTGTTGCGGCCATTTTCTTTCGCAGTATACATGGCCATATCGGCGGATGTGATCAGAGCCTGTAGATCGTGATGCGAATCGGCAAGGGTTGAAATACCAAAACTTGCAGTGACATTATCAATGATCAGGTTATCCGTGTTCAGTCTGATGTTCGAAATTGCCACACGCAGCCTTTCGGCCACAATCAATCCGTTTTGCTGATTGGTCTCTGGGAGTAAGACCACAAATTCCTCACCGCCAATTCGACCTGGGATATCGATCTTCCGCAGGGTAGCAGCGATCACCGAGCAGACTTCGTGTAAGATCTGGTCTCCGACGGCATGACCATAAGTATCGTTGATCTTTTTGAAATGATCCAGGTCGATCATCAACAATGATAATGGGCTGCCATACCTTCTGGCGCGTTCAATTTCTTTTCCGCCCAGTTCAAAGAATTGACGCCTGGTATAAAGTCCAGTCAGTGTATCGACCACTGCCATTTGTTCCAGCTTCTCAAATAGGCGGGCATTTTCAATGGCTATTGCAGCCTGGTTGGCAAATGCCAGCAAACGTTTTCCCTGGTTTTTATTGTAGTCATGCGGTTGGAAACTTTCCACATTCAGGTATCCCATGACCTTGCCCTTAACCAAAATTGGAACCCCCAGGAAAGAACGGGTTCGTTCCATGCCCGGCAGATTTACCCAGCCCTGATCAACGTGGGTATCAGGGATCACAATTGGTTGGCTGGTCATGGCCATTTTAAGTAAATAGGGGGTTTCGGCTACCGAAAGATCGCCATGCTTAAAAAGGCTTTCCAACCCTTTGGCGTCGTATCCATGCGCGCGAACGATCTTCACGTCACCACTTTCAGTGACAAGCATGACGTTGCTGACATTGTGCGGGATCACTTTATTAAGGTTTGTGAGGATCCTATCCAGGACTTCATCGAATTTCAGGGTGCTATTCAAGGCAGAAGCGCTGTCGATCATGGCTTCATTGAACTGGCGTTGTTCTTTTTCGGCTTCTTCCATCAGCTTTCTGGATGTAATGTCATTAAATGAAACCAGAATCGCTTCATCATTGCCGTATGGGATGGTGCTTGCGGAGGTTAAAACCCATATCTTTTGATTCGGCGATGAATACACCTGGGCTTCATAATCTGTCACTATCCGGTTTTTCATGGCAATCGTAGAAAGCCGCTTGTATTCAGACGGGTCACAAAATAAGGAGGCAAGCGAATTAGACGTGGTTCCATCTAATGGGAAATACAGGAGATCAGACGCCCATTTATTTTGATAAAGGACGGAGCCAGAGAGCAGATCACAGATGATTAGCGGAAATGAAGCATTTTCGAGCAACATTCGAGACTTTTCTTCACTTTCACGCAGCGCATTTTCCGCTTTTTTTCTCGTTGTGATGTCTGAGATCAATAATGAAATACCAGCAATTTTATGATTGTGGTCAAAAATGGTAGATTTGCGTATTTCAAGCGAACCTATTGCTCTTCTCCATTTCAATACCTACAGGTTTTGATTCCAGTGCAATTTTTTCTAACGCTGACATGACACCGGGGAAGTACAACTCTAAATCTCCTCCGATCTCAGGTTTTTCTTTTAGCTCAAAAATTGAAAGGGCAGCTTCATTGATATCCAAAATTCGATGTTGATTATCAAGGATGATCACAGCCTCCCCCAAATTTTCTATAACTGTACCTCTGCCCAGGGGGACAATATCCAGAAACTTGTATTGGAACAAACCCCAAGTGAGAAATAACCCTGTGATCGTAAATCCGATGGGTGTAATTTCAAAGCCCGGTAAAGGATTCTGGCCGGAAATGTAGAGTAAATTTGCAATGATTGGAAAGGTTGAAGCTCCAAGGAAAATTATCACTTGTTTTTTGTAGAAACGATCTTGATTGAAAAGCGTGACAATAAATCGGAGGATACCGGCAAGTAAAAAAAGATATATGATAGGAATTAATATCCAGAATAGTGGGCCATGATCGTAGATCATGATATTTGTAGCTGGATTAAGATGAAAAGCCGGCCACAATAAATGGTGACTCTCATTTGTAAAAGCGCTGAGGATACCAACGGCTGGAACACCCACAAGGAAAGGCAGAAACCACTTTTTCATTGTTTCATTGTGATACTGGTAGGCAAGCCAGAGGTAAAATGCAGGCGAAGTCATTGCTCCAAGGTAACTGATCTGACTCCAAAAGACTTTTGCGGGTATAGTAGTTGCGGTAATTTCTTGTGCAAGCGCAATGCACCAAACAGCAATAGCAGCCATCAACCATGCTAATGGTATAGCACCTGGTGCGGTTTTTCGTCCAAGGGCAATGAAAATAACGACCGATGAAACGGCTGCAGAAAAGTAGGAAATCAGCGCATAAATTTGAATAGAGTCCATATAATATCTACCTCGAATCGATAGATATCGTAGTATAGGACATAATATATAAGGAAGTGATAAGGATTGTGTAAAAAAGCTGTTAAAGGCAATAAATTAATGCGTAAGGACGAACATCAACTTATTTTTTCAACATTCCACCAATCGAATTTGAAAGGTCTTTGGTTATACCGCCTGTGATGACATTTTCCAACTGGAAATAGACTTGTGCAGGTAACTTCTGTTTTAAGAATCCCAGAACTGCTTCGATAGCCATTCGGGCAGCTTCCTCAGAAATACCCGCTTTAGCAGCAACAATCTTAATTAATGAGTCCATAATGTTCTTTCCTGCGATTTCAGCCGATTAATTGTTTTCAAGTTCAGAAGTGCAATTTGGACAGCGCGTTGCTTTGATAGCAATAGTTGTATAGCAATAAGGGCACTCTTTTTTGTCTGATACTGCTGTTGCTTCCGGCTGCTTCATTTTGTTTGAAGCTTTTACAACAAGAAAAATTACAAAACCAACAATCAGGAAATTTACAATGGTATTTAGAAATATTCCATAATTGATGGTTGCAGCCCCAGCTGCTTGTGCATCTACCAGCGAGGCATAGTTATTACCGGAAATATTTATAAATAGTTTTGCAAAGTCCACTTTTCCTAGGAGTAATCCAATAGGCGGCATAATGATGTCATTAACAAGCGAAGTGATGATGTTTCCTAAAGCGCCGCCGATGATGACTGCCACCGCGAGATCAAGGACGTTACCCCGCATGATGAATGCTTTGAATTCTTTGATCACATTATTTCACCCTTTCATTGTTAAGTTATGCGTAATAATATTATTACATCCCCGGTCACAATACAAGCATTAAACCAACACTTCTGGGTATTTTCCTCAACTTATATTTTGTAATAATTGCATTAAAAGAGAGCAAGCATCATTCATCATGCATCGTTTAACACACTGAATGAACCGCACCAAAAGATCTTACGCTGGCTTGAAGAAAATGAATGTCAAATAAGCGGTCTTGGAAGAGCGATTTACTTTTCCAAGTGCGATGGGTCGGCCAGGCAGGACGATTCCAGCTAGGTAACCGAAATTCAGTTCCCTGTGATATCAAATCCCTAACTAATTACAAATTCTATTCCAACGAAACATTATACAGGTAAGATTAAAAAACACACCCGATGAGGGGGGCATCGGGTGTGAAATGCAGATAAGATCGCTCTTATCCACACCCACAATTTTACATATTAATCTAAATTGCGCAAGGCTTTATTCGGTCTTTTTTGTCCGATTTTTGAAGTCTAATTATCAATTATTGAAGGATTGTTATAGGTAGAGGTTTATGACAACCTTTCAACTGACCCAGAGGAGCAGGCGACCGGATGTGTACTGCGTAACAGTTTTCGAAATACACCTCACCCGTGACGGGGGATATAAAAACCAACCCTCGGCTGGTTATTAGGAGCGGGCGACCAGATTCGAACTGGCGAATATCAGCTTGGAAGGCTGATGCCTTACCACTTGGCGACGCCCGCGTTTGCACTATTATAAATGAAATTCAATATTTTTGCATCACTCAGTAAACCTTTCAGTAACTATACATGATACAAGTGTTTGCTATCCCGTAACAAAACCTTAATAATTAGCTATTGAAATACAAACGGACTCGTCTGTATAATACGAGTCCACCGACTGCATCGAAAAACGGTGGCTGCATCGATATCACACTCAAGCCCAACGTTTTTTTCTTTGCATTTATTTATTACCTTAGTTTCAACCAGGGAGGATTTTGGTATGGACTTACAGGGGTATATTCGGGTCCTTTGGCGTAAGAGATGGATTGTCGTTCTTACTGTCATGGTTACGTTAATAATTATTGCCATTGGTTCTATGCTGACCACCAGGGTGTATTCTGCAACCGCGGTTATTCGAATCGCGACTGCATCCAGTGGATCCATCTCATACACTGATTACATCTATGCTGATCGATTGGTCAACACATATGTCAAGATTGCCAACAGCCGGCAGGTTTTAGAAGAACTTACGAGCAGATTGAAACTCGCTGAAGCTCCTGTTGTTCGCGTGGAGATTGTGCCAAACACTGAGCTGATCAACATCATCATTGAAGACCCAAACCCTGTCACAGCACAAGCAGCAGCAAATGTCCTGGCTGAAATCTTGATTGAACAGAGCAAATCGCTTTACTCAGGCGGCGGTAAAGATCCCAAGGTAATCCTCGCCGATCAGCTTACTCAATTGGAACAGGAATTGAATGAAGAACGCGGTGCTTATGATGAGTTGATCCGTAATTCGCCATCTGATACCGAGGCTATCGCCGGGTCATTGCAATCACTCAACCTCAAAGAGCAAGCCTACTCCACCCTGCTGGTGCAATATGAAGATACCCGCCTGAGGGATGCCATCCGCGCCAACACAATATCCCTGGTGGAAACAGCCCAAGTTCCCACCAAAGCGATCCGCCCAAACTTGCTGATTAATTTTGGACTAGGCCTGATCTTAAGCACCATGGCTGGACTTGGCTTAGCCTTCATTTTTGACCGTTTCGATGAGACACTACATTCCAGCGACGAGATCGAGCATTTCATTGGCTTACCAGCGCTGGTAAAAATTCCTACCACAGACCCCGACAAGACTTTCTTACCGTTGGATGGTTACAGCCCATACGGTGAAGCCTACCGTCGCCTGCGTGCTGCATTTTTATACAACGTTCAGACCTTGAATCACAGAGTGGTGATGATCACATCCCCGGAGCCGGAAGATGGAAAATCGACCATTATCTCCAACCTGGCAATCACCCTCTCTCAAGCCGGCAAAAAAGTGGTCCTGGTGGATGGCGATATCAACGTATCGAGAATTCACCAATTATTCAATCTTCCAAACCAGGTCGGATTAAGCAATGTGTTGTCCGGTCAGGTCATCATTATGGATGCTTTGCAAACTACACAATACGAAGGCTTGAAGATACTGACCAGTGGTCCGATGCTAAACGGCAGCGATTTTTTGAGCCAACGATCAAAAATTCATGGTCTTATCAGCGACCTTTCCAGTTTTGGAGATGTGGTTCTGATCGACTCGCCCGCGATTCTCTCAGTCGCGGATGTCGCCGACCTGGCAACCGAAGTGGATTCTGTGATCATGGTAATTCGCCGCAACCTAACAAGACAGAAATCATTGAATGAAGCCCGGAAGCAACTGGAAGAATTGAATGTGACCACCATGGGCTACATTATCAATCGGGCAGAGCAGGCGGATTATGGCTACAAGTATTATCAAACCCGGAAAGAAGCAGCAGCCAGGGGAGCTGCAAGCGATAAAGAATAACAATTTTTAGGAACAGGGAGGGTGTTTTTAGGTTAGAAAAGGTGGTTGCCATGAAAGCAGGAACATACCCAACAACGGACATTCCATTAACCAGGGAGGCATGCGGGGTGAATGTCGAAAAGCGTAAGTCGTATTACTTTGTAAAAGAACTGCTGGGTGGAATATTGTCCGCACTCATACTTATCATAGCCTTTCCCATTTTTCTAGTGGTTGCCATACTTATAAAGTTAGATTCACCCGGTCCGGTAATTTATTCCCAAACCAGGGTAGGTGCATTACGCCGTAAAACTGAAAAAGGCCTTTGCTGGGTACGGGAAGATTTTCAATTCTACAAGTTCCGGACTATGTACCACAACAACGATCCCGCCATTCATAAAGCTTATGTACAGGCACTTATTGCTAATGACGAACGAAAAATGGAGGAGATCCAGCAGGGCAAGACAACGGTTAGGAAGCTAGTCAACGATCCGCGAATTACGAAAGTGGGGAAGTTTTTACGAAAATTTAGCCTAGATGAGCTGCCGCAGTTCATCAACGTTGTGCGGGGCGAAATGAGCATTGTCGGCCCAAGACCGGCTATCCCTTATGAAGTGGATGTTTACCAACCCTGGCAATTGGGCAGACTCCAGGCAAAACCCGGTATCACTGGTTTGCAGCAGGTATCGGCCAGATGTTTGATCAGTTTTGACGAACAAATTAAATATGATCTGGAATATATCGAGAACCAATCATTTATTGAAGATGTAATCATTATCATCAAAACGCCGCTGACAATCTTAAAAGCGAGGGGCGCACACTGATTTCAGCAAAGGAGGAAGAATGGAAGAGATCAACGTAGGTGTAATAGGATGTGGTTATTGGGGTCCGAACCTGGTGAGAAATTTTTTTGACTTACCCAATGTTAACGTTGTAGCGGTTTCAGATTTGAAACAGGAACGCTTGAACAAGATCAAATCGGCATACAACTCGATTTATACAACGCAGAATTATGAAGAGATGTTCACCATGGGCATTCATGCGATTGTGGTCGCAACGCCGCCGCCTACACACCATGCCATCGCTGCCAATTGCTTGAAGCACGGCATGAACGTCCTGGTTGAAAAACCAATTGCACTTACGAGCGTTAACGCCAGAAATCTCTGCAACCTTGCTGAAGAGCGCGACCTGGTATTGATGGTAGGGCATACCTTTGAATACAATTCTGCGGTTCATGCCCTGCGGGACCTGATGGACAGCGGCGAACTCGGGGATATTCTCTACATAGACACGGCCAGGTTGAATTTAGGTTTGTTTCAACGCGGGTTAAACGTCCTCTGGGACCTTGCACCGCACGACATTTCGATTTTACTTTTCTTATTGCGCCAGAACCCAATAGCCGTGAGTTCCCACGGAAGTACATGTGTGCTGGATAATATCCATGATGTTGTCTATGTAAATCTGGAATTTCCAAAGGATGTCCTAGCCCATGTGCATGTCAGTTGGCTGGATCCCTGCAAAGTTCGGCGCGTGACGATAGTCGGTTCCAAAAAGATGGTGGTCTATAACGATATTGAGGCTCAGGAAAAAGTGCGAATTTATGACAAAGGGGTTAACTCGATACCGAAGGGCACTGCAGAGCTTGAAGAATTTTCATTCTCTTACCGTTATGGCGATATCACCATTCCAAATATCAAGATGTCTGAACCACTAAAGCAGGAATGCCAACACTTTATTGATTGCATCCAACAGAAGAAACAATCGAATACAAGCGGGGAAGAAGGGTTGCGAGTTGTAAAAATATTGGAAGCCGCCCAAAACTCTCTGCTTAATTCCGGCCACAAGGAGTTTCTGGAATGGTAGCAGCAGATTACTCCCGAATTACCGCAGATGTGAAATTGGGTGAAAACGTCCGCATCTATGCCTTTGTGAACCTGTATGGCTGCGAGATCGGCGATGAAAGCCGGGTAGGCGCTTTTGTTGAAATTCAAAAAGGCGCCCACATCGGCAAGCGCGTCAAAGTTTCCAGCCACAGTTTTATCTGCGAGGGTGTGACAGTTGAAGATGATGTGTTTATCGGTCATGGCGTCATGTTCATCAATGACAAATATCCGCGTGCCTCTACATTGGATGGCAAACCTCAGTCCGAAGCAGATTGGGGCGTGGTACCAACCTTGATCAAAAAAGGCGCCTCGATTGGCAGCAATGCCACCATCCTCTGCGGTGTAACAGTCGGCGAGGGAGCGATTGTTGGCGCTGGATGTGTCGTCACGAAGGATGTGCCGCCAAAAACGATCGTCGCCGGTGTTCCGGCAAAGGTTGTTCGACCAGTAGAAAAATAATAACCATAACCAATATCATTGAGCATGAAAGGATTGTGCCATGTCACCCATCCAATTTGTTGACCTTAAGAAACAATATGCGCCGTATAAAGAAGAGATCCTTTCAGGAATCGCCGGCATACTGGATGGTATGCAGCTATTTTTGGGGGAGAACGTTCGAGCTTTGGAAACAGAGTTCTCTGAGTTCTGTGGAGCAAAGCACGGAATAGGTGTCAGTGATGGCACTGCAGCGCTTCAGATCATCATGCGCGCAATGGACATTGGCCCGGGCGATGAAGTGATCACTGTGTCGCACACCTTCATTGCATCTGTTGAGGCAATTCTGCTGGTCGGCGCCAAACCGGTTTTTGTGGATATCGACCCTAATACTTACCTTATGGATGTAGATCTAGTGGAGGAAAAAATTACACACCGCACCAAAGCCATCCTGCCGGTGCATTTGTATGGGCAAATGGTTGATATGGCTGCCTTGCTCGATATAGCCAAAAGACACAAACTTCGCATCATTGAAGATGCCTGCCAGGCACACGGCTCATCCTCCCGCGGCAATAAAGCCGGCAGCACTGGCGATGCCGCTGCATTCTCCTTTTATTTTTCCAAGAACCTGGGCGCCTATGGCGAGGGAGGGTTCATCACCACCAATGATGATGAGATCGCCCGCCGTTGCCGAATGATCCGCGATCATGGCTCTGAAAAGAGATACCACCATGACATGATTGGTATGAATGGCCGGCTGGATGAAATCCAGGCGCTTGTCTGTCGTGTGAAACTGCCTCATCTTGCTGACTGGAATGCTGCCAGGGTAAAACATGCTGAACAGTATCAGTTGGTTTTAAAGGATGCACCTGTAACCTTGCCGACAGTTAAAAAAGGTTATAAGCATATTTATCACCTGTATGTGATTAAAGTTCCACTGCGCGATGAGCTTCAAGCATATCTCAAAGAATTGGGCATATACACCGGGATTCATTACCCAATACCGAACCACTTGCAAAAAGCAGTGCAATTCCTGGGATATAAAAAAGGAGATTTTCCCGAAACTGAAAAGGCAACGGGGGAGATTCTCTCACTGCCCATGTTTGCTGAACTAACAGAGGATGAGATTTCCTCAATTGGCACAGCAATCAAAGCTTTTTACAACAAATAGCACAATAGAAACCAAGGTGAAGGCTTAATGCGAAAGGGTGAATTCTTTGCGACATTGTTATTCAGTGTTCTTTTTGGAGCTGCGATTTTGCTTGTCATTTATGTACGCAACAATCCGGGAAAGGCTCCAAAGATCATTGACTCTTCTGAGCTGGCTATCGGTGTGGCAGCATCGCAGGAATCCGCCCTGCCAACTTTCAACTTGTACACCCGAAAGACGGAAACCCCCACGCCTCAACTGGCTCTAAACCCAGCACCGTCCGAAGTCAATGAGATGGATGATGTCGTCCTCTTATATAACCCGGAAAGACAATCTCCATTCAGTGTAAATTTTTGTTTGATCGCGCAGTACTATGGTCTGGGTTGCAAAAAGATCGAAGTTACCAGATTAGGGGCGATCAACCCAGACCAATTCTTCGATGAAGAGGGGAAACCTTACAAACTCATAGGATTGGATGCCCGCCTGCTAGATACACGTTTCAGAACCATGGGTGATCGGGATGTAAAAATGCTCGTGGACCTTATAAAAACATACGGGGTCAATCTTTACCTGGGAAAAATCAACACATCCAGTTGGGCAAGTTCCATGGCATTATTCTCAAATGGAACGATTGCTGAAATTGCCCAGCCCATTGATTTAACCAAAGATTGGCAAATTTCTGAGGACTTTCCCGAGCTCACCTTTGAACTAACGGGTTTGGAAGTCATCTCTAACCAGAGCGGCCTCCTGGATACCTACGAATTGAAGATGACAGAAGATGCCAACATCACCCCAATCATCTCATCCACGGACGAAGATGACAGGTCATATGCCGTATTCTCGATGTTAAAGCCGGACGAAAACCCGACTTCCGGCAGAATTTTCATCGACACCAGCGAAATTGGTCAATCCATTGATAAGCTGCCCCTGTGGGATATCTACTACAGCGCTGCGAGCTTTTCGCAGATCGTCCCACTTATGATGACCATGCGATTCACCTATGGCGATGAATTGTGGCACAGCAATGCCAATTACGCCAATCTAACCATTGATGAAGGCATCCTCATCGAACCCTATCAAAGCATCAATTATTCAGCCCTGGTTGAATCAATGAAGACCAGCCATTTTCACACGACGGTGGCCATTATTCCTGCCGATTGGAAAATGGCTCAACCGAACGTGATTTCGCTCTTCCTGTCAAACCCCGACCTTTTATCGATTGCGCAGTACGGCAATACCGGAAGAGGGTATGAGTTCTACCTGGAAAACTCGGATTCTAATACCGTTGACGACCCACTTCTTATGCCAACTCGCACCACTGGAGATCTCGACCTGGCAGTTTCTGAGGGATTATCACGCATGAAGCTGTTTGAGAGCTTTACGAGGTTTGCTACTGATCCAATTATGATCTTCCCGGGCGGAATCAGCCCCGAAAGCGCTTTTGAGCTGCTTAAGCAGAAGGGCTACCTGGCGACCATCAATGTGCTCGATACTCCTTTGGGTGCATCCCGGCCAACGATCTGGGATTATGGGATGTATCCGGCGATCAACAATTATGCAGGTTTCCCAAACTTCCTTAGAAGGCTGCCTGAACCCAGCCAATCTTACCAACCAGCCCTCTTTGCATCGTACCTTGACCTATTCATTGGCAAACCTGTATTGTTTTATACCTTTCCATCTGACAGAAGTATGTTTGCTGGCGGCATGGATGCGTTTGCCCCGATTGCGGATCAGATCAACCAGGCAAATGGCAATATCAGTTGGCGAAGCCTGGGGCACATTGCCAGCCACCTGTATTCCAAAAAAGCCAATGACGATGGCACATTAAGTATCAAGATGTATGCACCGGAACTAATTCTTACAAACGATAGCCCGGATGAAAAAATTATGCATATCTCCCATCCGGAAAGCAAAACCACACCTGTAACAAAGGTAAGTGTAAATGGTTATGACTTTCCATACGCCATCAACAACAACCTGCTGACCCTGGATGTTTCCGTTCCGGCGGGCACCGAAATGAGGATAGTCATACATTATGGCTCCCAATAACCGCCTGACCATCCCCGCAATCACACGGCAAACCGTCGAATACTTCGCTCCTCGGGCAGCGGCAATTTTAGGATTCAGCCTATTAATTGCAGGGGTGATCGTTATCCGCCCATATCTACCTGGGAGAATTGGCATACTGGCGGTTCTGGGTGTTGCAGGGCTTTGCGGATTGTTGCTTGTCGGAAATCTCAAACACGTCCTTCTGGCAGTGATCCTGATAGATATTCCCCTGCGTTGGGATATCTATTTGGGAGCGCGGGTTCAAAACTCGTCGCTTGGTATGCGGGAAGGCTGGATCATTTCAGTCACGACCATGGCGTTGCTCGGCCTGATCCTGGTTTATTTTGGACAGGAATTGGCTCTGAGAAGAAAGCAACCCCGCTTGCTATTTCTTGAAAATATCCCGCTGGTCTTATACATAGCTTTTACTTGTCTATCCGCTATTCTGGCAATTGATACCGTTGGGGCGTTGTTTCAAATTTTCTTCCTGGCACAGGTATTCATGTTGTATGTTTATTTGTCCAGCACAATCACTTCGCGCGGTGATGTTCTGTTTATCATGGTGATTCTCATGGTTACATTATTCGTGGAAGGCGGTATATCAATAGCCCAACGTCTTCTCGGATTGGAAATCAACGTCGCAGGGATCGTCACTGTCAATAATGCCGGACGAATGGCGGGCACCCTAGGTTCGCCAAATACCGCCGCCGGATATTTTTCGCTTCTGCTTGCACCTTCCATTTCATTGATCTTCACAAAAACCGACCGCTGGATAAAGTATCTGGCGCTGGCAGCTACGTTTTTCGGGATGATCGGCCTGGCTCTGACCATTTCCCGCGGTGGAATGCTCGCATTCGCCATCTCAATCGCCCTGTTTGGGCTAATGATCTGGATCCGGGGAAGAATCGCTCCCTGGCTTGCTTTTTTTGTTTTGTTCATTGCAACTGCCGTATTAACCTTCGGCGGATTTACCCTGGATCAATTTATTGGCCTCCGCGAGAATGCAGCGCTGGCAAGAATTCCACTTATGAAAATTGCATGGCGTATGATCATTGATCATCCATTCCTCGGTGTTGGCGCAAATAATTATGCGATGAACATTAGAAATTATCTTGTGCCAGAAATTGGTCAGGGATTCCTATATGTTGTCCATAACAAGTTCCTACTAGTGTGGGCTGAGACCGGTCTGGGAGGCATTCTCTCATTTATCGGTTTCCTGGGCTTCACGATCTGGCGCGGCTGGAAAACCTGGACTCGCGATATCGCTGTTTTCTCCTATTTATCCCTGGGGTTCGCGGCTGCCATCGCTGGCCAAATGACGCACATGATGGTCGAGATCTTCGATGCCAGGTCAGAGATTCAGGCATTATGGATAGCTGCCGCCCTTCTGGCAGCCATGGAAAGACTTTCCCGCGGAGACATTGCAGATGCAAAATAATCCGTCCGTCAGCCCGAAACAAAAACTGTTTCGGTTAATTACCAATACCGTCTCTTTGATCACCAATGACATGGTGAACCGTGCTATCACATTCGTAGTGTATGCCCTGATCGCCCGTTACCTGGGACCCTATGAATTTGGGCAGATGTCGCTTACTCTCACAATCTTCTATCTGCTGCAAAGCCTGGCTCCGGTTGGGTTAAAGATACTATTGGTGCGTGATGTCGCCAAAGATAAAGCCCGCAGCGGAGAATACCTGGTCAATGGAAGCCTGGTAGCCCTGGTAACTTCCGTCGCGGCATTGGTATTGATGGGGCTTTTCCTCGTGATCATGAATTACTCACGCGATACAGTGATGATCATCATTATTATCTCGCTGGGACTCATTCCTTATTCAATTACTGCCGTCAGCGAAGCCATCCTGCAATCGCACGAGCAGATCCGCTTCATTACGATGGCAAATGTGCCCATCAGTATCTTAAGAGGCTTGGCTGCTTTCTTATTACTCACAAATGGATTCAGCCTGGTCTGGGTTGGAATGCTCTTCATTGTCTCATATACAGCCACAATGATCTTTGAATGGTACCTGATCGCCAAAAATGTTACTCGTCCCGTTTGGAAGATTGACAGAGTGTTGCTCTGGAAGATCAGCAAGTCTTCCATCACTTTCCTGGGGTTGCAGACTGTGATCGCGGTCACAGGCTCCATTCTGCCGCTATTTCTATCAAAATCTGCAGGAGAGATCGAAGTGGGGTTGCTTAACGCTGCCAACCAATTAATGGCGCCGGTATTAATGGTCGGGCAGAGCACAGTCATGAGTCTTTTCCCGCGCATGGTTTTCCGTTTCGAAACTGGCGCCGACGGGTTCAGGCAAATCTCTGAACGGCTTTTAGAGATACTCTTGACCTTTACTCTGCCGCTGACTGTCCTGCTCTTTTTCTTCGCTGAGCCGGCTTTGCTACTGCTGTACGGAAAAATAGAATTTGCAGAATCGACCCTTGTGTTGCAAATCATGGTGTGGATCCTGATCTCCCGCGCCATAACAGCCATACTTGGACGGCTGCTCATGGCCAGCCAACGCGAACGGACTTTGCTGAACATACTCATTTTTGAAGCCATCCTCACTTTAATCCTCTCTTTTGTGTTTATTCCCTCTGGCAGATCGATCGGCGCGGCCTACGTTAGCCTGATCATCGGGGTGGTTGATCTAGCTTTGCACATCATCTTCACCTGGAACGTCACCGGGCGAATTCATTACGAAAGAACACTTTGGAAACCAATGATCGCCAGCCTGGCGATGGGTCTATTCCTGGCTTTCGGGATTAGCGCAGATACGAACATTTTTATCAGCATCACCATATCTTCCTTAATTTTTTTGGCAAGCTGGTTCCTGCTGGCGGTCATTGAAAGCGGCGGTTGGCTGCAACTGTGGAAAAGGTATCAAATCAGGTAGCCATGATGCGAATAGCCTACTTCACCTTGCCCGCCCTCCTTGATGTATCCCTCAGTTATTCTGATGCGATTGCCTCTCAGGTGGAACTGCACATGGTGATGCAGATCACCAACAATTCATGGCGCTCCAGCCTGTTTGAGAACCAACCGCAAGATATTGCGGATGGACTGTCACCAGCCAAACCTGTCCTTGTTAACTTCCCTGAACCCTTACGGGACACATGGAAGGATGCAGCCAGTTTTCAAATGGCAGCATTTGGCGGAAAAAGCGGGTTGAACCCTCGCAGTATCAAAACTGGTTTTGCTATTATCAAGTGGTTAAAGGATCTCAGTCCGGATATCATTCATTTTGAGACGACTTCCGGCCGATTGCTGTGGGCCCAGATATTTCTGCGAAGAATCGCGCCGTTGGTGGTCACTGTTCATGATCCTCAGCCTCACACGGGCGAATCACCCATCAAGAAGCGTATCATTCGCAGGTTCACATATTCTCTCGCCGACCGATTTATTTTCCACAACCATGTCCAGGTTCCACAGTTTTGCAAGGATTACGGTGTTTCAACTGAAAAAATTGAATATACACAACTGGGAGAATACGCCCTCTATCGGTCTTACCTCGAGGAATTGAAACCTGTCGACCAGAAGATGATCCTATTCTTCGGCCGTCTTTCTCCATATAAAGGAATTGAGACTCTACTTCAATCTGCTCCTCTGGTTAGTAAGAAGGTCTCGGATGCGCATTTCGTTATCGCTGGGAGACCGATCCCGGGCTATAAATTACCACCCCTGCCGAGACTTTCCAACGGCGGGAAGTTCACCATCATCGAGGAGTACATTCCCAATAGCCACCTGGCAGAACTTTTTCAGCAAGCCGCGGTGGTTGTATGTCCTTACACAGATGCCACACAATCCGGAGTTGTGATGACTGCATACGCCTTTTGGAAGCCCGTTGTTGCAACCAATGTTGGCGGCCTGCCCGAATATATCGACGACGGAAAAACCGGCATGCTGGTTGACCCTAAAAACCCCGAAGCATTATCGGATGGCATTGTAATGATGCTGAACAAAATGAAAACGATTGAAGGTCAGCAGCGAATATCCAACACCATCCTAAAGAAGAATCAAACTGAATTCAATTGGGATAGAATCGCCACGCAAACCATTGAAATTTATCAAAGAACAATGAAACACTCAATCAGGAGATAATCGAATGAAACCTCTTATCAGTATATTTTTTGACGGGCTTAAACCCGAAAGCTTGCAGCATATGCCTTTTCTTAATTCCATTAAACATCACAGGCGCCTGGAAACCCTGCTGGGATATTCGATCACCTGTCATGCGTCCATGTACACAGGCGTATATCCAGACAGGCATAAGCTTTGGTTCCTATGGCAGTATGGAAAGGAGACATCGCCATTCAAATGGCTGAAGAATATCCCCTTCAAGTTCCTGGGTAACAACATCCCGGGCTGGCTGGTGATCCACAAGTTAACATCCAGCCAATCCAAACTGACATCCTATTGGGGTATTCCCAGACTGTTTAATTTGCCGTTGAAATATTGGCCAAGCATCGATGTATCAGAAAAGAAATATTGGGATGAGGATAATTACATTGAAAACTGCCCATCCATCTTCGAACACCTTCGGAAAAATGATGTGCCATACGATGTGGTAGGTATGGTGCCGCATGTCATCGATACGTCCCGCGTGGTGCATGAGTATGAAATCAAGGATGTTAAGCCCTGGACCTACCTGTTTATAGGAGACGTGGATGCGCTATCCCACCACCTCACACAGGAGAACCCAGACGTAATCGAAAAATTGAAGGAATTTGACAAGATCGTTGAGCGCAAATGCAAGGAAGTGGAACGCATCGCCGGTGGCTATGAGATTATGGTCTGGTCGGATCATGGGCATGTAAAGCTGGATGGAAAGATAGATATTTATGACATCTTCAAGAAAGCTGGCGATAACCTGAACAATTATCTGCATATGATCGACATCAACTTTGCCCGCTTCTACTTCAAAAACGACGACGAGCGACAACATGTGGAAAAGATCCTTAAAACCATTGACAAAGGCCATATCCTTACCGATGAAGAGATGCGTGAAAACCACGTCCGCCTGGAGGACAACCGTTTTGGCGATCTCATTTTCTACCTCGACAAAGGCAGCGCTTTTTCCAAGACGATCTTTGGTTTCGGGCTGCGGCAAAAATCCATCCACGGATATTTGCCGGCTTACGAAGGTTGTGACGGGATATTCTTAAGTTCGCGCGAGATCTCTCCGGATATTGATAAAGTCCGGCTGGTGGATATCCTGCCCTCGACAATGGATGTATTCGGTCTGCCCATCCCAGAAGGACTGGACGGAAAGGTGATCTGGAATAATTGATGGGTAAATTTACCGTTGTGGCCGATCCAGTCATTGACCAGGTGATCGAAGATCATCTGGCCGTTATACGGGATGCCACATTAAAGCAAATCGAACCGGTTGCCATGCTCCTGGCGGGCAGTTTTGGGCGCGGCGAGGGTGCGGTTCATTTGGAAAAAGGTGTTCCACACTTCATTTCTGATTACGAAGTGTGCCTCATAAGCCCCAACCCGGCTGCCCGCCTGAAGGTGGATCAAATCACGCGCGAAGTGGCAGGTAAAATCCCACTGGAGGTCTCGCTATTCTGGAATACACCCACACGAATACATAACAACCGCTCCCGCAACCTCTCCTTTGGAAAGCCTCAGGCAACGATCGGTATGTATGAGCTCAAAGCCGGGTCTCAAATATTTTATGGCGATTTCGACCTTGCTGAAAATGCCATTGATCCCTCCCAAATCCCTTTAAGCGAAGGCATCCGCCTGATCATCAATCGGATGATGGCGGTCGTGGAAGCGTGGCTTGAAGGACGACCGGATGCGGAGAAACAAACAACCCTGGCAAAACTGTTCCTGTCCTGTGGTGATGCTCTGCTGCTTAAACACGGTGGATATCATTATTCCTACCAGAAACGGGCAAAACGTTTTGAAATTGACTTTGAGGCAATACATAAAAACAATTTTAACCAGGAATTTCTGGGTTACTATCAGAAATCGGTCACTATTAAGTTAGAGCCTCAGCTGGGAATGACTATCCCAGTAGAAGCAGCCCTAGACTTCTCAATTAAGTTGACCCGCAAAGTGCTAGCTGAATTGACAGGTTCGGATATTGTTTCGACCTCGGACATCATCAAGGCTTGCTGCGCCTCGATTCCATTACTCTATCAGCTCGGATCGCTCCATTTCCTCGATCATCTATATGAGAATCTGATCCTGGGTTTACGCGCCAGGAGGGCTGGCAACAAAATAAATTCAGGAAACTATCTGGGGATATTCTCCCAGATCCGACCCCCTTCCAGGCTTTGTATGGCGCCATCCCAGCCCTTTTCTGGAATTTATCGATCTCAAATAAAGCTGATCCTGCCCTGCTAAAGAATGCTGCCAAGTATGGAAATTGGGCTTTGCCTGCCGGCTCAGAACCGAATATCCAAAACCTTACATCTTCTCTTATACGCATGTGGCATATATTAGGATAAACGAATTGAAAAAAATTGCGATCCTGCATCTTGTAAATAATGTCTCCGATTCGAGCATTTCTCGAATCATATTGGAGATCATTTGCTTGTCCAGCAATGCGAACTTTACCTGGTATGTAGGTTCTCTAGCTGGCTGGGGCGAGATGAGCGATTCTCTTCAAAATGCAGGCGCAGTAATGCTGGATTATTCCGGGAAAGATGGAAAAGCCTGCCTCCGTGAAGATCTGATAAAGTACCAGATTGATATTCTGCACACCCACACGCCTCGATCAACCATAGATGGCTGGCGGGCGTTATCCGGTATTTCAGTCCAATCCCGGCCAAAACATGTTGTAACAAAGCATTGTTGACCAGGGTCAAAGATCGCCGTTGGGGTCTAATCTACGCAATAATTGATTACGTCAGCCTTTACATGGCTGATCACCTGATGCCGGTTAGCAAAACGATGGGAAAAGAGATCGCCCGCCTACCATGGCTGAACAAAGCCCACGTTACTGCCATACCCAACGGTATTCCTCTGGCAAAATTTGCAGATGTTTCTCACCGTGACGATGCCAGGCAAGAATTGAATATTCCGCTAACATCCATTGTATTTGGTTTTGCCGGCCGATTGGACCAAGTAAAACGCATCGATCTGCTCCTATTTGCATTCCAATCTGTCCATCAGAAATACCCCGACAGCAAACTTCTCATCCTCGGCGAAGGGCACATGAAAGACCAACTTGTACATTTGGCGGGTGAACTTGGAATATCAGACGCCGTCATCTGGGCTGGATTTCGCAAAGACATGCCATTCATGCTTGCTGCGATGGATATATACGTCCAACCTTCCGACAACGAAGGCCTCTCTCTGAGTATTTTAGAGGCAATGGCAGCGCGACGGCCAGTGATCACCACCAGGGTTGGCGCAGCGGATGAAGTGTTGGTTCATCATGTGACAGGGTGTATCATCCCGCCTGGTTCAATCCCGGATTTACAGAAGGAAATGGTATTTCTTATTGAGAACCCGGATGTCATGCGAAATGTTGTAAAAGCTGCGTATAAGAATGTTTGTGACCATTATTCAACGGATAGCATGGTTGCTGAATATCAAAACGTTTATTCCCGGCTGTTAGAGGAAACACAACATGGCTAAACCATTGAATGTATTAATGATCACACATCATCGCCGCTACCGCCTGCGCGGGCGGTCACTGGTCATGGCTGAGCACCTTGTGAAACGCGGTCATAAAGTCACCCTGGTGGTTACAGCCAACACAAAACGATTTGGGATTACACAATCCGGCGCAGATGGATTGAGGATCGTAGAAATACCTGACCTGCTATGGGGAAAACTACGCTCCGGTTGGGATATATGGAATATGCTGAACAAAGAAGTCTTCTTACGCAGAGATAAAGAGCGGTACGACCTGGTGCACTGTTTTGAAACCAGACCGAATTCCATTTATCCCGCTTTGAGTGTGTCACAACGTCAAAAGCTGCCCCTGATCACAGATTGGAACGACTGGTTCGGGCGAGGCGGCATTATTGATGTGCTGCGGCCACGCTGGTATCAGGTTTTGTTTGGTCCAATGGAGACATATTACGAAGAGGCATTCCGAAACAAGGCGGACGGTACGACCGTGATCTCAAAGGCGCTGGGCGAACGCGCAAATAAGCTGGGAATTCCGATGGAAAAGATCTGCTACATTCCAGGCGGAACCATCCCGGAATTGTACCCAGCAAGATCGATGGACGAATGCCGTACCCATATGGGCTATCCCAAAGATATACCCATTTTGGGTTTTACCAGCGGAGATTCTCACCTGGATATGGAAATTGTCTTTGAAACTCTAGCAGTTATAAAGAACAAGTTGCCTGAAATCCGCCTAATCGTTACCGGTCAGGCAAGTGAAAAGATTCTCAATTCAGCCAGAGGAGCCGGCGTCTTCGATAATTTAATTCTGCCGGGATTTCTACCAATTGATGAATTATCCTGGTGCCTGGGTGCCGCTAATGTGTTTATGCTGCCTTTTCCACCTACTATTTATAACATCGGCCGATGGCCAAATAAGATCGGATTGTATATGTCACTCGCCCGGCCAACCGTGACCAACCCTGCCGGGGATATTGAACCGGTCTTTCAAGAAAACCCCATAGGTTTGATGGCCGAATGTACTCCTGCTGATTTTGCGGAAAAGACATTGACTTTGCTCAATGACCCCGACCTGGCAAAAAAAATGGGTGAAAACGCTCTGCAATTGGCCAAGACACAATTCAATTGGAACAATTTGATTGAAAGGCTCGAGTCCTTCTATTACAAAGTTCTTGAAAATGGGGCGGGTAGGAATGAGTAAAACCGAAAAAATGCCTGCAGTAATGATCGTCGGCGCCCACACCATGGGGTTGGCCGTGATGCGGGCATTTAAAGACCAGGATATTGAGCGAATTTTCATCAGCTACGATGCGGATGATATGGGGCGAGCTTCAAATTCTGCAACCAGGGTGATCGATTCCCCCAACCCGGAAACAGAGTTGGACAATTTCAAAGATCTGCTGGTCGGACTAGCAGCCACATATCCCGGTGCTGTCATTTTTCCCGCATCAGACCCTGCTTTAAAAGCTGTATCGATGATCAAGGCTGAACTCTCAAGACATTTCATCGTCGCCTGCCCGGACTGGTCGATCGTTGAATTGACCATCGATAAAAAACGAACCTACGCGATTGCCGAGAAGTACGGCGTTCCATCCCCCAAAACACTCCTGCCTCAATCTGAAGCAGAAGTTGAAGAATACGCTCAAAAAGCAGTTTTTCCATTCCTGGTAAAACCGTCCCAAAGCCACCTGTATTTCAGCAAATTCCATCGAAAAATGGCGCTCGTAGATAATCTGGATGAGTTAATGACTGCCTATCGTCAGGCAGCGGAAGCTGACCTGGAGGTTGTCTTGCAGGAATACATACCAGGCGAAGATACTGACGGAGTAAATTACAACTCCTACTCCATTGACGGCAAGGTGGTTGTAGAGTTTACCGCGAAGAAATTGCGCAACGCCCCGCCCAATCTAGGTTCTCCATGTGTGGCATACAGTTCAGCAACACCGGAGGTTTATGATGTCGGTCGCAAGATCATAGAAGGATTGGGTTTCTACGGTTATGCCTGCACAGAATTCAAACGTGATCCACGGGATGGAGTGTATAAGTTGATGGAGGTTAACGGCCGACATAACCTATCCGGTTATCTGGCTGTTCGCTGTGGATTGAACTTTCCGTTGCTGCATTTCCGACACCTAGTTTACAACGAAATCCCATCCCAGCTCCAATATGAAGAAGGCAAGTATTGGATTGATTTTGCCCGGGACGCTGCCTACTATCTGCCGCTTATTGTGAAAGGAAAGTATTCGATAATAGAATTTATCAAACCTTACATAACGAATCATGTGAATGCTATTTATGATCCGATGGACATAAAACCATTTTTTATGCGGTTCAACTCACTGGTCCGAGATGCAATTACTCATCAAAGAACATTATAGAGGTAATGAAAATGAGAAATGATGCCATAAATTTGGAAGAAGGACGCCTGATCAATGCCGGGGTCGAAGAAAAGCCTTACCTGCATGAACGTCATCGCGCATTCCCGGATGTGTTTGAAGATCGTCAGCATGACAGGATTTTGGATGTTGCCGCTGGAGTTGGATACGCCGCAAAGCGAATTCAGGATAATTATCCCGGAAAAATGTTTTGCAACGATCTTTCCCCGACTTGCTTAAAGAATTTAAGACAGCAGAATTTGCCTGCAACCCGATACTCCATCGACAACGATGGTATTGGATTTCCTTACACCAGTAGTTCATTCAACGCGGTCATCGCGCTGGCTACGATCGAGCATGTCATCCAGGTGGATGAATTCGTCAAAGAGATCTATCGTATTCTGGACGATGAAGGTTGTTTTTATCTTTCAGCGCCAAACTACGCCAGTATGCTTTACTTACTGCCTGTCGTGTTGACTGGACGTACCTTCCATAATCCATTAAATCCATCCATGAAATACGAATTCTATGCTCATGTTCGCTATTTCACCTATCAAACTTTCATGGAATACATCCCGCAGTTCGGATTTACACCCGAAGCTGTTTATCTCCCAACTCCCAAGATGAGCAGCAACTACCTCGACCTGAAAGAGAGATCGAAACTGAAAGCATTCTTGTTCAAAACCGGGATGTCCACTCTTTATAGGTTATCCCCGCGCTGGGCATCTGAACCGATCTTATGCTTTAGAAAAACCAGGAACAAAAACGTCAAATTCCGTAAGGTCTTGATTTAAAGACGGGAGAAGTTAATGATCCATTTAGAGGTAGGCAAGGACACCAAAGAATATGAACTGTATGAAAATGCAGATTATCAGGGGTTTTGGAAAGGAACCCAGCAATTAAAGCTGGATGAATTGGAGCAAATCCTTGTCAAAAAAATGCTTCACCTCCCCGCCAAACGAATGATCGATATAGGCTGCGGTTACGGCCGATTATTAGATCGTTACCAAAATGAGTGCGAAGAGATCATTCTGTTGGATAGTTCTGCATCCCTGTTACAGCAGGCTTATCAAAAGTCTGGCGGGCGTGCAATTTGCATCCGTTGCGATCTCACCCAGACCCCATTCATCGATTCAGTCTTCGACCAGGTGATGATGGTGCGTGTGTTCCATCATCTTCCAGACTCAAAAGTTGTATTAAGCGAGTTTAATCGATTACTGTGCAGCGGCGGGAATTTGCTATTCTCATATTGCAACAAGAAGAATATCGAAAGGATTGCCCGCTGGATGATCGGCAAGAATCCATATAATCCATTTGAATATGAAACAAACTGGGTTTGGGATGTGTTCTTCATGCACCATCCTCGCTTTGTGCATGATGTATTAAGAGAAGTTGGATTTGCCGGTTATAGCGAAAAAGGTGCCGGAATCATAGATAAGATCGCGGGCAAGTTGGGACGTTTGGGGAAACAAATACCACCGGGAGAAATCTTCGCGGGACTGACGGCTTCGCTAGCCTGGGCGCCATGGATCTTTTGTGACGCACAAAATTCCGGGCCGAAAGTTCAAGCCCCAGATTTACCTTTCGATAAGCTGATCCGGTGTCCAAATTGCCACGCTGAGTTGAAAACCAGTTCAGTTGGATTTAAATGCGAGGGATGTGGTAAATTCTATCCAATTAAAGATGGGGTCATCCACTTTTTGAATCCGGAAGAATAGGATTGGGGAATAAATAGCGATCATGCTTGAGTTATTGGAAATCACCGATGCCAGATGGAAAGACTTTATTTATGGCCATAGCGAGGCCATTATCTTCCACAATCCGGAATGGAGCAGGCTGATGCAGGAGACTTACCAGATGCGTCCATTAGCCCTGGTTAGATTCGACAAAGCAGGCAAGGTATCGGCTGGCATTCCAATCATGAAACGTAATCTGCGGGGAAAGACTTCCTGGGTGTCGCTTCCCTTTACCGACCACTGTCCATTCTTATTTAACGATGAGCAGGATAAAGTTGGGTTCTCAAACGAACTTATAGGTTTTATCCAACAACACAGACAAAATACCATTGAGCTAAGATGGCCTTATCCACTTGCAAAAGGTATATTGGCAAAAAACAGCTTTGTTATACACAAACTTGCTCTACACGAGGACTTTGAGGAGAATCGTAAACTGATCCACCCCAGCAGCAAGCGCAACGCCCGCTCTGCCCAAAAACATAACGTCCGAGTGGAAATTCACAATGATATGCAGCACATTAAGGAGTTCTATCTACTGCACCTCTTAACCCGCCACAAACAAGGAGTCCCCATTCAACCCTTCAGGTTTTTTCACCATCTCCAGTCATTGATCCTGTCAAAAGAAATGGGTTTTGTTATTAGCGCATATCAGGGTGAAAAATGCCTGGCTGCGGCTGTTTTTCTCACCTGGAATAAAAACATCATCTACAAATATGGCGCTTCAGACCCGAAGTATCTACACCTACGCCCCAACGATCTCATCTTCCATGAAGTTATCAAATGGGGCTGCGAACATGGATATACATCCCTGGATTTTGGCCGCACCGATCTGGATAATGCTGGTTTACGTCATTTTAAATCACGTTGGGGCAGCGAAGAAACCGAACTTGTCTACAGTTATGCACCAGAAATTCCAACCGAGAGACCAGCCTGGATCATGAATATGCTTGAAAAGGTGATCAAAAATTCACCGCTTTGGGTCTGCCGTCTTGCAGGGGAGGTATTATACCGCTATGCTTAAAGGTGCTTTGGAGTCTGAATGAATCTTTTTTCATGGATCAAGAAACGCAGCCCCATGTTCATGCTGCAGCGTGGTCGCAGCCTGATGGAACATTACGGAGTTTCCCCGAATAAGGCGATCCAAAGGATTGATGCGCTGATGGACAGCTTCGTTCAATTCGGTTGTTCACCCACATTTCCAGTTCCCGGTCGTGTCATTGAAGCTCACCCGGACTATTTCCGCAGCCTGCAGGCGCGCGGGGCGGAAATTGCCGTGCATGGTTACAATCATGTCGATCTGAATACCTACAGTCCAAAAAACGCAGCGAAACAACTCCAGCGTGCGTTTGAGGTCTATCAAGAGAATGGGATCGCAGCAAAAGGGTTCCGATGCCCATATTTAAGCAGCAGCGATGCTTTGTTGGGCGCCCTGCCTGTAGGGTTATTTAGGTATAGCAGCAACAAAGCCATCCGCTGGAATTTGGAAGAATTAAAAGGCGGGGATTACGACCCAGTCGTATTTGAAACCATCGGACGGTTTTACAACGCCAAAGATGCAAGCGATCTACGCTGCCTGCCGTGGATTCAATCCGGTCTGGTGGAAATTCCGGTCAGTGTACCAGATGATTTGCAACTGAAAGACGGTTTGGGTTACAGCCAGGAAAACCTGGCGAAAGTCTGGATTTCCATCCTGGAAAAAACCTATCAAAATGGAGAAATATTCAACTTAATGTTCCATCCAGAGCTGGCTGCTTACTGCCAGCAGCCATTCTCAGAGTTGCTCAAAATTGCCAGAGCCTATAAGCCAAAAGTTTGGGTTGCCCGTCTGCACGAAATTTCAGATTGGTGGTGGGAAAAATCAAATCTCAAAATAGGTCTGAAAAATTTACCGAATGGCAGTATCTACGTAACCTTACCTGAATCATCAAGAGCAAGGTGGCTAGTTAAAAACATAGATCTGCCTGACTCAATCACCTGGTCCAGGAAGTATCACCGCTTATTGGGGAGAGAATTTATTATTTCAGACGTCTCTCGTCCATTCATCGGTGTCGATCCAATCATACCGGACTGGTTAGTGGAAAAGCTGGAAAACCAGGGCTACATTCTTGACAGATCAGCCACCGCCAATCAATGTTCCATTTACATAACTATTGAAACTTTGGAAAAATTCACTACCGAGGCTGCCATTGTGGATATGATCGAAGCATCGAAATGCCACTTATTCGTCTGTGGCCATGGCCAGATGGGTATATGTCTGCACTGTGCATCACCGGCGATTTAGATGCTCTCTCTTTGATGGACTACATAAATCGCTTGAAGGCAAGTTGATCAATTACCTTGATACTCGAAAGCTCCCAGATCAGTTGAGTTTCCATAAGGAACAGAATTGCCCGAAAAGTCGTACTGGTAACCCAAGTCCAAACCTACATCACGGGCAGGGCTATCTTCACTCAACCGAAAATCTCCACAGGCTAGATTGACAAACCCCGGATCATCTTCAATTTCACCCACGCCAGGCGTTATTCCAAGCTCCACATTTTGCATATAATACAAGTTGTTTTCATGAACAAAGTCTTCTCCACCCTCTGCGGAATAGACCAACGTTTCGTAGTTTTTTAGATAAAAGATATTATTTCGAACAATGAGCATTTCAGGGGTTGGGCTTCCAAACCAGAAGTTAATGGCGGCGGGATATCCCGCTTCGGATGTATCAATCACGGTATTATTCTCAAATATTAAATTGCGCAGGTCGCTATTAAATTTGCCGCCAAGATGGACGCCTATGGTTCTGCCACTATTAATTACAAGGTTGTAGGAGATGACATTGTCAATCGCTGAGCCGCCTCCAATTTCTATGAAACCCTTGGAATTGAATACGTAGTTATGATGGATGAATGAATTGCTGACATCCTTGAAGAACTCCACCGCGCCACCATCTTCACCGTAATCAAAACTTGGGGCACGCAAATTGATCAGCCGGTTGTATGCCACTTCATTATCAGAGTTGAAAAGCCAGACTCCGACAGCGCCATAATCATCATTACCACCCTCAGTATTTTTGACCATAGTCAAATCATGAATGTAATTTCCCAGGATTCTATTAAATCTGCCGTGAACATTGACACCTTCGCCCACCTGCGTCGCTTCAATGTTTAGCACGGTGTTGTGGTCGGCATTATCGCTGATATAGACTCCCGCGAATTGCGCTTCCTGTACCTTAACATTGGAGATTACGACCCAGTCCCCATTGATCCTGATGGCGTTGGTCAGGTTGTTTACATTCCCAGGGTTGCGAAAGATCGGCAGCTCCCCCGTATCGCCGTAAGAAGTAAAGGTGATCGGTTTTCCTTCCGTTCCAGAAGCCCATGCCATCAATGTGCCAGTCCAGACAGAGCCGCGTTTGAGATATATCACATCCCCTGGAATGAAATTTACCGAATTCATGGCCTCCAAAGACTGCCACGCCTGGTTTGGATCCAATCCAGTATTATTATCAGAGCCCCCAACACTGTCGAAGTAATATTTATTCCCGTCTCCCAGGTTGATTAGCGCAGGCACCGAGGCCATCTGCAAAGGTATTGGACATACCGTCGGGGTAGGCTGCGTTGTACTTTCTGGTAATGGCGTCGGTGAAGTTGATAAAATTACTTTTGTCTTTTCCACCCTGGTTGCTTGAATTGCTGGTTTTATTGTTTGGGATGTCGACTGCACCGTACAGGCGGCGAGTAAGATCGGAATAAGTAAAAAAACCATTTTCTTCCAATAGCGAATTCCCCAGAAACGCTTATATCCCTTTTTGGAACTCATAATTCAAGTTTCCTCTTCCAGCATGCAATATAAATAATAGCATATTAGACCAGAGCGGTTGAATTTATCACTATACAATCATCCGACCCTCTATAAACTATATAAAAATAAACTCCGGTCTCCCGGAGTCTATCTATATCAAATTCCTACTTGATGTTTATTTTTTGTTATTGCTGATACTCGTGAGCGCCAATATCTGGTACGCCTCCACTTGGTACGATGTTGCCATCATGATCCACAGTAAAGCTGGCGCTTGTTCCACTGTTTATCGCAGGGCTTGAACCTCCGAGTGTGAAATCGCCACTTGCAAGATTTACAAAAGCCGGGTTAGCAATGCTTTCCCCTGTTCCGAGATTAAATCCGAGGTTTGTTGATTTACCATTGAAGAAGTACATGTTGTGGTCATGTGTAAAAGTTGATGCACTAGCAACTTTTGAATAATTTGTCAGGTAGAAGATGTTATTCCTCATGATCAGGGTATTTAAAGTGGGTGTTGCGGTGTAAAAATTTATTGCAATGGTAGAAGTGGATGTCTGAAGATCAATGATCGTATTGTTTTCAAAACGCAAACCATCAACCATCACGCCAAACCCACCGGATAAATGTACACCCAGCGGACGGGCATTGTTATACATAACGTTATAAGCAATAACGTTGTTAGATACTAATCCAGTAGCGCCGCTGCCGATTTCAAGGAAGCCCTGGTTATTCGCGGCATAGTTATGATGGATCTGGTAGCCGGAGATCGTTCCATAATATTCAATCGTACCGCCATCCACGCCATAATCATAACTGGCGGCTTTACAGTTCGTAAAGCTATTGTATGCAATTTCACCATTGACACTTGTTCCAGAAACGAGGATTCCGTTGGCGCCGTAATCATCGTCGCCGCCAACTGTATTGTTCACCATGTGCAGATCGTGAATATCACTGTTCAACACTTTATCATTTGCACCGCGCATGGTTACACCAATGCCAGTGTTGGTAATCTCAACATATCTCACGATCACATTGTCAGATCCATTATTGATATAGATACCAGCGTCCTGCGTATTCTTGACAAGAAGCCTTTCAATAATAATGTAATCTGCATTGACGGTGATACCACGGGTTCTATTCGTATTGCTTCCTGGATTCTGGAAGATGGGGCTAGCACCTGATCCATAAGCTGTGAAGATGATTGGATTTGCCGCAGTGCCGGAATCGTCTATATTGAATGTTCCTGTGAAGCTTGATCCGCGCTTGAATGATATGATGTTGCCCGGGTTAAACTTGCGTGACGTGATCGCTGACAACGATTTCCATGGTGAATTGATGGATGTACCCGAGTTGCTGTCCGATCCAGCGACACTATCCACATAGTACATACCATTGGCACCTGCTGTTGGGACAGTGGTGGCAACCTGAGTATTCGTGGGAATTCTCGTATTTGTAGGCGCAAGTGTGTTTGTTGGGGTGCGGGTGTTAGTGGGCGCCAGCGTATTTGTTGGCAAAGGTGTCTTTGTTTTTGTAGGTGTAGCTGTTGGCGGACCACTGACGGTGAACCCATCCAGTGAAATATATGGTCCGGTCATGTGCGTCAGTGTGATGGTGTGTGTCCCGCCGCCCAATGCACCGGAAGTCCATTGGTTCTGATATGTTATGCTCGCGGTGTTCTGGTTGACCGTTGTCACGTACTGCCCATCGATCGCGATGTCCATATTCCCAAAGGCATTCGGATATCCACGATAAATCACGGCGATGCTTTCACCAGTGAACGTGAAGCTGGCTGTGCTGCCAATTACCCTGGAGTAGTGTTCAGTACTGGCATAGTTTGCTTCAACCCCCTGCCCATACCAACTGCCGTTATAGACAATTTTTCCCACATAATCATCGTAGGTTCCATATCCAACGGGCGGTAATGGTGTTTTGGTGCTTGTCGGCGCCAGCGTATTTGTTGGCAAAGGTGTCTTTGTTTTTGTAGGTGTAGCTGTTGGCGGACCACTGACAATGAACCCGTCCAGTGAAATATATGGTCCGGTCATGTGCGTCAATGTGATGGTGTGTGTCCCGCCGCCCAATGCACCGGAAGTCCATTGGTTCTGATATGTTATGCTCGCGGTGTTCTGGTTGACCGTTGTCACGTACTGCCCATCGATCGCGATGTCCATATTCCCAAAGGCATTCGGATATCCACGATAGATCACGGCGATGCTTTCACCAGTGAACGTGAAGCTGGCTGTGCTGCCAATTACCCTGGAGTAGTGTTCAGTACTGGCATAGTTTGCTTTAACCCCCTGCCCATACCAGCTGCCGTTATAGACAATTTTTCCCGCATAATCATCGTAGGTTCCATATCCAACGGGCGGTAATGGTGTTTTGGTGCTTGTCGGCGCCAGCGTATTTGTTGGCAAAGGTGTCTTTGTTTTTGTAGGTGTAGCTGTTGGCGGACCACTGACAATGAACCCATCCAGTGAAATATATGGTCCGGTCATGTGCGTCAATGTGATGGTGTGTGTCCCGCCGCCCAATGCACCGGAAGTCCATTGGTTCTGATATGTTATGCTCGCGGTGTTCTGGTTGACCGTTGTCACGTACTGCCCATCGATCGCGATGTCCATATTCCCAAAGGCATTCGGATATCCTCGATAGATCACGGCGATGCTTTCACCAGTGAACGTGAAGCTGGCTGTGCTGCCAACTACCCTGGAGTAATGTTCTGTTTTGGCATAGTTTGCTTAACCCCCTGCCCATACCAGCTGCCGTTATAGACAATATCTCCCGCGTAATCATCGTAGGTGCCATAACTTGCAGAAGTTAAGTTTTGTTCAGTTGGTTGCGGCTGAGTTGGTACAAGAGTGGGTTGAACAACTGTTGGATTAGGAACAATAGTTTCAGTCGCTGATTCCGGGATATCTGTTGGAGCGAGAGTAGGTGGTTTTTCGGTTGGGATATCTGTGGGCACTTCAGACGGTTGAATAGATTCCTTGATTCAGTTACTGAAATTGCATCCACGCTCATATATTTTCCGCTGGCGTGAGAAAATGTCACTACATGAGAAACACTTGAATCAAGTTCATCACTAGTCCAGAGGCCTGTGCGCACTTCATATGGGAGATATTGGTTGATTGTGGCTACATCATTGCCATCGATATTGACGGTAACTTCTCCGAAGAATGTATGTTGACGAAAATGAAGTGAGATCCTGTTTCCCTCAAAACTGAGGCTTACAGCAGAGCCAATTGTTGTTGAGTATGACTCTGTTCCAGAAAATAAGTTTGATATTCCTTGTTGCGACCAATCTCCTGAATAAACCAGGTTTGGATCACGGTCATCATATTTTCCAATTCCTACAGGAGGAAGTGGTTCCGGTATAGGTGTTGCTGTGGGATTCTCGAGTAAACTAATCGAGAGATTTTCTAATGAAAGATCTCCGGATTGGCTTAACTGAATAGAACCGGTTTCGATTAAATTCGTTTGAAGTGTGAGTGAGGTTTTGAGCAAATACTGTTAAGTTTGTCTGTAATGTTGTGCTCATAACCAACAACATGCTGATTATAAGTACTACTTTTGAACGCATTAGTTTTGAAACTCCTTGTAAAATAATTTGACTCAGACGACATTTCGTCCGCGTAAATTCTCTCACAAGTTTCATGTAAAAACGGCCTGTAAACCCTGTTGTAAACCATTTGTAAGGTTCTTTTTAATGCTTTCACTCAGGTAAAAAGGGCATTTTTCTGTCGATTTGTTCTTGAAAATTGATTTAAATCCTTGCTGAACCTTTTGTTTTGGCAATTATTACAACTGGTAGAAATCGATTGTATCCATGGTTTCCCCGATTAAATATAAAACGGACACCTTTTATTAATGGCGCCCGTTGGACATGAAAATATTCAATTAAACAAGATCTACTTTTATTGTTTTAGATATTCCTCAAGTGTGGGTAAAAAGTCAAATTATTTTTACTCAGTCTTGATCATCAAGCCAGTGACAATCTGGATAATTCCAAGCCCAACCAGCGCTATACTGGAAATATCCATCCCATTAATTAGGAAGAATACGACGCCGAATACCATCCAGACCGCCCCCATGATGATGGAGACTTTCTTTTGCCGGGCTTTCATCATGGCCTGGTATTCTGCAGTTGCCTGCTGCCTGGCTTGTTCCTCAGGAGCACCCTGGTTTCTTAGCTCCTGGATTTTTGCTTCCAATTCAGGGTTCGCTTTCACGCCAGTTGGTTTTTTTTTGCGGAAAAAGAAGAAGAGCAGGGCAACAATTCCGGCAAAGCCTGCAATTCGCAATATCAAGTTCAGAGACTGGTCATCCATGTTTTATCCTAGTTTTTCTTAATTAATTGATGGTCATTCTATATAGACTTCGACATGCTCCCCATCTTCATCGTCGAAGACATCGACTACCTTACCCGTTGTGCCGCTATTCAGGAATTCTAATAATTGATTCCGGTCAAGGCCATCAACATGGGGGGAGAAACGCGCTCCCATTTTCATGCCTGCGTTCACCAAGCTCACCGGCAATCGGACGTTGACACGGGTTTTACCAGAATCTGTATCTGTAACGACCACCCGAAACCATTGCGGGTTAGATCGAGTAGTCTGGCCAGCTGAAGAATCAGCATTTTTCCCCTTGGGATTTTTATCGGTAACCAGATCGAGAAGCTCAATTCCTTCCTCTGCAGAAATTTTTCCTTCCTGCACAAGTTTTAGAATCTTCAATCTCTCATTCGATGTGGCCATCCCATCTTTCTCCTGACAATATTATATCCGAAAATGAACCCATCGATGGTTCAGTGGTCAGATGCCAGTATTCATTTCTTTCTTAACCGCGTTATATAGATTTTCGGCTTTTAGTTCACTTAATGAATAGCAAGGCGCTTTCAGGTGTTCTGCCAAAGCCTGGGCTAATCCCTGATCGAAGGCGGCGTGTTCCATATTGATCACCACCGAGCGGATACCGTCGTAAGCAATCTGGTCGGCAAATTTATATCCCTCTTCCTGCGGGGGAAGATTGCCAACTGCTACGTTTCCAGCGCCATCAGTTAGAACAATTAACAGCGGTTGAACGTCCGGGTGAAGAATACTTTCCCGTTTCAGCACTTCATACGCCATTTTCAACCCAGCAGGCAGAGGAGTTTTGCCGCCCACAGGGATTTCAACCAGGGCTTTTTGCGCGAGGAATACTGAATTGGTAGGGGGCAGAACCAGCGTTGCTCGATCTTTCTGGAAAACGATCAAACCCACGCGATCACGGCGTTGATAAGCATCTGTTAGTAGTGAAAGGATCGCACCTTTGGTTGCAGCCATCCGCTCGGCGACGGCCATCGACCAGGACGCATCCACCAGGAAAAGTACAAGGTTGGCAGCCCTTCGCACCCGCACTTTACGTTGATAATCCATGGGTTGAATGGCGAAGGCAACCTTTTTCTTTTGTTCTGTTCGACGATTTTGGAAAGGCGCCGCAGCTCTGAGGGTGGCATCGAATGCCAGATCGCTGGTATCCCCGGCAGCCGGCCGCGCCTGGATGTAACGTCCTCGTTTACGGTCGGTGTGTGTTCTTGAACGCCTGCCCCCATGCTGGCGCATCATTTTATCTAATGGTGTATCAAGCCTTCTTGGCTGAAAAGTCTCCCCCGTTTTGACCTGCTGACCACCCTCCCACCAACGGGCATTGCGGTCGTCAAAGACGGATTGAACTGGCATTGGCTCACCGCTTTGATTGGTCTCTTCCCCTTCTTCTTCACTTACAGGCTTTTTTTTTGAGCCTCACCTTCATCCGAAGGATCAGTTTCAACCTGCTGATTTTTCTCGGTTTCCTCCGAAACCTGACCTTCAAGCTGACTGATGCGTTCCTCTAAATCTTCCACGGTGACTTCCATCTGCTGGAATGGTCCGCGCTTAATACGGTGGGGTAAAGCCAGCTCAGCAGCAAGCGCAATATCCCGTTCTGAAATAGCTTTGCGCCCATCGAAAGCTGCCTGGGCTCTGGCCGCTTTGAGAATGACAAGGTCTGAACGGTGGCCATCTACATTCAGCGAGGTTGTCAGTGCAGCAATCGAAAGAAGGTCGCGTTTTGTGAAGGTAACTCCGTCGAGGATCTTGCGAGCAGCTTCTATCTTTTGGGAAAGTTCCTCTTCCTGGAGTAAAAAGTCCTGGCGGAAAGAATCAGCATCCGCTTCATATAACAGGTTGCGTTCCATGATCTGAACCCGTTCACGAGCATCGCGGATGCCATGAATTTCCACAGACAGGGCGAACCGATCCAACAACTGCGGCCGCAGATCACCCTCCTCGGGGTTCATGGTACCAACCAGGATAAAACGGGCTGGATGAGAAAAGGAAATGCCTTCCCTTTCGACAATATTCATACCCATGGCCGCCGAATCCAGCAGTACATCCACTACGTGGTCGTCCAGCAGATTGACCTCATCTATATAGAGAAGTCCGCGGTTGGCTGCTGCCAGCACTCCAGGTTCAAAATGCCTGATACCCTGTTGGATCGCCTTTTCAATATCCAGTGTACCGACAACTCTGTCTTCCGTGGCCGAAACCGGCAAATTAATAAAAGGTGTTGTGCGCAGTTCGGATGGCAGCGAACCATTACTAGCGGCGCGTTCCTTACATTCTGTGCACCAGGTCATGGGATGGTCTGGATCACACCCAAAACGGCAACCTGTGACAACCGCTACCTTCGGCAGTAATGCTGCCAGCGCTCGCGCTGCAGTGGATTTTGCAGTTCCTCTTTCTCCGCGAATCAGTACACCCCCTATGCGGGGATTTACGGCATTTAAGATGAGCGCCCTTCGCATTCGATCCTGTCCTACGATCGCAGTGAATGGAAATATGGTTGGCATAGACTATCCTTTATTGACCAGGTGGTCGGAGATTAACATGTTAACATTAAAAGTTTACCACCAGAAAGCTTTCGTTTCAACCAAAGTTGATATTTTTGTCGAAAGAACAAATTCGGGAAGTTGCCTGAGCATAGACTGGATATCCTGTTTTCACGATTTACAGAATTAACCATAATTGCAGTAAACCTTCACATTCACTATCAGTAATCGCTAATTCAGGATTCGTATTATCATTAATCCATCATGTTCTCTGTTGTCATTCAAGCAGGCGGCAAATCTTCCAGGATGGGGCAAGATAAAGCACTGCTTCCATTTCTCGGACAGCCCTTGATCGAATATGTGGTATCTAAGTTTTCCAACATCAGTGATGACATATTGATCATCTCACCTCATACCGAAGAGCTTAGCCGATTCGGTTTTCCGGTTTACCCCGACCAGACACCCGGAGTCGGCCCATTGATGGGTTTATTCACTGGTCTATTGCATGCCAAACATGACAGCGTAGCCGTTATGGCCTGTGATATGCCATTTGCAAACTTAAATTTGTTCATGGAAGAAGAACGTCTGCTCCACTTGGGAAATTACGATGTTGTGATCCCAATGATCGAAGGCAAAGCCGAACCATTGCATGCAATTTATAGCAGAGCACCCTGCCTTAAGGCTATCGAGGATGCGTTGTCAATAGGGATGAAACGCCTGATCGAATGGCATCCTGGTGTGAAAGTTTACGAAATGGGAGAAGCCGAGATCAAACCATATGACCCGCGGGGACTGGCATTTTTCAACTTGAACACCCCGGATGATTTAGGAAAAGCCGAAGAGATCGCAGTAAGCTTGGCAATCCGATTAAAACTATGAGTATTACCGAAAATATACAAGTTGGAGATTACAAATCCAGTATTTGTTCAGGGTGGGAATAAACCTTGAAAGCGTTTGGTTCAGCATAACCGATCAATGTGACACCAAGCTGTTGTGCCAGTTCAACCGAAGCAGTTGTTGGCGATGTTCGGCTGATCACGAAACCCGCCCGCATTACTGCTGCCTTCTGCATCATTTCCAGGCTGATGCGGCCGGTCGTAACAAGTATCGGCCGTTGCACGCTGGAACTGGATGCAAGCATTTTTCCAGCTATTTTATCCAGTGTGTTGTGACGCCCAATATCTTCCGCTTTATATACCAGTGTTTTACTCGAGAAAAGTGCCGAGGTATGCACCCCGCCACTGCTCTGATACAGTTGCTGGTTTGCGTAAAATGCCACGAGAATTTGACCAATTTCCTCTGTTGAAAGCCTAAATCTTTCGTCAGCCGTCAATGGTCGAAGTTTGATTCCCGGCACAGAGACCCCACCGCTGCACCCCGAATTTCGCTGCCATAAACGCGGTTTTTCAACAGAACGACCCAGCCAGACATCCACACCACTGCCATTCGCGCAGAGCTTGAGGGATGAAATCTCCTCTTTTGTGGTGATGATCTGGGATGTAAACAGAAAGCCGATTGCAAGCGCTTCAAGGTCCAAAGGCGTACATAAGAAGCTGAACCATTCCTCACCGTTGACCGACAGTGACACACTTGATTCAGTGATCACGTTCTCTTTAGTGGATAATTTCTTGCCCTGATCGATCTTAATGACATCAATCAAATTTATCGGTGGTGGAAGGTTATTTTCTTTGGTCATATTCCCTCAGATATTGGTATATCAATCTTACAGCAGTTATCCCGATTTCGGGTGGACGCTTACAATCTTTTTGGATTATCTTTCCCATCGCTATATAATGATATGAAATAGCGCAAGATTACAAATGGAGGTCCATGCTGTGGTTAATTATCCTTTTGCTCATACTTATTCGATCATTACCCGCGACCCGGTTACCGGCGATTTTGGGGTCGCAGTGCAGTCGCACTGGTTCTCGGTTGGGTCGGTAGTCACCTGGGCTGAAGCCGGCGTTGGAGCCATCGCTACCCAGGCTATGGCGGAGATCAGCTACGGACCGCTGGGACTGGATCTGATGCGCGGCGGCAAGACCGCCAGCCAGACGCTGCAGGCGCTGCTTTCAACAGATGAAGGCCGTGAGCTGCGTCAGGTCGCCATGGTGGATAAGTGCGGAGAAGTAGCCACACACACCGGCAGCAAGTGCATCCACAAAGCGGGGCATCTCACCGGGGAGGGTTTCTCTGTACAGGCCAATATGATGCTGAACGACAGCGTCTGGAAAGCCATGTTCGATGCTTACCAAACTGCGCTGGCCAACCCCGCTTTGGATCTGCCTGAACGGATGTTATTAGCACTGGAAGCGGCAGAGAACAGCGGCGGTGACATCCGTGGAAAACAAAGCGCTGCCATCAAGATCGTTTCATCTGAACCCAGCCAAAAATCCTGGGGCGGGGTGTTGATGGAATTGCGCGTTGAAGATCATCCAACTCCACTGCCTGAATTGCGCAGGTTGGTGAGCATCCACCGGGCGTATGAGTACATGAACAAGGGTGACGAATACCTTGGCAAAGGCGCAAAAGTGGAAGCCATGCAGGCTTACGCTACTGCTGTGAAGTACGCCCCACAGATCGTCGAGATCCCATTCTGGAACGCGGTGACCCTTGCGGATAACGGCCATCTGGATGAAGCCCTGCCAATCTTCAAAGATGTTTTCACCCGTGAACCAATCTGGAAAGAATTATTGTTGAGGCTTCCCGCATCCGGCCTGATCAAGGATGACAAAGAAATGCTTAAGATGATCATCAATGTTATTTGAATTTTCGGGAAGTACATCAATAAAAATTATTAATCAACACAGGTGGTTATGCTTCCAAAAAGAAAAAAGAGGCTGCATAAAAGCAGCCTCTCATAAATGCACCGGGTGTTCGTTAGCAGACTAACCTGAAATATCTGGTTTCCAAACTTTCCATACCTTGCCTGCAAGGTCGGGTCCGGGGGTTAAAGTCGGTTTCCCGGGCGTCCAACCTGCTGGTGTAACCTCGCCTGTCTTGCGAACATGCTGGAACGCATGCACCTGGCGAATCAATTCAGCAACATTACGACCGACTTCGGGCGTCATCACTTCCATTGAGCGGATGACGAAATCCGGGTCGATCAGGAAACGACCGCGGATATCCACGCCAGCTTCCTCGTCATAGACGCCGTAGACCGTGCCTACCCGTCCGCCGGCATCTGATAACATGGGGAACGGAACGCCCCCATCCACCATCTTGGATAATTCTTCTTCCTGCCAGATCTTATGTGAGAATCTGCTGTCTGCACTGATGGAATAGACATCCACACCCAGTGATTGCAATTCTTTGTATTTGACGGCAACTGCCGACAATTCAGTCGGTCAGACAAAGGTGAAATCACCTGGATAGAAGCATACAACGATCCACTTGCCCTTTGAATCTGATAGTTTTACATTTTTAAAGCCACCCTCATGAAAAGCGCTTAACTCAAAATCGGGGGCTTCTTTACCTACGTGTGCTTGAACCATTGACACCTCCTTTTCAACTACTGTACCGACCGCAGGACTTTCTTTTATAGATAAAATCGGTCCTTTGGATGGCTTGACACAACCGTCTAATTTTTCTGCCATTTAACCTCCTCTTGCTCAATCCCGGTGCGGATTAATTAGATGCAAATATTCCTTGAATTATGCATACTTCTGTTCTGATACCAGCCCTTTTTCTCGACAGTGAATATATCAAACTCTGGAATGTAAGGCTTAATATCCAGAAGCGGTGTTCCATCGAGCATATCCGCCCCCTTAAAGTATATAACATTTCCCTGCTTTTTTGTTATCTGGACAACTGAAATTCCCAGTGGATTCGGGCGAATTGGATAACGTGTGGCAAAGATCCCGTGTAATTGATCATCCAGAAAAGGCTTTATTTTCAGCAATACATTGCCTTCAGAACGGTGAAAGCCATAGAGCAAATAGATGTGAGAAAATTCTTCAATGCCATCCAGCCCTTCCTCAAATTGAGGAAACACCTCGACCGTACCGGCGATATCAGACCGCGATGATTGGATGGGAGTCGCCTTTTTTTCGGTCAACGGCGTGTGGATCAGCCCAATTGCGCTCATTGTAAATTCCATAATAATTACACTCCGTTGTACATTGTCACAAGCTTGACGCCCTGCACCTGAGGGAAGATGGCGCCCTGCTGAATTGTTATAATCGCCGATTCTTCATCGATTACGCGCGAACCGGAAAGATATGTGATGCCGTGGTCAAACAGGATGGGTGATAACGGTGTGGACGGCCCCAGCACCATCACGGTGGAAGCTGGGCGGCATAAGGCAAGCAAGCCTTCCATTGTGTGATTGATGAAAGCAGTGCCGGTGATCGCAACCACATCTGATTGTGGAATATACTCGTTGGCGGCATCTTCAGGAAAATCATTTCCGTGCGGCTTTTTTTCGATCACCCAGCAATTTTTTGCGATGGTCTTCATGCGGTCCACGAAAGGAAAATGCCCGACAACCGTCAGATTTTTGCTTTTACTTTCTCTGGCAATGACTTCCGAAGCATTGACCTGTTCTGTTTGCGAGATATCAACATCCAGCAGTGAATTCATCGCGGCAATCCCAATGCTGGCCTCCAATAGATTTTCTGAGTTGACCCAGCCAGCCAGTTCCTGCGCACTTTTCAAATGCAACTGCCCTACATCGTTGGATGGCGAATGACCGTGCGGACCTTCCCCAACGATCGTTGACCCCAATCCACAGTGTTTGCTGCATACCAGGGTCCAATGCACCCCGATGATCACCTTTCGCACAGGAATGGGTTCCACCGGGAGATCTTGTAACAATTCTTCTAAAATCTTCATATCACCACCTGTTCTGCTATTTCAGACATTGAAAGCCTAAAATTCTATTTATTCGACAACCAAACGAATTCTATAATTAAACATTTGTAGCTTTTTTTAAATGACTCATATTATTCAGGTAAAAGGTCTCTCCGCGATATTGTATAGAGCTGATCTTGTTACTCCTTATTAACTGCTCAACAACCGCCCAATTCTCGCCAGCTTGAGAAACCATATTTTGTAGCGCACCTTCCCGAAGTGGGTGTACAGCCGTGGTGCTAATAATATCTTCGGCTATATCCCCGGTAGAGGCAAAGTCGGTTCCTTCCGATTCAAACATCAGCTCCAGGAATGGGATTTTTTCAGACATCCTATTCAAAATGGTCTGTAATCTTTCAGCATCGGGAGATTTCACCCAATTTTCTGCCGGCGGTCGTATGGGTAGAGATAAGTAAGACTTAACGGGTTTCAACTCAAGCAGATAATCCATTAATACCTGTATCGCCATGGCGCTATCGTTTAGTCCGGAAACCAGCATCGTTTCAGTGACCATCACACCCTGAAACTTACCCCGAAACACATGAATGCCTTTGAGTATGGACGGCAGAGATAGACCGCGGTGCGGTCGGTTTATCAGGCGCCAATCGTTTTCGCGAACCGCATCTACTTTCAATGACACCCAATCTGCGAGCATCAAATCGTCCTGAACTACTTGATCATCGATTAGCGCCGCATTTGAGATGACCGCGACGGGTATATTGAAAGCCTTTAACCCTTTTATAAGTTCGCCCAGTTTCACATCCTGGGTTGGTTCACCATCCGGGACGAGGGTAAGGTAATCGATAGCCCTACCAGCGGATCGGCTGTCTGAAATTTTATGCTCTACTTCCGTGAGTATTCTTTCCAATGGATAGAACGCGGATCGGGTTATTTCCAGCCTGGTCGTTCTCCCCACCTGGCAATACACGCATGAATAAGGACAGTGTTTTGGAGGAATATGGTTAATTCCGAGACTATACCCCAGCCTCCGTGAAGGAACGGGGCCAAAAACAATCATTTCGACCACCTGCCTGCGGTAAACATCATCAGTTGTATGCCAATCTTATCTCTTCGTCAGTCATGGTAGGCGCCAGCCGTTGTTTCCAAGCAGCATCCTCCCATGTACCCAGCTTGGTGTGCATATCCAGGTATTTTTGCGGGATCGGGTGAGTACCCAGGACGACATCCACCTCGTATCGTTTTTCAAGAAAATCCTTGAATGTATCGATATATGGACAAGGCGGGTATCCCACCAGCAAACCAGTAGCGAGGTGGATGACCTGAACGCCGTTTTTGACCATTTCCTCTCCAGCGGATTCCACGTTGCCGCCTGGACAGCCATCACAAGTGGTGTAACCGACCAGATCCACATCCTTGCCGGCATAGACACTGAAGGCGCCTTCCCTATTCCTCAGCGCCCTGAAACATTTTCCACCGGCGCATGTTCTGTACCTGTCACAAATAATGATTCCCAGCTTGATCTTCGTGTCCATCTTTTCTCCCAAACTACATGGTAAACCACGCTTTGATCATAAGGCTAGTACGAAATTACAGCCTGCCTTCATCCAAAACGGTTTGTAATATTTCATTGAGCTGCTCAGCCTGCACATAGTCCACAACGGTTATAGATTGCCCGGTAATTCCCGGCACTTCTCTGATGGCCTGCATTATTCCCAGGGCAAGCGGTACAACAATGGGGCAAAGAGGAGAAGATGGCCGAAACACATAAGTTATAAAACCATTTTCATCAACGTTGATGTCTTTAACAAGGCGCATCCGTATGACATCCGCCCCGGTTTCCGGGTCGATGACAGTCATTAGTTTTTCTACCACTGTCTTCTGAAGTTCAACTGTATTCATGCGTTAGGCACTTTCTCTGGAAAAAGTAGTTGCCTGAGGTTATACCAGATGGATTGTATCTTTACTGATGCGGGAGATTCGGGAAAAAGGCTGGTGATGGGCGCTCCTGCAATCATCGCTTTAAGCACATGCTCATCGAATGGTATTTCTCCAATGACTTCAATACCCTGCTCAGCCGCATAGGCTTTGATCTGCCTCGCGCCTTCCTGGTAAATATCCGCTTTGTTGATGCAAATGACTGCCGGGATTCGAAAATGCTGCAATGTACCCAGTATCCGTTTGAGGTCGTGCAGCCCCGCCTGACCCGGTTCGGTCACGATCAAACACAAATCTGTCCCCGCGCAGGCAGAGATCACCGGGCAGCCTATCCCCGGCGGACCATCGATAATGACCAGTGGCAGATTGTGGTCTTCCGCATACAAACGCGCCTGCTGCTTTACAAGGGTAACCAGTTTGCCGGAGTTTTCTTTGCCCGGGAACAGCTCGGCATGAAATAATCTGCCTGCACTGGTGACGGATTCAAACCAATGACCTTCCTGCTGCGGCACCATGCTGATAACCTCATTTGGACAGGCATAAACACAGGCGGCACAGCCATCACAGGCAATCGGGTCAATCCAATAGACCAGATCATTTCGGGGATCAGGAAGAATGGCGTCATAACGGCAGACGGTCACACAATCTCCGCACCCTGCGCAGCCTGTGGCATCGATCTCAGCCAGTGATCCGCCCATAAAATCGTGTGAATTCGAGGATTCTGGTTTCAACACCAGGCTGAGGTTGGCAGCATCTACATCGGCATCCACGAAAACGGAGTTTATTGGTTCTTCAGTATGTTCTGTTAGATCCGCAAAAGCAGCAGACAGGCTTGTTTTGCCTGTACCACCCTTGCCGCTTAAAATAACTAATTGTTTCATCAGATTGAAATCCCGTTTTTTTGGTGAGTCATGTTGAGTTCCGCAGTGATTTTTTTGAACATTTTTTGAAATTCTGGAATATACACCGGATAGATTTCGGTAAGGTTTTTCCCTTCCGCGATGCCTTCAGCGATTGCACGGTCGTATGGAATTCTCATCAGCACGGTCAGATGATTGTCCTCACAAACTTCTTCCAGTGGTCCGAAAGCACCATTCTCCCGATTGATGATGATGCCCGCGGGAATTTTCATCTCTTTTACAATTCCAAGCATCTGTTGCATGTCATGCAAGCCAAATGGGGTTGGTTCAACCACCAGGAGGACGTAATCCGCTCCACGCAGTGTCTCAACTACGGAACACGAGGCACCCGGCGGGGAATCGGCAATCACAACGTCATCCCTGCCAGGTTGGTTTGCCTTTTTGAGCTGGCGAATCACCGGTGTGGGCATTGGCTCGCTGATCGTCAACAGGCCTCGCGAAAAGCGGATGCCATCGCCGGTCAGCCCTGATTCGATCACGCCGATCGGATTAGGAATTTCTGTGATCGCCGCTTCCGGGCAGTTCCAGGTGCAGCTTCCGCAGCCATGGCACAATTGCGGAAAAACCATGATGGTCTTACCAAGTTTTGCAAGTGCATGAAACTGGCAAACTTCTACACACTTGCCGCACAATGAACATAGATCAGCATCCACTTGTGGAATACGAATGACGGCATCAACGCTCCGGGTAAATTCCGGTTTCAGGAATAGGTGGCCATTAGGCGCTTCCACGTCACAATCCAGGTAATGGACGACATGCTTTGCTGCCAGGCTGATTGCCAGACTGGTTGCAATGGTGGTCTTGCCTGTGCCCCCTTTGCCACTGGCTACTGCTATTTGCATGGAATACTCCATTGTTACGATCTACTTAAATTCAACTAACTTACCCAAGTTATATTGATCAACCGCTTGCTGTACTGTGGTGACCTCACTAGTAAACAGCCGCATCTCAATGCCGGCAGCTCGAAATGCATCGGCAGCGTGGGGGCCAAAATCACCGCTAATGACGAATTTCGCCTTTTGATCGACAACGAATTGCGCTGCTGCCACACCAGCCCCGCCAGACTGACTGACACCAGGATTGACAAAGGATTCCCATTGGCCAGTTTCGGTGTCCATTTTGATCAGCAACGGAGAACGTCCAAAGCGTTTATCTACCGGACCAGTTAATTGCGGTTGTTGTGCAGATATGATCAAGATCATGATTTCTCCTTTTTTTTATCGATAAATAAATTATTCATCAATAAATATTGCGCCAGAACTTGATTGGTCGAAATTCTCCGGCCAGATCGTGGCGCTGTTGTATTTTGCACCTCTTAATTCAACACTCTCCAGAGTGGCGTTCTTAAAGTTTGCACCGCGCAGATCCACGTTTTCCAGGTTGACTCCGATAAGCGAGGCTCCTTGAAGATCTGCATTCTTAAGGTTTGCGCTATCCATATTGGCGTGTTTCAATTTTGTTCCTGCTAAAATCGTTCCCTCAAGATTGGCACCCCACAACAGTGCGCGTTTCATATTGGCACCTTCGAGGTTGGCTCCTGCCAGATTTAGCCCTGCCAGGTTGATGCCATACATATCCTGCCCTTTCAGGTTGGCGACCGCCCCTCCGCTCTCGCCACACATGTATTTACCATGCATTTTGATAATCTCAATAACTTCTTCGTAGCTAAATCCCATGCCGTACCTCCCAAACCGAATTGCCTATAAATAGCTAGTTTTTATCCATAGCAACCCAATCAAGACACAATTACAATATAATCAATCGTTTCTGTAAAACCAATATCACCTTTATATACAATCGTCTCTCATCTCTCGGACTCGAATCGACAGGTAATTTTTGAACTCAGATCCAATTCGAATGCCTAATTTTGGCAGGATCACCCGATGGAGCAGCAGGACAAGCAGGGTGGCCGCGAATGCACAACCAAAGACGATCAAAGAACTTGAAAGGTTGTTCAGTAATGCCGGATTGATGAGCATGATGATCGAAAGCGTCAGCATTAACATGCCGCCGATCAATTTCAACAGACGTCCATGCTTTTCTTCCAACCGGGTGGATTTCAGGGTAACCACTGCCGAGAAGAAGATGATCATTTCATCCAATTGATAGATAGCCATGTATAAAAGCAGCAATAAAATGAACGCCGCACCGCCAACTTTCTGGGCGTTGAGTAAATTTACCCACAGCACTGGAAAGCCGGCTGTACACGAAAACTCCACCATGGAAACACCCACCGCCAGAACTACTGTTGCGCTTACCAAGCCCCAGAACGACTGACTGGCATCCATCACGGCTCGGATTCGTTTGAAGATTCCGCTCCTTTTATCTTCCGCGATCGTGAAAGAAACGCCTTCTTTGTACCAAAAATAATCTTTGATATTCACTATAGCGAAGAAGAGAGCCACCAGGGCAACAACAACCTGGATCCAACCGAGAAAGCTGGCAGCTTTTAGAATGGAAAACAACCCTGCAATGAACAGCGCATAGATCGCCGCAGTTACAGTAAGAAAGATCAAACCGATCAACAGGACTTTTTTTCGGGATCCCGTATGCAGCGTAAGCGCCAGCAACATCGAGAGCACCCACAGGGAGCAAGGATTGAAGCCATCCACGAAAGCGATCAATGCCGTGCTGAGGGTCGTGGATTGCATCTCCAGATTTACACTGCCCACTATCGGCACCATCAACTCATGGTTCTGGTTCAATGCCATAGGCGGATCCACTTCAACAGGGTTGACTATGGTGGGAGTGGCTGCGGGTGTTGGCGTGAAGTATGGCGTTTGGGTCGCGATGACAGCCGCAGTTGCGGGGGCAGCCTGTGTGGTTTCGGTAGGAAAAATAACCACACCATCGCCTGGATCAAGACAGCCATTCGCCAGGCATTCCTGGATGGCTTTTTCTATCGAAGGGTTGATCTCTGCCGCGTAGCCCTGCATGTAGTACTGGCCAATGAAAAAGGTGGGTACGGCTAATTGCTCCAGTCCATATTTCTGCGCCATCAAACTGAAAATGGTTTGGTTTGCCTGATCGTTATAGACTTCGTAGAACTTGACTTCCACCCCGGGAAATTTCCCGGGCAGACTTTCAAAATAGGGTTTGGCTATGGCACAATGCGGGCAGCCATCCCCCCAGAAAAAGTAAATGGTAACCGGGTGTTCAGGGGTTGCGGTCTGTGCCTGCACAGGGAATGCCCGTCCAATAACACCGGCAATTAGCACCACCAGGAGCAGCCACTTCCATAAACCTATGTTTTTCAGGATTCGCATCCCAAACCTGTCTTAGTGCAGCAATTCGGTATGGTCGATCAATTTGCCGTCAATAAATGCCTGGGCAGCTTCCTCGATGTCCGATAATTCGGTGACGACCGGTTGAATGTTCAACTGGCGCATGCTTTCATAGGCGCCCATGCCCATTCCGCCGCACAACAAAGCCTTACAATCCGAGATAACTTGTGCCATGCTTGACATGTTTATTATGAGACGCTGAATCCATGCCGTGTCCGGCACCCTGAGCATCTTCTGCGTGGGCTTCCTCGTGGAATTGGTTGTGACCCATCTTGTCCCGCATCTCACGATTGACAATTTTTCCTTCCTCAATGGTGAGGACAAGGTAATATGGCGCACGGCCAAAATGCTGACTGATGGTTTTCCCATCATCGGTGATCACTGCTATTTTCATGTTAATCTCCTTTTTCAAAAATTCTAGCGAGAAATGCCTGCCGCCAGTTTCTTCCCGTTCATCTGATGGATACAGGATGAGCAGGTTTTGGGTGGTGTCGCTGCCTGTGTTTTCCCAGCAATGCGGCAGATGTGCTTCAAACAGCAGACTGTCCCCTGCCTTCAAAATAAATTCCTCTTCCTGTATCCGATAACGAATGGAACCCTCGAGGCAGTAAACAAATTCGTAGCCGGTGTGAACGATCATCTGGGCGCCGCTGCCCATGCCCGGTTCGATGGTGACTACAAATGGCTGGACGGCGCTGCCAGCCAGATCCTTGCCCAGGTTTTGCATGCGCGTACTGCCGAATGCAGTGTTTGGACGTTGATCTGCCCGAGTATAAATGATTTGTTTTTCCAGCGGTTCTGATTCAAAAAAACTGGTAATTGGCACTTCAAGCGCCAGCGCCAATTGCTGGAGCGTACTTACAGATGGGGACGACTTGCCGTTTTCAATCAAGCTGAGCGTATTCACATTCAGCCCACTGCGTTCAGCCAGCGTCCGCAATGACAGACCATTTCGGGTTCGAATATCACGCAAACGCTGACCAACCACTTGTTCGGCTTGCGCAGTATCGTCGTTAATTTTTGGAAAGAACGTCTTTTTGCCCAAGGGCTTCCTCCACCACAAATTCTATGGGTGTGAGTTTGTGAATATTGTCTGAGATCGGGCATCGAGCGTCAATATCCCGCAGGAAGGCTTCTTTCTCAGCATGAGTCATATCCGCATCGATCTGTGTGATCACCCTGATCCCAGAAAAGCCTGCTCTCACCGTATCATTTTTCCCCATCAATACATCTGTATCCAATTCACCTTCCACGTGCACCTTGATGCTGCGCACATCCAAACGGCGTTGTTTGGCAATGACGTGTCCAATGGTTGCAATACATCCTGCCAGTGAAACAAACAAGTATTCCAACGGGGTTGGGCCGGAATCCGTGCCGCCTCCAGCCTGTGGCTGATCGACCAGCGCTACATGCTGTCTGGATCTTGTCTCTATTTTGAATCCATCTACCTGAATGGCATCTACACTTACTGTTTTGATTGTCATTTTACACCTCGAAATAATATGATTTCCTAATATTATAGTACGATATTAGCATAATTTCTATTTTTGTACCAATATTGTTATATTTGTCATGCAATATTTATGATAATTATACTAAAGAATATTCTATATTAGTCTATTGACAATAAGAGAATAGGTGGGTATATTTAATATAACTAAGAAAGAGGAGCAAATATATGCCAAGACATCGTAGAGGCTGGGCAATGGGCAGCCACTCCAACCGCGAAGAAAGACACTCGCCGGTCACAGTTTCCATGCTGGAACCGGCACTGCTCACGTTGCTTTCAGAGCAAGCGCGCCACGGATACACACTGCTGTCTGAACTTTCCTCGTTTGGAATGACCACCATCCATCCCAGCGTTGTGTACCGCACCCTGCGGGAACTGGAAGGTTTGGAGTGGATCATATCGGATTGGGATACCAGTCAGACCCAGGGACCTCCCAGAAGGATGTATCGCTTGACTGAAACAGGTAAGGATGCATTGCAAAATTGGCGAAATGAACTAGAAAAGACCCAGGGGATCATTTCGCAATTATTAGTTCGAAGTGAAACGAACAGGAAGGCTGAGTGATATGCCAGCAAGAAATGGTACTGGACCTTCAGGAAAGGGCGCTCGTACTGGCCGGGGATTGGGAAACTGTAACTCATTGAGTACAAGCGATACTTCCAAATACTATTCCCGAAAGAGGTCAAGGGCTCGGATTGCGGAGAGGTTTTTGGGGTGCTGCTTTCGGGCGATTATTTGGACGAAGGCGTTCAAATCAAAATAAACCAAAAATAGAAGGAGTGTAATCATGCCAGGATTTGATAGAAGTGGACCTAATGGAACTGGTCCGATCGGTAGAGGAATGGGACCTTGCGGCAATGGGCAGGCTGGTCGTGGATGGGGACGCGGTTTTCGCCGTGGCGGTCGAGGGTGGGGTTTAAATCAGCCCATACTCTCCCCTAAAGAAGAAAAAGATGTGCTGGAAAACCAAAAGGGCTGGCTGGAAGCGCAGCTTGCAGCAGTCACCAATCAACTAAAAGGGTTGGACAAGAACAAAGAGGATTAATATCCTTCAACAAAAAAACCAGTATATGTTCCTCATTAACATGGGAACAAATACCGGTTTTTCATTTTAATGCTGATTATATCAATCGAATCCGCACATCCACTGCAAAAGCTCCCTTTCCAGGGGAAAGCACCCTTACCGGGTTGATCTCCATCTCAGCGATGGATGGGCAATCCGCAGCCAGGCGGCTTAGTTTAACGAGCGTATCCACCACGGCTGCTTTATCCGCCGGAAGGATGCTGCGAAATCCATTCAATTTCCTGCCAGCCCAAGTGCCATCGATCATTTTTTCGGCCTCTTCAGGCGTCAATGGCGCCAGGGCAAAGGCTACGTCTTTCAACCCCTCCACCTCCACCCCGCCGGAACCAAACATCATCAAAGGCCCAAACATCGGATCGCGCACCATACCTGTGATCACTTCCTGCCCCTCTGGCAGCATCTTTTGAATTTGAACCCCTTCGACCAGCGCCTCTGGGTTGAATTTTTTCGCACGCTCAACAACTGTTGCAAATCCTTCAATCACTTCATCTTCTGACTTTAAGTCAAGCAGTACACCACCCATGTCGGATTTATGGACGATATCTGCGGAGGCTATTTTAAGCACAACCGGGAAGCCGATCTTCGCCGACTGTTTGGCTGCTGCTTGGGCTGTTTCGCATAATACCAGCCGGGTGGTGGCAATATTGTATGCTTCCAATAAGTCTGCAGCGCTATCCGCTGAGATAAATTCACCACTTTTTTCATTTACCAGGATCTTGCCCGGCCTGGCTGATGAGACAAACGGCTTCACGGGTGGTTCCATCTCCATGCGCTGACGGATCTCAGCGTAACGGGTGACAGCCCCCAGCGCGGAAGCAGCCCACTCCGGGAAGCGGTAATCCGGTATGCGTGCAGCGTGCAGCAGCGACAAACCTTCGGTCACCTGATTCTCACCCATCAATGCAAAGACGACCGGCTTCTCGTTCGCTTGGATGATCGGGATCATGGATTTCACCACTGCACCGGTAGTGCTGGGCGGCGGCGGCGGCGAGATAACGATGATGCTATCCACCCCGTCATCTTCCATCAATAATTTCAAGGAAGCGCTGAACTGTTCAGGGGTGGCGGATGCCAGCATGTCGATCGGGTTATGTACGCTGGCAGCCGCGGGTAGAAAGCCCTTCAAGCCAGCAATAGATGTTTCAGACAATGCAGCCAATTCCAACCCATTCAATTCGATGGCATCAGCGGCGGTCACGCCAGGGCCGCCCGAGTTGGTAATGACTGCCACTTTGCGGCCTTTGGGTTTCGGGCACCAGGCTAACGCCTTTGCCCACTGGAATAATTCTTCTGTTGTATTCACGCGAATCACACCGGCTTTTTCAAAGGCGGCATCAAATGCAGCCTCCGCTCCGGCTAACGCGCCAGTGTGGGATGCTGCGGCTTTCTTGCCGCTGTCAAACCTACCCACTTTCAGCGCTAGAACCGGCTTCATGCGAACAGCCTCGCGTGCTTTTTCGATGAATGCCGGGCCATCCTTAACGCTTTCCATGTACATCGTGATCACACGCGCATGAGGGTTGGCAGCCATAACCGGCAGTATATCCGCTTCGCTGACATCTACGCAGTTACCCAGGCTAATCAGGTTGGAAAGTCCAGTCCCCTGCCCACGAATCCAATCGATCACAGCGGCGCAGATCGCCCCGGAGTGGGAGATGAACGCAATCTCACCTACAGGAGGGCCAGGCGGCTGCAGAAAGGTTGTATCCAGCGGCAGATGCGTGTCTACCAGTCCGATGCAGTTTGGTCCGATCAGACGGATGCCATATTCACTGGCGATGCGAAGACATTCCTTTTCCAATTTTGCACCATCCGCCCCGGTTTCTCTGAAACCACCGGTCTGGATAATGGCAGCCTTGATGCCGCGCTTACCCACATCCGCGAGGGCGGCAGGCACAGCCTGCGGAGGTACCAACAGGACGGCCAAATCCACGGGGTCAGTCACCTGATCCAGACTGGAGACGATGGGCTGCCCAAAGAGAACATCCGCTTTCGGGTTTACGAAGTGGATCGCTCCCTGATAACCGCTTTGCACCAGGTTGCGAGCCAGCATGTATCCCAGTTTGGTCGGGTCGCGGGAAACACCAACGATAACGACACCTTTGGGAGAGAAGAACGGGGCAAGGGAGTCTGTTTTCATAAAATTGATTATACACAAATCATCATTTGGCACAATATTATACAAAGTCTATACATCCAGGAAAAAGAGAAATATTATTAAGACAAAGGAAATATATATATTTGCAAAAGGAGAACGATATGAAATTAGCTAAGATACTCTCATTTTTAGGAATTGTTGCCATGACCGGTGTCATCGGCTGGGCATTCGCCACCGGTGACTTCAACGCAGATGGCGCGAAGCTGCTTGCTTTACCCTGGGGCATCGTCTCCATGGTCGATCTTTATGTCAGTTTCACCATCTTTTCCATTTGGATCGTTTACCGCGAGCAAAGCTGGTGGCGTTCGTTGATCTGGGTGGTGTTGATGATGACACTCGGTGCTTTTACCAGCAGCCTGTACCTGTTCATCGCCCTGCAAAAGAGCGGCGGTGACTGGAAGAAGGTTTGGCTGGGAAATCGAATGAATAAATAGCCGCAGCTATTGAATTCTAGAGACAGTCACCGCCGGGCGTATACCACCCAGGGGAGTATAGAATGACCACGACCGAACGAAATCTGCGTCCGTCATCCAGAAGAGCACCTCGCCACCATTTACCCACGAGTTGATAAACCCCCAGGGCTTTTGGAGACCGCCCCGATCAATATGCCCCGGGTCATAGGCTGCCGCAATGATCGTGTGCCATGTGAGGCCGCCGGGAGAATAAGAAGCCGTCCCATCACCGAGCGTGATCGATGGTGCCTGGTCCTTCTGCCAGCCTATGGTCACCATCACTACGGTACCTGGTTGTGAGATCAGGTATCGCAGCTTTTCAGGATCAAGGTTCGAACGGCGTACAGACAACGGCAATCCCAGGTCATCAACCAGTTTTCTCGCCAGATTAGCCTGCTGTACAGGTGCAACCGGTCCATCCTTCCATCCACGATAAGGCAGGCGACGTAAGAACGGCAGCGCATCCAGCTCGTCTGCCAAATCCACTGCCGAAATTACTTTTCCCGTAAGCAGCTTGATGGCGGTCGTGATGCAATGCAGGGTGCAGGTATTCCCAACCTGCGCATGCTGATATTTTGCCAGCTTCGACTCTGCCATCCCGGCCAGGAAGGCTGACTGGGATTGGGTGGTGAGATTAGACAATCCTGTCTGATTTATTGACATACTTTGATTATAATCTTTAGAGCAAGAGAATTGAAAGAAGAGAATGGAGATTCGAAGCTAACTACTCGAATATTACAGATCATGAAAAAAATAATTATCGCATCATCCAACCCGGTCAAGGTAAATGCCACAATGGACGGATTCAAGACCATGTTTCCGCAGGAGGAGTTCATCTTCACAGGCATTAAGCTGAACCACGACATCAGCCCGCAGCCCATGACTGATGCCGAAACCCTTCGTGGTGCGGAGGAAAGATCACGGATGTGCCAGGACCTGGTGGAAGATGGAGATTACTGGGTAGGCATCGAAGGCGGCGTGGATCAAGTAGGTGATGATCTGATCGTCTTCGCCTGGATCGTCATTCGTTCGCGCGAACAGGTCGGCAAAGCCCGCACCGGAACATTCTTCCTGCCGCAGAGCGTATCCAAACTGGTGCTGGAAGGAATAGAACTTGGCGAAGCAGATGATATCGTGTTCAAACGCGAGAATTCCAAGCAGGTTAATGGGGCTGTGGGTCTGTTAACCGGTGATGTGATCGACCGAAAAAAGTATTATGAACACGCGGTCATCCTTGCGTTGATCCCGTTCGTGAATCCAGAGCATTACCCCCCGGTATAAGCCATTTTTTCAAATCTATTTGCTTCTCCCTGAATTTCCCAACTACCAGGGAGTTTTTCATTCCCTGTCTGTCCGCGTGAACACTTCGGTTGACACCCCCTCTCACCACAGGTAGAATGATTTCCAATGGACCTACTCAAAGACCTCAACCCACAACAGATCAAAGCGGTTCAAGCTGGCAACGGCCCCGTACTGGTGCTGGCCGGCCCCGGTTCTGGCAAGACCCGGGTGCTCACCCACCGCATTGGGTACCTTATCGGAACCCAGGGCGTCCGACCGCACAGTATCCTGGCTGTCACATTCACCAATAAAGCCGCCCGTGAGATCGACCGGCGTGTCAGAAATTTGATTCCCCACGACCTGCAGGGCATCATGATGGGCACCTTCCACTCGGTTTGTGCCCGCATCCTGCGCCGAGAAGCGGATCACCTGCCCATCACCGCCAACTTTGTGATCTATGATGACGATGACCAGCTAACCGTGGTGAAACGTTCAATCCGTGAATTGAACATTGACGAGAAAATATACAAACCCAACAGTATCTTAAATTCCATTTCGTTACTTAAAAACGACATGATCCGTCCTGAAGAAGTAATTGTGAAAGGCTACCGGGACAGCATCGTACAGAAGGTGTTCCAGCGTTATGAAGAGGTCTTGATCTCAAACAACGCTGTGGATTTTGATGACCTGCTGCTGTATACCGCTCGACTATTGGAGAGTACTGCTGAGGTGCGGGATAGGTATTCAAGGCGGTTTGAACACATCCTTGTGGATGAGTTCCAAGATACCAATATTGCTCAGTACACCCTGTTACGCTACATGGCTTCCGCCAATAAGAACATCTATGTTGTCGGGGATGAAGACCAATCCATCTACCGATGGCGCGGCGCGGATTATCATAATGTGGAACGCTTCGTGACAGATTTTCCAGGCACGACCAAGATCCTTCTGGAACAGAATTATCGCTCTACACAGACTGTGCTGGACGCCGCCCGGGCAGTGATCGACCGCAACCGCCATCGTACACCTAAAAAATTGTTCACTGAACGCGGCTCAGGCGATAAGATCAAGCTTTTTGTTGCTCGCGATGACCGTCAGGAAGCGGAATATGTCACTCAAAAGATCGCAGAGTTGATAAAAAACCGGCGCTTCAAAGCCAGCGACTGTGCCATCATGTACCGCACCAACGCCCAGTCCCGATTGCTGGAAGAGGCGTTCATCAAAGCCGAAATGCCTTACAGGCTGGTTGGCGCGCAGCGTTTCTATGGCCGCCGTGAGGTCAAAGATGTGATTGGTTATCTGCGCTTGGTGCATAACCCCGTGGACGAGGTCAGCCTGGGACGGGTCATCAACGTGCCCCTGCGTCAGATCGGGGACAAGACCGTGCAGGGATTGTTGGAATACGCCCACCAAATAGGAATGCCCGCCGGGATGGTACTGGTAGACCTACCCAAAGGTACCGACTCGAAACACTGGGTTTATATGCCTAAAAGCGGCGCTGCCCGCCTGGCAGATTTTGGCAGCCGTCTGCAGGAGTGGCTTGAACTGAAACAAACTGTGCCCATTTCTGATCTGCTGCTTAAGATATTGGATGATATAAGATACCGCGAATTTATTGAAGATGAATCAGAGGAAGGCATGGATCGTTGGGGCAATGTGGAAGAGGTGCTGCGCCTGGCATACGAGTTCAATGAGCGCGGGCTGGATGCTTTCCTTGAAAGCCTGGCCCTTGTTGGCGACCAGGATACCATTCCGGATAACCCCGAAGGTGGGACTACACCAAATAACGACAGCGTGACGATGCTCACCCTGCACGCATCCAAAGGACTGGAATTTGGGGCGGTCTTCATCTTCGGCGTGGATGAAAAAACCCTGCCGCACAGCCGCTCGCTGGATGATGAAGAAGAACTACAGGAGGAGCGCCGACTGTTCTATGTGGGTATGACGCGCGCCAAGGATCAACTTCATTTATCCCGGGCTGAATTCCGAGGTGGGTATGGCGGCATGGATGTAACCGATCCATCCCGCTTTCTGTCTGATATTCCCAAAGACCTGCTTCAGATCCAGTCGCAATCACCGCGTTCATACACATCTTCAAGGAACAGCAATGGCGGCTGGAGCGACCCGAAAGAACGAAGCGGTTCTTACCTGTGGCAAACTCAACCCGATGCAAAAACAGCCAAGCTAACTGAGATGAAATACAGCGCCAACATGCGGGTATCCCATCCAAACTGGGGGGAGGGCTGGATCCTCGAGAGCAAGATCATGGATGGGGATGAGGTCGTGGATGTATCGTTTGACTCGGTCGGTTTGAAGCGCCTGCTGGCTTCCCTGGCTGGCTTGACGAGTGATCGATAAGAAATAATTGCGAAAAGCCAATTTACTGAAGCGCGCTGTTGAGATCTCGAAGAATAATATCAAGTAAAATATAAATGCTATTCTCGAATTACTAAATTCCTTTCTCTAATCTCTTACCGGAGCTTTCATGAATATTTTTATATCAGGCGGGGCAGGATACATCGGGTCAGCAGCCGCAGCCGCGTTGATCAAGACCGGGCACAGTGTTACGGTCTATGATTCTCTCATCAAGGGCTATAAGCAGGCCGTGCCAAAAGCAGCGAGATTCGTGCTGGCAGACCTGGCTGACACGGACGAGCTGCAATCCACTCTGAAGAGCGAGAAATTACGATGCGGTGATGCACTTCGCGGCATTTATCGAAGCCGGCGAAAGCATGGTCGATCCAGGACGCTTCTTCCGCAATAATTTTTCAAACTCCATCCATTTGATCGACGCGGTTGTAAAGGCAGAAATTCCGAAGTTTGTATTTTCCTCGACTGCCGGTGTGTACGCCTCCAGCGATGAACCCATCAGCGAAGACAACCCGCTTGGACCAGCCAGCGTTTATGGCCAGACCAAACTGATGGTAGAACAGGCTTTGGGCTGGTATAGAAAGATATACGGATTGCGCACGGCTGTGCTGCGCTACTTCAACGCTGCCGGCGCCGAAGGTTCACGAGGTGAAGCGCACCAACCCGAAAGCCATCTCATCCCGCTGGTGCTCAAAGTTGCATTGGGGCAGACGCGAGAACATCAAGATCTTCGGCAGCGACTATCCCACCCCGGATGGCACCAACATCCGTGACTACATCCACATCACAGACCTGGTCAGCGCCCACCTGTTGGCGTTGGATGGTTTGGAAAAGAAGGACGCGCTGCTTTACAACCTGGGAAATGGAGCAGGGTATTCCGTGCGCGAGGTCATTGAGACCAGCCCGCAAGGTCACCGGGCATCCCATTTCCGCGGTGGAAAGTCCACGCCGGCCAGGGGATGCTCCGCGCCTGGTAGCCAGCTCTGCAAAGATCCGCGAGGAACTTGGCTGGCAGCCGAAATACCCTCGGTTGGAAGAGATCATCGCCTCCGCCTGGGCGTGGCATCAATCACATCCAGAAGGGTATTAGCATTCTCGCGTACCAAATCCAAACATAAAAATCACTCCCATCAGGTTCGCATTTAATGAACCAATAGGAGTGATTTCAATAATTAATGCTGTCGGGGATTTATATTTATTTAACGATCTTATTGATCTCCGCTAGAACCGCTTCTGTTTTATCCGTGGTGATGCCCATCTGCGCGGCCTGCGGCATCGAAAGGATGGCCCTCAGGGTCATGCCTTTTGCCATGCCAACCAGCGGATTGGTGGAAACGCCGGGCATGTGTTTTTCAAGAACTGCCTTTGCCTGGGGACTATCCATTAGTTGTCCGAATGTCGTATCAAGTGTGAAAGCCATATTATCCTCCTATTGTTTTGTTTTCTGAATTATATAGGGTTTTTTATACTTTAATCTTCTTTATTTCATTTTTGTTTAATCTTGAACAGCCAATTCTGCCGAATTCTGTCTCCACGTCATTTCCATCACGCTTGACTTCCGCAGAGGCAATTTCGCCATGGTACAGTTCCCACCCCTGACTAAAAATCACCACCTGCGCCGCCAGCAGCCAAAGGAAGAATAATGCAAACGTGATGGACATGGTATTCAAAATCTTTGCCTGGTTCTCTCGCAGGTTCGAAACCAGCGTTTTCAATTCTTCCATAGAGCTTTGCGAATCGCTCACCATAGCATTATATTCTTTCAACCCATCCGCAATTTCTCCCACGTTGTCTGCCATTGACTTTAAATCAGTCTGGATCTTTACCAGGTTGTCGTCCGCATTTTCCATGTTTTTCGCCATCTCAATAAAAGTATCAGGCATATCTTCCAGGCTGACCGCCAGATCTCCAAGTGATTCTGCCAGGGTTTTATCCGGGTCGTACGGCTGGTTATCTTTTGGTACCAACGAGCCAAATAAGGGGGTGGAAGCAATGATCGATGTAAATGTTTCAAAGGATTTTATGGCTGTATCCAGTGATTTTGCCGATTGCTCCGCAGCCTTCAGAGAGGTATGAGCCGCTTCCAGCGCTTCAGGCAGTTGTTTTCCAGTAACATGGTTCACCTGATCCAGTATTAGTTGAGTATCATCCAAGGATTGAGCAGTCGTCGCCAGCATGGACGAGAGGGTCTCGACGGTATCATAAGTGGCGCTGAGGGTTTCTCCGGTAACCCGGATTACCTGCTGGCTGGAATCGATGCTGGTATAGACGGTATCCAGGGTCGTTTTAGAGGCTTCTTGTATTCCTGGCCTCACCATGAGGATCCCCACCAGTCCGGTCAGGCTTAATAACAAACCAATCATTCCCGCGATCATAACAAATATTCCAAGTGGTTTACGCAAGTTTTTCATATTTCCTCCGCTCTTTCTTTATTTGATTATATTCAAGAAGGGTTATTGAATCCACATTAAATACAATGAACGCGCGAAAAACACACCCCTTTCATCGCTGAAAAAGGATGCGGATCTCCATAAATGCGCAAAATATAGATACAAAAGTGAACAGGAATGGTTTTGCGGTTATCACTTATAATGCATAAGATAAAAGCATTCCACACCAATCAAAGCCCTGCGATATTCAGGAGAATGCATGCTATCCATCCTTTTCGTGATATTACCTGTTCTGATCATTTTCCTTCTGTTGATACTGCGGCGTACTGCCGCCGATATCGCCGGTGTCATCGGCTGGATCATCACAATACTGGTGGCGTGGTTATATTTTCAGACGCCGCTGGAAATTGCTTTTAAAGCCAGCCTCTCGGGTATCCTGGCATCGCTACCCATCGCGTTGATGGTGGCAGTGTCCATTCTGCAGATCACGATCATGCAGGAGACCGGAGCCATGAGCCGGGTGGTGGCGTTGATCAAAACCATCTCTCCGTCCAACCGGGTGGTGCAGATCATGCTGGTCAACATGGGTTTCGGAACCATCCTGGCAGCACTGGGTGCCACCCCAGTCTCCATCCTGCCGCCAATCATGCTGGCGATGGGATATTCCTCTTTTATATCCATCGCGCTGCCTGCCATCGGCTATGACGCCCTGTGCACCTACGCGCTGCTCGGTATCCCGGTGGTTGTTTTTGCAGGTTTTGTGGATATGCCTGTCGCGGAGGTTGGTATCTATTTTGCGCGCTACATGCCTTTCATCAGCACATGTATCGCCCTGGGTATGCTGTGGATAGCCGGAAAGTGGGAGATGCTAAAGAAAGGCTTCCTGCCTGCAATATTGGCCGGGTTGACCGCCGGTTTGATCGCCATTGGCATGAACAGCATCGGCTTGATCACGATCACTGGAATTGCTGCCGGTCTGGGTGTGATCTTTGTGATGCTGATGTATCTCAAGCTCTCCGGCCAACCGATTTTCGATCGCAGCGCATTGAATGAAAGCGACTTGGTTGTCGAGAAATCGACGCCACTATGGAAGGCGGTCTCCCCCTGGATCATTCTGGTAATTTTCTCTCTGCTGGTCAATGCACCATTCCTACCATTTTTTGACCTGACCTTCAAACAATTAGCCATGCCGGTGGAGATTGTTCCCGGCGCGCCCGAAAAATTGCGTGTCTTATGGCAGGCATATTTCTGGGTATTGGTGAGCACGCTCCTAGCGCTGCCCATTCTCAAACCAACCAGGTCACAATTTTCTCTCTCTTTAAGAAAGTGGTGGAAAAGGTTTCCGCGTCCCATGCTGGCCGCGGCCGTATTCTTCGCCATCGCGCTGGTGATCAACCATTCCGGTAAGGGATTGGATTGGACGCTCACCTCACCACAGAACAATATGATTTTTGTACTGGCAGATGCCGCATCCAAAGCTTTTGGACGCTTTTATCCACTGGCATCTCCGTTCCTAGGTCTTTTTGCCGGATTCATCAGCGGATCTGAAGCCTCTGCCATCGCCATGCTGACCGGTTTGCATCTGACAACCGCAAGCAAGATCGGGGCAATCGGGCTGGTGGTTGCCGCAGCCAGCGGCATCGGCGGCGGATTGGCAAGCGTCATCTCCCCGGCCAAGCTGCAAAATGCATCAGCCAGCATTGACCGCATCGGCGAGGAAGCAAAAGTGATCCCGCTAACTTTTGTAATATCGCTAATCATTACCGCTGTGTGCGCCGTTTTAACACTTATATGGGGATTTTAGCTGAAATTAACACGACAAATCAATAATTTGATTATAATAAATGGGAAGAGTGTTAACTATCGCTTTTTCCAGGGGTGCAATTAATGCAACAAGCTCCGACCATAATCATCATCCTTTTAGGAATATCCGGGCTTTTATCCATATATCTTGCTGCCTTTGTACAAAATCGCTCCAAAGTGCAGGGGACTGGGGAATTTTTCTTCCTGTTGATCTGCATGGCAATATATTCCCTGGGTTATGCCATCGAACTTTCGAGGAATGACCTTCAGAGCGTGATGGCAGCCATCAGGTTTGAATATCTTGGAATTCCATATATACCAACATTGATGCTGCTTTTTGTAATACGTTTTATTCGCAAAAAACCAACCCCCTGGTATATCATCGCTCCATTGTTACTCATACCTGTAACTTCGACGATTCTGGTATTCACTCATGATTACCATAATCTATTTTATATCAATCCCAGAATTGAAAATGCGGGTCTTTTTCCCGTTTTTGTTTTTGAGCGAGCGGCTTGGTATATCGTTCAACAAATCTATCTATCATGCCAGGTCATTCTCGCAATAATCTTAATGACCATTTTTGTTTTTCGATCCAGCAAGAGGCAAAGATTCCAAGCCATTACAATTACAATTGGTGTGTTTCTCCCCCTCTTCGGTTATTTACTCTACGTAATTGGAGCTTTTCCTGGCAAGGTGGATCCCGGTCCATTTGGGGTCACCTTGACTGGATTGCTATTAACCGTCGCTTGACAAAACTGGGGCTATTTGAGCTGGTACCCGCTGCACGTGAATTGGCTCTTGATTCCATCAACGATTGCTTAATTGTTGTTGATGAGAATGGTCTATTGCAGGATATAAACAAAGCCGCTAATATGCTGCCTGGCGCAAATGAACTGAAGCTTGGCCATTGCATACCCACATCCAATCCGCTTTTTTCCTACCTTAAACCCCTGCTAGCCGGGGGAAAGGATGTCATTGAATTCACCTCGGATTGCCCTGAATATGGAGAACGTTGTTACAGCGCCAAGGCTTACAAGATCATGACGAATCATACCCACGTAAATGGCACAGCCATCCTGATCAGCGATATCACCGAGTCAGCTGGCATTATGCAAATGCTGAGCCTTCAGGCAAGTACCGATGAATTAACCGGGATACTTAACCGCAGGCATCTGATCAAGTTGGGCATCCATGAGATTGATTGGTCTCGACGCAACAAATTACCTTTGGGGGTAATTATGATCGATCTGGATCATTTCAAACTATACAATGACAAGTATGGGCATGCCGCTGGCGATGAAATACTGATAGAAGTAACAAAATGCTTCCATGACGCCTTGCGCAATGTGGATATTCTGGGTCGTTTTGGCGGGGAAGAATTTGTTGTGTTTCTTCCCGGCGCTGATTTCAACACAACTGCCCAGATAGCTGCTCGTTTAAAGGATCGATTGGAAAATTGTAAAATATTAATTGGCAAGAAGACTATAAACATAACAGCCAGCTATGGAATTCATTCTTGTATCGCTGATGTTGAAACAAGTATCGATGAACTACTAAGGCTGGCTGACCTGGCATTGTACCATGCAAAAGAAACTGGAAGAAACCGGGTAGCCTGGTCTTCAGATTTATCAATTACCACATATGCTGACTCAATTGAACAGAACAATTGGGAAAAACTCGAAACCCGCAAGGAAGACCGAAACTCAGTTGAGTAAATGTGATTACGCACTACCACAAACCAAGATGCAGATCAATTGATTTGGGATCATTCTTCTACAATCCCATCCCAGGGATAGATTTCGGTTCCCCTGGCCGCTTCCTTCACAACCGGATCATCTGAATACCAGCCATGCCGTTCGGGAGGTATCAAATCTTTGATGTGACGCATCATCTCATGCCCCATCTCATCCATTTGCTCTCGCATAGTCAGCTTGCCGTCGTCAAATGAGTTGGCATGATATGGTGTTCCAAACACTACTCTCACTTTTGCTCGTCTTCCTTTGAACAAAGCGGGAAATACATCATTTGCACCATCCAACCCAACGGGTAATATCTTCGCTCCAGACCGTGCTGCCAGAAGCGCGGTGCCTGGCCGCGGCGGGCGCAGCACCGTCGCCCAACTGCCACCTTCGGGAAAAATTGCCAGGGTACCATTTTGTTTCAGAATACTTAGTGCCGCCTGCATTGACTCCCGTGAAGAAGAACCTCGTCTCACAAGCAGTACACCATAAAGAATTCGAAATATTTCCGTCCAGCCTGGCGCGTTCGGCGTGCGGTATCCGCCAATGAACTCCATGGGATATGGTAAATAGCCAATGAAAGTAACCGGGTCGATAAAATGAAAATGATTGGCAATAATGATCAACGGACCGGTTGCCGGCAGGTTTTCCTGGCCGACAACTTCAATATCCATGATGATCGAATAGGCAACCTTAATTAGACCCCTCATGAACGCCCGGATGCCGACCCGCCTGGGATAATGAATGCTATTATCTACAGCCGCCATCAATTAAACCACTGTCTTCGTTTCTTCATGGAACCAGGTTTTAACTGAATAAAGCAATCCCAACCCGACCAACAGAAACGCAATAATGATACCAACTCCAATTCGAATACCCATTTCTTCTGCCTGAAGTGATGCCATGCCGCCATTTTGATAGCGGATAGCTATCCAGGCAACGACCATTCCATAAACTGCCGGACCAACAAAAGCGGAGACTTGATTGCTGAGCGAGAACAAACCATAAAATTCCGCAGCCTTCTCCTCAGGAGAAATCTGTCCAACAACCGTACGGCTGACAGATTGGACCCCAGTGAGGGCAAATCCCGCCATCGCGCCAATCACATTAAAAATGACAAGATCTCTTACAAAGAACAGCCCGCTGACAGTGATGATCATCAACACAAGGGCAATCGTCAAAGATGTGCGGCCGCCCAGTTTTTCCATCATGTAACCGAAAGCAAAAGCGCCGATGACACTGGCTATTTGTACGATGATCATAAAGATGATCAATTGCTGTTGGTTCAAACCAAAGAGCACTGCCCCGATAATTGCAGCAAAATCGAGAGTGATCATGATGCCGTTATTGAAGATCAAGAAAGAGCCCAGGAATTTTATAAAATCTTTGTACTTCCGGGCATTTTTATAAGTACTCCACAACTTGCCAATGGAAACTGAAAAATAGTTTTCGCCTTTCGGTAGTGGGGTGGGTTTGTTTCTCTCCCGCATGACCAGGAAAATGGGGAGGGAAGCGAACAGGAAAAACGCCGCGGTGATCAGATAGCTCGACCTCATGATGAAATCCCCGCCAATCGTCAGGATCAGCGCGAGGACGATCAATAAACAGACTATGCCGCCGAAAGAGCCAACTGCCCACCCTGTACCAGAGACATGACCCATTTCTTCTGGTTTGGCAATTTCCGGCAAAAGAGCGTTATAGAACACCTGCCCGGAACGGTAACCTATTTCCGCCAGGATAAAAAACAACATGCCGGTGAAGACATCCCCTTTGCCAACGGTAAACAACAACCCGGTGAAAATAATTGTGATCAGCGAGAACACAAAAAGCATTTTCTTTTTGGTTGCAGAAAAATCCGCCAGGGCGCCTAAAATGGGTGAAGTAAAAGCGACAACCAGCATGGCAATTCCAATAGATAACCCCCACAACCGGGTGCCTTCTGCACCGCCAACCACCTGCTGTTTAAAGTAGGCAGAATATACCGCCAGCAAGATCACGGCGGCATAAGCTGAATTTCCAAAATCATACATATACCAGGCCCATCGTTCACGACGAGTGGTAACCATTCTCCGTTTTTTGACCAACTTAGCTTCTTTTCCTGCAACATCCATGCGTTTTTCTCCAGACGATCAACAAAGTAGTATCATATCAATAACAACACAAGAATATCTGCTTGGATATGAGGGCTGCACAAATTATATCAAACCTTTTTATCGATTTGATCGTTTTTTTTATTGATTTATCTTTGTGCGTTTGGTTCATTTGAATAATCAAAATCATCATCCGGAAGGGATTTCTGCATGGTTACCTTACAAGATTTAAGCAAATTATTGACAATGGAAAATAAGATCATCCTTCAGCAAACTGATGGACTTTCTCAAACCGACACGCTCATCCAACCCCAGCCTGGCGGCAACTGCATGAACTGGGTGCTGGGTCATTTATTGGAAAGCCAGATCGTCTTGCTGGAAGCTTTGGGGGGTGTCTCACCGGTCGACAGAGCAGCGCTTGTCCACTATAAACGTGAATCTGACCCAATCCTCGGGGAAGGAGAGGGCGTTCTATCGCTGGAAAATCTGCTTGGTAGCCACAGGCAGGTGCATTCGGCAATTAAGTCCAGACTTAAAGAAATGAACGAAGAGGAAATGGATGAGGAGATCATTGTCGGCGAAAAATCCATGAACCGGGGCTGGTACGTTTTCTTTCTGCATTTTCATTACACTTATCACATTGGTCAACTGGAGCTCTTACGCCAGCTGGCGGGTAAATTGGATAAGATCATCTAATTACAGAGGTTTACCAAGACAAATATGGATATGAAGGAAATAATCTCATAACCATATGCGGAATTGAGTAAATTGTTTCTATGGTTTCGGTTATCGATTAAGCAGGATCACGATCCCTGCTGCAATGGCTAAGATCGCCAGAACAACTGAAATACCGGTAATTGAAACAAATACAGAGAGACCATATAAGATCAGCCATAAAGCCAACAATATTAATCCTAATCTCCGATTGATCTTCATTTTTACTCCTTTCTATGAAGTGACGTTTGGTTCATTTGTTATGAGTTCTTTTGAGTTACGGTCGAAAATTCCAGACCGTCCTGTCCTTTTTCCACCTGGATGGTGTCACCCTCATGATATTCGCCACTTAACAGTTTCACGGCCAGCGGATCCTGCAGTTCGCGCTGGATGGCCCGTTTCAGCGGCCTGGCGCCAAAGTCTGCGTCATAACCAACCTCTGCCAGGTAAGCCCGAGCCTCTGGACTGACGACCAGTGTATAACCGCGTTGGGCGAGCAAGGCGATCACATGCCGCAACTGGATATCCACCACCCACACCAGGTCGTCTCGTGTCAGGGTGTGGAACACCACGATCTCGTCTATTCGATTTAGAAACTCCGGTCTAAAATGCTCACGTAGAACATCATTGATCTGATCCCGCGTAACTGCTTCTGATCGCCCAGATAGCCATAGTTCACTACCCAAATTGGATGTCATGATCACCAACGTATTGCGGAAGTCCACCGTTCTGCCCTGACCATCCGTCATTCGTCCATCGTCCAGCAATTGCAGCAGCACATTGAATACATCCGGGTGCGCCTTTTCGATCTCGTCAAACAGCACCACGCTGTACGGTCTGCGTCGTACCATTTCGGTCAACTGCCCGCCTTCGTCATAACCCACATATCCAGGAGGCGCTCCGATCAACCGGCTGACGGTGTGTTTCTCCTGATATTCGCTCATGTCGATGCGGATCAAGGCCTTCTCATCATCGAACATAAATTCCGCCAACGCTCGTGCCAGTTCTGTCTTACCTACACCGGTCGGCCCAAGGAAGATGAAAGAGCCAAGCGGCCGGTTGGAATCCTGCAGCCCAGCCCTTGCGCGCCGCAGTGCATTCGAGACAGCACGTAAGGCATCTTCCTGCCCCACCACCCGCTCGCGCAGGCGCTCTTCCATATGCAGTAATTTTTGTGTCTCGCCTTCCAATAATTTCGAAATTGGGATCTTCGTCCAGCGGGAGACAATTTGCGCGATCTCTTCGGCATCCACTTCTTCTTTCAGCAAAGCTCCTTCCTGAGATTGAAGTTCCTTCATTTTCTTTTCTTCTACTTCCAGTTTTGATTCCAACTCGCGCAAGTTGCCATAACGCAAACGGGCCACTGTTTCAAGATCAGCCTTTCGTTCCGCTTGTTCGATCTCCTGCTTGGTCTGGTCTATCTTTTCCTTGGTAGATTGAATTTCAGCAATGGCTTGCTTTTCGATATGCCAGCGACGCTGAAGTTCACTTGATCTTTCTTTCAGTTTTTTTAGTTCAACTTCAATATTCTCGAGTCTTTCCTTAGATGCTTTATCCCGCTCCTTTTTCAAAGCCTGACGTTCGATCTCAAGCTGCATCACCTGCCTGTCAACCGCATCCAATGGCTGCGGCTTGGAGTCAATTTCGGTGCGAAGCTGGGCGGCTGCCTCATCGATCAGGTCGATCGCCTTGTCCGGCAGAAAGCGATCGCTGATATACCGCTGTGACAGCATCGCGGCAGCCAGCACCGCGCCGTCGGTGATACGCACGCCATGGTGGATCTCATATCGTTCTTTCAGGCCGCGTAAGATACTGATCGTATCTTCTACGCTCGGTTCGCCGACGATCACAGGTTGGAATCTACGCTCCAGGGCGGGGTCTTTTTCAATGTATTTGCGATACTCGTCCAACGTGGTCGCACCGATCAGATGCAGTTCTCCCCGTGCCAGCTTCGGTTTCAACATGTTGCTGGCATCCATGGAACCTTCGGCTGCTCCGGCGCCAACAACCGTGTGCATTTCATCGATGAAGAGGATGATCTCTCCCTGTGCTTCAGATATTTCCTTTAGCACTGCCTTCAGGCGTTCTTCAAATTCTCCCCTGTATTTCGCACCGGCCACCAGCGCGCCCATATCCAATTGCACCAGGCGCTTGTGTTTCAACCCTTCCGGCACATCGCCATTGATGATTCGCTGCGCAAGGCCTTCCACAATCGCTGTTTTTCCAACACCGGGTTCGCCAATGAGAGCAGGGTTATTCTTCGTGCGGCGGGAAAGGATCTGGATGGTGCGGCGAATTTCCTCATCCCGACCGATGACCGGATCCAACTTTCCCTGCCTTGCCATTGCTGTGAGATCCCTGCCATACTTTTCCAGCGACTGGAATGTATCTTCCGGATTTTGGGTTGAAACCCGCTGTGTGCCCCGCACCTGTTTCAAAGCAGATAAGATGGCCTCTTTTGTAATTCCAAACTGAGCCAGCCTCTTGTTCTCACTGCTATCCACCAGCCCAAGCAAAATATGCTCTGTGGATACATAATCATCCTGCATGCCTTTGGCATATTTTTCCGCGGCAGTCAGAACTTCCGCCGCCTGGCGCGACAAACCTACATCCATGTTGCCGCCCTGCATTTTTGGACGGTGCTCGAGCTCTTTTTCCAGTTCATTCAGGACAGCCTGCACACCGCCGGATATCTGCGTGATCAGGGAACGAACGATGCCGTCTTGTTGTTTGATAAGTGCCAGCAGTAGATGGATCGGTTCAACCGATTGCTGTTGATTGTCCTGGGCTATCCTTTGCGCATCAACGATCGCTTCCTGCGATTTTTGAGTATATTTTTCTAGATTCATAATTCCACCTCTCCTACTGAAATGCCATACCTCGATCTCAAATTTCTATAACTACCAATTTATTATCTTCTGTCAAAATACTCACTCATTCGGGTCTACATCATTTTTTGACAACCACCGGTTGTAAGCTTTTTCAATTTCTACCTCTGTGTGAAAATCACAGGCAACAAGAGGCTGCTTCGTTTTCGATACACAATGCCCGTCAGGTGATAATACTGTACAATCCACCAGTTGATCATCAGGAGAATAAACCGCCAGCACTTGATAAGGACTGGAACAAACAATACATCCATGTATCTCTGTTTTATTTTGGTTGTTCATGAATTCTCCCTGTTTTCAATATTTTAGCATTTAGAAAAGACGCCTTTCGATTAAGTGTACAATCTCCAATATAAGAATCTTATATGAATTAAAGAAGAAAACCGTCAATGATTCATATCATCGACGGTTATAGGATCAATATATTTACCGGGCTGATTGCCCGTTATAAATATTGACGATTAGAAAAGCGTATTGTCAAAAGACTGCAGGGCTTTCATGTAATTGCCGCGCTCAAAAGCTGCCGGATCACCTACATTCTTGTGGCTCATGGAACCCAGCATCTGCTGCACAGACACATACTCGTGGGCTTCCATCCAGGCGGCAAATTCCGCAATCAATTCAGCCGCTCGCTTGGCGCCCTTAGCAATCAACTCGCTCGCCAAGAGGGTAACGCTCGCCCCGGCCATGATCGCCTTGACCATATCTTCAGCGGTATGGACGCCGCTCGAAAGCGCCAGGTCTGCTTTGACTCGATCATAGAGGATCGCCGTCCATCGTAAAGGCAGCCGTAGTTCTTCAGAGGTGGAAAGATTCAAGGTAGGATCGACAACCAGCTTTTCTATATCCAGGTCAGGCTGAATGAAACGATTGAAGCAAACCAGTCCATTGGCGCCCGCTTTCACTACATCGCTGGCAAACTGCGGCAGCGCGGTATAGAAGGGGCTGAGTTTGACCGCCAGCGGAATTTTAATCTCCGCTCGAATGTCTGCCACGAGCTGGATATAGGCTTTCTCAAGTTCTGCTGATGATAATTTTGCGCTGGTTGGTACATAGTAAAAATTCAATTCCAATCCATCCGCGCCCGCATCTTCCATTCGTTTAGCATAATCCACCCAACCACCACTGGAAACTCCATTCAAACTGGCAATGATCGGGATTTGCACCGCTTTCTTCAAGGTGGAAATGTGATCCAGATACTTCCCCGGGCCAACGTTGTAATGATCCATCTCCGGGAAGAAGGAATCAGCTTCCTGGAAGGAATCGGTGCCGAATGACAGGAAGTGATCCAACACCCGGCTTTCATTATTAATTTGTTCCTCAAACAGCGAGTACATCACCACAGCCGAAACACCTGCATCTTCCAATTTTTTTACAGTTTCCACTTTTTTAGAAAGCGGTGATGCTGAAGCCACCAGCGGGTTTTTTAGCGTAAGTCCAAGATATTTTGTAGTTAGATCAGTCATTTTTTCCTCACTACTTTTCTTCTGGGGTTGATACGTCCACAGGTGTATATTGGATTGCAGCCATCTGGCGGTAGAGTTCCAATCGTTTGGCGTTATCCATTTTAGCCTCTTTGATCAGCATCTCTGCCCGGGTCTCATCACTTTGAAGGAGCATGCGATAGCGGGTTTCGTTGTAAGCATATTCTTCGAATGGGATCGAAGGATCCTTTGAATCGAGTGAGAGTGGGTTCTTGCCTTCTTCTGCCAGAGCAGGGTTGTAGCGGTAAAGCGGCCAGAAGCCGGAGTTAACCGCGGCTTTTTGTTGATCCAGACCTTTGCGCATATCAATGCCGTGTGCAATACAATGGCTGTATGCAATTATAAGAGATGGGCCGTCATAGGCTTCGGCTTCAAGGAAGGCTTTGAGCGTATGCTGATCGTTAGCTCCCATCGCAACACGGGCGACATAGACATACCCATACGCCATTGCAATCATGCCCAGATCTTTCTTCGGAAGCCCTTTGCCTTTTGCTGCAAACTTGGCAACAGCAGCGCGCGGAGTGGATTTTGATGCCTGTCCACCTGTGTTGGAATACACTTCGGTATCCAGCACGAGCACATTCACATTGCGGCCGCTGGCAAGAACATGGTCCAGTCCACCGTATCCAATGTCATACGCCCAGCCGTCACCGCCAATGATCCAGACACTCTTCTTTACCAGGTAATCTGCCAGTGAAAGCAGGTTTTTGACGCGCGGGTCGTTGATCTTAACCAGTTTCGTTTTCAGGTCTTCAACGCGTTTCCGCTGAAGGGTGATACCAGCATCTGTTGTCTGATCTGTAGTCAACAATTCATTGGTCAACCCTTCACCTACTTGTGATTTCAATGCCGTGAGAAGCTCAGTGGCCATTTCAACGTTCTTATCCACTGTCAGGCGCATACCCAGGCCAAATTCTGCATTGTCTTCAAACAGTGAATTGGACCAGCTCGGGCCTCGTCCTTCCTTGTTATGCGCCCAGGGTGTGGTCGGCAGATTTCCGCCATAGATCGAGGAACAACCGGTAGCATTGGCGATCAGGGTTCGGTCGCCAAATAACTGTGAAACCAGTTTGACATATGGGGTCTCACCGCAACCAGCACAGGCGCCGGAGAACTCGAACAATGGCTGCAATAGCTGGCTGTTCTTTATGGTGGTCGGTGAGAACTGTGTTCTATCAGCTTCTGGTAATTTCAGGAAGAAGTCCCAGTTCTTACTTTCAGATTCTCGCAGCGGCGGTTGGTCCGCCATATTTAATGCCTTGCGGCCAACATTGGATTTATCTTTGGCAGGGCAAACTTCCACACATAATGCACAGCCGGTGCAATCTTCAGGAGAAATCTGGATCGTGTATTTTGTGCCGGGTAATTCTTTGTATTTTGCGTCGATCGCTTTGAAGGTTTCAGGTGCACCTTCCAACAAGGATGGTTCATATACCTTCTGGCGAATAACGGCATGAGGGCACACAAAGGCGCATTTTCCGCACTGAATACACAGGTCGGTTTCCCAAACGGGGATCTCAAACGTGATATTGCGTTTTTCCCATTGTGCTGTCCCGGTCGGGAAGGTGCCATCCACTGGCATGGCTGAAACGGGTAGTTCATCGCCTTTGAATTCAAGCATCTTACCCAGAACGTCCTGAACGAATTCTGGGGCTTCGGCGCCGATCGCCGGCCGGCGGTGAAGGTCGCTGTTTGCAGCTTCCGGAACTTTGACTTCCTTCAAGTTGACAAGCGTGTGGTCCACGGCTTCAAAGTTCTGTTTCACAACCGCTTCACCACGTTTTCCGTAAGTTTTCTTGATGGATTTTTTGATCTGTTTGATGGCTTCATCGCGCGGCAAAACGCCGCTGATGGCAAAGAAACAGGTCTGCATGATGGTATTAACGCGGTTGCCCATTCCGGTGGCTTCTGCGATCTTGTAACCATCGATCACGTAGAATTTCAGCTTCTTATCAATAATGTCTTTTTGAACTTCCAGCGGCAGGTGCTGCCAGACTTCATCCGGTCCATAGGTCGAATTGAGCAAGAAGGTTCCGCCGGGCAAGGCATATTTGAGCATGTCAAACCGCTCCAGGAAGGAGAATTGGTGGCAAGCCACAAACTGGCCTTTGCTGATCAGATATGGAGCACGAATGGGTTTGGGGCCAAATCGAAGGTGAGAGATGGTGACGGTGCCGGATTTCTTGGAGTCGTACACGAAGTAACCCTGGGCGTAATTATCTGTCTCTTCACCGATGATCTTGATGGAGTTCTTGTTGGCGCCAACAGTACCATCAGCACCAAGTCCAAAGAAAAGGCAGCGTACGGTCTTTTCATCTTCAATGGAAAAGTCGCTCTCAACTTCTAATGATGTGAATGTTACATCATCAGTGATGCCGACTGTGAAGTGGTTCTTTGGTTCGGCTTTCTTCAACTCGTCAAATACGGCCTTGACCATCGCAGGCGTGAATTCTTTGGAAGAAAGACCATATCGCCCACCGATGACACGCGGCATAGCTTTGAAAGGAGCAATACCTTTATCCAGAGCTTCATTAAGCGCTGAAACAATATCCAGGAACATGGGTTCTCCGCCAGCGCCGGGTTCTTTTGTGCGATCAAGCACTGCGATGGAGCGTGTGGTGGCAGGTAGGGCAGCGATAAAATGCTCAACCGAGAATGGGCGATACAGGCGAACATTCAGCACGCCAACTTTTTCACCCTTACTCACCAGGTATTTGGCAGTCTCTTCGGCGGTTTCCGCGCCAGAGCACATGATAACGATCACCCGTTCGGCATCCTTCGCACCGAAATAATCAAATAGATGGTATTTGCGGCCAGTCAATTTCCCGAATTCATCCATCGCGTCCTGCACTTTTTCAGGGCAAGCCAGGTAATAAGGGTTGACTGTCTCACGCCCCTGGAAATACACATCCGGATTTTGGGCTGTACCGCGCAATACCGGCCGGTCTGGTGTAAGGCCCCGTTTTCGGTGTTCGAATACCAGGTCGTCGTCGATCAATGCACGAATGGTCTCATCACTCAACAATTCGATCTTATTGACTTCGGCGGATGTGCGGAAGCCATCGAAGAAGTGTATAAATGGAACGCGAGTGCTCAAGGTGGCAGAATGGGTAATCAACGCCATATCCTGGGCTTCCTGCACGCTGCCGGATGAAAGCATGCCAAAACCGGTACCGCGGCAGGCCATCACATCAGAGTGATCGCCAAAAATGGAAAGAGCCTGCATAGCCAGCGACCGGGCGGAAACATGGAACACTGTCGATGTTAATTCTCCGGCGATTTTGAACATGTTGGGGATCATCAACAGCAAACCCTGGGACGCGGTAAAGGTCGTGCTCAGAGCGCCAGCTTGAAGGGCTCCGTGCACAGCACCGGCTGCGCCGCCCTCAGATTGCATTTCCATGACTGTGGGAACCGTTCCCCACAGGTTCGGTTTGTCCGCCGCTGCCCAGGCATCGGAAAACTCACCCATGCTGGAAGATGGCGTGATTGGATAAATCGCGATGACCTCGCTGGCTTTGTATGCAACGCTGGCGACAGCCTCGTTGGCATCTATGGTGATCTGTTCTTTTTTCATATTTTTACTCCAACTACTGGGATAAATCCACACCTTCAGAAAAAGGGCGGGGATGATCGATTTGTTCAGACAAGGTTCAACTTATAAGGTTACCCCCTATTATAGAACTGTTTTAGTAATTTTAATCATATATCTGGATGCGTAAGGTCATATTAGTAATAAGGCGGATATATATAGAATTGAGAATTGTTCATTTCATAGAAATTCCCACCCTGATTCAGCCGAAAGCCAGGGTCCACACAGAATCAAATAGCTTGAATCGTGACAATTGTCACTATTAACAATGTTATAACATGATATAATCATTATAGTTATTGTTATAACAATTCATAACAACAGGAATGGAATGGGCAATCTATTTACAGTAAAACAGGTGCAAGATCTCCTCAAAGTGGACCGCATCACCGTTTACCGGATGCTGCAAGACGGCCGTTTGAAGGGTATTAAGGTTGGCCACCAGTGGCGCTTCAACCAATCAGAAGTACAGCGCCTCTTTGGGATAGTAACAGAGGAGCCAGGCATTGAATCCAATTCTTCAAACAGCCTTCCCATACATTGCATCCAAACCATTCAAAATCTATTTTCCGATATCAGCCAAATGTCCGCTCTGGTAGTGGATATGCAGGGTAACCCGATCACTGAGATAAGTCATCCGTGTACATTTTGCAATAAAGTGATGATCTCCTCCGGCGGACGCGAAGCCTGTAAGAATTCCTGGCGAACCATGGCTGCAAATTGCCAGAATAATTCTGATCTATTTACCTGCCACGCGGGATTGCAATACGCCGCCGCACCTATCATGGATCAGGGCAAGCAAATTGGCGCATTCCTCACCGGTGAGTTTTATTCACAGCAACCAGATCGCTACGAAGAATCAGAGCGCGTCACTAAACTGGCTGCCCGATTAAACCAGCCGCCGACAGAGCTGACATCAGAGATTCACGCCGTACCGGTTATTTCCGCGGATAAGCGAAACCAGATCGAATCCTGGCCCCGCACCGCAGCCCAGGCAGTCCACAGCATACTGGAAGAACGTACCGGGCTTATTGCCCGGCTGCAAAAGATCGCTGATCTCACACAAATTGTTTAAGGAGCATACATGAAGACATTTCTCGTTTTAGGCGCCGGAACTGCCGGCACAATGATCGCCAGGAAAATGGCATCCAAGTTGGACAGACGCGAATGGAAGGTAATCCTGGTAGATAAAGACACCCAACACTACTACCAGCCCGGGTTTCTATTTATTCCATTTGGCAAGTATGAAAAGAAACATGTCATCAAACCAAACCGGCAGTTTGTGCCCAATAATATTGAATACATTATTTCCAATATCGAGATCATCGAACCAGATTCCAACCGGGTGAAGCTGACCCTGGATGACCGGGTCATCAACTATGATTACCTGGTGGTCGCCACAGGCAGCGACATCCACCCCGAAGAGACCGAAGGACTATTAGATGGCGGTTGGCGTAAGAATATCTTTGATTTCTATACCTACGACGGCGCCGCTGCGCTTCGCCAATTCCTGGATCGCTGGGAAGGTGGACGGTTGGTTGTCAATGTGGTTGAGAACCCCATTAAATGCCCGGTCGCGCCATTGGAGTTTCTTTTCCTGGCAGATTGGATCTTCACCCAACGCGGCATTCGCAATAAAGTGGAATTGGTCTATGCAACCCCTCTTCCCGGCGCATTTACTAAACCCATCGCAGCCGAAGCGCTTGGCCAATTGCTTATCAACAAGAACATCAAAGTTGAGGCGGAATTCAACATCGGTGAAGTGGATGCCGGCAAGAACGTCATCAAATCCTATGATGAGCGCGAAATTCCTTACGACCTGCTGGTATCCATTCCAACCAACATGGGTTCAGATGTAATTGCAAAATCCGGCATGGGGGACGCGCTTAATTTTGTCCCCACCGATAAACACACGCTGCAATCCAACAAGTGGCAGAATGTATGGGTCATGGGCGACGCCAACAATATCCCGACCTCAAAAGCCGGAGCGGTCATTCACTTCCAGATGGAAACGGTGGTCGATAACCTTTTGGCCCATATCCACGGCAAGGAAATGAAAGCTAAATTCGATGGTCATGCAAGTTGTTACATCGAAACAGGGTTCAGTAAAGGCATCTTGATCGATTTCGATTACGAACAAGAGCCACTGACCGGCACGTACCCATTCCCGGTTCTTGGCCCATTTTCCCTATTAAAGGAAACCACTATCAATCACTGGGGAAAAATGGGGTTCCGCTTCTTATATTGGGACTTAATGCTGCGAGGCATTGAAGTTCCTCTGCCCAGCGAATTCAGCATGGTTGGGAAGAAAAAATAATCAAACTATTTATAACAATCAAATAATCAGAAGGAGTAGAAAATGGCAACAAAAACAATTGCAGGAAAGACAATAGAACTGAATGATGAAGGCTTTTTGGTAAACGCATCCGATTGGTCAAAAGAATTTGCAATAGAAGTGGCAAAAGAAGAAGGTATCGCTGACTTATCCCCTGTTCATTGGAAGGTCATAGAATTTTCACGCCAGAGTGCATCAGCAAGCGGCGGCGCTTCCCCCACCTTGCGCACCATCACCACCGGCTGCGAAATTTCCACCAAAGAACTTTTTGCGCTATTTCCCAAGGGGCCAGCCAAAAAAGTCGCCAAGATCGCCGGACTGGGAAAACCCGAAGGTTGTGTATAACTCAATCCACCGCTTCGACCTGTGGAAATTATCAGAGAATAAGGAGACTTAACAATGGCTGAAGAAACTCGAAAAATTGCATTTATTTGTTCAAAAGGAAATATGGATATGGCTTATCCCGCCTTAATTATGGGTTGGGCTGCCCTGGGTAACGGTATTGAAGTAACCATCTTCTTTACTTTCTGGGGTATGGATATGATCAATAAAGCCCGCGTGGATCACCTGGAGATCCCACCAGTTGCCAATTCCTCGCATGAAGATGAACCTGATGGGCGTCCCCGGCTATATTGGAATTCCCCAATTCCTTGGTGCTTTCCCTGGTATGACCGCCTTTGCAACAAGTTTGATGAATAAGAAAATGAAAGACCTGGGTGTTCCTCCTGTTCGCGAGTACCTTGATATGCTGGTTGACGGCGGCGCCAAGTTGTATGCCTGCAAAATGTCCGTCGATATGATGGATCTTAAAAAAGAAGACCTGGTGGACGGTGTGATTGACATCGTAACTGCCGGGGATTTCATGGATATGACCGAAGGAAGCCAAATCATCTTTATCTAATTTCGTCTCGCTAGATTGTATTTAAGTAATACAAAAAAGACCTTTCGAAATTCGAAAGGTCTTTTGTTTTGATTATTTAGATTGTCTCAGGGATGGACTCGTTCGGCTTTTTGGCACGATATACGATTCTGCCGCGGGTCAGGTCATAAGGTGACATTTCCACGCGGACATGGTCTCCCAGCAGGATTCGGATGTAATACTTTCGCATCCTACCAGAGAGGTACGCAAGCACCTCGTGACCATTTTCCAACTTTACCCTGAACTGAGTTCCTGGCAAAGCCTCAACGATCCTGCCATCAACCTGTATCTTATCTTCTTCCTTTGCCATATCTTCCTCCGAATCCTCAAGCGCAGAACACTCAGGATTCCACGCTAACTACGCCACTTCATACTCTCTGGTGAATGAACGCCTCTTAAGGCGGCGAATTGCTTTTTTCTTTTCAATACGGCGATTTTCACTCTTTGATATAAACCAGCGTTTGCGGCGAACAGTGCTTAATACGCCGCTTTTTACTACTTTCTTACGAAACCGTCGCAGGAGTTGATCCTGTGATTCGTTTGGTCGGATAACAACAGATGCCATTTGTTCTCACCTCCCTTCAAAAGGGATTAAAATAACCTCGGCAGACGCTAACTTCAGACCGAGGTTCCATTTGCGTTCGCATTTTTTACCCGGAAGAAATTGCTGCGTCCTCCATTCTAATTTACACTACTCATTAATATGGTAATATCTTTACAACACGATAATTATACCGTAATTCTGCGATTATTACGAATCTAAATCGGTTGGGCAATTAGTTTTAAGCAACAACACTATCCAGGTATGGATATATTCGCCCTTTGGATTTAGAATAAGAAGAGATTGTATATACATGTATTTTTTATAGATCTTAAACTCTAAAGGAGATAATAAAATGATCGTAACCACCAAGCAGTTGTTTGAAGCAGCCTATGGCAAATTTGCCATTGGTGCTTATAACATTAATAACATGGAACAGACCATGGGGCTTTTCCGCGGAAACGTCGATAGCAACGCACCATTCATCATTCAGATCAGCAAAGGCGCGCGCTCTTACTCAGATAAGATCATGCTCGAGGGAATCATCCGCGCGGCGGATCAGGTCTTCCCGCAGGCAGTCTTTGCCGTCCATCTGGATCACGGCGATGAAAAAACTTGTTATGACTGTATTGAAAGCGGATTTTACAGCTCGGTCATGATCGACGCCAGTCATGAAGAATTTGATGAGAACATAGCGATCACCAAGCGCGTCGTTGATGCTGCCCATGCCAAAGGGTTGGTCGTCGAGGCTGAATTAGGCCAATTGGGCGGTGTTGAAGAACACGTAGCAGTGGATGAAGCCAACGCCAAGCTCACTGACCCCAATCAAGCCAAGGAATTTGTGGATCGCACAGGTGTAGATTCACTGGCATGCGCGATCGGCACCAGCCACGGCGCTTTCAAATTCACCGGCTCACAAGGATTGCGTTTTGATGTCCTGGCACAGATCCAGAAAGAGCTGCCCGGCTTCCCCCTGGTGATGCATGGCTCCAGCTCTGTTCCGCAAGAGGAAGTACAACGGATCAACCAAGCTGGCGGCAGCCTCAAAGGCGCTAAAGGCGTGGACGAAAACCAATTCAAACAGGCTGCTTTATTGGGTGTAACCAAGATCAACATTGATACAGACGGCCGCCTGGTGTGGACACGCGTTCATCGAGAATACTTCCGCGATCATCCCGAGAATTTTGACCTGCGCCCTGTTGGAACAGTCTTTATGGACGAATATGCCAAATTTATTGCCGCAAAGAATGTTAAATTAGGCAGTGCCAACCAATTGGCAGAAATTCGCAAACTGCTGGGGTAATTACGCCTATTAGACAATTATAAGCGGCCGCATCTGCAGCCGCTTTTTTATTTCTCCTGACCCTTTTTGGGAGACATGGCTATTTTCAATTGGATAGATGGCCTGTGTCTACCTCCAAATATATCTACACACTATCTACATAATTAACAAATCATCCGTTCACAATCAGGGGATATGATATCTATTGTAATCATACTGTCACTATTGGAAAGGGATATCTTATGGCTCTGAAGAATTTCAAAAAGAGTAACAAATTTGTAAAAATTGGAGTGATCCTTCTCGGATTGCTCATTATCGGCGGTAGTGGATTTTTTATTTACCGGCAATTTATTTATCAGGCGCCGGTTACTGCCTCTGCCGAAGGTACATTACAAACCAATACCGCCCGCAGGGGTGATCTGGAACTTTCTGCCAGCGGCACTGGTTCTTATGTTGCCGCCTCTACTGCAAATATCGGTTTCGAAACCAGCGGCCAGATCGAGGAATTGAATGTCTCCATAGGTGATAAGGTGGAAAAAGGCCAGGTTCTCGCCAGGCTGGATAGTACATCCGCTCAAATTGCATACGACCAGGCGCAGCGGAATCTCCTCAATTTGACATCGGTCGCTTCAATCGCCACAGCGGAAGATGCAGTTGCTATCGCCGAAACAGCCGTTGGATCTGCCAAAGATACGCTTGTTTACATCATTAGCTACAACGTGTACAACTATGAACAAAAACTTGCTGAAGCAGAAGAAATTTTGATTGTTGCTCAGCAAACTGCAAATAATACCCCATCCACTGAAAACTCGGATGCGGTTACTGCAGCTGAGGCTGAAGTTGCGAAATACGAAAAGAATCTGACGAGCGCATGGTATTACTATGACAACACCTACGTTGAGGAAATGTTTACCGTTGAACAGAGAACAGCCGGATCTAAAAAAATAACAAAATACATCGCCAAACCATCGGATGCTGATATAACCTCCGCCCGGGCTAGTTACACACTGGCTCAAGCAACCCTGCAGGAAGCACAGTACTATCTCTCCGCCCTTAAAGGTGAAGAGGTGCCCGCAGATGCCACTGGCACGGCATTAAATGAATTTGAACAAGCGAAACTGGATGTGCAAACCGCCCAGGATACACTTGATTCATTAGAATTGACCGCTCCTATATCAGGAATTGTCACGGTTGTAGATGCTAGCCTGGGGGATATGGTCAGTTCCGGGACGATCATCACCATTTCTGATATTGCCAGTGTGAACATAGAGTTCTACCTTGATGAAACAGATTTTGACAAAGTATCTGTTGGGTACCCGGTCAAAGTGGTGTTCGACTCTCTACCTGACCTTACATTCACCGGAAAAGTCACGGCGATCGATCCATCCCTTAGTGATCAGAATGGCAGCAAATTAGTAAAAGGTGTAGCGGAACTGGATGCCATCTCTCCTGCAACACAGAATAAACTGTTGTTGGGAATGAATGCTTCAATCGACGTCATTGGCGGCACAGCGACCAACGCGATCATCATATCTGTAGATGCCTTGCACGAGATCGATACTGATCAATTTGGGGTATATGTACTCAAAAACGGCAAACTAACCTTCAAAGTGGTTGAAGTGGGCTTGAACGACTCGTACAGTGCCGAGATCAAATCTGGTTTACAACTAGGGGATGTCGTTTCCACAGGACTTCTGGAGACAAACTAATGTCTCAACCTACCATTATTGAAACCATAGATATATCAAAACGGTATGGGATGGGTGACGCCACGGTATCTGCACTGCAAAGCATCAGCCTAACCATAAAACCGGGTGAGTTTGTGGGAATCATGGGTCCTTCCGGCTCTGGTAAAAGCACTTTAATGCATATTCTTGGATGTCTCTCCCGACCAACGTCAGGCAAGTACATTCTGGACGGCGTTGATGTAAGCGAACTGAATAAAGCAGAACTGGCAATCATCCGCAATCAAAAGATCGGTTTTGTTTTCCAGGCTTACAACCTTCTTTCCAGAACTTCAGCCTTGCGAAACGTAATGTTAACCTTAATGTACAACCGTGAAAAACACTACACTCTCGCCGAAAGCGAAGAAATGGCAATGAATATGCTTTCAGTGGTCGGACTATCAGACCGGGTGCATCATCAACCCCATGAGCTTTCCGGAGGGCAGCAGCAAAGAGTGGCCATTGCGAGGGCGCTGATCAATAATCCAGCCCTGATCATAGCAGACGAACCCACCGGAAACCTGGATACGCATTCCGGGGCGGAAGTGCTTGAATTGCTGGAAAAACTTCACGAAGGCGGATCGACCATTGTCATGGTCACACACGACTCCAGGATCGCAAAACACACACAGCACATTATCCATCTTGAGGATGGCAATATCAAACGAATTGAACACAACGGACGTAAATCCAAAGTGGCAGAAATGGCGGCAGTATGAGAATCAATGAATTACTTCGAATTGCATGGGAGGCCTTGTTTAAAAATAAGGTGCGTTCGTTATTGACCATGCTGGGCATCGTCATCGGTGTGGCCGCAGTAATCGTCATGATCTCCATCAGCGCCGGGACTGAGGCAACCATCCGTGATCAGATCACCGGATTGGGATCAAACTTGTTATACGTCAGGCAAAGTTTCTCTCAAGGTGGGGCGAGGGGATTGGGTCAAAATTCTAATGGATTGGTATACGAGGATGCCTGGGCGATAGCGGATCAGATCACCGGTGTACAGGGGGTGGTAGTGGAGATGGACTCTTCGGAAACAATCAAATATAACACGGTCACTCTGGATTCCATCACAATTCAGGGAACATCTCCGGATTTTCCTTCAGTACGGGATATCACAGTGGCTTCGGGTCATTTCTTTACCATGACAGACCTGGACCGGAAGAATAAAGTTGCGGTTATTGGCTATGATCTTGCTGAACAACTTTTTGGTGATGCGGATCCCGTCGGTGAAACGATAACAGTTGGAACGACCAAGTTACGCGTCATTGGAGTAATGGCAGAAAAAGGCACCGTTGGCAATGTGGATTTCGATTCACAGTTGTTCATCCCAATCACGGTTGTCTTCCAAAAATTTACCCCATCCACGTTTGCCAGAATCGTAGGCGATAATGTCAGGCAGATTGTTGTAGAGGTCAAAGAAGATGCATCTTTGGAAGAAGTACAGCAAAAGATTCTCCTCCTCCTCGCCAAGCGCCATGATGTATCCGTTAGCGATGAAAAGTATTCCATCTCGTCACAGCAGGATATCATTGCCACGCAGGAATCAACCACTTCCGCCTTTCGATCCCTGCTGTCGTGGGTAGCCGGTGTATCCCTTCTGGTAGGTGGTATAGGCATCATGAACATCATGATGGTTAGTGTCACCGAAAGAACTCGTGAAATTGGCATCCGGCAATCCATCGGAGCTACACCAAACGATATCAGGCTTCAATTTCTTAGCGAGGCGCTTTTACTCAGTTTGTTCGGTGGATTGATCGGGGTTCTGCTCGGCATCAGCGGAGCGATGATCTATGGTTCTGTCAGCAGTTTGCGGACGGTTATTGTACCCAGCTCGATCATTTTAGCCTTTTCCTCCTCAGCAGCCGTGGGTATATTCTTTGGCTTCTTCCCGGCAAACCAGGCCGCCAATCTCGATCCGATCGAAGCATTACGATACGAATAAAAATAATGAATGGAGATTTATAAAATGAAAAAGAAACTACTATTGTTTAGCAGTCTGATTTTAATTCTGGTCCTTACAGCTTGCGGTTCTGCAGCCAGCGCAACAGGAGCATCTGATCAAACCCAAACCGCAGAAAGTGGAACCACACAACTTCCAACCATATCCAAATTGGTGGGTGGAACCTATAAACTGATCGACAGCGCTACGCCTATCACGCAAACCCAGGCATCTGAAATGGTGATTCTTTGGAAAGCCTACCAGGAACTTAATACCCGGGACGCGACAGCGACACAGGAAGTTTCTGATCTCCTGACTCAGATCAACTCTGAATTCACTTCAGAGCAGGCAGCTACGGTCGAAGCAATGAACCTAACCAGCCAGGATATTATGACGATAGCGAAAGAGCTAGGAGTAAATGAAGCAACTGGATCCGAGAGATCGTCCTCCCAGAGTTCCGCCACAAGTAATAGCGGGCAGGGCGGTTTTCCAGCAGGCGGTAATCCGCCGGACGGTGGTGGCCCTGGTGGGGGTGGCGGGCCAGGTGTGGGCGGCGACTTCGGTCAAGGAAGCAACACATCTTCAACACCATCAGCCAGTACCCGCGCAACCATGCAGGCAGCTCGATCCAACTCCGGAGCCCAGGTTACGAATATAAGCATCCTTCTGATCGACCCCCTGATCGTCAGACTGGAAGCCATCGCAAACCCGGGATAGAAGGTGGGAGGTTTGGCTGTGAAACACAGACTTGTTCCAGCGGAGTCGGTCGAAAAAACCACCCGTTGGAACAAGCCTCACTTCATCTGGATATAATATAAAAATGAGGAAATCTTTTGTATGAAAAAAGTTCTTGTTATTGATGATGAGGAGCATCTGACTTCTTTGGTCAAAGCATACCTTGACAAAGACGGCTATCAGGTCACAATTGCGAACAATGGGCGCGATGGCCTTTCCAGCGCCAGACGGGTGAACCCGGACATCATCATCCTGGATATTATGATGCCTGAAATGGATGGATATGAATTTATCCGAATTTTTCGCCAGGAAAGCGATACCCCCGTGATCTTTCTCACAGCCAAAGTGGACGAGCAGGAGCGTGTTTTAGGGTTGGAACTTGGCGCAGATGACTATCTGGTGAAACCATTTTATCCGCGAGAATTGATTTCCAGGGTAAGGGCTGTCTTACGCCGGGAAGCAAAACGAAAAGACAACTCGCAGCAGTTCAACCTGGCAGGAATTTGCCTGGATTGCCTTGATCACACGGTAACCGTAGATAAAGTGTATGTCAACCTGACACCCTCAGAGTTTGAGCTATTGAAAACCTTAATGTCATCACCCGGCCGGGTCTATACCCGATTGGATCTATTGGATTCAGTTCAGGGCACCAGGTTCGATGGCTACGAACGAACCATTGATCTGCACATTAAGAATCTGCGCGCAAAGATTGGCCAAAAAAAGGGGAAAGAAACCTACATTGAAACTGTGTATGGTGTTGGCTATCGATTTACCCGGGAAGGATCGCTATGAGATCTATCACCCTTAAACTGATCATCGCATTCCTCTGCATCAGCCTGGTCACCGCCCTGGTCATAGTGATCACAACCCAGCAAAGCACCGACCGGGAGTTCAACCAATTCCTGCTCTCCAATGACAGAAATACTGTTTTAATATTTTTTACTGATTACTATGCTGAAAACCAATCCTGGGATGGACTTTCTGCTTCTTCCACAGAATTGTTACAAGAATTAAAAATACCATTAGATGATAAAGGCCATCTGCCATTCACACTGACGAACTCCAACTATAATGTGATCCTGGCTAGTGGAATGTATCGGACCGGCGATACATTATTAACAATTGATCAAGACCGTAGCCTACCGATCGAGTATGAGGGTAAACCAGTTGGGTACCTGGATATTCGCGCACCCATGCCGTTTCCAGAACCATCCCGAGACCGTTTTATAGAAAGGATGCAATTAAACCTATTCATTGTTGGCTCTGCAGCCATTCTGCTCTCGTTGGCTTTGGGTTTTTTCTTTTCAAGGTTGATCACCAGACCCATTCGTGAATTGACTGCTGCCGCCATGGAAGTATCGAAAGGTAACTTAAATCAAAGAGTCGGTATCCGTTCAAAGGATGAGATCGGGCAGTTATCCATCGTTTTCAATGAGATGACTGAAAAACTGGATAAGTTGTTAAAATCTCAAAAGCGGATGACTGCTGATATTGCCCATGAATTGCGCACACCCATCAGCATCATTCTTGGCCACGCAGAGGGTATACATGATGGCGTCATTCCGTCCTCACCGGAAACCATGGAGATCATTCGCGAAGAATCGATCCGCCTGGAGCACCTGGTCAACGACCTGCGCATGCTAGCCCTCTCTGACGCTGGAGAGTTGGAGTTAAAGCAAATGTCCCGCTCCCCGAAAGCTATCATCGATCAAACCTATGATCACTTTCATTATCAGGCAAACGCCAGGGGAATTTCCATCAACAAATCAATTGCCAATGATCTGCCTGAAATACTGATGGATATGGACCGCATGACGCAAGTTTTCAGCAATCTAATGGAAAACGCCATTCGCAACACTCCTTCCGGGGGTGAAATAACCCTTCGAGCAGCAACAACAAATGACATTGTGGAGCTATCTCTTGAAGATACAGGATACGGAATAGCAAAAGGGGATCTGGAAAAGGTCTTTGACCGCCTTTACCGGACAGATCAATCCCGCGAACGGGATAAGGGCGGAACTGGCCTGGGACTGGCCTTGGCAAAAATGATCGTGGAACAGCATGGCGGAAAGATCCGTGCTGAAAGTGAGCCTGGAAAAGGAACCAGGATGGTGATCAGCTTACCTGTTGTAATTCGGAATGGGGATTAATTACAAATAATTATTTTGTTCCCTGAGCCTGTCGAATGGCTGAAATAATTATTATTTCTGATTTTCTGGGAATTTTACAAGATCTTCCAATTTTCCATCGATTAATGCTTGTTTCTTCTTCCTCGACCAACCGTGAAGTTGCCTCTCTCTACGGTAAGCATCTTCGATTCGATCGTATACTTCAGCATATAGCAATCTTACCGGCAAACGATTTTTCGTATAAACCGATCCGCACCCTATTTGATGCTGCTCCAATCTGGTTGAAAGTTCCCATGTTGAACCTGTGTAGTAACTATTATCAGCACAGAGGAGAATATACATAAACGGCATAAGAGATATTACATCTATGTTATTGGTTTTCGCCTTACCCTTCGACACGCTCAGGGATCGGCTCAACCCCAATTTATAGCCTAAACCTAACAAGCATAGGTCTTTGCTGGGTCTGGATGGATTGAATTTTTATTTAAAAGGGGGGGGTATTAAATAAGAAAAGTCTCTTGGCAATGACCTACTCTCCCAGGAAGTCGCCCTCCAAGTACCATCGGCGCAAATGAGCTTAACGACCGGGTTCGGGATGTTACCGGGTGTACCCTCATCACTATATTCACCAAGAGACTTAATCTACATGTTAAGTTACCAATTGTATCATAGCAAATGATTTTGTAGGTCTGTTTTGAAGAAGTACCGAGTTCTCCACATCACGTAAGAAGCACTCGATCATTAGTACGGTTTAGCTTAATCCATTACTGAACTTACACCTACCGCCTATCAAGCAAGTAGTCTACTTGCGATCTTACTCCCTTACGGGATTATAGGGATCTAATCTTGAGGCGAGTTTCCCACTTAGATGCTTTCAGCGGTTATCTCTGCCAGACGTGGCTACTCAGCAATGCCGTTGGCACGACAACTGACACACTAGAGGTCTGTCCACCCCGGTCCTCTCGTACTAGGGGCAGCTCCTCTCAAATCCCTTACGCCCACAGCGGATAGAGACCGACCTGTCTCACGACGGTCTGAACCCAGCTCGCGTACCGCTTTAACGGGCGAACAGCCCGACCCTTGGGACCTTGTCCAGCCCCAGGATGCGATGAGCCGACATCGAGGTGCCGAGCGAAGTCGTCGATATGAACTCTTGGACTTCACCAGCCTGTTATC
>CAWJEB010000003.1:137500-242015 GCA_963841805.1 uncultured Chloroflexia bacterium
TCCGTTTTTCCATCTCTTCAGGCGCTTGTTACTACTCCTCAAGCTTGAGGAGTATATCATCATTTAATATAATAGCAAGGTCTTTTGTAAAAGGATACAATTTGTAGAAACATTTAGTCCACCGCGGATCAGGACTATTTTTTCGCCCTGGAGAAAATTTAATCAAAAACCCTTGTTTTACTTTACGCACAAGGTGGCGGAATGACACAATATATTCCAAAAATAGATTTGCATCCGCAGTGAGACCTGTGATGAAAATCGGTGGATGTATACTATGATAATAAATTTCCGGTTGTCGTCGAAATGGAGGTGAGTATGGTAGTAAATAATACTCTGGGATCAATCCTAGCTTTCCTGAGTGAGCTAAAACAGAACAACAACAAGGACTGGTTTGAAGCGCATCGATCAAACTTCAATGCTGCCCGGGATGCCTTCGAGGGATTTATTGATTCCATCATAGACGAGCTGCGGGGAACGTACCAACTGAATGATCTTTCTGCCAAACAATGCATCGCTCGTATCTACCGCGATATTCGCTTCTCGAAAGATAAATCCCCTTACAAGACAAATTTTGGAGCGATGATCGCTCCAGGCGGGTGGAAGACATCCGCTTTCGGTTATTATGTCTCTATTGAACCGGTTGGGCAATCAATGACGGCTGGCGGTCTGTACAGCCCACTCCCCGAGCAATTAGCCCGTTTTCGCGAAGTGATCGATAGGGATCCGAGCGTCTTTAAACAAGTGACTGGAGCCAGTGAATTTTTTGAGACTTTCGGAGAAGTTCAGGGAGAGCGGCTTAAAACAAATCCGCGGGGATATGGGCGAAACCACCCAGAGATCGCGTTGCTGCAGCTCAAGCAGGTCACTGCCATCCGCCGCTTTTCGGATGCGGAAGTCGTGCATCCCGATTTTCAAGAACAGGTTATATTAGCCTGCGACAGGATGAAACCATTCTTAGAATACATGCACTCAATTTGTTGATATATAATATCTATATAACACGGTGAAAATGTTTCTAAATCAGCATCACGCCCCAAAATAAACCATTATTCCTCAATTTGATCATACCTTCCAAGCAACACGGCTCCCTGGGCTTTAGCTTATTACTTATCCTGGCTATTCAATTTGGTTCGCCAATGAAATTTACAGCCTATTGGTCAAATTATAGTTTGGATGTTATCCGGGAGGGTCAAAATGAAAAAGCTGATCAATATAATCATCATTTTTATTGTGTCGCAAATCTTTACTTCATGTAGTCCTGCAACGCCCACACTCGATGAGCTGCTGCCTGCAGCAGCCTCTGATCCAATACTCCGTTTCCTGGCAGACCGTAATGCGGTTACCGCCGGTGAATGTACAGAATTAACCTGGGAGGTGCAACAGGATTTCAAAGTTACGATAAATGATGAGGTTGTTTCACCTTCCGGGCAAATGATGATCTGCCCTCTGACAACTACGGCATATCAAATCATCGCGAGCAAAGATGACAGCAAATTCGACCGCATCATCGAGGTGATGATCCTGGATTCACCTCCCACCGTAGAGCCTGAGCAGACTCCAGAACAGATCGTGCCCGGCACGCCCGCCTACATGTCTGAGGCATGGGAACACCTCGGCGGCCCTCCGGGGGGACTTGGTTATGATATCCGCATGGTTCCGGATAACCCGGATATCATGTATGTCACCGATGCAAATGCCGGAATTTTCAAGAGTATTGATGGGGGAAAGACATGGCTCCCAGTCAATAACGGGATATCGTCGTTTAGCGCGTACCAGTATCCAGTGTTCTCAGCCACAATTGACCCGTTTAACTACGATCATATCTGGATCGGAACCCAATTCAGCGGACAGATCTACTTGAGTGAGAATGCCGGCGAGAGTTGGCAGGAGAAATTTAAGGTTAAATTTTACGAAGGATACAGTGTGCGCGGTATCACTGTGGATCCAAACAACCCAGATATCATCTATGCGGGGGTGGAAGTCGCCAGTTGGGATTGGAACGGGGAACCAATTACAAAGAGATTTGACCTTACCAAAGGCGAGGTATATAAGAGTGTTGACCACGGCAACACATGGAAGAGTATCTGGACGGGAGATAACCTTGCCCGTTATGTCTGGGTGGATCCGCGGAATTCCAATCGCGTCTATGTATCCACTGGCATTTTCGATCGCGACGCGGCCAACTCTGATATTCCAAACGGTGTATGGGGCGGCGTAGGGATCTTGCGCAGCGATGATGCCGGGCAAACCTGGACTGTCTTAAACGAGAAGAATGGGCTTGGCGGGTTGTATGTTCCCAGCCTGTTCATGCATCCTGAGAATCCGGATATTTTACTCGCTGCCGTTACCGGTACAGGTGACATTCCAGGTGTTTACCTGACCAGAGATGGCGGCGATACATGGAAGTTGGTACTGGAAATGCCTGCCGGTTTCGGCGCTGAGGCGGTGGAAATTTCAGAGAGCAATCCTAGTGTCTGGTATGCAGCCAGCGAAAGTATAATTTGGCGCAGCGATGATGCTGGTGATAGCTGGCAGAACTATCGAATGGGCACTCAAGATCGGGATGCCGGGTTACCCATCGATCTTCAAGTGGACCCGAGAGATCCGATGCGGATATTCGTAAACAACTATGGCGGTGGTAACTTTGTAAGCGAAAATGGCGGTGAGACCTGGGTGGATGCAAGCAAAGGTTATACCGGGTCAAAACCATACAGTGTCGGCGTAACCCCGGGAACCAATGCACTTGTATTTACGACATCCTTTTATAGCAATGATGCGGGTGATACATGGAGGGGTGAAGGAACACCCGTTTTCAGCAGCATACAGTTCTTCACCAACGCTGATGATGGTAAACAGTATGTGATCGGTGGGGCGGGCGAAAGCATCTTCATTAGCCCAACAAGCGATATCCAATGGACTCCCACAAAATTAGTGGATCAAGTCGAAGAAATGCGTGCTGGAAGGATCATCAATGAAAGGATGTTGGTAAAAGGACTGGCGGTTGCGCCATCAAATCCTCGTGTCATGTATGCTGGTTTTGCGGATGGTTATTGCGCTAAAAGAGCCTGGCAAAGCTGTTTTGACCCAACCCCCGGCTTTTTTCACAGCAATGACTATGGCAAGACCTGGAATAAAACCAGCCCCATACCCAATAATCATGCCTCGATCCTGAACATTGTCGTCGACCCAAATGATGATCAATTGATTTATGTTGCCACGGGAAGTGGGTTATTTCTAAGCAAAGACGGCGGCGATTCATGGGAACAACTAACCGGACTGGATGCAGTTACAAACAAAGTGACTGTGTTTGATAAGGGGACTATCCCAACTGGTAATTCCTCAATGGTGTTCGATATCAGGATCGACCCATTTGATTCGAACACGCTATATGCGGCCAGCATGCCTGGCACTATATTCAAAAGCGTAGACCATGGAAAGATCTGGAAACAGATCGCTTCTGGCATGGACCCCAATGAACCCATTACCGCGATCGTTCCCGACCCAGTCCACCAGGGTGTCATATATGCTTCCTCGGAACTATCTGGATTGTTTTATTCGACTGATTCTGGTGAGCGCTGGCTGGCTTTTTCTGACGGGCTTAGTTTCAAAAGGATCTTTGCCATGGATCTTTCAGCCGATGGCTCCACGCTCTATGCTGCCATGAATGGCGCGGGCATTTTCCGGCTGGGAAACCCTGGAGAGTGAGATCATAAAGTCGGGCGGAAAATATGAAGACTCAATTTTCATTTCCTTCTTCAGATCCGGCACTATTACAAAAGGCCATGAATACTGCCAGGGAATTTATCACACCATTCATGACGGATGATGTAGTAGGTATCGTTTTCCTGGGGGCAATTACCAGGGGATACTTTGATCATCTGGCGGATATTGATATAGCTATCTTCAAAAAACTGGGCCTTACATTTCCCATCCAAGAAAAGTTCATTAAAATGGATGGCTTTGAAATTCAGCTATGGCTATCAGATTATGAGACTGAATTGACTGATTCGTGGGATATGCCCAAACGGTGGACTTATTCACAAGGGATAATCCACTATGATCCCACTGACCAAATAGCTGCTATGCTCAAGCAAAAAGTACCCTTAAAGCCTGAGGAAAGAAAATGGCTGATGATGTCGGGATTGGTTCTGTCTGAATGGTACATCAACCGCTTGACCAGCCTGTGGGTGGAACGCGGGAACATCACTAGTGCACACCACATGTTCGATCAGGGAATGAATTACTTTTTCGACGCATTATTCGGACTAAATAATGAGCTTGTCGCCGATATGAAGTGGAGATTCTACGTTGTGGAAAGGCTGGAGAGATTACCAGTCCATTTTAATGAAAGGGTCATGGAAATGATGATCCTTCACTCCTTCACGGTGGAAGAGTTGGAAAGACGCAAGTCGGCTTATTTGAAACTACTGGAAGGTATTAAACCGGAAATTGAGAATGAACTACAGCTCTCTTTTGAAGAAATGCTTGAATTGGTATAACAAGCGATCCGGGCTTTCCCGATCCTAACAACAAACATATTTTTTGATAGATGGTTTGTAAAAGAGTGCTACTGCCTGACCCAAGGTCCAATCTCAGCGATTATTGGAGCGCCCAACTCTTCTGAGTCTATACTGAAAAACAAAGTGTCATCCTCCACCGAGACCTTCATCAGCTTTGCGGGATCGTCGAAACCCATGCCTTTACCATTAATGCGTATCCATGCCATTTTCAGAGATAAGATCCCATTTACCAAATCCATATCCTTCACTTCATAAAAAGTCTCGCGTACGTATCCATCGCCGCCACCATCAAACTCCACCTTATAGATCGATCGTTCGGTGATAGTGAGAAGGGCACTTTGGTTGTTTTGCTCCATCAACCACAGGCCATAGAAGGCCGGTTGTGCTGAGGATTCGCATGGGGATGCAGTTGAGGACGTCTCTGGCCGAACGATCAATGGAGCGGTTGGGCAGGCATCAGCCGGTTCGACTTGGGATGGCAGGGTCTGGTTTTGATCTAATGGGCTGCATGCTGCCAAGCCGAATAAAAGGATCAGGGCGATTGTGGCTGTAAGAATGACGATAGGTTTATTCAATGATTTCTCCAATGATACTTGTGATTGTAATGTATGTTTTGTTCTTACCAGTTTGTTACATATAAAAACCAATATTTAGTTTTTTACTCTTCCAGCTTGATCTCCTGCAGGGTTTCGACAATAGAATCGCGCAGCTTCTTTTTATCCGGGCGCTTCCTGCCTAATCCTTTGAGAGATTCCAACAACTTCGCCGTAACCTCGCGCGTCATACGGTTTAATGATTCAGCCGAGATCTTCTCTCCTTTTTCAAACCATTGAGCAGCCGCATAACCCATTACCACTGTGGTAGAGGCGGCTATAGCAGAAGAGAGCAGCCAACCCGGAAGGCCACCCAGTTTACTCAACTCCTGGAACAACATCCTGCCCAGGAATCCCAGACCAAAAGTTACCACCAGCTCGCGCGCTCGCTGCAGGTTGATCTTGAAATTATATATGCGCGCCAATCCCAGCACCATGGTGGTCTGGTTGATGATCAAGGGCGCAAAGTCTATGACAGGCAGCGGAATCAGTGCGATCACAGCCGAGAGCGATGAAGCGCTGATAATACTGCGCCAGGCAAGCCGCCAGCGGTATTCAGGCAGGGCTTTGCCCAGGGCAGCCACAATGCGCGGCTCCGTTGAAGCTATGGCGATCAACAATTGGTCCAAGCCCGAACCACTCTTCGCCGCGATGGGGATGACCTGCTCCACCTGTAAACCCAGGTGTGAAGCAGTCAGTTGTTGAATACCTGTTTTATCCGCCTTGACCAGATCGATCTTATTGAGCGCCACCACAAATGGCTTGCCCAAAACGGACAGTTCTTCGAATATTTCTTTCTCGGTCTTCTTGATCCCCTGGATTGAGTCAAACAGGATGATGAGAAAATCGGCATCTCTTGCAGCCTGCAGCGCTTCTTCTTTTTCGGTTTCCCCAACCTCACCGACCGCATCCGCACCCGGGGTATCGACAACGGAGAAGATACCGGCATTCGCCACCTGGTTGACACGCGTGGTGCCTGGCAGCGGGCTGACCTTTGCTATGTCGCTGCGCTGGTGGATCAGCTGGTTATAAAGGGTGGATTTACCCACATTGGCAGGTCCTACGATCGCCACCTTGGACAGCGTCCCAAATGCCTGTTTGATCTGTTCTGCCGAGAGCTTGATCAAAGCCTTCATTAAATTGGAGTTGGACGGGAAGCCCTTAACCAGTGTATTGAAGGTTTCCTTCTCTGAGGCCGAAAGGCTGTCCCAGACTGTTTTTACGCCCCCTTGAACATCCGCGGGAAATTTCTCGATCACTGAATCAATTACGGGTTTATCCATATCATCCCTTCCAATATCCAATGAATCATAGCATAATCAGGCGCAGATCATTGAATCTCTACTGTTAATCATTATACGGTAAGCGACTATCAACCGTTTCAATTTTCGTTGAGGCATTAAACCATGTTTGCAATCAACGCACCATAATTTATGGAGAAGTCATGATGGAACCATCTATTCAACATTTTTCAAAGATCAAACCATCAGGCATCCTTTGGGACATGGATGGAGTATTGGTGGATACCGCTGACGCCCATTATCAATCCTGGGTGGATGCCCTGGCCGCTTACAAAGTGAACTATGACCGAAATCTTTTCAACGCCACCTTCGGTATGAATAACCAATCCATCGTTCACAGCATCCTAGGTGAGGATTTCCCGGACAACGAATTACTTCAGATCAGCGACCAAAAAGAAAACGCATTCAGGGCGGCGGTCAAAGGCAAAGTGGAGTTGCTGCCAGGGGTCCTCACTTGGCTGGAACGGTTTGCTGCTTATCAAATACCGCAGGCTCTTGCCTCCTCCGCACCCATGGACAATATCAACGCGGTGGTGGATGAAACCGGCATTCGGTCATTTTTTAAAGTGACCCTTTCGGCTTTTGGTAAAGCCGGAAAACCAGACCCCTGGGTGTTCCAGGAAGCCGGTAGACAGCTTGGCGCACACCCCAACACCGGGATCGTTATCGAAGACTCGCCTGCCGGAGTGCTGGGCGCATTCAATGCCGGATACCGATGTATCGCTGTTTCTTCGCTACTAGCCCCATCAGAATCAAAAACGGCCAACCTGCTGGTTGACCGCCTTGATCGTGTCAGTTACGAGGATATTGAAAACATCCTCCTAGATTAACCTTACTCTACGCGCTTCCCTTTTGCCAGCTCAAGAATATCCCGCGCCGAACGTACCGGGCCGCTTTGTTCATTCCCGTTGATACCCAACTGGGTACAAAGTTCGCCCACCCTGGCGCCGCTTTTAAATAAGGCGTCAAAGTACTCTGTGGCGATCTTTTCGTGAACATCCTGGTACTGTTGTGGTCCAAATACGTTGGCAAAATAGGTGGCTGTCAGGCCGGTGGTGGTGGTGGTGCCTTTGCTCATCACATTCCCGGCACGAAATACATTCAAAGCATCTTTTGCGTTGTCAAACCAACTGATGGTTGATTCGCCATCCGGAACTTCTTTGTAGTTATTGGCATATAACACCACATCGATCGGATATCCACGCATAATGGTGTTATAAGTCGTTACCGGCAACACAACCCTGGCATTGACCTGGTCCGGGCTCATGATGATGGTGCGGTCCATCTGACCGAAGGCATAACCGGGCTGCAAGTCATCCAGGCGGATAAAAGCGCCGGTTTCGGTGCCGTAGCCTACAACCTTGCCATCCATTTGATGCACCAAAGACCCCATATCATCGGCGATGATGGTGATATCCTCGATCTCTTCCCCGCCGATCTGGCGGAAAGCTTCCAGTGATTCGGACTTGCCTGCGCCGGTGTCGCCGATAGTGAGGATAGTAAGCGGCTCTCCGCCCCGCACCTTAAGTGATACCAGTGCGCCATGGAAAGGCATGCGGCCGCGTTTCATCATCACAATGTTATGCAGGGTTAGGATCATTTTCTTCAGATATCCAAAATAACCGTAAACATTTGAATCGGGGATAGCCGCCATGAGCATATCATTCTTCTCGTCGTCGTAAAAAATGGTTTTACCTTCGCCAATATTCGGAAAATCTTGTTCAGGTACTCCAAACAGATATGCGGCATCCGGTTTGCGGTGGATATCATCGCCATCAGCCATCTCAAAAAGGTTGCACAAGGAAAATCCAAGCTCAGCGAACTTATATGAAAAGTAAACCATGATCAAGAGCGGGCCGACCTTTGCCGGATAACAAAGCCAGTTTTTCGGTTTAAGCTCCAGCCCCTCCAGCGGATTCTTGTAAACACGTTCGAAGACGCCGCTGCGTTTATTCATGGGTGGATTAAATATCAAAGGCGGATAGATCAGTATCTGTCGGATAACCGGTATGCTGTTCAATGTTTCGTAAAGCGGTGTAGGATAGGGAATCTCGCGCGGCAAAGCAATGGTGGCGATCTCCGCTCCGGCTGGTACCTGACGATATATGCGCGGGTGGTTGCCAGAGAGGTTCTCCTGCATGTCACGGTAAGTGCTGCGAACTACGCTGGTTAAAGTCTCCACAGTTCGGTTGAATGTCTGGTATGGACGATGATCGAGGCGGTTGCCCTCAGAATCACAAACAATGATGCGTTGAAAGTGACGCCAGTAGTTGTAGGCATATTCCACGAATTCCACCAATAGGTTGCGATCACGGAAAAACTGACCCGCACCGGGCAGAACCTTTGGGATGAGGTCCACATCAATCTTCATGCTGAAACGCAGGGTATCCACTAGCAGTTGGATGTCCTCATCAGAGATTATTTTATGGTCAAAAATATTGGCGAGGGGTGAGTTGCGCTGCGAAAGCTCTCGCACGCAGCGGCGAATGACCTTGTAACACAAGCCGCTTGAGAGGAGTTCATCCGCATTTTCACAAACTCGGTCCTTGGTCCGGAAAACGATCTTATCGTCAATGATTTTATGAGGCCAATGGTTCTGCATTTTTTACCTGCCAACTTAAGAATTTAATAGTTCATTTTAGCACGTTTTAGTTTATTCGTCAGATGATTATTGTATTGGGAATTACTGAAAATAAAACACATCCGGCGAGGGGGGCGCCGGACGTGAATTAGGATGATTGCTCATCCATATATTCAATTGTACCCTTACAAGACAACAAATGCAAACAATACGCCAAATTTGTCAAATGTTTGTATCATGTTAAACCAACTATTAAGAGATTATTTTCAATTAATTCGCAATTAGTCCACTACAGGAGCAGCGGGTTTTCTCTTCGCCTTGACCACTTCCCAGACCGCCGGGATAAAGGAAATTACGATAATGGCGATGACCACCAGGGAGAAATTATCCCTCACAAATGGCAGGTTTCCAAAGAAGTAACCACCAAAGATGAATAGACTGGTCCAAACGATGCCGCCGATGACGTTGTAGCTGATGAAGTAACCGTAGGGCATTTCTCCTATTCCCGCGACAAAGGGTGCAAATGTGCGGATGATCGGAATAAAGCGTGCCAGGAAGATGGTCATGCGGCCGTGTTTTTTATAAAAATCCTGAGCTTGAATGAGATATTCCCGTTTGAGAAAGCGGGATTTGCTGGTGAATGCCTTGGGGCCAACATATTTACCAATGGAGTAATTTACACTGTCCCCGATGACAGCAGCAATGGCCAATAAGACCCATAACAACACAACATTAATGATCGAGCCATCCAACGCAGCCAGGGCACCTGCGGCGAAGAGCAGCGAATCTCCCGGCAGAAAGGGAGTAACGACAAGACCGGTCTCCATGAAGATCACCAGGAACAGGACCAGGTACGTCCAGACGCCAAATTGGTTGATCAACAAGGTGAGGTGTTCATCAAGGTGCAGGATCAAGTCGATCAGATAAGTGATAATTTGCATTTTCTGCCTTTGTAATTAGTTTAATGAGGGGGATTATAGCATGGAATTACTACGGTTGATTTTCTGGTAATTCGACTCGTTTTTTCCGCAAATCGGAAATTCATAAACAAGAACAAAACAAGCCCGACAACCGTCCAGACGCCCAATCCAGCGAGAGTCAATTTTCCTGTGGATGTGAGTGCTTCGGAAGTTAATCCAGGTGATAACTGGCTGAGGGTGAAGGTAATTGCCAACCCATTCCAAACGCCGTGCAGTAGTACAGCTCCGAGGTATGCGCCAGCCAACCGCAGGTACTTCCTCTGCGACCAGGCGCTTGCCAACCCCCAACCTACCAGGCCTGAAGCCAGCATATGCATCAGCGTGGTGCCGAAGCGCATGGTAGATACCAGGATCCAGGAGTCTCCTGTAACCTGGGTGGTGTTGAATAAACTTTCAACAATGGCGAAGCCGGCCCCGCTGATCACGCCGCCCATAAAACCTTGAGCTGGTGAAAAGCTCCTTGCGGGAGAGGAACCATAACCCGATCGGTTTCAATGCTTCTTCCATCAAAGGAATTACAACTGAGGTGGATAGAATCAGCGTGATAACCACAGCTGGTTTTGAAAAATATGGCGTGAAGATGCGCATTAGCGCATCCATGTCTGTACCAACTGTCGAAATGCGTGTTGCCAAACGGCTGATCTCATCCTGCAGGCTGGGAATCAGGAATACCAGAGCCACGAATCCGGCCAGAAAGAGAATAGCCCCCAGCAATTCGAGAATGATGGATAGACCAGTCCCGCCAATCATTCCCGAGGCAAGCAAGCCCCAGTTTCGCTGAGGGCTGGTTTTTTCAAGTCCCATTGAGGCAACTGTATAAAACCAGAAGACTAACAGCAACACTGCCACGACCTGGGTGATGGGAAACAGGTAGGCACCCCACGAACCGGCATTGTTGAATAGGTTACCCAGATAAAGGATCAGCGGCCAAATTAGAATAATTGCCAGCAAAATGCGTGTTGTGGTGTGAGTGGATATTGCCATTGGGCGATTGATCATTCGCATAAGGCTGAAAACCACTGATGGCAGAATAAGCAGCCCTAGCACAATGAAATCTATGGCAACAATGAAGAGCGAGGCTGCCTCTGTCTGTCGGTTCTCCGCTGACAACCTGCACGCTGGCTATCACGAGATAAACCAGTGCCAGCCCCCACACAGAAAGCATACCCAATCCGCTGATGACGAATTGGGCAATGCTTGGAATGTGAGGTTTGGGTTTGACTGAGATCATTGCTCTGATATGGTTACTTTATTGATCCTGGTGCCTTTCGTAAAACGTCCTTCAGAATCGATGGTAGTGATAGTAAGGCTCTCGGCAACATCCATGCCTTCAATCACGTTACCCAAAACAGTATAGCGGCCGCTCAATTTGGGTAATGCACTGTAAGAAATGAATAGCTGGTTTCCATTCACGAATCCAACGGTTCCTGGTTGCGTAAAACTCAGGTCGGATACGATTTCTGGTGAAATGCTAAATCCCGCGGTGCCATACCCCGTTTCAGTGCGGTCGCCTGCCAAAGCAATCTCGATCTGGGTCGGGTCTCCGCGCATGACATTGAAGAATGTCGTATTGTCATACCAACCCTGTTGTACCAGCCATACAAAGGCATTCGCCGATAGCGGAACTTGATCGGTGTTCAATGCCAAAACAATGTTACCGATTTCGGTTTCGATCGTGGCGGTATATTTCTTGCCTGGTTCAAGTACGGTTGGCGGGCATTCAGGGAACAGGTTCTTGTCCTCGCGCAACAACTGAATGAGGATTCTCATATTTGGGAGATCGGTTCCTTCCCAAACTCTGCCATTGACCATGATGAAGGGTGTATAGCTGACACCAGCATCCATCGCCTGCTTTTGATATTCGAGTACTTTCGCTATTACTACATCGCTCTTCAAATCTGTTTCAAACTGCTCTTTATTCATCCCCAGGGTCTCCGCTTCTGTGACCAGCCAGGTTTCGAACGCAGCGGTGTCCATCGGGCTCCACGCAGCTTGCTTGGCAAAGATCTGATCGGACATTTCATACAGCTTGTCCTGCATCCCGGCGGCTTCTACAGCCTGGGTTGCCAGCAGGGAATTGGCATGTGAAGGCAGCGGGAAATGGCGGAATACTGTGCGCAGATCATTGGGAAATTCTTTAAGGAGTTGCTCCAACACGGGAGCAAATTGGGCGCAGTATGGTCATTGATAGTCGCTGTATTCAATGATGGTGACTGCCGCGTCAGCCGGGCCGCGCACCAGATCCTGTTCGTTGACCGGCGGAACCTTTGCCACCATGGCTGCCTGCTCTGCAGTTGGCGGTTGGATGGCGCTCAAGCCAGCCTTGCACTCAGCGGGTCCAAGAGTTGGCAAAACCGTCGGCTCGGCCGCCGCCACAGGGGCAGTTGTAGCCTGGACAATTGGTTGTGTGGCTGCCACCTGGGTAGGCGCTGGGACGGGTGAGGTCGGACTTGGGATGCAAGCGGCCATCATCACGGACAGGGCTGCCAGTAACAGTAAAACTTTTGGTAGGGATCGTCTCATTCTTTCCTTTCTGGTGTTGATACTGATAAATGTTGCGTCACAATCGCCTGTAATTGCTTTTGGATCGCATCTTTGGGCTGCCGGGCATCAATTACCTCCCAGCGATCTTTTTCAAGTTTAACGAGCTGATGATAACCAGCCCGGACTCTACGGTGGAATTCTACGTCATAATCGTCGAGGCGGTTCCATTCACCGCATCCGCTTTGTCTGCGTTTTAATCCTACTTCAACGTCCAGGTCTAGCAGCAGGGTCAGGTCCGGTTTAAGTCCGCCGGTTACAAAATACAGCAGCTTTTGCAAAAATTCCAGATCCGTCTGGTGGCCGTACCCCTGGTAAGCCAGGGTAGAATCGGCGTAGCGATCACAAATGACCACTTTGCCTGCGGCTAGTGCTGGTCGGATCACTTCTTCAACGATCTGTACACGGGACGCCTGGAAAAGCAGGATCTCGGTGCGAGCATTCATGCCCTTGTTCGAGAGATCCATGATGACCTTGCGCACCTGGTCGCCTATCTCAGTGCCGCCTGGTTCACGGGTACAAATCACCTCATGTCCCCTGGAACGCAGAAAATTGGCCAGCAAGGGAATCTGTCCCGTCTTGCCGCTGCCATCCGGTCCTTCAAGCGTGATGAAGTAGCCGCTCATTCCCTGAATATCCGCACGCGGCGGTATGGTTCCTTTCCATAGGATTGAGAGACCAGTTGGTTTTGCCTTGCGATCTCATGCTGCAATCGGCGGACCGTAGCTGCCGCTGGCGGAAGGTCCACAAACTTTTCACCGTTCATTACTGCCTCAATGGCAGCCTGGGTTTGCTGGACGGTGACATCCGTATTGGCAGAGGAGGCAGAATCATTGTCGAGGTTGAAGATATCTGCCAGGAATTGTTCCATCTGGCTGACCGTATTTGCCCGCAGTACGTATACCGGCATGCCGCGGTCTTCAGCATTGATGATGGTCGCCTGGCGGTTGCGGTAATAAGCACGCAGGGTAATAAGGGCTTGCGCATCCGCGATATCGCGCACAACGACGGCAGGAACGCCAAGTCGTTTGGCCGCCTGCGTAAGCCTGTTGCGCGCAACACCATAGGGGTAAATGCGGATGGGCTGGTCGGGGCGCAGTTTCACCTCACTACCTCCGCTATTTTGTATTCTGGGGTTTTGGGTTGCGCCATACCCGCTGGAAGATTCCTGCCGTCTGTAGCCCTGGGCTGAAATCTCATTCCCAAAATCACCATTGCGTTTGCCGGGTCTACCGCCCGGACGGCTGGCAGTCGGCGCAGGCATCGCCTGCATTTCATTGCCAATGCTGCCGTCTTCCTTGCGAAAACGGATCTCGGCTGGTTCGGGATAACCCCGTACCAGCGCATCCACCGCAGCAGCGACATCTGCATGGACTGCCACCCGGTCCCGATCCAATAATTCGATCAACACATCAAAGGTGGGTGGGGAACGACGTTCCAACACGGTTTTCTGCGTACCTCGCCGTCTGGCTTCTTCATCCGATAAGGTTACCGATTCGATGCCGCCGATCAAGTCAGAAAGCGTTGGATTCAACAGTAAGTTTTCCAGTGTACGTCCATGCGCTGTACCGATCAACTGCACACCGCGTTCGGCGATGGTGCGGGCAGCGGCAGCTTCCAGTTCACGCCCTATCTCATCGATGACGATCACTTCGGGGTTGTGGTTTTCGACCGCTTCGATCATCACCTCATGCTGCAAGGATGGCCTGGCCACCTGCATGCGGCGCGCTCTTCCAACAGCTGGATGCGGCACATCGCCATCTCCGCCGATCTCGTTGGATGTATCGACGATGATCACGCGGTTTTTCTCAGCCATCATGCGCGCGGCTTCTCGCAGCATAGTCGTCTTGCCTATGCCTGGCTTGCCCAGCAATAATAAGCTTTTGCCCGATTCGATCAGGTCTTGAATAATATCAATCGTGCCATAGACCGCTCGTCCCACCCGGCAGGTGAGACCCACAATGTGATTATGCCGGTTCCGCAGAGCCGAAATGCGATGCAGCGTGCGTTCCAACCCGGCGCGGTTATCCGCGTCAAAATCTCCCAGGTGCTTCACCACTGCCTGGATGTCTTCGTTGGTCACTTCCCGGTCAAGCAGCGTGATCTCGCTGTTGACAAAACGCGCCGTCGGCGGGCGTCCGAGATCCATGATGATCTCGATCAGGTTATCACTGTTATTAATGCCAGACACCGCATTAGCGATTTCTATAGGCAATACACCCATGAGGATGTGAAGATCATCTGTGATTCTTTTTTGCGACATTTCCTATACCTGTTCATTGGTCTTTGAACGAGCAACCGGCGACCTCGGCTTAACCAGAGATTTTTCAAATGCTGGCCGTCTCACCACGTTAAGACCTTTTTCCATGATCGCCAGATGGCGCACCATTAAAGCCTGGCGCGGGCTGGCCAACACTGGCAGTTCCTCCAATGCTGATTCTATCCATGCCTGGTATGAACGGACACAGATGTATATAGTTGTATTACATTTTTTGCAAATTGTGTTTAATAGTTCCATTAATAAGCCGGGGACATTTTGCGTTTGCGGGTGAATAAATGGCTGCACCCACAAGCCTTCACGTCCTGAGATCACATCCGCGTAAGCTGTGATGCTGCCTTCGAAACGGATGAGATAACCTTCCATTTTCCGGTCAAACAACGATTCTACCGGTTGAACCAGGGCTGGCACCAGGGACTGACAGAACATCTTAAGCGGGATGATGTCTTTATCTTCCGCCGGCTGCCAGGCGATGGCCGGTTTTTCAAAATCGGGAATACGTGAGTTTGTCGCCCCCGGCGGGAACTTCCAGATGCGCTGCCAGGCATAGACGGAGAAACCATTCTTCCTTAAAATGTCAAAATGCTGTGAATGTTCATCAGAATCAACCAGCAGGTGAAAGGTACCCCATTCACCAGCCTGAGAAGCCAGGTGATCCAGCATCTCAGCAAAATCGGGGGAGAAGATCGCTCTTTCAGGGGCGATGTAAGAGATATGGGAGGACCGGTCATTGCCAGAGTGGCTGATCTGCCCGACGATTGAGATCTTTCCTGCTTCTTCGCTGAGGGAGGTGTAAATGCCTTGTGAGGGGTTCAGGTATTCCAGGAAGGCACGGGTTCTAAGCGGATTGCCGCGGGTCAGTAACTGGACGGTATCCAACGGCAGCACCTGATCGCGGTACCGGCGTAAAGCGGGTAGATCAAGAAGGTCAACTGATCTTAAACCGATTCTGACATCTCCACAAATAGTTGATGAAAACGGTCATCCCTGGTTAATTCCGGGTGGAATGATGTTGCCAGCAGGCGTCCTTCCCGGGCAGCCACGATCTTGCCATTGGGTAAACTTGAAAGGACTTCCACGTGACCATTGATCGATTCGATCAATGGTGCGCGAATGAATACGGCGTGGTATGGGCGTTCTTTCGGATCAACACTTTTCAGAGCCGGTATATCCAGATCTACTTCGAAGCTGTCCACCTGGCGGCCAAAGGCGTTGCGCTCCACAGTGATATCCATTAAACCCAACAATGGCTGCTGACGATGAGCATCTTTTGAAAGGAAGATAGCCCCAGCGCAGGTGCCCCAGATTGCATGCTCTTTTCCGAATGCGATGAGAGGCTCCATCAAGCCATAAGCCACGGCCAATTTGCCGATCGTTGTTGACTCGCCGCCCGGAATGATCAAACCATCCAGACCCTGCAGATCTTTTGGCAGCCGAACTTCGCGAGTATCAGCGCCGATCCTTTGCAAGGCATGGATGTGCTCAATGAAATCGCCCTGTAATGCCAGAACGCCGATCAGTGCCATACAATTACCAACCGCGGGTTGCGATCAAATCCTGCTCTGGAATCGATGAGATCTGACGACCAACCATGGGTTCGCCCAGGTTGCGGCTGACATCCGCCAGGATGGCTGCATCTTTGTAATGGGTCGTGGCTTTGACTATGGCTGCGGCACGTTTGGCGGGATCACCGGATTTGAAAATACCGGAACCCACAAATACACCATCCACACCCAGCTGCATCATCAACGCGGCATCGGCCGGGGTGGCTAATCCACCGGCGGCAAAGTTGACCACGGGCATGCGGCCAAGCTGTTTGGTTTCCAATAATAACTCGTAAGGCGCACCAAGTTCTTTGGCAAGTGCCATTAGTTCTTCTTCGGGCATATTCTGCAGCTTGCGGATCTCTCCCAACACGGAACGGGCATGACGAACGGCTTCTACTACGTCGCCAGTACCGGCTTCGCCTTTGGTGCGGATCATGGCAGCGCCTTCGCCAACACGGCGCAGGGCTTCGCCAAGGTTGCGGCAACCGCAAACGAACGGGACTTTGAAATCATGCTTGTAAATGTGGTGGGCTTCATCAGCCGGGGTTAACACCTCTGATTCATCGATGTAATCCACGCCGATGGATTCAAGGATCTGCGCCTCGACAAAATGCCCAATACGGCACTTCGCCATCACCGGGATGGTGACGGTATCCATGATCTTCATGATGAGGTCGGGGTCGCTCATACGGGCGACGCCGCCGGACGCGCGGATATCGGCAGGGACGCGTTCCAACGCCATAACGGCGCAGGCGCCGGCATCTTCCGCGATCTTCGCGTGTTCAGGTGTGACCACATCCATAATGACTCCGCCTTTAAGCATCTGGGCTAGACCTTTTTTGACGGCAAATGTTGCTGTTTGCTGCTCCATTACATCCTCCTGATAACCTGATAGTTCAATCTTATTTTACCACGCGGAAGGGATGACTAGGAAGATGAATAACCTCACCCATATAATAGGTATTTACTCAAAATCCCTATCCCGGCCGGGAGGGGTTAGCCCGATATCTTTGGTGTGAAGATGCCTCGCAGTTTTATCGCAGTCTGCGGCTGTTGAACTCCATTTCCATCAAGATGGATAAAATGGAAGCAAGGGCTTTCAAAGCAAAATAGGTAAAAGCTACATAAATTGGGGTAAGCAGCGTCATAATTGTGTAAATAAAAACTTGATAAAACCCTATCATATCCGAGCTCTGACCAACAAAGGATTTCAACATTTCCCCCACAACTGGGTAACTGGTTATGGACAAGATCAAAGTATTGAAAATCGAAAACACGGCCACTTTATTTATCCAGGATGCGAGGGAGATAACGCTTTGGGGTTTGTAAAATTCCGGGTCGTTTTTTCTGCCTGAAGAATCTAAAGATATTGTTATTTCAGATTCATGACCTTGGCGGAATTTCTCCAAGGCGTTCTAATAGGATTTGCTCAATAGATTGAAAGGCGGAATCGGACCACTGCTCGCGATCATCCTCATACCAGATAGATATGAGGTCTGCGGTTTCTCGCAAATTTAGGGTGTTATAGATTTGTTTCAAGATATCATTCTTCATCTAACACCTCTGTGTCAATTTTATTGATTCGATAGTTGAACATCTGTTTCTACGATCATATTAAGTGATAAGTGTACGCTTTTTAACACTAGGAGAATAACAACACCCTGGAAAAAATTACTTAACAATGCCTGGACTGGAACAATAATACTTAGATAAACGGAATCAAATGATAATGTAGCAGAACCGTCAGGGGGAATTGCTTTAACGGATAATAAACCAGTCATCATTATCAAGAGGAAGAAAACCAACCACACCCAAAACAAGACGTTTGCTATCGACGCGATGTTAGTCAGTCGTAAGTGTTTTTTTGTAAATAACTCTCTCGGAATTGTATCGGACATACTTATTTCCTCCTGGTTGTTGATTGGATCATTGTTATGAGGATAAGTCTACATTTAGTCATGGTTTATTGCAATTTTATTCGAAATCGGGTTGCTATTTTCACTACTGTTTCGAAATTTTGTGGAAGGAAAACAATATTGCAAATTTGATATTGTTTTTTCCTGATTTGAATTAAAATTGTGATGAAACCTTGTGAGTGGGAATACAACAATAAGCATTAGTTTATTGGCGAGGATAAACCATGACAGAATCTGAAGGACAATATGAAGTAAAAAAACGCCCCACTGCTTTGCTGCACATTCCGGTTTGGGCTGTCTTCATTGGATTAATTGTTGTCATTGCATTATTTTTTCTTACGCTGACCCCCAACCCAAAAGATGTAGCTTTATTGCACACCGTTGGGTTGACTGCCACACAGCGGGAGAATGAGATAGCCGGCACCCAGGCGGAATCTGCACTCAACGAGCAGCGAACCGCCACCGAAGCTGCCCGCGTGACAGCAACGCCGACTCCAACTCCAACACCACTGTCCACCTCAACCCCAACGCCCACCGAAACCCCGGCAATGGGTGTTGGGTCTTACGAAATCTCACAGGTGGATGGCATGAAGATTTTGTATGTCCCCGCGGGATCCTTCCCAATGGGTCTCGACAGCAAGGATAAACAAAACGGCCCGGTCCATGAGGTTTACCTGGATAGCTACTGGATAGACCAGACAGAAATATCCAATGAGATGTACGCCAACTGTGTTGCCGCGGGCAATTGTACTGAACCCGCAGCGATCAGGTCAACAAATGTGCGCGAATACTATGGTAATCCCAATCACTCCGGTTATCCTGTCATATATGTCTCCTGGTTCCAGGCGAAGGAATATTGCGAATGGGCTGGGAGGCAGCTTCCAACTGAAGCACAATGGGAAAAGGCAGCCAGGGGCGAGGATGGACGGAGTTACCCCTGGGGAGACTTACTCGAAGATGGCCGGGGTAATTTTCGTCCTCTTGAAAATGGCTACAAACCCATTGGAAGCTTTCCGAGCGGGGCAGGCCCTTATGGGGCTTTGAACATGGCTGGAAACGTTTTCGAGTGGACCGCGGACTGGTTTGGAGAAGATTACTATCAAGGTGTAGAAACCTGGATGAATCCAACCGGTCCATCTGAAGGGGAAAAGAGGTCGTTGCGCGGCGGTTTATACAGAACAACCAACGAAAAACAACAAAATCGGCCAGTCTGGTTAAATTCCATCATGAAAAGTGGATATGATATTACGGTCAACTCACTATCCGGGTACCGGATGTCTTTGAAACCCGAGGGCGTCAGCCACCTGATCGGTTTCAGGTGTTCAATGCCTGGTAATTAACATAATGACTGCCTTCTTTTGATGGGGTATTCAGCTAGGTGATGGTAAATTAGGCGAGGAGAAACCATGTCTGACACTAACGGTAAAAATGGATTAAATACATCTTCCACGGTCATGATTGATCTTCCGGTTTGGGCAGTCATCATCGTGGTGATCGTTGTGATAGCGTTCTTTTTCGTTACACTAACCCCCAACCCATATGATGTGGCTTTGTTACACACCGTTGGGATGACAGCAACCCAGCGCGCGTATGAGATCGTCAGTAAACAGGCGGAATCTACGCTCAACGAGCAGCGAACCGCTACCGAGGCTGCCCGCGTGACAGCAACGCCGACCATAACGCCAACACCGCTGGCCACCTCAACCCCAACGCCCACCGAAACCCCGGCATTGGGCGTTGGATCATTCAAGATCTCTGATTTAGATGGCATGAAGATGCTGTATGTCCCCGCGGGATCCTTCCCAATGGGTCTCGACAGCAAAGACATCCAAAATGGACCTGTCCACGAAGTTTACCTGGACAGCTACTGGATCGACCAGACAGAAATATCCAATGAGATGTACGCCACCTGTGTTGCCGCTGGCAAATGTACTGAACCTACATCAAGCCGGGCTGCAAATCGAAGGGAGTATTACGGAAACCCAACCTATTACAATTTTCCTGTCATCTATATATCCTGGTTCCAGGCGACAGAATATTGTGAATGGGCGGACAGACACCTACCAAGTGAAGCGCAATGGGAAAAAGCCGCCAGGGGAGAGGACGGAAGGCTGTATCCATGGGGAGATGAGGTGGATGAAAATAAAGGCAATTTGTGGGCATTGAAGTTTGCTACCACTGTTGTTGGAGGGTATCCAGGCGGGGTAAGCCCATATGGGGCTCTGAATATGTCTGGCAATGTGTTTGAATGGGTCACGGATTGGTATGACGAAAATTATTATCAAACCCAGGAAACTTCACCTAATCCAACCGGGCCAAGCGAGGGAGAAATGCGATCTTTACGAGGCGGATTATTTAGAACTGAAGAAAAAAAAGAAAGCCAAAACTCCTTTTTATGGTTTGCGGATTCAGAAAGTGCGAATCAAGTGTTAGTCAATTTTCTGTCTGGATACCGGATGCGTTGGAATCCAGAGAAATCGAATATTTTGATCGGTTTTCGTTGCGCGGCAAACGCCCAATAAGATGGAACAACCGGTATATATCATCTTTGTAATTAGTTTTATTCATTCGGCAAGGAGCAACCATGTCTGACTCAAAAGATCGAAATCAAAAAAGAATATCCATATCGTCTGTTCTGCACATCCCCGTTTGGACTGGGGTGATCATCGCGTTGGCTATCGTTGTTTTATACATCATTTTGTTAACCACAACCGGGAAGTCCCGGACCATCTACAAGAACATTGACCAGACAGCTACCCAGCAGTGGGTTGAAGGCGCAGTAACGCAAACCATATCAGCCAGAAATGAGCAAGGAACAGCCACACAGGCTGCCCTGGCTACAAAAACGCCTACAGCCACCCCCACACTGCTGCCAGCCACATCCACACCGACTCCTACCGCAACCCCGGCACTTGGGATTGGATCCACACAAATTTCACCAATCGATGGGATGACGCTGCAATATGTACCGGAAGGCACTTTCATGATGGGGTATGAAGCCGGAGATTCATCCAGTAAACCTGTCCATGAAGTATTTTTAGATGCATATTGGATCGATAGAACCGAAGTATCCAATGCAATGTATGTGCAATGCGTGGCTGCGGGGAACTGCACTGAGCCTGCTTCAAAAAAATCGTCAACCAAAATTAATTATTTTGGGAATCCCGATTTTGATGAGTTCCCTGTCATCTATGTTACCTGGCAGCAATCCCAGGAGTACTGTGAGTGGGTTGGAAGGAAGCTGCCTACGGAAGCTCAGTGGGAGAAAGCAGCCCGGGGAGAGGATGGGCGGTTATACCCCTGGGGCGATATTGTTGAAGACTTCAATGGCAATTTTTCTCCGTTGAAGCTTGGATTCAAAGCCGTTGGCAGCTATCCTGGAGGCGCCAGTCCTTATGGGGCATTGCAAATGGCAGGTAATGCTTACGAATGGGTGGCTGATTGGTACGACAACGCTTATTATCAAATTCAGGAAACCTGGGTCAACCCGACTGGTCCGATGGATGGCGAAATGCGAACTTTACGAGGTGGGTTGTTTCAACACAGCGTTACCTATAAGCAAGTCAAATCACCGGGGGGGATATTCAATGTGACGTGGGAAAGAGTTGAAAAAGACGTGATCGTTCATTTTCAAACAGGTTCTCGTATGTATTTTAAACCAGAAACGGCAAGCCAGTTGATCGGTTTCCGCTGTGCCACGAGCGCACCATAAAAAATAATATTCTTCACCCTTACGGGCTCAGATTGCCAAAATACTGCCGATATAGTATGCATATCGTTTGTTGAGAGGCCTTATGCAACCATTGGAATGGAAAGAAACATACTCTGTCGGCGTCAAAGCGCTGGATGATCAACACAAGATGCTGGTGTCACACTTGAACACCATCTATCAATTGTTCGATGATCCTTCTCAAAAGGATAAAGCGGGAAACCTCCTTGCAGAACTGGAACAATATGCCATGGTGCACTTCAAATCTGAAGAAGACTTATTCGTAAAGTACAAATTTCACGGTTTGGACATTCATGCCAAAGAACACCGTTATTACGAGCAAAAGGTAAACGAGTTCAAGACCAGATTCAATTCGTCCGACGACAAGGTGACGCTGGATATGCTTGAATTTCTAGCGGACTGGCTGACCGGGCACATCCTGGGCAGTGATCAGGATTATCACAAGTATCTGAATAATTGTGGGGTGTTTTGAATTAATACAAAAATAATCCGTTGTTGTTTTATGTTTGGAGAACACCAATCCGCTCAAATATAACCAATAAGAATATGATCGTTACGAAAACAGCAATTAACCAGAGTCCTGACGGTTTAAATGTAATATCCTTCAAGTAAGTACGGGTCGGGTAAGACCCAAATGCACGGCAGTCCAATGCCATAGCTGCCGCTTCAGCCTTCCTTAATCCATTGACGAGTATCGTGAAAACATAACGCTGCCAAAGCTTGAAGCGATGGATCAAGTTGGATTTTGCAGCTCGTCCGCGTATGGTATGAGCAGCCTGAACTGCATCCACTTCACGCTGGACAAGAGGAAGAAACCTAAGTGCTAAAAAAACCGCGAATGCATAACGGTAGGGTACTCCGGATTTGGCAATTGAAACCATCAAGTCGCGCGCGTCTGTCGTCCAGATTAGGATGAAGCTGGCCAGAACCACAACGGACAAACGGAAGAAAAAAATTGGACCCTGCCTGAGTCCGGCATCAGTAATGTGTAGAGGCCCTATTTTCAAGATCGAATTCCCGGGGTCTGCAAAGAAATGGAAAATCATTAAAATTATTCCAAGGCCAAAGATCAAGCTGGCGCTGGTTATGATCGTCTTTAATGAGATCCCGCCAAAAATCATAGCTAAAAGAATGACCAGGATAAACATGATTCCACCAGACCATGGGGTTTTATAAAGGAAAAGGCCGGCGGCAACAACAAATACCCAAGCAAGTTTGGTCATTGGATAGAGCCGATGAAGAATGGAATTTCCTTCAATATAGCGGAGACTGTGTTGATCAGATGCCATTATTTACTCCGGAAAAACAGCGAATAAGTTCCTTTGTATTTTGAATCCGTCCTTTGATGGTTGTCCCTCGATTTTGCAGTTCATTTAATAATTCCTGCAGCATGGTCAAGCGTAAATTGGCAGACTTGAGCGTTTCCATTTGCTCAAAAAGCATTGTCGGCGCGCCATCATAATGAATTTTCCCCTCGCTCATCACTACAACCCTGTGTGCATATTCCTCTACAAGGCGCATATCATGTGTAACCATTACAACAGCGATTCCCTGACTGCGAATTTCTTCCATGCGCTGCATAAGGGTATGTGTCATATCTTTATCCTGGCCATACGTGGGTTCATCAACAATGAGTACCTGCGGATTGCAGACCAGCATACTTGCCACTCCCAGGCGCCGCTTCATTCCTGCGCTCAATGCAAATGGGTGGACTTTTTCCATACCATCCAACCCGAATAAATGCATGGTTGAAGTAATTACCTTCTCCCTATCCTCCACACAATCCATGCCTCGGGCAAGCAAGCTATAACCGATCTCATCTGAAACGGTATCTGTCAAGAATTGGTGTTCCGGGTTCTGGAACACCAGGGCGACCTTATTTGAAAGATCCTGAACAGTCCATTTATCAGCAGCTTTTCCAAACAATGTCAGGTTGCCACTCTGGGGTTTTAGTAAACCTACCAACAATCGAGCCAGGGTACTCTTCCCGGCACCGTTACGTCCAACGATGGCCAGCATTTCTCCCGCATGAATGTCCAAAGAAACATCATTTAAGGCCAACGCTTCCTTGCCATATCGAAAAACAAGAGATTTAGCTGAAATTAGTGGGGTTGTGCTCACTTCAATGTCCAAAGTTGTTGTCGCCCCGATGATACTCTTGCACAACAAACCCAATTCATCCAACAACTGGATTGTTTCGGGAATGGTGATTGGTATGGATTCAGTGGACTGAGGTTGTTTTCTCAACAGGGAAATGCCAATTTCCGATGTTTCAGGAAGCCAAATCCCCAGGTTCTCCATCATTTCGACGCCTTTTTCTTTGAGTACTGCGCGAGGGGTCCCGGATGCAAATAGCTCTCCTTGTGATAATACCAGCAGTTGATCTGCTTCCGCGAGAAACTCATCCAGGGTTCTGGTTACAAGTAATATAGTCATTCCCGCTTCCCTAAGTTTAAGGATCAAATCATGAACATTGCGGGTAGCGACTGGATCCAGGTTGGCTGTTGGTTCATCAAGGACTATCATTTCAGGGCGCATGGCTAAAATCGCTGCTAGACCCAATTTTTGTACTTGACCACCAGAAAGATTCCAGACAAGGTTTCGGCTGCGCTCCGATAATCCGGTGGTTTCCAATAATTCATTTACTACGTTCAGAATATCAACAGGGTCAACCTTTAAGTTTTCCGGACCAAAGGCGATCTCGTCATCCACATACAATGTAGCAAACATCGTTTCGGGATCCTGGAAAACATGACCCACCTGGCGTGCCAATTCCTTCACTTCAACCTGCCGTGTATTCAACCCATTAACCAGTACATCTCCAGTAAAAGTACCTCCAAATAAATGGGGTATCTCGCCGTTGAACAAACTGCACAGAGTTGATTTGCCGGAGCCTCCTGGACCAACAAGGATATTTAGGGTGTTGCGTTGAATTGAAAAATTTAGATTGACTAAGGATGGTTCAGTTTGATTCCAGTGAATATAAGAAACATTGCTTACGGTTACGATATCATTATTCATGGATAAAAACACTCTATTGTGCAGTAATTTGATAAAAGGGACAAGGGACTATTTATCCCTTGTCCAAGTCATGTTTTATGGGTGCAAATTATTTAATTTTCAGACAGCTGTTTTATGTACGACCTGCTGCCCGAATAAGGCCTGTTTTCGCTAGGGCTTTAGCCAGATAAAAGCCAATCAGACCACTGAGGAGAAAACCTGACACGAGATTGATCGGGATAGCGAGCCAGACATCTTTGGCGTATGCAGGGTCCCAACCAAAGAGTATCGCTGTCCAAACTGTTCCAAACTGGGAAGCAGCGGCGCCAGCCATAAGAGATGCCCATAAACCATAATTGCGATAATTTGAGATGGCCATGACACCTTCCACGCCTAATCCCTGGAATAAACCCCAACCCAGAGTGCCTACACCAGCTGCATTTCCAAGCAGCAATTCGACGGCAGTTTCAATAATACCCAGAAAAAGGGCTGCGCCTGGTTTTCTAACCAGCCACATCACAAGAATATAGGCCCACATGAATGCGCCCTGAAGTAATGCACCTCCAAGAGGCCCCAACGATGAATTTAATAAATACCAGATATTTCCAACTCCGGTGTTGATTACACCGGCAATCGCTGCAATTACCGCGATGATCACAATATCGCGGGTTGTGTATTTGAAATTCCAACCTCCAGTATTTTCCATTGTTTCCTCCTAATTTGAAACGACTAATTATGATGTTTTTTTCTGCAACATTTTAGCAAAAAATCCCAGTATCACAACAATAGCGACATTCACAACCAGGTAAAGCGCCATATCATATCCTCCTTTCTTTAATGAATTAGTCTGTGGTTAATAATGTTAACCCCAATGCCCGCAAAAGTTTTTTTGTATCATGAAACATAGCTGCCCACTGTGGAACAGGTTGCAGTGTTGCCAGATCATAAGCACGGTCAAATCTTACTCCCTTGTTTCCTCCGGAAAGTTCAAATACAGGCTCATATAATTCAAGCAGTTCCAAAATGATCCTGTTCGCTTCCAATAAATCCATCTTTTGATTAGTCACTGCATGGCCAACCTCACCCATCAAACGAGCCTCAAGGCCGGTTCCGTTTGGAACGTTACCATCGGCAGACCCAACACCTTCCAGGTGAGCACCGCTAACTGTAATTGCAATCGCATTTGCTGCTACTTCGAGCAGCAGCTCGCGTGTTAAAGCTCCGCTCTTGGGATAGATATCTGCGACAATAATCTCTGGAGCATTGCGGGCGAATGCCTGCGATACTGCGCTTTGTACCCACATGACTGAACGGGTAGATGTAGCCACGTGGCGGATATGGATAGGATGAAGCAAATGATAATCCGCCAGGCAAACTAGGTTAGCAGCCATAAAGGAAGCAATCTGAATCACTGCAGATCCAGGAGCATCGCCACCAAGCCCACCGATCATGACGCATGCTAGGGAAGCGTTACGCATTCCGTAATCTATGGAGTTCACTGCTCTTGCAATGTTACGGTTATCCATAATCAATTCGTTTAGCATCGGTACAAGGTGGGAGTCACATGATCTCAGATAATCAGGGTGGGCCGCGGAAAGATCACCCAATTCAGAGACACTGCTCTGTGCTGCGAGCATACCCATCCCGGGGCGTCCAACTTTGCGTAGTCCATCGCGTAGTAATGTTAATTCTTTGCGGGTAACAGCAATTTCAGCTGGCTCTCCTGTACGTACTTCGTGCCCGTTGATATGGGTTAATGATCCGCAGGTGATGAGATCGACTATGGGTTCCTGCATCCAACTCATGACAGTGGGTTGGAATAACTCTTCAGGTGTTGGGCAACCAGGATTTCCTGCCCAAACTAAGGGGGGGCGTTTATCCATAATCTGTCTTGCATATAAGGTGCGGCTATCTTCACCCTCGCCCATGACCAGGCTTGTTTTTGCGTTCTTTAAACCATTTTCAAGCTCTCCACGCTCAAAGTTCAATATGGTTTTTGAGTTCGAAAAATATACTCCACTTGTTTGCGCCAATTCCAAACCTGCCTGGAATAGCCGGTCGATAAGGTCATTATCCATAGGAATGACATCTTTTCAATTCCATTTAAGATCATATTTCGTAACAATCGCCTTCGTAGCAACAGCGATCTTATCAAAATCCCATTCTTCTTTTGTGATGGGTACACCACTAATTGCCCGTTCCAATAAATCGAAATAATCAGATTTCATTTGCATAATTCCCTGTTATTAAATTATATAAGAATGTATCTTTGGATTATATAAAAAAAGTCTTATTCGTAAAAGCAATTTACTCATATATTATTGGCAGAAAATCAGAATAATCCGTAGAGTCTGAGGGTTGAACTTTTTCTTTTTTCCTCGTACCGCAGGTATAATAATTATAGCGTTAATCGAATTTTTTTATGAATTTTCAGTAATTATTTCAATCGTTGGTACAATAACTTTACCAAAGTCTTCCTAATTAATGGACAGGAAAATAACCGTGGAAATAAGTACCGAATTTCCGTATGATTTTATTGACAAAGTCATTATCTCCAAAGAAGATATCGAGAAACGCGTCCAATTCCTTGGCAACTTGATCGCCCAGGACTATAAGGATTCTGAAAAGCTGCTGCTGTTGGGTTTGCTGCGCGGCAGCGTGGTTTTCATCACCGACCTGATGCGCCACGTTCCCCGCCCGATGACGATGGATTTCATGTCTGTCTCATCCTACTCCGGCTCGGAATCAAGCGGATTTGTGCGCATCGATTCCGACCACAAGACCAACATCCGCGGCTGGGATGTGATCCTGATCGACGACATCGTCGACTCGGGTTACACGATCAAAACGGTATCCAAGCTGCTTAAAGACCGCGAACCAAAAAGCCTCAAGGTATGCGCACTGTTGGATAAACCCGACCGACATAAGGTGGAACTGGACATCGACTACCTGGGCTTTTCCATCCCGGATTATTTTGTGGTCGGCTACGGACTGGATATCGATGAAAAAGGGCGCAACCTGCCTTACATCGCTTCGGTCGATCTGAAGAAATACAAAGGGTAGGAAGGCTATTATGCCGCTTGAGATTGTTGTTGGCGCCCAATGGGGTGACGAAGGAAAAGGCAGGGTGGTTGACCTGCTTTCAGAGAGGGCGGATATCTCTGCCAGGTACAACGGCGGTGACAATGCCGGTCACACCGTAACAGTTGGAGATAAGATCTTCAAACTGCACATCATCCCATCGGGATTCATTCATCCAACCACAAAAGGGGTGCTCGGAAATGGGATGGTGATCAACCCTTTCACCCTGGTGGAAGAGATGGAAATGTTGAAGGCTGCCGGTTTAGATGTCTCTCCTGCCCGTTTGTTCATTTCGGATGCGGCGCAGCTTATCACACCGGCACACAAGCTATTGGACAGCGCCCAGGACACGGCGCTAGGCAAAGGCATGATCGGCACTACGGGACGCGGGATCGGCCCGGCATACGTAGATAAAACCGCACGGCGAGGGCTGCGTACAGGCGAGATCCTGGACCTGACGACCTTCAAACAACGGCTGATCGAACATTTTACCGCTGCCAACAAGACGCTTGAGGCACTATACCAGCATCCTGGCCTGGAAGTGCAGAAGTCAACTGATGAATATCTTGAAAAAGTGTGTATTCTACAGCCATACATACGGCGCATCGGACCCATGGTCAGATCCGCGATGGATCAGGGGCAGACTGTCCTTTCTGAAGGCGCCCAGGGAACACTGTTGGATCTGGAACAGGGCAGCTACCCTTTCGTGACCAGTTCCTGTACCACCGCCGCCGGGGTATTCAGCGGATTGGGGATTGGCATTTGCCCTGTTAAAAAAGTGGTCGGTGTGACCAAATCCTTCCAGACGCGGGTCGGCTCCGGTCCATTCCCCACCGAATTGCTGGACGCCCAAGCTGTGCTTCTGCGTGGTACCGGCAGCAATCCGTGGGATGAGTTTGGCACCACTACGGGCCGCCCACGGCGGGTGGGCTGGCTGGACCTGGTGCTGCTGCGGTACGCGGTTGAGATCAACGGTATCACCGAGCTGTTCATCACGAAAATGGATATCCTTTCCGGCATTCATCATATCCCGGTGTGTACTGCTTATGAGGTCGGTGGCCGGCGGATCAATCAACTGGAACGCACTGCCGACGCCCACACCCTGGCGGGTTACAAACCTGTTTACGATACTCTCAGAGGTTGGGACGCCGACCTGCGAAAAATCCGCGATTATACCGATTTTCCTTCCGCGGCCAAAGAATACATCCTCTTTATCGAATCGCAATGCCGGGTGCCGGTGCGCATGATCTCTGTCGGACCAGAACGCATGGACGTGGTTAAGAAGAACTGAGAATGGATAACTACAGCAGCTATCAAAGCCCATTCACATGGCGGTATGGATCGCCGGAAATGCGCCGCATCTGGAGCGAGGAATATAAGCGGCTATTGTGGCGCAAATTGTGGGTTGCAATGGCTGAAGCGCAAGTGGAATTGGGCTTGGTCTCGCCAGGTCAGGTGCAGGATCTACGGGATCATGCTGGAGAAATCGACATTCCGCAGGCGTTGTCTATAGAAACTAAGTTGCACCACGACCTGATGGCGGAGATCAAGGTTTTTGCTTCGCAGTGCAAGATCGGCGGCGGTATCATTCACCTGGGGGCAACCTCGATGGATATCAAGGATAATGCCGAGGCTCTCCAGATCAAAGAAGGATTGGCCGTGATCACCCTGCGTTTGGCTGAATTGTTGAGAGCGCTGGTTGGTTCGATAGAAAAGTATGCCTCACTTCCGGTGATGGCATTTACGCATCTGCAGCCGGCGGAGCCAACCACGCTGGGGTACCGGCTGGCGAACATCGGGCAGGATCTGTTGGTGGACTGGCAGGCGATCAATGAATTATCTGCCGGGTTCAAGGGCAAGGGATTCAAGGGTGCGGTCGGCAATGCTGCATCGTACGTGATGCTGTTGGGTGAAGACGGATTCGAGCGTTTTGAAAAGCTGATGAGTGAAAAGCTGGGGCTGGATTTCTACCCCGTTGCTACACAGACTTATACTCGCAAGCAAGAGCTGGAAATGATGAATGTATTATCCAGCCTGGGTGCGACGCTGTATAAATTTGCGCTGGATCTGCGGCTGCTGCAATCGGAAGTCATCGGGGAACTTGCGGAACCCTTCGGCGATCAGCAGGTGGGCTCTTCAGCCATGCCGTTCAAACGCAATCCCATCCAATTGGAAAAGATCACCTCACTGGGGCGGGAGCTATCCGTTCTACCAAATGTAGCCTGGAACAATTACGCCCACTCGATGTTGGAGCGCACCCTGGATGACAGCGCCAACCGGCGCAGCATCCTGCCGGAAGCTTTCCTGATGGTGGATGAGATGCTGACATCCTTTACAAATATCATCAGCGGTTTGCAGGTGCGCGAAGAATCGATCCAAAGGAATATTGAAAAGTTTGCCCCATTTGCCGCCATCGAAAGAGTATTGATGGCATTGGTGAAGAACGGCGCTGACCGTCAGGAAATGCACGAAATCCTGCGCGGTTACAGCATACAGGGGGTGGGATGCGCTTCAGCACGGGCAGGAAAATCCAATTCTAAATTTACTGAAAGCTGATGCAGAGATATCTACGAGAATAACGCCGAAAGCGTTGGAAGAATTATTCCGGGTTGAAGGATATACCGGGATCGCAGAAAAACGCTCATTGGAACTGGCGGAGAAGATTCGAAAGCAAATTATTAATCATCAGGCTTAATTTACTGATAATGTTTGGAAATTAAAATTTTCTTTGAGTTCTTACTAATTGAATTACTCAACAATATTAAGAACACTCAGAATATCTGAGTGCAGCAACGTATTGCTGGCAAAGATGCTGCGTTGGTATGGGGAAAAAGGCTCTCCATTGGTTAATGTAACCATCCCACCAGCCTCTTTAACAATAAGCGCGCCGGCAGCCATATCCCAGGCTTCAAGGTCCAGCTCCCAATAACCATCCAGGTATCCGGCTGCCACATAACACAAGTTGCAGGAGGCACAACCATCGCATCGCATGGATGTAACATTCCTAATCATCCTGGACCATTCACTTGTATTATTATCCGAATTCGTCCAGGAATCGTATGGAAAGCCTGAAGCAGCCAGGGCGGAATTCAACGAATTCACCCCTGACACATGTATGGCTTTGCCATTAAGCAAAGCGCCCTTTCCCCTCACAGCTGTAAATAGTTGATCAAGCACCGGTAAATAAACCACTCCTAATTCAACTTGGCCATTTTTCTCCAGGGCAATGGAAACAGAAAACATTGGATAACCGTGGGCATAGTTCGTAGTGCCATCAAGGGGATCGATTATCCAATGTTCTTTGCCTGAAAGCTCAAAAGAGCTTTCCGTTTCTTCAGTCACCGCAGGAATATCAGGGAATGTGCTCCACAAATGATTGAGGATGACCTGCTCGCTTTTTAGGTCAATTTCTGTAACGAGGTTGGCCGGTCCTTTCTTATTGATGTAGAAATTGGAATGGAGCCTCTCCAATTGCAAATCACCAGCCAATTTGGCTGCCTTGATCGCTGCAGCAAGCCTTTTCTCCACCTGGTTCAATCCATAAAAGAGCCACCATTGACATTAATGGCTTCTCCGGTGATAAAGTCTGACAATGGGGATGCGAGAAACACCACTACTGATGCCACGTCCTCTGCCGTTTGCAAGCGTCGTAGCGGAGTATCAGCCACGTAAAGCCGCTTGACCTCATCGACGGCTACGCCGCGCAGCTCAGCTTCCCACTTAAGTTCTCGTTCCTGCATGGCAGTTGCTACATACCCCGGGCAGACCGAATTTACGGTGATGCGCTGTTCCGCGAGTTCACCTGCGGCAGCCTGGGTGAAACCCAATACCGCAAATTTTGATGCAACGTAGTGCGCCAGGAATGGGGCATTTCCACGCTTGGCTGCCATCGAAGCGATATTGATGATCTTCCCGCGTAACCCTGAAACCGTATCCGTGGCCTGTTTTTCCATAATGCGTGCCGCAGCCTGAGTGCCAAAGAACGCACCTTTAGCATTGATATCCATATTAAAATCCCAATCGGCTTCCGTCAAATTGACCAGTCGATTCATACTGCTGACGCCTGCGTTATTCACCCAGCCATCGATTCGGTGGTATTTATTTGCCACTATACTCGCCAGTGAATTGCACTGATCCGAATTTGTAACATCAAGTTGATAAGCCTCGGCTAGTCCATTTTTGGCCTGAATTTCAGCAACTGTCTCTTGAGCAAGATCCAGCTTTAAATCCGATACGATCATGTTTGCGCCGGAGAGCGCTAGTGCAATCGCTGAAGCCCGGCCAATACCTGACCCTGCCCCGGTAATGACGTATACTTTTCCAGTCAATGATTTTTCCATATAGAGAATCCTTTTCTATTCATTATTGTTCGGCTCTTTGCATAACTCTCATCAAAACAAAGGTCATTAGAATAATAATTGCAAGCAGCAAGAACGCCATTGCGGAACTTTTTCCAACATCCAAAGCGACAAAGAACACCTTATAAATGTAATAGCTGATGGTTTCAGTAGAAATACCCGGGCCGCCACGGGTTAAGATATAAACCAGATCATAGGTTTTTAAAGCAGCGATCATCCGTATGATCGTTGCAACCATAATAGTCGGGGTTAGCAGCGGCACGGTGATGAATCGGAACTTTTGCACCTGGTTGGCGCCATCGATAGTGGCAGCTTCATAAATCTCATCCGGCAAACTGGTCAACCCGGCTAATAACACAAGAATAATAAACGAAGTCTCATGCCACATATCCACAATGATGATTGTGATCATGGCCAGGGAGGGAGTTGCCAGCCAGGTAGGCTGCGGCAATCCTACCAGCCCTAACATATAGTTGATGATGCCCAGATCGGGGTGTAACAGCAGCCGCCAGATCAAGCCTACTGTGATAGGCGGCATAAGCATTGGAATTAATAAGACAAATAAATAAAAATTCCTGAATTTAATGTGTTTGTTGTTTAATAACAGAGCTAATCCGAACCCGACAAAAATTTCCAACACTACCACGCTGATTGTCAGAACCACAGTATTCTTAGCGGAATTAATTAAGAGCGGATCCTTCAGAATGGTTGTGTAGTTAGATAAGTTGAGAGGTCCGATGCCGCCCTGGCTTAGGATCCAATCGTGCAGGCTTACGTAGATCGCGTACAAAAGCGGAAAGAGTACAACAACCCAGATGCCAATGACAGCAGGAGCAACCAGCGATCTGGCGGTTCTTCTATCGTGTGCAGGTAAACTATTAAATAAGTTCGATTTTGCCATAAAACTGCTTTCAAAACCAGGATTGGTTCCCCATTCCTTTCGAAATGGAGAACCAATGGAATACATATTTTTTACTTATCGGCCAGATTGATGCATTCAGTTTTCAACTCTGCAATGGCTGCTTCCGAAGTCATGCTTCCTGCGATGGTTTCAGAAATGACACGTCCTAAAACCTCAACGATCTGTGGGGCTCGGGACTGCATCGGGAACATGATGGAATCTCCCACGATCTTTTCAACATCCTTGTAGTGCGGATACTTAGCTAACACATCGGCATCTTCAAAAACGTCTGCCCGGGTGGGAGCGCCGCCCAACAATGCACGCTCTTTCGCGATCTCAAATGATTCTACCCATTCCATGAAAGCCCATGCAGCATCTGGATTTGGAGAAGAATTGGGGATCGCCCAACCCCACCCACCGAGAAGGCCAGCTCCACCTGGGGTTGCAATAACCTTTACCTTGCCGCCAACCTCGGATTGTTCCGGGTCATCCAATACAGGGACCATCCAGTTGTAAGTCAGATAAGAGAAAGCTTTTCCCTGTGCCATGGTTGCAAAAGCTTCGTCAAACCCATAGGATGGGGCGCCTGGAGGGGCTGCGTTTTTCATGGCATCTACATAGGCATTTAATGCGTCAACGCCGATCTTCTCATCTAAAACCACATTGCCTTCAACGTCGTAGAGCAATCCGCCCATGCCATACAGGTAGTTCAAGAACTCCATAGCTGTTGGATCCGGCCGCAATCCTTGCATGGAAGCGCCGTAAACATCGGTTTGTCCATCGCCATCTGTGTCGCGAGTCATGAATTTGGCTAATTCAATATATTCGGGAATGCTGGATGGAAGAGCTAATTCTTTGCCAAACTCTGCTTTGTAATCGGCTTTGATGGTCGGGTCTGTGAATAGATCGTCGCGGTAAACTAAAGCCATGGCATAGTTATAGAATGGCAGCATATATGTCTTGCCATTGTATGTTCCAACCATTTCAACCATTGATGGTAGATAATTATCCATGCTGATATTCTCACTGGCAGCGATTCTGTCATCTAAGGACGTCAACCATCCAGCCCGATTGAATTCAGCAACCCAATAATTATCCACAACGATCAAATCATAGGAACCAGAGCCGGCTGCGGCTGTCAGTTGTGGCACCAATTTTTCGTGCATCAATGCGTAATTGAGAACTTCAATGTTCACTTTAGCGCCGGATTCTTCTTCGAACTGGCTTAGCATGGCTTGAACATATTCAGTATCTGGCACGCCTTCCATCATGACATTAATGGTCACGCCGTCGTATGGTTTGCCGGTTGCTGCCGCTGGCGGCTGCTCTGCTTTCGCGCAGGATGTAAGCAGCAGGCTAAAAATGGTAAGTAACATAACACTTATGAACAGGTTTCTTTTCATTCTAATCCTCCAATGTTGATTCTTATCTTTTTAGACATCTCAACAAATAACAAATAGTCTATCTATTCACCTCCTCTCAATTACTTTATGGCCCCAAAGGTTAAGTTTCGTACCAGGAACTTTTGGATAACGTATGTCAGAATAATCACGGGTAATATGGTAATAACCGTAGCAGCAGATACCGCTCCAATGTTCACGCCCTGTTGAGTCCAGAGGCTTGAAATGGCCACAGGCAATGTTCGGGTGTTACGACCCGTCAGAATGAGTGCAAACAGGAATTCATTCCAATTCAAAATAAAGCTGAATACTCCTGCCGACAGCAAACCCGGAAGGGCAACGGGTAAGACGATTCGCACAAGGCTTTGGATTCGAGAACAGCCATCTATCATTGCAGCTTCCTCGATCTCTACCGGGATGCCCTGGAAAAAGCCGATCAGTATCCAAACCGTATATGGCAAATTGAATGAAAGATATGCCAGGATCAGTCCCGGGAAAGTGTCCCAAAGCTTGACTACATTCATCAATAAAAAGATCGGGATCACCAGGGCAATCGGGGGCAGCATCTGGGTGCTCAGCATACTCAAACGTAAGGCTGGGTCACCTGTGCGGAAGCGGGCAATGGAATATGCCGCAAGCGACCCTATGATCAACGCGACGATGCTGGCAGCGCCAGAGATCAACAAGCTGTTTAGGAAGTATTCCTGGAATGGGTACTTATCGAAAATGGTCAGGAAGTTATCAAAAGTAGGTGTAAAGAACCAGACCGGTGGAATTTTATAAGCGATCAGTCGATTTGCCAGCGATGTCCGGATAACCCATACGATGGGTAATAAAATTGCCAACGATGAAATAATCAAGATGAGATGAGCCAGGGTTAAACCTAATTTTCTTTTGACTTTCATGGGCTATATAGGCTCCTACTATTAAGTGCGACTATCATTCGGTTAAGCCTTCGATCTTTGCCAGGCGGGTAAAATTCGACCGGTTTGATTCATAAATATCTCGATACAGGGTATAAAACGATTTATATTTTTCGTGGCGGGCTGGATCAGGGATTGTAGGATCTTTAAGATGGATAAACTTCTCAATTTCGCTCCATTTAGAAAAGGCGCCTACTCCCATACCAGCCACGAAAGCTGCTCCCAGGGATGAACCGGGATGATTGGCTACCTCTTCCAAAGGATATCCAATCACATCAGAGGTTACCTGACGCCAAAGCTTGCTGCGCGCGCCGCCATTTGCAACCCGGACCCGCTTGATCTCAAACCCGGCATCTTTCAACACCTGGATGTGGTGGTAAAAACCGAACGAAATTCCTTCAAGGATGGCGTGGTAGAGGTGGGCGCGGGTATGCTGCAAGGTCAACCCAAAAAAGACACCACGGGCCAGTGGATTGAATATGGGGGTTTTCTCACCAATGAAGTAGGGCAGCAGAACCAAACCTTCAGAGCCAGCGGGGATTTGCCTTGCTTCCTCATCCAAAGCGGGATAATCCAGACCAGCGCCAAAAGCATCTCGATACCATTTAATGATCGACCCGCTGGATGCCATGCAACCGTTGATCAAATACAACCCCGGTATGACGTGATAGTCCAGGAACAATGCTTCGTTAATTGCCAGCTTATCCATGGAGAAAAGTATGTCTCCAGCACCACCCAATTTAATAAGTAGATCGCCGTTCTCTTTTACGCCTACCGAAAAAGCAGAGGCAACATGATCTGCGCTGCCGGCGACGACAGGGGTACCTGATCTGAGGCCGGTTAATTTTGCAGCGTTTTCTGAAACTTTACCTATGACTTCATTCGGGGCGAACACCCGGGGAAGCTGACTGCGTTGGATTTTGGATAAGGAAAGCAGGTCATCATCCCAGTCTTTTTCTTTAATATCGTATAAGCCGCTTTCCAACGCCCAGTTTTGTTCCAAGGCAGGTGCATCGGTGAGGAGATAATTGATGTAATCATACGAACCCATCACCCAGGTTGCCTTCTCAAATGCAGTGGGTTCATTCTTGGCAAGCCAAAGCAATTTTGGGCCGATACTTTGCTGGGTAATGGCCGAGCCGGTGCGCTGGAAAACATCGTTTTCGTCCACACGTGCTTTAAATTCAGCAATTTCAATAACGGAGCGGGCATCATTTTGTTGGATGGACCGCCTCAATGGCTCGCCATCTTTACCAACCAGAATTGTGGTGGGCACCATTCCACTCACTCCAACAGCAAGAATGGAATCCGCGGTGGCGTTAGCCTTCTCCAGACACTCCGGTACACCCTTACAAACATTCTCCCACCACTCACGAGGGTCTTCCTCTGCCCATCCAGCCTGAGGAGAAATTAGCGTGGCGGTGCGGTTTACTTCAGCTATGATTTCACCGGTAGTGTCGATGAGTAATATCTTGGTTCCGGTGGTGCCAATATCGATGCCTAATAAATAGGACTTAGTCATGAAAGTTCCTTACGGACATCCCTTACTGTTGACATAAATGCTTTCACCCTTTGTGGGTCGACCGGATTCCATGTTTTGCCATCCACCTTCAAGCTGGAACCTACGATCACACCATCAGCAACTGAAAGGAACTGGCGGATGTTTTCCTGCCTGGCGCCGGTATTGAGAAACACCGGTATTTCACTACCTACGGCTTCCTTGGCTTCCTGCACCAACGAAAAATCTGGTTCTGCTCCGGCCATAGCACCGGCAATTAGAATGCCATCTACAAGCGTCGAAACAACAGCGCTTCGAGCGCGCGTGGCCACATCTCTAGTTCCGAGGGGCGAAGCGAATTCAGGCGTGATATTCGCAAAGACCTTGATATGGTCCGCATCGATCGCATGTCGGTAGCGATACAATTCAGCAGCATCCGGAGCCCAGATTCCCATGTCACTTTCATATACACCCGTAATGACTTCACGTATAAACGAGCCGCCCGTAGCTTTACAAATAGCCAGCGGTGCCATTGGATCCCAAAGGAAATCGGCACCGAACGGACGGTCCTTTGGTCGAAGTTCGGTAACGATACGGGTCATCACAGCAACAGCTTCTAACCCGGCATGGAAGGAATAGGGGCGATCATCCTCATTACAAAACATGATCGCATCCACGCCATTTGCAAGAAGATGTTCAACATCCTTGCGCACTGCTTCTAAAGCGCCTTCCACACCAACTTTTGGATCATACCTGGGGGTTCCCGGAATAGCAGGAATGTGAGCCATGGCTATGACCGGCTTGCTTACCCCAAACAACTCTTTCATTGATTGCGACATATTTCCTCCAAAGAAAGTTAAACCAAAATTAACTCAACACCTGTTTCTTTTATTTGTGCAGCGAAATCAGGATTGAGGTCGTTATCAGTAACGATTGTTTGAACAGATGAAAGCGGGGTGATGGATGTGAATGCCACCTGATGGAATTTAGAAGAATCCGCTACAAGGATCACCTGTTTGGCGCTTTTTACCATGGCACGCTTTACCATTGCATCTTCGATGTTAAATTCCGATACCCCAACCAACAAATCCACCGCTCCAGCGCCAAGAAAAAGTTTATCTACATAAAACTCGTCAAAAATTCTTTCCGCCAGATTCCCGATCATGGATAGCTCACCAGTCCGCAAAACGCCGCCCGTGAGGATCAATCGAAAGCCAGGATGATTTACCAGTTCGTTGGCTATTTGAAGGCTGGGTGTAATGATGGTTATATCCTGCTTGTTATGCAGATTACGTGCAATTTCGAGGGTTGTTGTGCCGACATCCAGTGTGATGCTGTCCCCGTTCTGAACAAATTCTGCGGCAGCTTTTCCAATCCGTCCTTTACTTTCCTGGTTTTCACTTGATCGCAGGAGGAATGGTGGCTCATAACTGCGACCACGCTGATTAACTGCACCACCGTGAACCCGCCGCAATAGCCCCTGGTTTTCAAGGATATCCAAGTCTCGGCGAATAGTCATCTCGGATACACTAAACTCTTTAACCAAGTCGGAAACCGTCACAGCACCCAGGTTTTCCAGTTTGTTGATGATTTTTTGATGACGCAGGTCAGAAATCATAGTTTCTCCGCCAGCTATTATTGGAATATGTTTCTATAGTACAAAATAAATGTTCGTTTGTCAATAATCAAACATTAGAATTTACCAAATTGGGTAGGAAATCTGCATTCCTCTACCGAAACGCGACCCCCCCAACGTCCCTTGACAAACCACAGAATCGATATACAATTATACAAAGATACAATGATACAATATTGTTGTCCTGTCGCGAAAGGAGAAGAATGGTTTGAAAAAAATACAAATCGATTTCCGGTCAAACTCACCAATTTATAACCAGATCGTGGAGCAGATACGGCAGCAGGTGGCTTCCGGAGAACTAAAAAAGGATGGCCAATTACCCACCGTCCGACAGCTTGCCTCCGAGCTGCGCGTGAATTTCAACACTATTGCTCGCGCCTACCGGATACTCGATGAAGCCGGACTGATCTCCACCCAGCAGGGGCGGGGAACATACATATTGGATGAAGTCACGCTGGAAGTGAGCAAAAAAATAAAGGAACAGTCGCTGCAAGATCTTGCCAGATCTTTTATCCGCGATGCAAAACAAATGGGGTTTACGATTGAGGAAATAAAAGAGACCTTGAACACGATCAACGATCAAGAAAAATGATTGCGGAAAGGAAGGAAGAAATGAATTTATCATCATCAAATAAAAAATGGCGGAGAAACAATCGAAACTCAGCCGAGGAAATGCACATTAACGGCATTGCTTTTGCAGGGTTCTTTCTATCCCTATTGCTCATTGCGTTAGGTGCGGTTTTAATGGATGGAAGGGTAGCTGATTGGATCATCGGGTTGTATGTGGCCGCTCTGTTGCTGGCAGGAATTTTGTTCTTGTTCTCGTTCAAGATCGCTCAACAGTGGGAGAAGGCGATCGTTCTGCGATTAGGAAAATTCCAAAAACTTAAAGGGCCAGGAGCGTTCTGGGTGCTGCCGCTGATCGACCAGACCCCAACATGGATCGACCATCGTGTCATGGTCACTCCATTCAGCGCCGAGAAGACATTGACCAAGGATACCGTCCCAGTGGATGTGGATGCAGTACTCTTCTGGCTGGTATGGGATGCAGAGAAAGCCGCATTGGAAGTGGAAGATTATCGAGCCGCTATATCCTGGGCTGCTCAGACGGCGCTGCGCGAGGTAATCGGACAAATGTCCCTTGCAGATATCCTGGTTGGTCGGGCAAAAATGGATGCCGACCTGCAGATGATCATCGATGAAAGAACGACACCCTGGGGCATCACAGTCCAGTCCGTTGAAATTCGCGACATCGTCATTCCGCAGGATTTGGAAGACACCATGAGCCGGCAGGCACAGGCCGAACGGGAACGCCAGGCGAGGGTGATCTTGGGCGAATCTGAAATGCAGATCGCGGATAGCTTTGCAGAAGCATCAAAAGCTTACATCAACAACCCCACAGCGCTGCACCTACGCGCCATGAACATGCTATTTGAGGGCTTAAAGGAAAAAGGCGCCCTGGTGATCGTTCCAAGCAGCGCCGTTGACACGATAAATCTTGGCAGCATGAGCGGTATGGTATCCCTTGCTCAGAACAACATGCCGCCTGAAATGAAGCAATAATGTTTCACGTGAAACAATAACGCTGTAGAAAAGAAATCAGGAATAAATGAATACAAGAATTATGGTAATTTCAATACTACTTATTATCTTCATCACATTTGGGATCAGTCTGGCGGTAAGATCGCAAATGCCCGATCAAATGGCCTCCCATTGGAACGCGCAGGGTCAGGTGGATGGGTATAGCAACCAGACCACAGCCTTATTTCTGGTGCCGGGAATGGAGATTGGAATGGCATTGTTGTTTATTGTCCGTTCCAATAATTGACCCTAGAAGAGCAAATATCCGCCGATTTCGTTCAGTGTACAATCTGTTTGTCGTAATGCTCGTGGGTTTTATGACCTACCTCCACATCCTTACCCTAGCCTGGAATTTGCATCTTATCACTGATCTATTGCTCTGGATGACGCCCGCCTTCGCCATTCTGCTCTATCTGTCCGGAGTGCTTGTGTCTAAAGCACAGCCCAACTGGTTCATTGGTATTCGTACTCCATGGACATTGAGTGACGACCTGGTGTGGGAAAAGACCCATCGCGTAGGCGGCGTTGCTTTCAAAGTGTCCGCCTGTATCAGCCTAATAGGCTTGATCTTTCCACAGGCGTATGTCTGGTTGTTGATGATTCCCATAATGATAAGCGCTATTGGCCTGGTTGTTTACTCATATATTGCATACAAGAAACTACATAGTGTATAGGCATGATGTTTCACGTGAAACACAGGATTTCAATTTGGCTGGCACCTTTGAGATATATATCAATGAGAAACCAGGTAAGATGCTTATTTAGGTGTTAAACTTAGTAGGGTATATTATTTTAGGATCACTTCGAAGCATCCTAATTGAAAATTAATTATCAGTAATGATATATGTTAATTGGAGTAAATATGTCAGATAAGATTCTATGGGAATACAGGGTCCAAGATTTTGGCGGCTTGTTAAGGGGGATGAAATCTGAAGAATTGACAGAAAAATTGAATGTCTGGGGAGAGGAAGGCTGGGAAGTTATTTCATGCTCTCACCATCCTTCCAGCGACAAAATTACAGTCATCGCGAAAAGACCATTATCAGAAGACGATAGGCGCAGAAGAACAAGACCAAATTATAATTATTAGCACATTTGTTCTGTTTACAGTTTTGTTAGCGAATAGACAAAAGCTATTGATTGCATTACACTTTAGATATGCCGCCAAGAAATACGGGCCAATTAGATCCTGAAACCAGAAAATATCTCCACCAATTGATCAAATTGGTGGAGAATAGTCTTACATTAAACTCCACGCTTGAACCGGAAGAACTGCTACAATCCATTATTTTGACGGCCACAGACCTATTAGATTGCGAGGCAGCTTCCATCTTGTTGTATGATCAAAACTCCAAGAAGCTTCACTTCGCTGCCGCAACCGGAACCAATCCCCAAAAATTAGCCGAAATACCCGTCCCAAGCGACCAAAGCATCGCTGGCGTTGTCTTCCGCGAGAGGCGGCCGGTGATCGTGCCTGATGTTCATGACGACCCACGCCATTACGACACTGTCGGTGAAGAAGTGCAATTCAACCCGCGTAATTTGGTGGGAGTTCCCATGTTGATGCGCGACCAGGTTACTGGTGTGCTGGAAGCTTTAAATAAGAAGAACGGTAATTTTACAAAAGACGATTCAGACATACTATCGATCATCGCTTCCCAAGCGGCAGTCGCCATCCAAAATGCCAGGCAAATGCAGGCGCTGCAAAATGCTTATGCGGAGATCCGCCGGGCAGATGACATCAAATCACGATTTCTGGCGCTGGCTTCCCATGAATTACGGACTCCTTTGCAGCATGTATTGGGATATGCCGGTTTGTTGATCGAATCTGAAAACCAGGAAGTAATCGATAAAGCCGATAGGGTGGTAAAAGCTGCCAACCGAATGAAAGCCATCATCGAATCCATGACCAGCCTGGACCTTATCCGCCAGGGAAAGTTGGAAACCGAATTCAAGCTTCAACCGCTTCAGACCATACTCGAAAAAGCCCTGCAGGAGAAACGTCACGATATCATTGAACGCCGCCACCTGGTGGAATGGCATGTTCCCATGCATCCGATTGTTGTAAAAGCGGATGAAAAAGCCCTGACTCAGGTATTCATCAACATTTTAGACAATGCGCTGCGTTTCACCCCCGAAAACGGCCAACTGACCATAGATGCCAGTCGCGAGAAAAATGGGGTGCTTGTATCCATTGCCGACAACGGTATGGGTATTCCATCTGATGAGCTGGAAAATATCTTCAAAGACTTCTATCAATTAGAACAGCATCTTACCCGAACACATGAAGGGCTGGGGCTGGGGCTCACCATTGCCCGGGGAATCGTGAATATGCATGGCGGGAAGATCTGGGCGGAAAGCCCCGGCGAGGGACACGGAACCACCTTGCAAGTACTGCTTCCTGAAGGCAACATGCCTTCCACTGGAACGCTTAAACGGATAATTGCACAGGCTTGATGTAAGCTACTGCTTTCCCTTTTATATCATCCATTGCGAGTACCAGGCGGTGCTCGCTTTTATAATCAGCAACATTGATCACGCGTAGATAATCCACTAATTCTGTCATCTCGGGTAAAAATGCCAGCAACCGGTTTGGCTGTTTGTCAAAGAATTTGCGATTGAACTGCATCTCCGGGTGGTCCAGATAGATAGCCAGTGGATAAATTTGCGATTCCAGCAAATCCTGAAAGAAGTGCGTTCCAAAGGAAGGCTCTGGTGCATTGCCATACCCTTCTCCGGTAACTTCCACCAAGGCGCGACTATTGTAAATATCCCCATAGTTGACACTCAATCCCAGGTCAGAATTACTGGTTCCCCAACGGCCTGGTCCAATACAGATGAATATCTCTTTCGATAGTAGTGTATTCATCTTTCCAATTGCCCGGCATAAATTAGTACGGGCTTGCTGGGTTGCCATTGCATAATACTTCTCTGGTGGCACATAAATTACATATTCAATGTCTGGGATTAACCCCTCTGGCACCATAAAATTCGTTGAGAAGATCACATTTTCTTCTGGCAGATCAACCGGGATCTGAACATGGGCCGCCATTTCCAATTGGCTCTGCGGACGACATTGCAAGATTGTGATTTCAACTTCCGGTTTGAGGGCAAGCAAATCCATAATGCGTGCAGTAAATTCCATATCAATAGGCGCCTGATATGTATCTTCGAGTTCATTTAGAATATCACGCATATCTTCCGCAAAGGTCGTCCTGCTTAAAAAATCTTCCATGGTGATAACCATATCGCTCAAGTTTCCCTCTAACAGGTTCGACCGCAGGGATCTGAAATATCCATCCTGGTCGATTTGAGCAATATAACGCAGCGCATCATAGCTCTCGTCGATCACATTTTCCATGGGCAGCACTGTAAATTCATTTGTTTTGAGGTCGATGAGATCCACATATTGCTGAGAATATCGCCGGATGGCATCAGCCGAAGAATTTGGTCGCAGGGTTGGGTGGCTTAATGCAACCAACCGTGGATAATCGTTCCCGACCCTATCTACCGCGCGCGTTCCCATACCCCACACAAGACGAATAAAGCCATCGTTCCGGCGAATTTGCGGCGCCCAGCGGTAAAGATTCCGGCTGAAAGCAACTCCAGCCGCCTGTGGGAAGAAATAATCTTTAAACTTTTCTCCCTGCACCACCTGGATCAGGATCGCCATGCGCTCATCATAGTCCTGTAATCCTTTGCTGCGGCGGTAAAGCAGGGCATTGGGGTTGAGGGTGGAAGAGTAAACCTTAGCAATGGCAATCGTCAGTTGAGATAAATTTTCTTCGAGGTTGCCCTGGTTGGGACAGAAGAAGCTGTCGTATTTGCCGGCGAACGATGTCCCAAAGTTATCCTCCAGGAGGCTGGATGAACGTACAATGATGGGCTGATTTCCCAGGCGTAATAGTATGCTTTCCAGCCGGTCGATCACTTCCGTCGGAAACTTGCCCTTGATGAAATCCAGCTCAATTTCTGGAAACTCTGAGCGCATCTGCTCTTCAGGTTTGTATTTTTGATCGTTCCAGTGCACCAGCTCGTTCAATTCCATGAATGAATAGAAAACATCCGACCCCAGATAATAAGTTTCCGGAATTTTGACTCTGTCTTTATACTTTTCTCCATCCATGGATTGGATAATGCGATAGGCAAGCAGCATTCCGGCAGCTTTTCCTCCGATCCGCCCGTTGCCAATTTTATGGCGTCTTATTTCATGCAAATCACTGACTCTAAACCATTCACGGGCCACATTGATATAGCGCAATTGGTCGCTGATCAAATTGCGGATCAGCACCACTTTTAACTCCCTCAGCCTGGCAGAAAGCTTGCTCTGTTCTTCTTCAGGCATCTTCTCAATGATCAACGCCTGTTCCATAATGATGTCTTGCGGCGCTAATTCAGGATTGATGGTTAAGAGTGAATCGCGGGCTTCCACACCACGTTCGAGCAATACTTTTGAGATGATATCTTCCAATACATTAAAATCGTGATTGATGCTGAAATAATAGTCCGTAAGCTGGTCGCGCATCGCACACAACCTTCTTTCCCATACTTCATTTGATTCTTCCTGCTGCGGGTCGTTGATTCCTTCTTTTGTCTGTGATTGAAGAGCGGCTTGCCTTACCTCATCCTCGAAGAACTGTTGCTGCAAGATTCCCATCGAATACATCATCTTCCGCATCCTGGATCGGATACGTCCGTTCAGGATTGGGTACTGACTCAACGTTAGATAAGTTGTCAGCAGGCGATCGGATGCGGCAGGAAGAAAGTTATATGGAAGCATTTATTCATTATAGCAAATGGGGGCGAAATAATAACCAGATAAAATCATTTCATATAATCAAAAACGGCGGCTTTCGCCGCCGCTTGTTAGATATTGTTAATCTTATAGGTGCATGGGCATGATGACGTGGTTGTAGCTGTCATCGCCAACAGGCCGAATAACCCCGGGTGTATTGGCTGCCGTGGTTTCCAGTGCGACATTTGGCGACTTGATGACTTCCAAAACCTCGCGCAAGAAGCGCACATTGAAAGCGATGAGCAATGGAATACCCTCAATGGTCGCGTCCAATACTACATCAGAAGAACCAGTTTCTTCGTTTACAGCGCTCATTTCGACGATGCTGATCTGGTCTTCGCCCAGTGGTTTTAGATTTAACCTGGCGACGTTCGATCCTTCACGCGCAAATACCTCCACCTGTTTGCAGGCTTTAAGGAGACTCGCGGTAGAAATAACGGTACGTGTTTTATGGTTTCGAGGCATGATCTGATTGAAATCCGGGAATTTACCCTCGATCAGTTGGGATGCAAGCTCAACATCTTTGAGGGTGAATATGACCTGCCCTCGTCCTCCCGGGATGCTCATTTTAACGGTCTGTTCGCCATCCACGACAATTTTTGCCAGTTCGCTCAGTGCTTTTGCGGGAAGGATAACCGATATAGATTCTGCAACAGGCGCTGATAAGGCTGAAGTCTTTACCGAAATCCTGAATCCGTCTGCTGCCGCCATGGTCATTTCATTGTCGTTGATGGTCAATTGTGCGCCCATCAACACCGGGCGTGCTTCATCGGTCGAAGCGGCAAAAACCACCTGCTGGATCATTTCCTTCAGGTCGGCTACGTTCAGATCCACGCCTGAGTCAGGGTCTGGAACGGGCATCGGTGGAAACTCCTGTGCGTCTATGCCTTTGATATCACTGGACGTGGTGGTGCATTTAATTTCCAGGCTCTGCGTACGCGGGTTTAAGGTCAACCAGAGAATTTCATTGGGCAGGGTATTTACCAGGTCAGTTAGAGTCCTGGCGGGAATGGTGATGGAACCTTCTTCTTCGATCTTTGCACCAACCCAACAGGTGATACCCATTTCCAGGTTGGTGGCAGAAAGCCTCAGCCTACCGTCATCTGTTGCTAATAATACATTTGAAAGAACAGGGAGGGTGCTGCGTGAAGCGACTGCACGTGATACGATGCCAAGGCCGTGTGCTAAATTCTGTTGCGAAACGGATACTTTCATTGTTTACCCTCATCAAACGAGATAGTTAAGTATACAGGAATAATCGGATTATTTATAGCTTAATTATGACTATTTTACCTTATAGTGCAAGTAATTTGGGAGTTGCTGTTCTGCTATAATTGTTTTGACGAATCGTATAATGAAATTTACTCATCCTTTTCAGGAGCAGCTATGGATTCAAGTAAAATGTTTTTTCTAGGACGCAAAGTTGACCAGGGATCAGGAAAAGCTACGAGCGATGATGTCTATTATGATCCAGCCGACCTGACCACCCATGGCATTGTGACCGGTATGACCGGCTCAGGCAAGACGGGTTTGTGTATTGGGCTATTAGAAGAAGCAGCCCTGCAAAAGATTCCAGCCATTATCATCGACCCGAAAGGCGACCTCACCAACCTTATATTACATTTTCCGAACCAGCAGGCCAAGGATTTTGAACCCTGGGTGGATCCGGATGCTGCACGTAAGGCCAACAAAACCGTGGAAGTGCTAGCTGCTGAAACTGCTAAAACCTGGAGCGATGGACTTGCCTCATGGGGAATCGGTGCTGAGCGTATCTCTGCGTTATCCGAATCTGTTCAATTCACAATTTACACGCCAGGCTCGGATGCTGGTGTTCCGGTCAGCATCCTTGCGAGTTTAAAAGCACCAGAAAAAGCATCGGCTGGTTTTAACGAATTGCTGGTGGAGAAGATCGGCAGCACCGTTTCGGCCCTGCTGGGGCTGGTTGGCATTACGGATGTAGATCCGGTTCGTTCCAGAGAACACATTCTTCTCACAAATATTTTCCAGCACGCGTGGAGCCAGGGCAAGGACCTTGATCTGTCAGAACTCATTCTCCAAACGCAAAATCCGCCATTCGATAAGCTTGGGGTGTTCCCCTTGGACAAATTCTATCCAGAAAATGACCGCATGAGTCTGGCGTTGCTACTCAATAATTTTCTTGCATCCCCTTCATTCCAAATTTGGATGGCTGGCGATGGGTTGGATATTGGCAAGATGCTTTATTCGGCAGATGGCACGCCCAGGCATTCCATTTTTTATATCGCTCACCTCTCTGAGACAGAGCGTATGTTCTTTGTAACCCTGCTATATTCTTCCATAGAAGGATGGATGCGCCAGCAAACTGGCACAAGCGGTCTCCGTGCACTGGTATATTTTGACGAGATCATGGGTTACCTGCCTCCGGTCAGCAACCCTCCGTCCAAAGAAGTGATCTTGCGCCTATTGAAACAGGCCCGTGCCTTTGGAGTAGGGTTGCTTTTGGCGACCCAAAACCCGGTGGATGTGGATTATAAAGCCCTATCCAATGCCGGAACCTGGTTTATTGGCAAGCTGCAAACCGACCAGGACAAACAGCGCCTGCTGGATGGATTGGAAGGGGTGGCCGGGGGTATGGATCGCAACAATTTTGACCAATTGATCTCGTCTCTGGGTAAACGGGAGTTCCTGCTGCACAATGTACACGAGTCCAAACCGGTAGTGATGCAAACACGCTGGGTTATGAATTATCTTGCCGGCCCATTGGCAAGGATCCAGATTCCAGCCTTGAATAAACTTGCTGGAACTCCACTCGCTAGCGCAGAAATACACATTAAAGAAACGGGCAGCAAGGCATCAACAACTACCAGCACCCGCCCTGCCGTGCCCACAGGTATCAATGAGTATGTTATGCCAAATAGCCTCACCCTTTCGGAAAGCGCCTCAAAATTAAATGTTGCTTTACCAGCCAACGCCGAAGAACCCAAAATGGTCTATCAAGCGGCATTGATTGGACACGCACAAATTCGTTATCTGGATAGGCGTTACAACCTGGATACTGTCGTCAAAAAATCAGTATTGCTCTCTGATCCGGATAAGCGGGGGATGGTGCAATGGAAGGAATACACTGTACCGGTTCTTGAATCAAATCAACTCAATGGGCGCATCGATCCTCGCGCCGAATTTGATTCCCTGGATCAACCACTGGCTGACGCGAAGATCATGTCCAGTATGAGTAAAGATTTTGAGGACTGGTTATATCAAAGCGGTGAAATGCAAATTTTCGCAAACAATGACCTAAAAGAGTATGCCTCCCCGGAAATTAGCAGGGAACAATTTCTGGAACAATGTAAAAATGCAGCCCAATCCGCTCAGAAAACTGAGATGGATAAGGTGGAAGATGCAAAAAAGAAGAAGATGGATGCCATCCAGGTTAAATTAGAGAAAGAAGAGCGCGAATTGGCGCGTGATAAGACAGAACTTAATCAACGTACAGCGGAAGAAGTTGGATCTGGTTTAGAAACCGTACTGGGCCTTTTGGGTGGCAGAAAGCGCAGTGTCAGCAAGAATTTGACGAAGAGAAGAATGACTGCGAACGCAAAAGCAGATGTGAAAGAATCGATGGATACGATCGCTGATTATAAAAAACAACTTCTAGAAATCGAGCAGTCTTTTGCAGCAGATAAACAGGCTGTCGAAGAAAAATGGAATAAAATCGCATCGGATGTCACATCGATCACAATTGTTCCTTCAAAGTCAAATATCTTTGTTGATGCGTTTGGTGTCATCTGGATGCCATATTATCATCTTAAATCGAACGACAGCGCCATGACACTGCCTGGTTACAAAATCGGTTAATTGCATTATGTCCAGTTACTATGCCTTTTTACGAGCGATCAATGTGGGTGGTCATACCGTAAAAATGGCGGTGTTGCGCGCTATTTTTACAGAATTAGGATTTTCAGACGTAGATACATTCATCGCCAGTGGGAATGCTGTTTTTTCCAGCGACAATCAGAATGTACTTGAAATGACCAGCTCGTTAGAAACGCGTTTGGCGGATTCGCTTGGATATCCTATCTCTGTTTTCATCCGCACAGAGAAACAACTGGCCGAAATAGAAAATTATCAACCTTTTGCAAATAAAATTGTCGGCGGAGTATATGTCGGTTTTCTGCAAAATGAACTTAGTGAGTCTGTGAAGAGTGTTCTTTATTCGTTCAATTCATCGGATAATCAATTCCATATTCATAATCGTGAACTTTATTGGTTATGTCAGACCAGATTCAGCGAGTCCTTATATACAGGCGCTAAATTGGAAAAATTAATTGGCATGCGAATGACCATTAGAGGAATGCCAACATTGCAGAAAATGTTAAAGAAGTACACACCTGTATGAATTTGCTATACAAACGGACTGAGGCTACAATCACGCGATGAAAATTATATCCAGAAAAGCTCTTCGAAATTTTGTCCATTGGGTCTTCTATGGACTTATGAATGTACATATTTCTGGTTTGGAAAATGTTCCTCTTACCGGAGGAGCCATCCTTGCCACCAACCACCTCAGCAGGTTGGACACTCCCCTTCTATTAATAGCCGTGGACCGCGATGACCTTTCTGCTTTTGTGACGGATAAATATATCTATAATCCGCTCTTTGCACTATTCGTGAATGTATCTGATTCCATTTGGATCAACCGTGACATAGCGGATTATAAAGCTATGCGCGAGGGATTGAATCTCTTAAAAGGAGGAGGAATGCTGGGAATAGCGCCGGAGGGCACCCGTAGCCACAATGGTAAATTGCTCCAGGCAAAATCTGGTACATCTTTGATCGCTGAAAAAGCTGGTGTACCCATCATTCCGGTTGGCATTCATGGCACGGAAGATACCATGTACAGACTGCGTCGTTTCAAACGTCCAGAAGTGTATGCAAATTTTGGAAAACCCTTCACTCTAGATCCAATTGATAGAAATAACCGTGAATTATCCCTCCAAATAAACACGGAAGAAATCATGTGCCAAATTGCGGCTCTTTTACCCCCACAAAATCGTGGATTTTATGAGAATCATCCGCGATTACTAGAACTGACCAAAGGATCAAATTTATGACCCAGAAACATGTCATCATAGCTGGAAATATCGGTGTTGGAAAGACTTCACTCGTCAGTTTATTATCCGCCAAATTAGATTGGGTTCCTTATTTTGAACCAGAAGCAGCCAACCCATACCTTGCGGATTTTTATAAAGATATGTATGGATGGTCTTTTCACTCGCAGGTGTTTTTCTTATCCCGAAGGTTGAAATCACATTACGAAATTTCTCAATATTCACGAACTGTAATACAGGATCGCAGCGTGTACGAAGATGCCGAAATATTTGCAAAAAACCTACATCTGCAGGGATACATAAACACGAGGGATTTTAGTACCTATTGCGACCTGTATCAAACCCTGCTTGAATTTTTGCCCCCACCTGATCTGGTGATTTATTTACGGGCATCCGTTCCTGTGTTGATGAAACGCATTAGACAACGCGGCAGGGATTATGAAAAAAACATTTCCGCAGAGTATCTGGAGGATTTAAACAAACTTTACGAGAGTTGGATTGCGGAATTCACTTTATGTCCGGTTTTAACAATTCCAGCAGACAATATGGATTTTGTTGAAAAAGAGACTCACCTGGAATTGATCATACACAAAGTGCAGGAAAAACTAACCGGTAAAGAAATTGTTGATTTTTCTCCGGAAGAAATTGATTAATTCTGTAACTAATTATTCCTGTGATGGAAGCGGATCGACGATGAGTTTTACGGCTGTCCTAATTTTTCCATCAATTTCAACGTCCACAAATTCTGGCAGACAGTAGATCGGAATTCCATCTGCAGCGAGGTATCCTTTTGCAAGTACCAGCGCTTTGACTGCCTGGTTTACAGCCCCAGCCCCGATGGCTTGCACTTCTGCATGTTTGTGTTCTCTCATCACCCCGGCAATAGCGCCAGCAACAGCAGCTGTACGAGAGTTAGCAGATACTTTGATGATGTCCATGTGTTTCTCCCTTGTTTTAATTCTGCGAGTATGCTATTGACGCAGTTTCACACCATTAATGGACCAGTCAATATGTATTACTGATTGTACAAGATTCATTATCACTATTCAATACCAGTATATTGTTATATGTTAATGATTAATAGTATTCATCGTAGGGGGTGTGGATAAGTGGATAAAAGAGATTAAGAAAAAAAGAAACCACTAAAATCAGATAAGGAGTTCTGTTTTGAGCATAAAGGCTGATCACTAGAGGGTTAAATGATGAGATTTATAATCAAAAGAGATTAATGTTAAAAAATATCAAAAGAGGAAATCTTTGTATTTATAATTAATGGAGCAGCCCGGAGGCAATGCATGTTGAAAACAGTATTTTCTTCGCGAGTTATCCACATTTTTATACAAGAAAGCCAGAAATAATTAATACAATAATATATCTAAAATCCATTAATAGATCAAAACATACAAAATGGTCCCTTATTCTCTGCGTTAAAAAGAGTAATAGGTTCGTTAATAAGTATTAATTTGTGTTCTTTGTATATCAAAAATTGATACTTTCCTTATTTGGTAAAATTTTAAGAACTTAAATCCAACCAACACTGACTAATCCACATGTTATAAACATTTTTCCACAACATTGGGGATAAACATAAAAGAGTTAGAGATTAATAAACCTGACGAACCAGGATAGATCATCCAATTGTTTGATCTCCTGGATCGATTCAATGATCTCGAACCAGGTGTTGCCCGGTTTATATGGGAAGGGCGTGCCATCAGGGTTCACAAATCTGAATGGTCCCAAAGGAGAGAGACTGGTCCAAAAAACTGGGTAGGCTTTACCATCCCTGAAGAAGATGGCTGGTTCTTTAATGACATACAATAAATTCATCTCAATTCGAGTGCGTGTTTGCCAATCATGTTCCGCGGCCATAACAACCACATTGTCAGCAGAAAGTTGTTCCCCGGTTAGTTTATCTATCGCCGGGTAGAAATCTCCAGAAGCGTCCGATTTATCCTGCTCCCTTAAATATTTTTCGCTTTCGGAGTCATATGCCCATTTAGCCCGGTTCAGGTTAGACCAGAATATCTCCAGTTTTATGCCTTCCTCCCCGCCTTGTGGGGACGCTGCCTCGAATTCGATCTGCCCAAACTCAGGGGCGCCTTTGCGTTTCGTTCTATCTTCGGCCAATTTTTGAATGGTTGAAAAATCAACCTGTTCCCTGAAATGAGTAGCCGCCAGTACAGAGCCAACTTCCGGCGCCGCGCCGGCCATAATGATGAAACCATCATACATGTTGCGGAGTTGCTCATAAGGCAAACGTCCCGAACGTATAGATCCAAGCTTGATATCCTGAAATTCAGCATGTCCATAATCGCCATAATACACAGCCAGGAAGCGCGTCATCCCTTCCCCAATGGTCATTTCATACACATGTGGAGCGAAGGACAACCCGGATTGAGGCCTCACAGATAGTGGAAAATTCGAAACCGAGATCAATGCCGGGGCATAATTCAGGTAGTCAGGGCTAGAAACAGGTTTTCCGGTCAGTGGATTGATGGGATTTTGAGAAGAACTATCAGAAGTAGGTGACAAGGTCGCTGTGCTGGTTGAGATAACGTGAGGGGTTAATGTTGCTGGAGGAAATTCGATTGTTGTGGGCTGAATGGTAGAAATATATTTTTTCTCAACAGGGAGGACAGTTGGTGTTGCAGTGCTCACTGATGTTTTTTGCAAAGAGCATGAAGACAGGATGACAATAAGGGATATTAACAATAAAGGTTTCTTATTCATTTTTCTTACTCCATTCGTTATTAATATATCATGGTATCAATCATAAAATGCAGGTTCTAAACGTTGTCAGGTGATTGAAGGGTGAGCATGTTTATTTAGGGTACAATGGCTAAGTGAGTTATTCAATTTAATAAATATACTGATGGTAAAATACGCATGTAAAACAGCACCATATTAGAGGGAGGAATAAATGGGTAACGAAAGTTCCAGTAACGAAAAACCCAATAAACTGCACACAGAACGAATATCAGCACGAGATTTTGAGAGAGAACTGTTGCAAGAATATGTAAAAATTGAAAACGCGCTAATAGATATCACACCTGTATTGGCGCAGTTCTATGCCAGCGCGGGAAAGTTTGGTGATGCCATCAAAGTGTTCCAAAAGCTGAGAGCATATACTGACGACCCGGAGCAAAAAGCAGATTGTTATCTAAAAATGGGGCAGGTCATGGAGCAAGCCGGTGACTATGTAGCAGCAATAGAGCATTACAAAAATGCGTTTGCTCTTGAGTCATCGGATAAAAAAATATGGTACTTCACAAACAATAATATTGGGTATTGCTTGAATCAGCTGAGCCAGTTTTTAGAAGCGGAGTCTTACTGCCGGGAAGCGATTAAGATCGATCCAGAACGGCACAATGCCCATAAGAATCTGGGTTTATCGCTGACGGGTCAGGGAAAGTATGCAGAAGCAGCAATTTGTTTTGTAAGGACGGTTCAAATAACCCCGCAAGACCCGCGCGCCTTCATTCATCTTGAGGATTTGATCAACAAACACAATGAAGTGGCCGAAGAGATTACCTGATATATTGGAGCAGGTGGAGAAATGCCGTATATTGGTGTATATGGCTCGATAAATAACTTCCTCGAAGAAAACGTATCTACGCAAAGGTCGAGGATTGGTTACTAATTGAATTTATCGAAAGGATTAATAATCTTGATATCCCCGATCATTTGTCCATTCTGGAAGTCTTCGGAATAAAGCATTTTTACACCAGCTTGTTTAGCCGCAGCGAGGATCATCGAATCATAAAAGGAATATTGTGTTTCAGCGAAGTAATTCACCGCTAATTCGAACAATGCAATATCCGGGTATATCCTGCAAAGAGGAGCGAGAATGACTTTCTGGTATTCTTTGCAGTCCTCAATTTTCATAGGTACTATGAATTTTCGCAAAGCGATATTCATAAACTCCTGTATCACCTGGCTGCTGATAACACCCGCCCCGGTCGATAGGGCTAGTTTGATCAAATCAGTTGCAATCGCTTTCTTTTCAGGCTGGCTGAAATCAAAGCTGTTCACAAAGACGCCGGTATCCAGAAAAAATTTATCGCTCATTCATTTCGTCCCCGTTAAAGGTCTTCCCTGGAATAACGTATTCCAATTTATCCATGGTGTTTTGAAGATCGAATTCCCCTTGTTTGCTGTGAACAAAGAAGTTTAGCCAAATCCTGAACTCAGCATTAAGCGTGGAGTTTTCTGTTTCAGCCAGTAGGCGAGCCCGGTCAATCAGGTCTTTATCAGCACTTAAAGTGATATTCCTTAGCATAATTCCATCCAGTGTACACTAGAAATAGTGTACACTGGTATTGTAACATACTTTATGCCAGGGCGTGGCGTGAAGGAAAATACAGGTTTTATTCTGAATTAGGTTCGGTGGAAAATATTTTGATAAACAAAAGGCAAACAAAGCTAAGCCCCGGATTTTTCAGCCCATTTTTCTAGCACTTCTTCCACATGGTCCAGGTAGGTATCGAGCGCCTGGATCTTTTCAGGCAGCGCATCTTTTCCCAGGCCAAGTTCTTTGAGTGTGTCGTACCAGGAGATGTATTCCGGGGATGTGGCATAGAGGCAGGATACTGCCTTTGCCCAGGTATAAAACATAGGATAAGCCGCAGCCATAATATCATCATCCCCGAGGTGAGCCTGGATGGTAGAGGCATAATAATTCAGGCGCAGGGAGTGCAGGTCGGGCAAAGTTTCAGTTTGTTCGCTGGCTGATCGGAAGGCTTTTTCCCATTCCATTAGCATGTCTTTGAGGCTTTCTTTGGTGAGAGATTGCATTTCCAGCAGATTCGCCACCCATGTGACCAATTCTGGTGCGCCGATCTCGCTGCATCTATCAGGAAATTCCCGCATGAAGCAGCGCCTGGTAAGCGGAGATCCACTGATACTGGCGATACAGTTGCTGGCAGATTCAACAGCGGCCATAAATTTTCTTATCTTTTTAACATAGGTGAGGCGGCTTTCATTTAGCTCTGTCCACAATCCGCGGGCAGCATCGCAAAGAGATCGGGCACGTGCCAGGGTATGATCGGCGCGGTAAAACTGGGCGCCGGCGCTGGCCTGGGTGAATTCAAACCAGTGCCGCACATCGTAGAGCAAGACCGGGTGATTCTGCACCGCGGAACCCAGCCAGGCATCCACCCGCAGTGCGCGCGGTTGTTGGTAAACCGATTCGGAATGATGGATGATATCCAGGTGGATTTCGTCATTGACACGCACAATCTCCCGATGCGTTTTGGGGTCACCTGCATGGATGAGTACGATATCGATGTCTGTTGTGCCGCCCACCAGGGGTTCTTCAGACAGTACCGAACCGATCATATACGCGGCGATAAGGTCACGCTCCGACTTAATTCGTTTGTTGACCAGGTCTTTGGCGGTCTTGTATAAAAAATCCTTTGTATTTCGCATGGTTCCCCGTGATCACCCTTCCTGAGTTTATTTTACACCAAATGGCAATTCCGGTTGGAAGGGCGAAAGCTCCAATGCCTGGCGTATGCGGCTTTCAATGGATTTTAGATCATCCGGCCGGGCGACAAAATCCAGATTATTTGAATCAATGGTGAGAGTCGGTCCGGATTTGTAAAAGTGATTGAAGAAATCATCATAAGCATTGTTCAACTCATCGATATATCCACGTTCCATATTGCGCTCGTATGGCCGGTCGCGCATAGCAATGCGCTGCATGAGTACGTCGGTCGATGCTCTCAGATAGACGATGAGATTGGGCAGAGGGATCTTTTCTGCCAGGGCTTCGTGTACCCGATGATACATATGCAGCTCATCGCCGGCTAAATTGATGCGGGCGAAGAGCGAATCCTTCTCAAAGGTGTAATCAGCGATCAAACCGTCACCTTGAGCCAGGATGTCTGGCACGCTGGAACGCTGTTGACGATATCGGCTGAGAAGAAAGAAAACCTGGGTCTGGAAGGCATATCGAGAGCGATCGGAGTAGAAATCCGAGAGGAATGGATTCTCTTCGAAAACCTCCAAAAGCAACTGAGATTCGAAAGCGGGTTGTAAGAGGCGCGCCAGGGTGGTTTTGCCCACCCCAATCACGCCTTCAATGGCTAAATACATGAAGACTCCGAAAAGGGGAGAATCGAGAAAGGAGAATGGAATCGGATAAGCATGAATAGACCTATGTGAGGTTATTTACCATTGGAGGTGGGAATTTCAAGGTTCTCAAGCTGGATCACCAGGTCCTTAATCACGTCAAAACCGCCTTGCCAAAAGGAGCGCTCGCGGAAGTCAATACCGGCGGCTTGCAACACTTTTTCCGGCGCTTCAGAGCCACCGGCCGAGAGAATCTTCAGATAGCGTGGTTTGAAGCTTTCGCCTTCTGCTTTGAATTGTTTGTATAAAGAAAGCACCAGCAGTTGACCGAACGAGTAGGCATATACATAGAAGGGCACATTGTAAATATGAGGAATGGAGACCCATTCCCACTTGAATTCATCATTGATCTCGACAGAATCTCCAAACATATCTTGTAGATTCTCCATGTAGGCGGCGGCCAGTTCATCCACCGCGGCGTTGTTGACGATCATCTCATGCGCTTTGCGTTCGAACATGGCGAAATAAGCCTGTCGCAAGACAGTGGCATAAGAATCATCCACCTGGCGGAAGATCAAATCGCGGCGGACACTTTCGTCCTTTTCCTCATTGAGTAGTTTATCTACCAGCATCATCTCCCCAAAGGTGGAAGCTGTTTCAGCCAGGGGCAGACAGGCGTGTTGGGTGAACAGACTGTGATGGCTGGCCAGCATGGAATGAATGGCATGCCCAAGTTCGTGCGCCATGGTGGCAACGTCGTCCGAACGGCCCTGGTAATTCAACATCACCCAGGGTGTCAGCTCCGGGTTGATGGTGGAGCAGAAAGCCCCACCGCGTTTGCCCTTGCGGACTTCACTGTCGAGGTGTTTTTCATTGAAAACCTTTTCGGCCAGTTCGGCCATTTTAGGGTCGAACTCACGGAAAGATTGGAATACCAGAGGAGCAGCGTCTTCGTACGCAAACTTTTTGTCAGATTCCACTACTGGTGCGTAAATATCATAGCGGCGCAGTTTATCAACCCCCAGCCAGCGAGCTTTTAGCTTAAAGAAGCGCTGGAAAACGACCGCGTTTTCACGACTGACTGAAAGCAGCGTATCCACTACCTCATCCGGAATATCGTTGACCAGATTGCGGGCTGTGATCGGCGAACTGAAATGGCGCAGATTCACCTGTTCGTTGCTCCAGTTGCGGACGATAGCCTGGTACATTTGCCCAAGGATAGGGCCGTCCTCGCCATAGACCCGGTACAGCTCCTGGTAGGCTTTTGCGCGGAGGCTGGCATCGTGATGGCGGGCATAAACCATTAGTTCGCCCCGTGTCATTTCTTTGATCTCTCCATCCACCTCGATCTTGAAAGTGTAGCGGTTGGTGATGGAGTCATACAGCATGTTGATGGCGTTCAAACCGGTAACATCTTTGATGTTGATGATCTTCTCTTCGGCTTCAGTGAGCGTATGCGGCTTGAAGTGGCGCATCTCTTCCAGCCAATAGCGGTAATCTCCTGCGTCTGCCATCAATCTTTGGGCAGCCGCATCATCCAGGCTTTTCCACCATAAATTAAAGAATAAGGTGCGGTTTGAATATTCTGCCAGCAATTGATCAATGCGGGCAACCAGGGTTTGCGCAGCCTGGTTCTGAGTGTCTTCGGTGAACCAAAGCTCGGCATAGCCATACAAGCGATGCTCCAGTTTGGTGAGTTTTTCAGCCTTCTTAATCACCTTTATGAAATCAGCAGAACTGATTTCAGGCACCAAGTTTTTTCGTTCTTTCTCAAATTCGGCTACCTGCTCTTCCAGCGACAGGAAAGCTGCATTGATCTCGGGTCCGTCTGGTGACGGAAATAGATCGGCGAGACTCCAGCGGGATTGGGTGTAGGTTGGATTCGTCATTCTGTACCTCTCAATTCAGGTTTGGATTCGGCGCGGATCCTTTGACGTAAAACATCAATGGGCAGCCGTTTATTCGTTTTTTCTTCTTCATAGAACCAGACATCCCAGCCGTTTGCCGGCGCCTGGTGGATCTTGCGCGCAAGCTGATGGATGGATCCGGTCTCCCCATTATACTCCAGCGATCCGTTCGCCAGCAGCCTGGCAGCAGGTCCTTTTTCTCCCAGGTATAGGCTTTGGCCGGGTTGGAGCAAGCCGTTTTCAAGAAGAGAGCCAAAAGGAATGCGCACCTCTTTCCTTGGATCCGGGCTGACGAAAATGGGCGGGTTAAACTCCACCTGCTGCACATGTTGGATACGCTTCTCTGCCGCTTCAGCATATCCGGGATCTTTCTCAATACCGATAAAATGCCTGTGCAGCCTGCGGCAAACCGCACCGGTGGTGCCTGTGCCAAAGAATGGATCCAACACAACATCTCCGACTTGTGTGGATGCCAATAGGATGCGGTATAACAACGCCTCCGGTTTCTGGGTGGGGTGCAGTTTTTTACCGTCCTTCTTCAATCGTTCACCGCCGGAGCAGATGGAAAGCGTCCAGTCGCTGCGCATTTGAAGGTCTTCATTGAGCGATTTCATGGCGTGATGATTGAAGGTGTATGAAGCGCCGTGTTCCTTTTGCGCCCAGATCAATGTTTCATGAGCGTTGGTAAAGCGTACACCCCGAAAATTGGGCATGGGATTGGTCTTTGTCCACACCACGTCATTGAGGATCCAGAAGTTCATGTCCTGCAGTGCGGTTCCGACCCTGAATATGTTGTGATACGTACCGATGACCCAAATGGCGCCGGTTTTCTTTAATACGCGGCGGCAGGCTGACAGCCATTCTCGCGTGAAGTGGTCATAATCGGCAAAACTGGAAAAGCGGTCCCAGTCGGCGTCCACGGCGGAAACCTTGGTCTGATTGGGGCGCCACAGGTCTTGCTCCAGTTGCAGGTAATACGGCGGGTCAGCAAAGACCAGGTCAACCGATTCAGCCGGTAATTTTTGTAACTCAATCAGGCAGTCACCCTGGATGACGGTATCAAGTGGAAGAGTCTTGCGGATGTCCTCTTGGGTTGTGATCTCGACAGGTTTGGTCAATGCTCTTTACGTCCTTATTCGATCGCCAAAAAGTGGTTGGTGAGGGTGTAGGTGATGTAATTTTCCCATAAATCCTTGATCTGGTCTTCGTGGTAGTCATGGTTGGAGAAGGATTGGATGATCGTCCTGCCGCCCATGCATGAGGCGATCAATCCTCCGCGGCTGTCTGGTTTGACTTTCCACCCAGCGAGGAGCTGCGCATCGCCATTCCCGGTGAGGCGCAATTTATCGCCGCATTGTGCGTTCCAATATCGGCTGTAATGAATAAGCGGCATAGCATTGTTTGGTGTTGAGAAGACCGGGCTATCAGATTCCCACCAGTAGATCGATTCTGCCAGATCGTAATTGCTGGCATAAGCGACACCGCATTCGCTTGTAAACGTTTTTATCTTACCGCCGCCTAATAGATCCAGGTACCAGACTTCGGCAATGACGGCAGTTTTCTTATTAACATGCTGCATGATCGCTTCCCAAAATTCGCCCTGGATCTTGGATTTGGCTTCCGCACCAACGATGATCAAATCCCACTTTGTAGAGGAATTCAATTGTTCCATAAAATCACCGGAGCGGTCATAAGTCTGGACATAGTCTGTGATACCCATTCGCTGCACCGTTTCCTGGATCCATTCGCCAATACCGAGTTCGACGGTATCTTCAAAAATGAGTACTTTCGCGTTGCGGATCTTCTCATCCATTCCGACGGACGGATCAGGTGTGATGCTGGGTAATACTTGTTCCTGGGTGTTTGGTTCAGAAGTGGGCGGGGCGTTGTTCGCGTTTTCAGCTTGCAACGCTAAAACAGTCTGCTGGACGCTGATGGCGTTCATGGTCAATTGAACCGCGTTAGAAGCTGCGCTTTCGGCTTCCTCGGATGCGGCGGCGGTTTGCATCGCGTTGGAAGTGGCTGCCACCCCCAGGGCTTCAATGGTTGCATCCATGGTTGGAGCTGGTGCCGGTGCCGGTGCTGTTGAAGAAGTTAGGCAGGCAGCTTGAACAATGACTATCGCGATAATCGTTAAAATAATGGCAAAACGACTGGAGCGAGTGATCGGTAAGGGTTTACTGGGCATGATTCTCCTTAGTGATTCTCATCAATAAAAAACTTTCTCCATTTATTATTGTCGATTAATTGCCCTGAAGCAAGACCTTGAGTATTTCGGGGTGGAGGTGCGGAGCAGCCGCCAATATAGACTCTCCAAAGATATATTCGACCGTTTCCCCACAGCAATTGGTAACAACAGCGCCGGCTTCGCTTGTGATGAGGCAGCCGGCAGCGAAATCCCATGGGCTGAGGGTCAACTCCCAAAAGCCGTCCAACCTGCCTTTGGCGACATAACACAGGTCGAGGGCTGCCGACCCCATTCTCCGAACTCCCCGCGTGCGAAGGGAAAGTGCGGCGTCCAATGCCAGGTTTTTGTTGAAGATCTCATTTTTCTCGTTTGGATACCCGGTTACGAGCAATGATCGGATCAGGGATGTAGTATTCGACACATGGATCGGCTCGCCATTCAACCAGGCGCCTTTGCCGAGTGCTGCTGAATAACATTCATTGTGGACCGGTTCGTACACCACGCCTAATTCGACCATGCCCTGGTAGGCGTATGCGATCGATACAGAGAACAGCGGGATTCCGTGCGCAAAGTTGACTGTGCCGTCCAATGGGTCGATATACCAGATGTGGTCTGATTCCACCTGGTTGGATCCGCTCTCCTCGGAAATGATCAGGTGATCCGGATGCTGCTGCTTGATTTGCGCAAGGATCAGGTCTTCAGCCAGGTGATCGGCTTCCGTCACCAGATCCACCTCACCCTTCATCTGGATATCGTGAGTTTTTTCGTAACGTGTCAATAATAGCCGCCCAGCTTGTTGGGCGAGTTGGTTTATTTCATTTAATGTTGGCTTGTTGTCTTCTGAATTCATCACTATTTCAAACCTTTCATTTCGTCTGCCAGGCGCTCGTAAAATGCCGTCATGAATGCGTGGCGATCTTCAGCGATCTTCTTCCCCGTTGCCGTGAACAGGCGGTCTTTCACTTTGGAGAGCTTGAACAGATATTCATGATAGGAACTGTGCAATTCCCCTTCGATTTCTTGTCCCGTCTCGATGAACTGTTGGGATGGCTCTGAATAGACTGGTTGATGGTCCAGTACGGCGTAGGCGATCGTCCTTGCAGCGCCGACCGCTCCCAAAACATCCAGTTTGTCGGAATCAAAGATCACTTTGGCTTCGATGGTTTCTGGTGCATCTTCTCTGCCGCGAAAGCGGTGCGCGCGGATGCAGTGCTGCACTTCCTTGATGCGGCTCTCAGGCCAGTCTTCGTCTTCCAGAATCCGCCTGGCAAACTCGGCAGATGAAATGTGGTGATTGGCGCGCTCGCTGCCATCACCGCCGGGGGCGCTGTCTGCGGCGTCGTGCAGCAAAGCTGCTGCGCGGATAATTTCCATATCGGCATTTTCGGTTTTGCCGATGCGTTCGGCCATCCAGTACACGCGCTGAATGTGACCGAAATCATGCACCGGATCGGTGTCGGTATACCATGCTCTGGCTTGTTCGATGGTTGGCATCAGTTCATATCTCCAATTTCTGTAACCGTCTCCCCTTTGATCACCGTCCGCACCAGGTTGCCGCCGAACTGGTAGCCGAGCTGGCGGTAGTCATCCACACTTAAGATCAATAAATGGGCTTTCTTGCCTATTTCTATGGATCCAATTGAACGTTCCATATTAAGTGCAGCCGCAGCATTGATGGTCGCGGCGGCGATGGCTTCTGCCGGGGTCAGCTTCATGTATCTGCAAGCTAAGGCGATCACGAATTGCATGTTTCCGCACCAGGCGGTGCCGGGGTTAAAATCGGAGGCCAGCGCCAGGATGCCGCCTTTTTCCAGGATGGCTCTTGCCGGGGTGTATGCTGTTTCTCCCAGTCCGAAGGGTGTACAGGGCAGTGAGACCGCGATCGTTTTACTATTTGCCAGTGCTGAAATATCATCTGGGCTGGTTGTTACCAGGTGGTCGGCAGACGCAGCACCCAATTCCACCGCCAGACTGGCGCCGCCCAGATTCTCAAACTCATCCGCATGGATCTTGAGTGGAAAGCCGAGGCTTTTGGCTGTGCCGAGGATGGTCCGACTTTGTTGAATGGTGAATGCTCCGCGTTCGCAGAATACATCAACGAATGGCAGCGACCGACCGGGGAATGATTTCATCCAATAGGTATGCACTTCCGGCAGCATGCGGTTGGCAACGAGCGCGGTATAACCATCGGGATCATTGTTGTACTCCGGCGGGATGGCGTGGGCTGCCAGGTAGGTGGGGATCAAGTCGGGGCTGGCAGCGTCATTGAAGTTGGAAATCACCTGAAGCTGCAATAATTCTGATTCAGGGGTAAGTCCATAGCCGGTCTTTACCTCAGTAGTAGTCGTTCCGCAGCGCAGTAGATTTCGAGCACGCTGCAATAATAATTCAGACAGCTCGCCATCTGATGAAGCGCGCGTTGCCGTCACCGTAGAGAGGATTCCGCCACCCTCTGCCAGTATCTCCAAATATGTCTTTCCCTGCAGCCGCATTTCAAATTCTTTGGCGCGGTCGCCCGCGAAGATCAAATGAGTGTGAGGGTCCACAAACCCTGGCATCACCACCCGGTTTCCGGCATCCAGGCGAGGTTCGTTTGGATATTTCTCAAGCAGCATATCTGTGCTGCCCGTCTCGATAATGATGCCATCCCGGACAAGAACGGCGCCATTTTCATTGATGCCGAGCGTCCCCAGGTTTTTGCCGCGCTGCGGTCCACCTGCTATCGTGAGCACTTGTGATGCTGAATGAATTAACATGTTATTTCCCCTCCTTCTAGTGGATGGATTTCCTTATATGGGAAGAATCTCATCCAGGCATAAGAAAGCAGACCACTTAACAGCAGGGTAGAAGCCAGTAACAGAATGAAGATCCATTTGATGACGGCTGACCCCGAAGTGAAGACCGGCGATTCGGGATGTAAGACACTTTCCATGCGTGACAGGTTGAACATCAGCGCTACCGCAAATCCAAAGTTGGCCAGGGATGCAGCCCACGGCAGATTGATCAACCACAAACCAACCTGCAGAAGCAGACCGATGATTGCAAAGGTGAAGGGTACTCTCCAACGCGGTTCATCAAAGAAGAAGCCATTCCAGTTGATCTGCATTACGGCCAGCGACATCGGTAGGTAGGTGATCCAGAAACACAGGCCGCTCCAGCCGATGGACCGCGACCATCCGTGCAGGGTGTGCCGCCGGAAATACAACGCTGCCAGACCAACCGATCCGGCCAGGCAGAAAGTGAGGATGCCCGTCCAAACCCAGGCGCCATGCAAGTAGATGAGACGCAGTTTGCTCCCCAGCTTCTGTTCCAGCGGGGTTAGGAATGCGATCGCGACCGTCAGTATCAGCACAGCAACCAAAGCAGCGACCAGTCTTCTATTCGAAAGTTGAATGCGCTTCATGCAAGACTCCAAACGCGGTTATCTTATGATAAAGCGCATGAGTCAAAAAAGAAAGGCTTATTAAAAAACTAGCGGTGTTTATTCCAAAGTGCCGCGCTGAGGATCTTGCAGGGATGTAATGAACACCCGGTTACCGTCGTAGCTGTCAACCAGTTTGGCCAGCCGTAGTATTTCCAGTTCTGAATCCAGGGTGGTGTGCGAGATGTCTTCCTCAGTGCATGTGCAGAATGCCCCCGTGTGGATATTCAGATAATGGCCATCACCCATATCCACAACGATATCATTGGTGCGAAGAGTGATTACACAGTGCCGGCTTACAGGGGTTCCGAATGACATGATTTCCTCCAGGTGGTACTGCGTTGATGGTTGCGATGTGATGTCTTAATTATACAAACTGTGCAAAGCTTGTGCTATCCAGGCGATGTACCAGGTCCGCCTGGGCTTCGCACCAAATGCTATGCATCGGGCAACCCTCAGAACGGGTGCAGCCCTGCGGGTTGAGGGTGCACTCATTCAGGGCAAGCGGTCCGTCAATGGCTTCCACAACGTCCAATATTGAAATACTTTCAGCGGGTCTGGCCAGGTTCACGCCGCCTTTCGCCCCGCGAGAGGTGTGGATGAGGCCGGCGATTGAAAGCTGAGAAATGATCTTCGCCAGGAAGGATGGCGGTATACCCTGATCCTCCGCGATGTGGCTGGTGGCTGCCCGTTCGGTTGGCTTCAGCCCCGATAGATATAATACAGCCCGAATCGCGTAATCTGCCTGGCGCGTGATTTGCATGGAAGTCCTCTATACATATATTGTTGATAAAGTTTATCGAATTATCCGATATTTTATCATATTAAACAAGCGAAAACGTCTTGCAGTTTGCTTACAACCGTTGTACTTGTGGCATAAAAATCCACTAAAATCAATCAGAATGGAGAAAAATATGAAGAACTTCAATTTCTATTATCCCATCCAGGTGCGCTACGGCGACCTGGATCCGCAGTGGCATGTCAACAACTCGCGCTTCCTCACTTTCATTGAATCCGCCCGTCTGGCGTATATCCAAAAACTGGGCTTGTGGGATGGAAAGTCCTTTATGGAACTGGGTTTGATCGTGGCGGACGTTCACCTGACCTACCTTGAACCGGTCCAACTGGGACAAAACATCCGGGTGGGCGTAAAGGCGACACGCATTGGCAACAAAAGCCTGGACTTTGAATACCAGATCGAGGACGCAGACAGCGGAAAGGTATTGTTCACTGCAAAAACCATCATGGTGGCTTACAGCTACCATACGCTGTCAACCATCCGTGTGTCCGACGAATGGCGCAAAGCAATCGCCGAATTTGAGGAAATGGATATTTAAGGAAATCTTATGATAACCAACCTACCTGTTATTGATACAAACTACCTGACGCATGTGCTTGTTGACCTGTTGAACACACCTAGCCCGTCGGGCTTCACCGAAAAGGCGATCGATTTTATACGCGAGGAACTTGGAAAGTATATTTCAACTGGAATTGTGATCACAAAGAAGGGTGCGCTGACTGTCCGCATACCTGGGAAAAACACTACTGTAAAAAAAGTGGTTACAGCGCACGTGGATACCCTGGGTGCGATGGTCAAGGAGATAAAAACCAATGGCAGGCTTAAACTTACCCAGGTGGGCGGCTATGCCTGGAATTCGATCGAGGGGGAAGGCTGCACGGTGCTGACTGCCGGCAACAGCGAGGTGAGAGGCTCCATCCTTTTAACTAAAGCTTCCCTTCATGTCCATGGTAAAGAAGTGGGTGAAACGAAACGGACAGAAGAGACGATCGAAGTGCGGTTGGACGAAAAAACCACCACTTCTGAAGAAACGCGCGCGCTGGGAATCGAGGTGGGTGATTATGTATGTCTTGATCCTCGCGTGGAGGTAACCAACGGGTTTGTACGCTCGCGCCACTTGGATGATAAAGCCGGTGCCGCCTGCCTGATCGCTGCGATCAAAACGATGATCGACCAAAAAATCCAGCCAGAATACACCACACTTTTCTATTTCAGTAATTTTGAAGAAGTCGGGCACGGAATCAATGGCGGGTTTACGCTGGAGGCAGATGAATTTCTTGCTGTCGATATGGCAGCAGTCGGAGAAGGACAGAATTCGGACGAGTTCCACGCGTCCCTTTGTGTCAAAGACTCAGCGGGACCATATCATCATGGGTTGAGTCGGCGCCTGAGGAAACTGGCAGATGATTATAAGATTGCTTATAAAACCGATATCTATCCGCATTACAGTTCCGATGGCCAGGCATACTGGCGAACAGGCGGAGAAGCGGTAGTGGCTTTGATTGGCCCCGGTGTGGATGCATCCCACAGCTATGAGCGCACGCACCTGGATGCGCTACTTGCCACCACGCAGTGGATCCTGGCGTATTTATTGAATTAGTCGAAATGCACGTTAATTCCACACCAAACCAGACCGACTTATAATTATTCGTAAAGAAATTACCCGGAGCAATAAGCAATGTTGGATTACATTTTCCTTTACAGTGGTTACCATTGTTCGCGCCAGTCTTCCGACCACTCACAGCGTTAATGTGTGGCAATATATTCTGGAAATATAAATTTCTGTTCACGCAAAAGGATTGTTTAGTAGAAAATATTAATCAATATGGTTGAAGTTACATATGAGTAATTATATTGACCTACTCCAACCGATACAGCACATAGCTCTCTCCAAAATTTTCAACAATCGGCAATGGGGCAAGAGTATTTTCGAGCAGTGCCAAATCAGCGAGGCTGTGGTTGGGGTCACTGCCCTGCATGAAGAAGTCAATGCCGGTCTGATAGACCAGTAGGTATTGGAATCCCTCGTCACGCCAGTAATCCAAAACTTTAGCGGGGTCATTATCGTTTATGGAGAGGGAGTAACTCCACTGGTCCAGCAGTTCGTCCGGGGCGCAGGCCGGCTGGCAGTACAGGCCGCGCGGCTCGTAGATGAGCAGGGTCCGTTCCCCATCCGGCAACTCCTTCACTCTTTCCATGGCAGCGGCGTACCAACCCAGGTTGTGTTCGAGGTATGCCTTTCTGGTCATGGATCCGGTCAGGTAGGACAGGGCATTGGTCTGGATGAAAGCATTCACATTTTGAATCGCGGCAAGGACCAATGCCAGCAGGATGAAAGATGAAACAAGCCATTTAAGGTCCAGGCGCGGAATGTTGAGAGAAGACAGCGCATGATAACCAACCGCGGCCAGCACGATAAAGGCCGGGAACAGGACATAGTACAGGCGGGTTTGCACCAGTATGCCGTTGAACTGGTTGGCAGCCACCCAGATCAACAATCCGGTCACCCCGAGCCATTTCGCGGCAGAGAGAAGATTCGAGTTTTCCCCTTTTGGTGGAACCTTCAACCAGGCAAATATCCCCAGGATGAGCATTAATGGTCCGATGGCGTGGCTGTACCCGGCCATGCCTTCCAAACCGATGGTGGTGGCGCGGAAGGGCAACAACACGATGTCCATCCAGTTGCCGAAGGCAGGCTGCGTTTGGAGCATGGCTGCCCGCCCGGCGTCGAGATATTCACTGGAGAAAAGGTACGGGTAGAACGGGTTGCCATAGCCGACCCAATTCTTTACCAACCAGGGCAGCACCGGCAGGAAGGCCGCCACAAGATACTCCATGATCGATTTGAAGAAATTCTGCTTCTGACGGAAGCTATGTACAACAACCCACAGAACTGCTCCTAAGGCGAATACACCGGCTGTCAGCTTACAGGCGATCGCAAACCCGGTGAACAAGCCTGCCAGAAGGATGTCCCGTCTGTTTCCGGTTTGCGCCCAGCCAGCCAGCGAGATCAAACCCGCCAGGCCGAACACCAGGCAGAACCAGTCGATGTATGCCCAACTCAGCGCGGCCATGACAGAAGTCCCGGCTGCCAGTGCGGCAACGCCGATGATAGCCGCACGATGATTGACGGCCTGTTTGATGGAGGTGAACAGCGCCACGATCGCAGCAAAACCGACCAGCCAGCCGGTGATGGCAGCAGAGATCAACCCACCCAGCGAGGCTGTCCACAGGTAGAGCATCTCTCCCAACTGCGACATCCCCGCCCGAATCGCATCCGGTAAATTAATGATTTGTCCATGCTGCAGGTAGGCGGCGGGCAGCGCCAGATGGTAAGTCAGCGCGTCATAGTGTATGGCTGGCGCCGAAGCTGCCAAGCTGGAAGCGGATGCCAGTATCAAAACAATGGCTAGGATCACTTTCTCATACCGATCAGAATCCTGCCAGATCGAGCGGGTTTGCATTATATCCCGCCACCAGGCCAGGGTTTGCTTGCGCAACAATACCAGCGCAATCAGGGTGAGAATGGGGAAGGTGATGCGGATGTATCCAAGCAGGCCGATGACTAGTATCAGCGTGGCGGCTACGCCGAAACCAAGGGTGAACTGGATGAAACCATTCGTCACCGGGTTTCCACCATAGGAAAGCAGGATCCTTCGGCCCAATCCGCCGCAGATCGAGATCACAACCAGTGCGCAAATCCACTGCCAGCTGCCCTGCAAGAGCCGAATCGCAAAATCGGCAGAGAAGGGCTTGTGATAGAGATAATAGAAGCCGGTGATCAGCGCGATCCACATCAGGCACACCACTGCGATAACAACGGGCGAAACTTTTTTGAGCATGATACAGGCTACTCCTCAGGAAAATCTGTCTAATGAAAGTATTATACATTGCTTAAAGAAACGAAAAAATGAGCGAATTATAGGGTAGAATCTGATTAAGACTACTATGGGGACTGGGTGTGGAATCTAGCAACGAAACATCCAGTGGATCTATTGAAAAGTCGCCCGCGTGGATCAAATTGATCTTCGGGCATGGAGGTTGAAATGGCAGGAATGGAAAGGTTTACAGCGCGCGCAAGGCGAGTGCTGAGCCTTGCACATCAGGAAGCAGAGCGATTGAACCAGGAAAAGGTGGGTACAGAACACCTCTTGCTGGGATTGATCCAGGAGGATGGCGGTGTCGCCAGCCGGGTTTTACATGACCTTGGCATGGAAGATGACCGAATCCAGGAGATCATCGAACGCCTAACAGATAGGAACATTGAAAAACCCACACAGATCGAGCTGGGCGCCGACACTCAACTGGTGTTGGAAAGCGCCATCGAAGAAGCCCGCCGTATGGGTCATCATTATATCGGTACTGAACATCTGCTGCTTGGCCTGGTCAACGCCAACACTGGTTTATCCGTGGATGTATTAAAGAAGCTGGGGTTGACCGCCGAACAGATTCGGCGCCAGACACGCAGGGTGCTGCAGGAGAATTCCTCAGCCGCCGTTGGTCCTGTTAACCAGACAGCTTCATCCAAAAAGGAAGAGGAAAAGGCAGCCAAAGGCAAGACTCCGCTGGTGGATCAACTGGCTGTGGACCTGACCTCCCTGGCAGAGCAAAGCAAACTTGATCCGGTGATTGGCCGGCAGATGGAAATTGAGCGGGTGATACAGATTTTAGCCCGCCGCAACAAGAACAACCCCGCCCTGATCGGCGAACCTGGCGTCGGCAAGACCGCCATCGTGGAAGGGCTGGCGCAGCGCATTATCAACGGCGATGTACCAGCGCCGCTGCTCGATAAACGCGTGCTGCAATTGGATGTAGGCTCCCTGGTTGCTGGTACGATGTACCGCGGCCAGTTTGAAGAACGCCTGAAACGCGTCATTGATGAACTGAAAGCTTCAAAGGCCATTCTGTTCATTGATGAGGTCCACATGTTGGTAGGCGCCGGAGCGGCCGGATCCTCGGTGGATGCCGCAAATATCTTAAAACCAGCGCTTTCGCGCGGGGAATTACAGGTCATCGGTGCGACAACGCTGGACGAGTATCGCAAGCACATCGAAAGCGACGCCGCCCTTGAACGGCGTTTCCAGCCGGTGATCGTCAATGAACCATCTGTGGAAGAGACCATCGCCATCCTCAAAGGGATTCGCGGAGCGTATGAAGAACATCACAGGCTGCGCATTTCGGATGAAGCATTGGATGCTGCCGCGAAGCTATCATCCCGCTATGTGACCGAACGCTTCCTGCCCGATAAGGCCATCGATCTGATAGATGAATCATCCTCGCGGGTGCGTATGTATAAAAGCGAAACCGCGCAAACCTTCAAGGATCTGCTCATCCAGTTGAAAGCCCTGCGAGCAAAACGTGCGCTGGCTGTGGAGAACAACCTATCTGATGAGGTGAATGAGCTGACAGAGCAGGAAGGCGCCCTCGAAGTGCAGATCGACCGCTTGAAGAATTACTGGGATCGCGATGCCAGTCCGTGGGTGTCAGCAGATGACATCGCTGAGATGGTTGCCATGTGGACCGGGGTGCCGGTAATGCAGATCGCGCAGGAGGAATCCGCCCGGTTGCTGCAAATGGAAGAGGAACTGAAGAAGCACATCGTCGGGCAGGATGAAGCGATCGCGGCGATTGCCAAGGCCGTCCGCCGCGCCAGGGCAGGGCTGAAAGACCCCGCCCGCCCGATCGGTTCGTTCATATTCCTTGGGCCAACTGGCGTTGGCAAAACGGAGTTGACGAAAGCGCTCGCCAAATTCCTGTTTGGAAGTGAGGAAGCCCTTATCCAACTGGATATGTCCGAGTTCATGGAAAAGCACAGTGTCAGCCGCCTGGTGGGAGCACCTCCGGGATATGTTGGCTTTGAAGAAGCCGGCCAGCTCACCGAAGCCCTGCGCCGCAGGCCTTACTCGATCATCGTCTTTGATGAGATCGAAAAGGCACACCCCGAAGCGCATAACATGCTGCTGCAGATCATGGAAGAGGGGCATCTTTCCGATGCACGCGGGCGCAAGGTGGATTTCCGTAATGCGATCATCGTCATGACTTCCAATATCGGAGCGGATATGATCAAGCGCCAGACATCCTTCGGCTTCACCGTACAGCGCGATGCATCCATGGAAGAGCAGGAAGAGTACGAAGAGATGCGCAAGAAGCTGCTCGATTCGCTCAAGCGCGTCTTCCGGCCGGAGTTCATCAACCGCCTGGATGGCGTTATGGTCTTCCGCGCGTTGAACAAAGAGCATATCCAGACCATCGTCAACCTTGAGCTGGAAAAGGTAGCTCGCCGGGTGGAAGAGCACGAAATCGTGCTGCACTCTTCCCAGGCTGCGCTGCAAAAGCTGGGTGAGCTTGGTTACGACCCGGACATGGGCGCCAGGCCGCTACGAAGAGTGATCCAGCAATACGTGGAGGATCCGCTTTCAGATGCGCTGCTCTCTCATGAATTTACAGACGGCGACACTATTTTGGTGGACCTGGCGGAGGGCGAAGAGATCGTCCTTAAAAAAGAAGGACTGGATCTGATTGAGCCTGAGATTGAACAACAGGGCGTGTAATAATTTTTTAGGAACCTTATCAAAAAAGAGCGGAGACCCCGCTCTTTTTTAATGCTGAAGGAGTTTAATAGACATTATCTAAATACTCAGAATGAGTGGTGAAAAAATTCTCTATTTGGCATTTTACAAAATAATAAATATATTTTCTGTTGGAACGACTATAATTAACCTATGACAAAAACACACAGCCGCTTCGTTTGCCAAAATTGTGGAAAAAGCTCTGCCCAGCAGATGGGTAAGTGTCCGCGCTGCGGCTCATGGGGGAGCATGGTCGAGGAGCTGATCGAGGATCTGCCGACGCTGGTAGAGAAAGCCGGGCACCTATCCAGCCGCTCGATTCCGCGGCGATTATCCGAGATCTCAGGCGACGACGAAGAGCGCATGAAGCTGCCGATCGGCGAATTCGCCCGCGTGTTAGGAGGCGGCATCGTCCCCGGTTCGATCGTACTGATCGGTGGTGACCCCGGCATTGGCAAGTCCACATTGATGTTACAGCTCGCGGTGGAGATGTCTGCCTTCCGTAAAGTGCTGTACGCATCCGGCGAGGAATCAGAGCGCCAGATACGCATGCGGGCATTGCGACTGCTTGTCGATGGCGATACACTTGTCAAACCCCTGCCAAATGACCTGCTGCTGGTGACCGAAACCAATATGGATACGATCTTCCACCACGTCAGCCAGGTGCAGCCTGATATTTTGATCATTGACTCGATCCAGACTGTTTACCTGCCGGAGATGAAATCATCTGCAGGGTCTTTCTCGCAGGTGCGTGAGACAGCTTCCAGGTTCAGAGAGTTGGCAAAATCCGCGAACATCTCGGTCTTTCTGATCGGTCATGTGACGAAAGAAGGCTTGATCGCCGGTCCGCGGGTGCTGGAACATATTGTCGATACCGTTCTTTATTTGGAAGGCGATCGTTTCCAGTCATATCGTTTGCTGAGATCGGTAAAGAACCGCTTCGGAGCAACCTCGGAAATTGGTGTGTTTGAAATGCGTGAAAAAGGCATGGTGGAGATCACCAATCCCTCCGAGGCTTTCTTATTGGAACGCATGGTGAATGCACCGGGATCGGCAATTGCAGTGACGATGGAAGGCACCCGCCCGCTGTTGGTCGAAGTGCAGGCGCTGACCAACCATACCAATTTTGGCAATCCCCGCAGAACGCCCAACGGTTTTGACCTGAATCGGCTATTATTAATTGCAGCGGTGCTCACACGGCGGGCAGGCATTAACCTGACTGAGCAGGATATTTATGCCAATGTGGTCAGCGGGCTGCGCATCACTGAGCCGGCTGCCGACCTGGCTCTGGCCGCTGCGATCGCATCTTCGTATCGCGACACACCCGTGAAGGCTGATACCGTATTGATCGGTGAAATAGGACTATCCGGTGAGCTGCGACAGGCGAGTCAGATGATGACCAGGCTGCGGGAAGCCGCGAAATTGGGATTTAAGACGGCTGTTGTACCGAAACGTTTGCGCGGCGGTGAAGCTTACCCGGCTGGAATCCAGGTCATCGAAGCCCGATCGCTGCGCGAAGCATTGAATCAAGCTTTGATGCAGGAGTGGTCGCTGCCGGAAAAAGAACCTAAAACCAGCCAGCCCCAGAAAAGGAAAGGATTAACATGAATAAGCTGCTTGATCAGAAATTGATATCGAGAGTACGTAGAAACCACGGTTTGGAACATGCTACTCTGCATATTCTGGGTAGTAAATTTCCAGGTCTTAGCCTGGCAGGCATCTCTGACGTGGGCGGTTTCTGGATCACCGGAAAAGTGGAACTGGATATATTGACCGAAGCTGTGGTGGATGCACTGGCACGATTAAAGGCGGGTGAAAGTCGCCTGGCGGTGCACTCTAATTGTGGTACGAATTACGCTGCTACCGGCGTGATCGCCGGTTTTGTAGCCTGGCTATCCATGCTGGGCATGAAAAAAGGGATGCGTGAAAAATTGGATAGGCTGCCCCAGGTCATGGCATTGACTACCCTGGCTGTAGTTGCTGCCCAGCCGCTGGGATATAAACTGCAAACGAAAATCACCACTAGCGGCGACCCGGGCGAACTGGAACTTGACCGGTATTACGGTGCATAATAGAGGCGGGCTGCAGGCTTATCGTATCAATACAAAAGGTTAATTATTGGAGGCAGCATGGAAGATTTAAATACATCATTCTTAAACCAGGATTCCTTTCAAGGCTCGGGGAGTCAGTCCGTGATGGAATACGCCGGATTCTGGCGCAGATTTTGGGCCTATATTATTGACAGTATTATCTTTGGCATCATCCTATATGGGATAAATTATGTAATAGGAATGTATTTAGGCTCTACCTTTGATCAAGCAGCCTTGTCACAGGCGATATTGGCGCAAAATCCGCAGGACTCCCAGGCTATCTTTAACGCCATGATGGATGTTATGGCCGGACCCATGGTGGATGTGTTTTTCATATCCATCATCGTTAACTTCCTAGTTTTTTGGCTATATTTCGCAGGGTTCGAAAGCTCTGGAATGCAGGCTACCCCGGGTAAGAGCGTTTTAGGCATCATCGTGACAGACATGAATGGCGATCGCGTAACCTTTGGCACTGCCACGGGCCGGGCGCTTGGCAAGTACATTTCTGCCCTCATCCTGTACATTGGCTACTTAATGGTAGCCTTCACGAAACAAAAACAGGGCTTGCACGATAAGATCGCCGGCACGCTCGTCATCCGTAAGCCACGCTATTAGCCCCGACTATATTTCTGATGCCGCTTCCTGAACAAAACATCCTCATCTGTCATGGAGATGACGAAATCGCCATCTCGAAATACATCCATTCCCTTGTAGGGGAGTTGGATGACGATGCGATGGGGGATATGAACATTTCCCGGTTGGATGGGAAGACCTGCAGCGAAGCCGAGCTATCCAATATCCTCATGTCGATGCCGTTTTTTACCACCAAACGCCTGGTGATCCTGACGAACCCATTTGCCAGGACGGGAAGGGGCAAGAAAACAGAGGAAGAAGAGGCACAGGTTGACGAAGTAGGATTTGAGAGCAGCATTAGCGATATGAAGAAAAGGTTCATTGCGTTGCTGGATGGCGTGCCCGATTCCACTCTCCTCGTGTTGATCGTGGATGATTCTGGCAAGCTGGATTACAGGTCTGGAGAATATAAGTGGGATGTGCTGAAAGCATCGCACTTCCTGGTCAAATGGGTGAAAACAACACAGCAAAGGGCGCTGCTAATACCCTTCCCGCTGCCATCAGATAAAGAGATGCCCGTCTGGATCCAGAAAGAAGCGCTCAATAAAAAGTGTAAATTCAGCGCCGCTGCTGCCTCGGAACTGGCACAATACGTGGGCAATGACACCCGCCTGGCCGCCATGGAGATTGAAAAGCTGGCTCTGTACGCCGGGGACAAACGTCCGGTGGAAGTTCAGGATGTCATGGATCTCTCCACCTCCACCACTTCGGGTACGATCTGGAACCTGGTAGACGCAATTGGTACGCGAAATACCCAACAGGCGCTGACTCTCTTCCATCAATTACTGGAAACCGGAGATGCGCAGTATTCGATATTCCCGATGATCATCCGCCAAATCAGGCTGCTGTTGATGGCACGTGAAGTGTTGGATGAACGTGGTGGCAAGCAGATGATCATGAGCGACCTGGGTGTGGCGCCATTCGTCGCCGACAAATTGATGGGACAGGCTTCCAAATTTACGATGAAGGGATTGGAGGAGATTTACTTCCAATTGATGAAGATCGACGAAGAAAGCAAGACCAGCGGTGGAGACCTGGAGACTTCGATCGATACTATGATCGTGATGGCCGTCGGCATGTAGGATATTTAATACCTGTCCAATTTTTCGATTGCGACCTTGTAATAACGTGTTGACTTGACCACATATTCCAAGTGGAGTAGAATCGAAAATCTAAAACCCTTGCCCCCGTAGCTCAATGGATAGAGCGCCTGCTTGCGGAGCAGTAGGTTGGGCGTTCGAGTTGCCCCGAGGGCACACATTAAGGAGCGGTGAACCGCTCCGTTTCTATTATATGGAAGGCAAGATGAACGATCCTGAAATTCAGATATTATTAACCAACGACGATGGTATTCAATCCCCGGGTTTGTGGGCTGCTGCGGAAGCGCTCTCCTGCCTGGGGTATGTTACCGTTGCAGCGCCCCGCGATCAGTGGTCCGGGGCTGGACGCAGCCACCCGGCTACATCGGATGGCCGCATCACACCCCAAAACCTAACCGTCCATGGCAAAGAGTGGACGGTGTACGGCGTAAACGGTACCCCTGCCCAGACCATCGTCTATGGTGTTGTGGAGATTTGTCCACGCAAACCGGACCTGGTGGTTTCGGGCATCAATTACGGCGAGAACGTCGGTTCAGGCACCACGGTTTCGGGCACAGTTGGTGCCGCTCTTGAAGGAGCTACGTTTGGCATCCCTTCGTTGGCGATCTCCCTACAGACCGATGCGAGCTACAATCTCTCCTACTCGCGCGATATCGATTTCACCGCATCCAAATACTTTGTAACCCTCTTCGCCCAGGTGCTGTTGAAGCAGCGCATGCCCGTGGATGTGGACGTGCTCAAAGTGGAGATCCCCGATTCTGCCACCAGCGCCACCCCCTGGCGCATCACAAAAGTTGCCCAAAACCCCTATTACCATCAGAGCCTAACAAGGCGTAAGAACTGGGAAGACGCGAACCCGATCAAATATCATGTCAGCTACGAAGGTGAAGAGCTGGACCCCGACTCCGATGTATACGTTCTGCGCGAGGAGAAAGCGGTTTCTGTCACTCCCTTGAGTCTCGATATGACATCGCGCATTGAGCGGATGGAACTGGATGACTTCATTCGTAATCAGGTGATTGCAGATCGCAAAGCCTGCGACCCGGAATGATCGTAAGGGACTGATGCCATGACCGAAGATCAAAAGATCCCAATTCAATAATATCCTCTCCCCGGCTGAAAAGGGGGTCATGGATGGACTGACTTCGCCATTCAAGATCTCTCAATTCCTCGATACGGTCCAGTACCCGGCGGGAGAGCGCAACCGCAGTGTGATCAATGTGCTGCGTGAACGCCAGGCGCACTGCCTGGATGGCGGGCTTTTCGCTGCAGCCATGCTGAACAGTCTGGGTTACCCGCCCATCATCATCGACCTGCTGCCAGAGCCGGGGACGGATGACGACCACGTGCTGGCAATCTTTCAGCAGAACGGGTGCTGGGGCTGCGTTGCTAAATCCAACTTTACCGGCCTGCGCTACCGCGACCCGATATACCGATCATTACGGGAACTGGTAATGTCTTACTTCGAGGTGTTCTTCAACGTTGAAGGCAAAAAGACCCTACGCGGCTACACCCGCCCTGTCCGCCTGGCGCGTTTCGACACTTGGCACTGGATGACCGAAGATGCCGGGGTGGATAAGATTGAAAAGTATTTGAAGACCCTCAAATTCACTATGCTCTTATACCCGGCTATGATCGCCACACTCTCGGACGTTGATGAGCGTTCCAAGCAGGCAGGCATGCTGGGTATAAACTACGAGGGGTTGTATAAGGGAAAAAATTAGGTATTTAGTTGGGCCGGGTATTTTACCGGAAATAATTTCACTCCGGTGTAGAGCGAGTGGCGTCTTTCCACCACTCCTGCATTACAACACCAGCCGCACGCAGAAAGTTGATCTTCATTCCTTTGATCGGCGCTTCCAATTCGCGTTTATCTACCACCGTGCTTTCATTGGAATTATCCACGTGGTGTTTGAGTTCAGTTAACCTCTTCTTGCGATCATCCGCATTTGAGATCAACATAACTTCATCGATCTCATGCATCAATTTGACAGCACGATCGATTCGAATCTCGGTTGCAGCTGCTTTTACACTGCTGATCACGCCATTTTCTGCTTTGATCTGGTTCATGCGCCTGCCGGCTTCATAGGTCGCATCCACGATCTGGTCCCGGTTCATCCACTTGGTCTCATAGTTCAGTACATATTTCCAGCTGGGTTCCAACAGCTTTTGACGATGCTCTTCGAGTGTGCGGGCAAATAATTTATATCCATGCTTTTCTGGTTGCTCAAATGCCCGGCTGCCTGGATCCAGAAATGGCGCCAGAGGGGAAATGAACGGTATCACCCGGTGTTCGCCGCCGGAGGAGTAGGTTTCCAGCATCTTTCTGGAGTAATCCACCGTCTCCATGACATTATCGTAAGTCTGTTCTTTCAGCCCAACCATGAAGAACAGGTCGAGGCGTTGACAGCCTGCATCCAATGCGTCATTGATCGAACGCTCTACTTCTTCGTTAGAATAAGGCCGGCCAAATGCCCGACGCACTTTCTCGTCATGCGATTCCATCGAAATTTCAATAACAAAATTCGGGACGGCCTTCGCCAGGCGTTGATAAAATTCTTTTGGCGCAGCGTCAAAGAATTCAAAGAAGATGGGTTTTTTATACCCGGAAATGGCATCCATGAAACGGTTGGCATATTCATCACCAGCCTGGCGGATATCACCCAGCACCATCACCGGTCCGCTGCTGAAAGAGCCGATACGCCGTATATCATTAGCCAGGTCTTCCGGTTTGCGATAGGCGGGATGTTGTCGGTTATGCAGGTTTTTGAAAGCAGTACAGCCACCGCCACAAGTGAGACAGTTGTGGCTGCAACCCCTGACGGTGAGCGCGGCTGTGATGGGATATCGCATCCAGGCTCTGAATGGGATATAACTGGCCAGGTCGCGGTATCTGACAACCGATTTCAATACACCTGAGTAATCCATCAAAATCCCATCCAGGTTTTCGGGGCTGTATGTGATCGGGTTGACGTGTACGTCATTTTCCGAATCCTTCCAAACCAGGTTGGGGACCTTTTCTAATTCCAGAGCTTCGACCGATAGCGGAGATGGATGCGGCTTGCCGCCAGAGCGGATGTACTTCATCCATTGCAGCAAGGGTTTTTCGGTTGAATCACCCCGCATCACAAAATCCACCGCCGGATAACGGATCAATTCCTCATGATAATAGGTGGAGGAAAATCCGCCAAAAATAACAGGACGATCTGGGTGAATGCGTTTGACGATCTTAGCCACTTCGATTGATCCGTGAGCATGCGGCAGCCAGTGCAGGTCAATGCCAAATGCGGCAGAATTCAGTTTGGCAATGTTTTTCTCAACATCGAAATTCACATTGTCCAGCATGCGAACTGCCAGGTTGACAATCCGGCAGCGCAGCCCGTTTCGTTCCAAGTATTCCGCCATTGTGGTGAATCCAATGGGATACATCTCAAATACCGGGGTGGAGGGAACCAGGTCGCTGACCGGGCCGTAGAGGATGGATTCGCGCCTGAAGTCATAGACAGACGGTGCATGTAAAAAAGTTAGATCAAGTGATGTCATGTTGGTTGTTTTATTCCAAATCGGAGTAATTTTATCTAAATTTCTGAATACCAAAAGCATTATACCACGTGCTTATTTTGGAAATACCAATCCATAATCGCCACTGAACATTATAATCAATAGAAGGGCATTTCACCGCAGCTTGCTGCGGAAATGTTTTACAAAACCCGTCCCGAAGGGTGAAATCCCGTATTGCCTCGTAGCTTGCTACGAGGATAGGGAGTTCAAGGATTTTGTCTTTACTGAAATATCATAACGTATTGGAGGCAATATGATCAAAAACCCTGGTAATTATGGAATGGGCAGTCTTGCGATTCACACAGCGGAAGGAGCGCATCCATTCCACTCGCATGCTGCCCCTATTTATCCAACCTCTACATTCTCATTTACGGATGTGGCTGCCGGGCAGGCGATCTGGCGCGGGGAAGAACCCGGGCATATCTACTCGCGCCTTACCAACCCCAACATGGATCAGCTATCTGAAAAGATAACCACCCTGGAAGCGTTCGACCTGATCAAAGCAAACCCCGAAAAACAACTGGATGATCTGGCTGCTGGCATGGTTTTCGCCTCCGGAATGGCAGCCATCACTACATCGCTGCTTGCTTGTCTGAAATCCGGCGATACGATCATCGTCCAGGAGCAGCTCTATGGAGCGACATATACCTTCATAAAAAACATCGCGGTGGAGTATGGTATTCAGGCTGTCTTTGTGCATGATCCAACTCCTGAAAACTGGCAGGCGGCTTTTGAACAACACCCACAAGCGAAAATCGCTTACATCGAATCACCATCCAACCCGGGCATGGCGGTTGTAGATATCCAGGAAGTGGTCGAGATTGCGCACGCATCAGGGGCATGGGTCATTGTGGATAACACCTTCGCGACACCATTCTGCCAGCGGCCGTTGACCCTCGGCGCGGATATTGTGGTGCACTCCACAACCAAGTACCTCTCAGGACACGGCCAGGTAATCGGCGGAGCGGTCATCAGCCAGCACCCTGAGTTTGTCAAAAATGAACTGGCAATGATGATGCGAACACTCGGCTGCAATCCAAGCCCATTCGACTGTTGGATGGCAGCCACCGGGCTGAAAACATTCGCCCTTCGCATGGAATGCCACTGCAATAACGCATTGCGGGTGGCTCAATTCCTTGAAAGCCACCCTGCTGTCTCAAAGGTCAACTATCCTGGACTGAAGAGTCATTCAGGTCATGAAACCGCAAGCAGGCAAATGAGCTCCTTCGGTGGGATGATGTCATTTGAGTTGAAGGGAGGTTACGATGCCGGAGTGAAGATGATGGACACAGTCCAATTGGCGACCCTGGCCGTCTCGCTGGGCACGGTGGATACCCTCATCCAGCACCCGGCCAGTATGACACATTCCAAAGTTACCCGAGAAGACCGCATCAGTCAGGGCATTACGGACGGTCTAATTCGTTTATCGGTCGGAATCGAGGAAGTGGAAGATATATCAATGACCTGGATCGTGCCATGGCTGGTGAGTAAACCACAGATAGAGTAGTAGGAACAAAGACACATCAAAGCATTCAAAGCCGGAATGATTGTATTTGTTCATCCTTTTATTTTCATCTGCGTTTATATGTATTTATCTGTGGTTAAATTAAAAATAATGTATAATAAATATACCTTCGGGGCAGGGTGCGGATCGTGAGATCCAATTCCCGATCGGTGGTAACTCGCAAGAGAAGCCCACGAGTTCAATATTGGACATGATCCGGTGTAATTCCGGGGCCGACGGTACAGTCCGGATAGAAGAAGGATGCAAAAGGCATAAATTCGCCTCTTTGCATAATCGCCCCGAGGAGTCTTGTACCCGGGGTTTTTGTTTTGTTCTTGAAATTAAGTAAACACCGCACGCTATTCTTCATCCTCTCTGTCATCCTTGCGCTGGTAATATGGGAGGCTGCCATAATGATCTGGCAATTCCCTGCATTCATACTGCCCGGACCAGGGATGGTAGCGCTGCGGTTCATCAAAGCACTTGCGGATGGCAGCCTGGTGCGTCACCTATCAATCACCCTTTTCGAAGTCTTGATGGGGCTCATCATCGGTGCGGGGTCGGCAACGCTAATAGGTTATCTGCTTGCCAAATCGCCTGCCGCTGAAAGGTTTCTCTCTCCTTACCTGGTTGCCAGCCAGGCCATCCCGCTTGTTGCGGTTGCCCCATTGCTCATTATCTGGTTTGGCCCCGGCCTGTTTTCAAAGATCCTGATCTGCTCGCTGATCGTTTTCTTCCCAATTCTCATCAACACCATCGTGGGGGTGCGCGCTGTACCGGCAACCCTGCGCGACTTAATGGGCAGTCTGCACGCCACCAATGGACAGGTGCTGCGCCTGCTTGAAGTTCCCGCTGCTCTGCCCGTCTTTCTGGGCGGCCTGCGGATCGGCGCAACGTTGTCGGTGATCGGGGCGGTCGTGGGCGAGTTCGTCGGCTCAGATCGAGGACTGGGATTCTTGATCAATATCGGGCGAGGACAATACGATACAGCCCTTGTTTTCGCCGCTATTTTTACCCTTATCGCTCTGGCGTTGTCGCTGTATTATGCAGTGGTGTTGATCGAAAAGCGGTTCCTGAATTGGAACCTGAGTGCGAATGAATATAAATAATGTTTTTTTGGGATGGGAGATGAAATGAAAAAACTTTTTATCGCGGTACTGATCGGAATGCTGCTGGCTTCATGTGCACAAAATTCACAGACGAGTTCAACGCCAGCGATGACGAAGATCTCTCTGCCAGTGGGATATATTCCCAACATCCAATTTGCGCCCCTCTACGTTGCGATCGACAAAGGGTATTTTCGCGAAGTTGGGCTGGATGTATCCATTGATTACAGTTTCGAAACTGATGCCATGGCGCTGGTCGGGGCAGACAAACTTAAATTCGCCATGGTCTCTGGCGAACAGGTGCTGCTCGCCCGAGCGCAGCAGTTGCCCGTAGTCTATACACTGGCGTGGTATCAGCAGTATCCGGTGGGAATTGTGTCTCTCAAATCTTCCAACATAAATACACCAGCCGACCTGAAAGGCAAGCGCATCGGTGTACCTGTGCTTTCCGGGGCGAGTTACATTGGCTTGAGGGCATTGCTATCGGCAGGTGGTCTGACCGAACAGGATGTCACCATTGATGTGATTGGTTTCAACCAGGTGGAAGCTTTGGCAGCCGGGCAGGAAGATGCGGTTGTGATCTACGTTGCCAACGAACCTGTGCAGTTGAAGTCCAAAGGATACGAGATCAATGTCATCAAAGTCGCGGATTATCTACAACTGGTTTCCAATGGTCTGCTCACCAATGAAACAACCATCCAAGAAAACCCGGACCTGGTGCGCAGAATGACCATCGCCACCTGGAGGGGTATCGAATACACGAGCGCCCACCCAGATGAGGCTTACGAGATCAGTAAAAAATATGTTGAGAATCTGGCTCAGGTGGATGAGGCAGTTCAGAAAGAGGTTCTGGAAACCTCTATCAGCCTGTGGCAGACGGATCAAAACGGCATTCCCCAGTCGATGGGCTGGGAAAACATGCAGCAGGTTTTGCTGGATATGGGGTTGCTCTCCGTAGGATTAGACCTCAAATCTGCTTACACCGATGAGTTTGTTGTTAAATGAAAACCGTCAAAGAATCTGCTGCCTTGAACTTGCACCACTTGTCGGTCACCTTTCCAAACGGGAATGGCGGGCTGGAGGTATTGCAGGATGTCAGCTTTGAGGTTCATCAACAGGAATTCATCTGCTTACTGGGGCCATCCGGTTGTGGAAAGACGACCCTGTTGCGAGTTCTGGCCGGGTTGCTTTCGCCAACTTCCGGTGAATTGATCTTCCATGAACAGGCTGGACAACTGCCGAAGACAGGCTTTGTATTTCAGAATGCCAACCTTATGCCCTGGCGGAGCGTATTGCAAAACATCACCCTGCCATTGGAGCTATCAGGAGTTTCCGCTATCGAATCCCGCAAACAGGCAACTGAGTTGATCGAGCTCGTAGGACTGCAAGGATTCGAATCTGCCTGGCCGAAAGACCTTTCCGGCGGGATGGCCCAGCGCGTGGCGATTGCCCGCGCCCTGATCCATGACCCGGACCTGCTTTTGCTGGATGAACCCTTTGGCGCGTTGGACGCGTTGACCCGCGAACGCATGGGTATCGAGCTGCTGCGTATCTGGCAAGCCAGGCGCAAGACCGTCGTGATGGTGACTCACTCGATCTCAGAAGCCGTCTTCCTGGCAGACCGTGTATTGGTGCTTACCCCCCGCCCGGGGAAAGTCCACCTTGATCTTAAGATAGAGCTCCCCCGCCCGAGGACAGAGGAGATGCGTTACTCAGAAGATTTCGGCCAGCTTGCCCGTCAGATCAAAGCGGCGATTGGGGTGTAATAGTTAGCGCTCTGGTGAATTTACAAATGCCAGGTTTTCAGTATATGGGGGACGGCAGATTCCCTTTTCAGTAATAATAGCGGTAATATATTCATGCGGCGTGATGTCAAACGCCGGGTTGAAGACGGGTGTTCCGGACGTCGTTATTTCCACTCCATCAATGGCAATAACTTCATCCGCATCGCGCTCTTCCACTGTAATGGCATCGCCGTTGGGAGTGTGCGGGTCAAGCGTACTGGTAGGACCGGCTACATAAAAAGGTATGTCATGCGCCCTGGCTGCAATGGCCAGGTTATAAGTACCGATCTTATTGGCCGTGTCCCCATTCGCAGCCACCCGGTCGCAACCGACGACGCACAGATCCACTCCCAGGGTGCGCATCACATGACCAGATGCGCCATCCACGATCACCTTGTAAGGAATGCCCAGTTTCTCCAGTTCCCAGGTGGTCAGCCGGGCGCCTTGCAGGCGTGGACGGGTCTCATCCACATACACAAACACATTTCTTCCATGTTCGTGTGCCGCGCGGATCACACCCAGCGCCGTGCCATAACCGGATGTCGCCAGAGCGCCGGTGTTGCAGTGGTGAATGATTCGTGCGTTTTGAGGAACCAGTTCCAGCGCGTTCAATCCAATTTGGATATTCGCCTGAACATCCTCATCGAAGATCGCCTGGGCTTCTTTAATCACGCCTTCACACACATTTTCTGCCTTTCGCGCGGCTGTCAGAACACGGTTGACCGCCCACGCCAGGTTGACTGCTGTCGGCCGGGCATCTATTAAGATGCGTCCAGCTCGCTCCAGTTCCCCTAGAATCGCATCTCCGCTTACCCCCCTGCATTGAATGGCTGCCAGGGCCAAGCCAAACCCGGCTGCGGACCCAATGGCTGGCGCTCCACGTACAACCATGGTTCGGATGGCATCTGCCACATCCACCACATCAGAATATTCCAGGTACACTTCTTTATGCGGCAGGAGGCGTTGGTCGATCATGCTTAAGGATTCGCCCATCCACTTCAGGCTGTAGTAATCGGTCATATTTAAGCTCCTCTCGCCATTATGGATTCAACGCCTCCACGCGATACACTTCTACATGTTTATATGTGTAAACTAACTCAAAGGTAGATCGGTCGATCTGGTCTGACAGTTGGTTCTTTTCCAGCACGCTTTCCAGTGAGTCACCATATTTTGTGCCAACTAACACGATCAAATTTGAAAATGTTTGTTGGATATTGGTGTTATAGAACCAGCGTTCGTAGTCCGCTGCCTGCCAAAAATAGAATTTGATCTGGGTGCTCATCGGGGTGACAGCAACGATCATGTCTCCCGGGCTCACCTCCTGCACGAGAAATTCCGCGACATTCTGCTCAACGCCGGCCGCATTGATATTCGCTGGGCCCTCCTGGGCAATGCGCACTACCCTGTCGGCAAAGGGAAGAATGCACAAAATTGCAATGACCACTATCCCGTAGCGCTTATCCAATTTCTTCATCAACCATCCAGTAAGGGAAATCAACCCGGCAGCAGCCCAGATGGCATACAGAGGCAGTACAAAAAGCCAGATGCGTGTCCACGGAGCAACCCTCTGCCAGAGGATGATCGGCAGCACGCCCAGGATCAAGGCTGGAAGCAGGTGAACTGGTTGGCGGGCTGCGCGTCGATGGATAACCAGCGAAACCAGCAACCCAAGAACTTGAAGTATTGTTAATAATGGCAGCAATCCTTCGTTCCACTCCTGCCATGTGCGTCCCAGGCGGGCGATCAGGTTATGCGAAAATTGGTTGAAAGGCTCAGGCGTAACCACACCATTGGAAACGATTGACGAAAAGCCGCTGCCCCAGATGACCACGGGAAGGTATAAAATAATCACAACCACGATCACAGAAAGACCGAGAATGACCATAGGGATCAGTTTTTTCAAGGAGGTCTTCGTTAACCCACTCTTCCAGACAATACTAAGCAGAATCCAAGTGCAGATGCCTGCAAATGGATAGAGCATGATCGGTATGGCATAAAAACCAATGATAGCGAAGATGGCAACCCCGACCCAATACCTGACTTTGTTCTCCTCCAAAGCTCCTGCCGCAAAGAAGACGCACAGCGTGGCTGCCAGGCACACAAGCGTATAACCGCGGGCGCTGTTGGAGTAGGCGATCAAATGCGGGAACACTGCGATGAAACTGGCTGCCAGCAAACCGGTCAACGAATTGTACATACGCCTGGCAGCCATATAGCCGGCCGGGATCAGCAACGTACCGGCGATGAGAGCTGGCAGCCTCACCGCCCAGGCTTCTCCCCCGAACAATCTGGTTGAGAAAAACACAAGCAGTGAATGCAGAATATGATTATTAGGATGGGAATAATCCGTCAGGATCGTAATGATCGATCTTGAAGAAAACGCCAGGTAGGTGAAAGCCTCGTCATTGCCAACCGGTTGGTTCAGATATACCAATCGTATTGCCAGTCCCGCCAGTGTAACCAGCAATATAAAAACCCAATGTATATCAACGTCGGGCAAAAGAGATATTCCATGTTGTTTTTGCTGCAATTTTCAGAGTCAGGCCGTTTTGTTCTGGAAGAATTGTTTTGTGTCTTCATCTCAGATGGATGTTACCACGGTTCAACAGCGGAAGATAACCATTCCGGTTCACGATCTCCAACCATCAGGTTGTCTTCAATTCTTATACCGCCGAAGCCGGGGATATAAACACCCGGTTCCACGCTGGTGACCATACCCTTCTTGAGGACACCTGTTGAATTCGGGCCAAGCTGCGGGATGGCTTCATGGTAGCGCCACCCAACGCCATGCCCGGTGCCGTGGCTGAAATATTCCCCCAGTCCGGCTTCGGCGATCACCTTACGGGCTGCTTCGTCCGGGGACGAGAATCCATTGCCTTCTATTAATACTGCCGCAGCAGCCTGCTGAGCTTTCAAGACAGTGTTATAAACTCGCTTCTGCTCCACATTTGGTTCCCCGACGCAAAACACCCGCGTCAAATCACTCCAATAGCCATCCGCAACCACCGCCATTTCGATGATCACAAGGTCACCTTTTTCAAATCTCCTGAGGCTGGCGGGTATCAACATGGATTGCTTCCGGCTGCCCTCAATGCCACTCGTCACTTCGGCGAATCCTCTCACCAGGCTGGCGCCTTCATAGCCTGTACCTTTCACCCGAATCGTTTGTTCCACCAGCGCCGCAGCTTCAACTTCAGTCATCCCCGAGTGGATATTCTTTTCCAGTTCCGCCAATCCAAGTTGCGCGATTGCGTTCGACCGTTTTATATTTACAATATCATCTGGGAATTTGATTGCACGGGCACCCTCAACAATAGGACCGCAATCAATGAAAGTACAGTCCGAGAAATTCGATTTAACAACTGCAAGAAAGGCGTCGTCTGGCAAATTCATTTCAGCCGACCGATAAGCCGGCGCACAGGTTTTCACGTTCATTTCCACGCCGATTCGTTTTCCGGCCAGTTGATATTTCCCATACAGGTTCGACAGGAACTCTGCATAAGCCGCTTCAATCGGTTTATCGCTTATATGTCCCCACCCAAACAAAGAAACCCCGCAATCTCCATGCGCAATCCACTCCTGCTCACACTCCGGCTGCAGCAAGAAACTGCCAACGCGGGGAAGATAAACAGCGACCGAAACACCGTGCACCGGGTACGTGCCGGTGAGATAGACCACATTTTCTGGCAGCAAACAAACCAGGGCATCCACCCCGGCTAGTGATACATGTTCATCAAGCCGATAATATTTTTCTGGAAAGTTCTGGTTTATACTATACACTTCTACCTCTCCCGAGTCGTGATTAATTATACAGCCCCGGAAAGAAATTCAACGATGAGATCGACTGATGAATAGTTCTTCAAAAATTGATTTTAAGCGAAAATGGTTTGTAATGGCGGCTGTTTCCATGGGCGTCTTTCTGGCTACCATCGATGGCAGCATTGTCAATGTGGCGTTACCCACCCTGGTTAAAGATTTGAACACCGATTTCACCACCATCCAGTGGGTCGTACTTGCATACCTGCTGACAATCTCCACGCTGATGTTGAGTATCGGTCGCTGGGCGGATATGATCGGAAAAAAGCGCATCTACACCTGGGGTTTTGTGGTCTTCACTCTGGGATCCCTGGCTTGCGGCGTTTCCACCACCGTCTATATGTTGATCGCTTTTCGCGTGGTGCAGGCGATCGGTTCAGCCATGATGATGGCGCTCGGTATGGCGATCGTGACCGAGAACTTCCCGCCCCAGGAACGAGGCAAAGCCCTGGGCATCAGCGGGATGACAGTGTCCATCGGCATTATCGCCGGCCCCACCATCGGTGGTTTGATCCTTGGCTCGTTCTCCTGGCACTGGATCTTCTTCGTCAACCTGCCGGTTGGCATCCTGGGTGTGATATTGGCTCTCAAATTTGTGCCAGACGTCATTCCCGGCATCCAGCAAAAGTTTGACTTTCCTGGCGCAATCGCACTATTTTTCAGCCTGATCTGTCTTTTGTTTGCGCTGACCCTGGGTGAAAACAACGGCTTTTTATCCCTTCCTGTGCTCTTTCTGGCAACCGGTTTCGTGCTGTTCCTGATCGCCTTCATTTGGATCGAATCCAGGAGCCCGCAACCGATGATCGACCTCAAGCTGTTTCAAAATGAGTTATTCAGCACCAACCTGGTCACCGGATTTATCACCTTTATCTCATCTGCGGGTTTGATGATCCTCATGCCCTTCTACCTGGAAAACCTGCTGTACTACGCTCCCCGTATGGTCGGGCTGCTGATGGCAGTTGTCCCGGTCTCCATGGGTATCTTTGCTCCCATCTCCGGCGCGTTATCTGATCGCTGGGGAACCCGCTCACTTACAGTGGTTGGATTGGCGATGATCCTCATCGGTTACATCGGGGTAAGCAGCTTATCCCTCGAAACCACCGCATTGGGCTACATCCTGCGTTTCCTGCCGGTCGGCATCGGCGCTGGGATCTTCCAATCTCCCAATAATAGCGCCATCATGAGCGCTGCGCCTAAGGAAAGATTAGGGGTTGCCTCTGGATTGTTGTCGCTCACCCGCACCCTCGGTCAGATCACCGGCATCGCAGTGTTGGGCGCCATCTGGTCGGGGCGAATCATTGCACGCAGCCTGCCGGAAGTTGTAACGTCATCTTCCGAAGGCGCACCTCTGATCCAGGTGCAGGCATTGAACGATACGACCATCGTTGTAGTGGTCCTGCTGGCGCTGGGTATCTTACTCAGTATCTGGGCCTGGTTCAAAGAGCGATCCTTGAAAAAGCAAATTTCAGCGCAATAAGAACTCAATGATGAGGTTTCTGGTTAGCCGGAAACCTCTTTTTTATCTATAATAAAAGGAAAGGCTTTGTGAACAGGGGCGAGGAGCGGCGCATGAAAGTGATTGACGAATTTTCAGGTGAAGTCAGAAACGCCCACTGGAATCGGCTGGCAGCCGGGTCATCCTGGGTGGATGAAACCTTCGGGCTGAAATTAACCCTGAAGGATGCCCCCGCGGATATTCTTTCTGTTGCCCAAATTGACGACTATCTCAAACGTCCGCGCAATGATTATCAATGGCTGCCTCCGCTCATCTTTCGTTTGAAAGCCCGCGTTACTCATCCTGCTTCTACTCTCATCGGAACTGCTGGTTTCGGATTCTGGAACAACATGGCGCCACTGTGGAGCACCCGCATGGAGGTGAAACCCAATTGGATCTGGTACTACTACGCCTCCCCACAATCCACCATTTCGCTCACCAGCGGCCCGGCCAACGGCTGGAAAGCCTCGGTCGTTTATGGCGGTAAGGGGGGTGAGCGCTCCATGGCCGCCGCGGACTCATTCATGAAGATTCCCCTGCTTGGCAGGCTGCTGACCGGTATCCGCATGCCCGCCAAAGAAGTTGTGCTCGATAGCTGGGACTTTACCGAATGGCACGAATTTGAGATCCACTGGCTGCCTGAGTCGATCCATTTCCGCATAGACAACCAGGAGGTGCTGGCAGCAAGGGTCAAGGTGGCCGTTCCTCTGGCGTTCGTCGCCTGGATCGATAACAACTATGCTTCTGTTAAGCCTAATGGCGAGTTCGAGGTCGGCAACCTGGCTGTACCGCACGAGCAAAGCCTGTTGATCCAATCGCTCGAAATCATACAATAATTATTCACAGAAATTCAACTTTGTACGGACCAATCTAGCACATTCCTGGAGGAATCATGGCGCACAATACAGACTTGAAACCAGCCGAAGCTGCCGAGGCAAAAATACTGGAAGGTATCCAATCCGGTCAATTTGCCCAGGGAACCAATCTTCCTCCGGAGCGCGAATTGGCGGTGAGCTTAAAGATTACCCGGCCAACACTAAGAGAGGTGCTGCAGCGCCTGGCTCGCGATGGCTGGCTGGAGATCCAACATGGCAAGCCCACCCGGGTGCTGAACTATATGCAGGAAGGAAAACTATCCGTCCTTTCCACCGTGGCCAATGGAATGGACAAGATTCCATCCAATATGGTGGCGCAGGTGCTCCAAGTCCGCTTATTACTGGCGCCGGTTTACACCCGTTTAGCCATTTCCAACGCCGCGCCTGAGGTGGAAAAATTTATGCAGGGCATTGCCGAAGGATCGGAAGATCCTGCTGCCCTCGCCCGGCAGGACTTTCAGGCGCAAAAGCTGCTCTCGCGATTAAGCGGTAATGCCATCCTGGCTCTAACGATCAATAATCTTGAGGCATTGTACATAAAAGCCATGAGCGCTTATTACCAGGATTTCGAAGCCCGCAAGCAGGCCAGGGTGTACTTTCGAATGGTGTATAAAGCTGCCCGCGCCGGTGAGCCGGATGCCGCGGAAGCCGTCACCCGCCGCGTGATGCAGGAATGCATCCAATTATGGGAAGGCACAACGAATCCAGGAGAATAGTTGAACAACTTTGGAAGGATGGAATACTCCAAACCTTCCCCCCATCCAAGCTGACGCACAATAATCGAGTAGAATTCGAGTAACTCGGAGGCATGATGACAGACGAATTGATCCTGGCTATTGATAATGGCACGCAGAGCGTGCGAGCGCTGCTTTTTGACCTGCAGGGCAACCTGGTGGAAAAGACACGCGTGCCCATCCCGGAATACATCTCCACCGAACCGGGCATGTCGGAGCAGGACCCGCAGGTATTCTGGGATTCGGTCTGCCAGGCCTGCCAGCAATTGTGGGAGAAATCGGGCGTGGATAAAAATCGCATCGCAGGTGTCGCACTGACCACCCAGCGCTCCACCTTGATCAACCTGGGTGAGGATGGCCAGCCCCTGCGCCGCGCCATCACCTGGATGGATAACCGCCGCACCTTCGGCTTGAAACCGGTCAGTGGGTTGTGGGGCATTTTGTTCGCCCTCTCCGGCATGACCGAGACCGTCGCCTATTTGCAGGCTGAAGCGGAATGCAACTTCATCCGCACCCATGAGCCTGAAATTTGGAATAAAACGCATAAATACGTTTTCCTCTCCGGATATTTGACCCACAAGCTGGTCGGGCGCATCATCGATTCCACCGGCTGCCAGGTGGGTTATGTTCCCTTTGATTACAAGAAAAAACAATGGTGCGGCAAGCAGGATTGGAAGTGGCAGGCTGTGCCCATGGACCCGGCCATTTTGCCGGACCTGGTTCCCCCCGGATCGATCCTCGGGGAGATCACACCTGAAGCCAGCCAGCAGACCGGTATCCCCGCAGGGCTGCCGCTCATCGCCGCCGCCGCCGACAAAGCTACCGAGATCATCGGCGCGGGCTGCATCGACCCGCACATTGCCTGCCTCAGCTATGGCACCACCGCTACCATCAACACCACCCACCGCAAATACGTGGAAGCCATCCCGCTCATTCCGCCTTATCCATCTGCGGTGCCGGATGCCTACAGCCTGGAGATCCAGGTGTTCCGCGGTTACTGGATGGTGAGCTGGTTCAAGCAGGAATTCGGCGCACTGGAACAGCAGGCGGCGGACCTGCGCGGCGTGGACCCGGAAGTGCTGTTCGACGAAATGGTCAAGGATGTGCCGGCCGGATCGCAGGGTCTGGTGCTGCAGCCCTACTGGTCGCCGGGCTTGAAGATGCCGGGACCGGAAGCCAAGGGCTCGGTCATTGGCTTCGGGGATGTGCACGGCAAGGCTCATTTTTATCGCGCCATCCTCGAAGGGGTGGCGTATGCCCTGCGCGAAGGCGCGGAACGCACTGTGAGGCGCAGCCATATCCCCATCACCGAAGTGCGGGTGGCGGGGGCGGCAGTCAGAGCGAGGTGGCCATGCAGCTCACCGCGGATATCTTTAACCTGCCCACAGCGCGCCCGCATGTTTATGAGGCCTCCGGCCTGGGCGCCGCCATTGATGCGGCAGTCGGGTTGAAGTTCTACCCGGATTTTGACAGCGCGGTGAAGGGCATGACCCGCATCGGCAAGGTATTTGAACCAAACCGCGAGGCCAGCAAGCTCTATGACGAACTTTACCAGCGCGTGTACAGCAAGATGTACGGACGGTTGAAACCGCTGTATGAGGAGATCAGGAACATTACGGGCTATCCGCCCAAGGTGTAGGGGAAGTAATGTCAGATCAAGCACTGACCTACCACTTATTGTTGGGTTTCGTGAAAACCACTTAACCCAACCTATGAATGGTCCTGCGAATGCTTTCAAACATTTAGGCAGGGTTCCATTTAACACGATGCTTTCGATTTTCATTTGTATATAAACCTCACTCTATACTTACTTCACTCTATACTTACCTCACCCTGTACTTACCTCACCCTAGCCCTCTCCTCTTTAGGAGAGGGAATTAATACGTCATCTCCGCTTCGCTACGACCATCCCACCTCCGCTCACCTTTGGTGCCGGAGCGAACGGCAAATACTTACAGATATTTGGAGGAGGACTAAAGTGCGGGGGAATTAGCGCGCCATCCGTTCCAGAAATTCCAGACGCTCACGGTGCATAACAGGTTTTGAGACCTTAACTTGCTGCGGTTTCTCGCCGATGACGACCTCCACAAAGCGGGGACGGATGCTGCGCGGACCTGCCTGCCCGATCAACCTATCGCATTCCAATTTTTTACAGGTGCGCTTATAGGCTTCGCGGTAGGCATCCATGGCGCGGGTGAGGAGCCACATCATGACCAGGGCGGCGGTAGGCTGCATCCAATAGGAGGCATATTCCTGTGGAAGGTAGATGGTAAGGGTATTACCCTGCATGCCATAGGAGACGGTGCCTTTTTTATATGCTGTGAAGAAATCCAAACCGGATGCATCTGCCAGATGATGTGACAACCGAAATATGATCTTTTCGAGCACGCCGGATTCGGCCCAGGCAGTGTAGCGCCGAAAGCAGGTGACGTAGGAGGGGTACTCGGGCGGGATATTGATCCAGGTGAGGGCGTTGCGGATGTAGAAGAAGATGCCGTTGAGGACGAGGCGTTGATCGTGGGATGGGCGGCCATGGGAATTGCCGGCCGGCAGCAGGGGTTCGACCAGCTGCCACTGCTCGTCGGTGAGTTCGTCCATGCGGGGGACAGCAAACCCGGTTTCGCCCATGTATTTCTTGAAGGCTTTCAGGCGTTCACGGCGGGCATTCTTCATTTTGGCATTTGGTTGAAATGGCATGTGTCTCCTTTTTGAGGTGATGGGTTTCAATTGTTGGGTTTCGAAAACTCGCTCAACCCAACCTACGCAATTCACTTATCTCCCTCACCCTGTACTGGGCACTACACCAGCATCTCCGCTTTGCTACGACCCTCTCCTCTTTAGGAGAGGGAATTAAACCGGCATCTCCGCTTCGCCAGTACCAAGCCCCCTCCTACACCGGACAATACACCGGCATCTTCGCTTTGCTACGACCGGACAACACACCGGCATCTCCGCTTCGCTACGACCATCCCACCTCCGTTCACCTTCGGTGCTGGAGCGAACGGCAAATACTTACAGATATTTGGGGGAGAGTAAATGAGGATTGGCACTTATGTCCTGCCTGCGGTAGGACTCCATTCTTCACTACGTTCATCATTTCGTACTGCCTGCGGCAGCACTCCACTTCGTTTCGTACCTTACAAGATTGGCACTTATGTAATGTAATGGTGTGTTTTTTGAAATTTCCTTTTGTCTTTTTAGATTATTTGTTCTATATACATAATACGACATTAAGGAGCCATGTCAACCTGTCATTAATGACAGGTTGGTGCTCAAAATTGGGTCTTTTAGGGGCGAGCCAGCGGTTCGCCCGTACGCGGAATGGGGGCTCTTCCGTATGGGGAGAGGTGCCGGGAGGTGGAAACAAAAAAATTCAAATGGAATAAATTGGGGATGTTGGGTTTCAGTTGTTGGGTTTCAGGCATAAAACCTTCAACCCAACCTACGCCTGACGTGAAAAATATCTTTGATTTGAATTTCGTCCAAATTATTGAACTAACTTAAGTAAAATCTCACCATGGTGTTTCTGTAAATCTGAAATATTCCAAGTTGTGGATTGCATTAAACGAAGTGAATTAGGAAATAATTCAACATTTGTTTTGAAATATTTCTCTTTCTTATCTTTGTAATCCATTCTTCCCTGTGCGCTGTTTTTCCTTCTGCTGATTAATACAAGATTGCCTAACTTATTTGTCCAAATAAAACGATCTTCTACTGAAAAATCTGTACACCATTGGCTTGAATTTCCGGATTCTGCGGCAGGACATGCTCCACGGACATTTGACTTGGCACTTGAAGGCGAGTATCTGGACTGGCAAGGAGAACATCCACCTTAAACAGTAGATAACGGGCATATCTTTTTCCATAAATTCCTTCTGTATCAACAATATCCCGGTATTTATTTTTATCGTAGGCTAATGTTTGTGAATTTAATATTAGATTGATTTTTTCATAATCATTTGAGGCTAATCGATCGACTTCGTCAATCAGTGCAGTAATTCTATTCATATTACTAATTCGGTCTGTTGGTGTTTGGGATGTGACCCAATCAGCGCAAAATTTGTCTTCCAAGAGCCACAAAAATTCTAATATGTTTGCTTCGCCAAAAACATCCCTATAGCGCAATAATGGGGGCAGCCAGAAATCAGCTAGACCTGTCTCCGACAATAATGTAATAAGGTTATCGAATTGCCATGAGTTATTCAGATTATAATTATTTCCGCTCATTATTTGTTGATAGTGCTTGTAATAGCACTCTACAAGTAAAAATGTATCTTTACCAGGTTTTAGAAGCGGGGGCCGATTGCTATAAGTTTTATTCTGGCGATCAAAAACCTTAGGTTCATAAATATTATCTTCAAACTCCTGGAGTAAGCTTAACCTCGCTTTATCTTTTACCAGGACAGCGCGGATGTTTGAGAGAAAAACATCGAAATCATCTAATAACACACCTTCCAGTTCTTCCCAGAATTTTGCCCAATGCTGGATTTCCCTCTTATCAGCTTTTGCTTCCCTTAATGCTCGTAAATTTAAAGTTTTTAATATATCACTTCCCCTTAATTTCATACCTCTATCATTCAGAACAGTAAACATACGAAATGCGTCATCCAAATTAGGTGAAGATACATAAACCATTAAGACTTTATCCCCAAAAAATTTAAAGAAAGCTTCAACAGTAGGGGAATTGACTTGGGAAAAGAAATTCCGAATTTGAAGAACCGCATTCGCCATGTTTCTTACTGATAAATCCTTTGTTTTTAATGCTTCTAGTAGTCCAGCTTCGTCATTTGTTCCACTATCAGGTTTTATGAACTTATCAAAAAATGAGCGAACCTCATCCCTTATATCATAAATTATTCTTATCCTTTCAGGGATATTTTTATATGGATTTTCCTGCTGGAAAATGATATCCTGACAGTTTGTACGAAGTAAAGGATCAGATGTTAGATCCCGACCTACCGCATAAGTGATCAGACAAGTTGTCAGACGCTGCTGACCATCCAATAAATCAAATTCAACAATTCCATTATTGTTACGTTCTTGAAGGACTATTGAGCCAAGAAAATATTCACTATCCGGACGCGCATACATCCATTGAGTAATATCATCCAAAAGGTCTGTAACCTGGTCCGTGCCCCATACATAAGGACGCTGATACTCAGGTACCCGGTACCACCACTCAAATACTTTGTTGATAAATATTTTGTCACTATCAATTTTATTAGGCATTTTAACCTCTAGAAAATAGTTACCCCGTCGTGCCGGCGTATAGATGACGCTGGAAGCCGACAAACATAGTCTTGATGTCTTCCGTGCTCCCCAACAATTGCTTGGCGTCCGTCAGGGCATGATATTTTAATTTCAACAGATCGGCCAGTTTTTCCTGGGCCAACTCTTCCACACCGGTTTCAATGTATTTGCTCAGCACAAAATCCAAAAATTCTTTTTGGCGGGGATTTAAACCCGAGAAGATCTTAACCTGCGCCCTGGCGACACGCGTTTTTCGTGTCAGAGTCGGAACGGCATAGGCGACATATTCCAGTACATCAAACAGGTCGCTCTGCTCGGCATCGATAAGGGATTGCAGGCGGGTCAATTCTACTTTCCCATAACCGGCATGTGCCAGCCTGCCCAATAACTCCGTGCGGGTTTTCGGCTGGGACCAGATTCGGCGTAATTCAGCCTCATCCTCGAAAAATTCCGGCAGGCTACCGAACAAAGCTTGCAAAAATTCCTCGGCGGTGATGGGTTTTCCATCCGCACTCCAGAAGGAGGTGGAGACCATGTGCTGGATCTGGCGCTCTTTGCCATCCGCCAGTTGTACCCTGATCCTTTGAAACCGCTCGTGTTCTGCCGTTTCTCCGTCGTCAGGTTTTTCCGGTCCCGGTTCCGGCCCTGGCTTTGGTTCTGGTTTCGGTTCCGGTTCCACCGGTTCGCCATCCCATTCCGGGTCGGCGAAGTGATGATAGGCATCGACAAAATCATAGATGGTGAAATATTCCTTGCCATCAAACAGGCGGGTGCCGCGCCCAATGATCTGCTTGAATTCGATCATCGAGTTGATCGGGCGCATTAAGACGATGTTGCGAATGTTGCGCGCGTCCACACCGGTGGAAAGTTTTTGCGAAGTGGTGAGCACCGTTGGGATGGTCTTTTCATTATCCTGGAATTCACGCAGGTACTGCTCACCCATATCCCCATCGTTGGCGGTCACTCGTACGCAGTACATTGGATCGGGATTCGACTTTAACCTGGTTGATAAGGTCCCTGACTGCAAGCGCATGATCCTGGCTGGCGCAAAAGACGATGGCTTTTTCGGATTGATTCGCGTCATTCATATAAATCTTCACCCGTTTGGCTTCACGCTCTTTGATCTCGATGATGCGGTTGAAGTCTGACTCTGTATATAGGTGCCCGGCTTCGATCTCACCTTCGATCACCTTATCGTCCGAGGTGTAGATGTAATCATCCAGGGTGGTCTGGATGCGCTTGACCTTGAAAGGGGTCAGGTAGCCATCGTTGATGCCTTCTTTGAGGGAATAGATATAGACCGGCTCGCCAAAATAACGATAGGTGTCGACGTTGGTGTCGCGTTTGGGTGTGGCGGTCAGACCCAACTGCACAGCCGGTGAGAAATATTCCATGATGCTGCGCCAATTGCTTTCGTCATTGGCGCCGCCGCGGTGACACTCGTCAATGATGATGAAGTCGAAGAAATCCGGCGGGTACTGGCCAAATTATTCTTTGCCGTTTGGACCGGACATAAAGGTCTGGAAAATGGTGAAAAAGATACTGCCATTGGTGGGTACTTTGCCATCTTTGCGGATCTCGCCCGGTTTAATGCGTTTAAGCGCATCTTCGGGGAAAGCCGAAAAAGCGTTAAAGGCTTGATCCGCAAGGATGTTGCGGTCTGCCAGGAAAAGTACGCGGGGCAGGCGCGCGCCATCACGGTTCAAGTTCCAGCGGGTGTGGAACAGCTTCCAGACAATTTGAAAGGCGATAAAGGTTTTGCCTGTTCCTGTGGCCAGCGTTAAAAGGATGCGCTGCTTTTCAGCGGCGATGACTTGCATGGCCTTGTTGACAGCCACCTCCTGATAGTAACGCACTTCCTTCGACCCGCCGACATCTTCGAATGGTACCTGGCTGAATTTGTCGCGCCAGTCGTCCTGTTCGGAGAAGGTCATACTCCAGAGTTCATCCGGAGTCGGGAAGGCGGGAACCAGCCCTTCTGCGCCTGTTTTCATGCAGATCTGGTAGATCTCTTTGCCGTTGCTGGCAAAGGTGTAATCGAGTTGCAGCTTTTCAGCGTAGTTCTTAGCCTGGGCGACGCCTTCTCCCACTTCTTTTTCGTCGCTCTTGGCTTCGAGCGCGGCCAGTTTGCGGCCGCGATAAGTGAGGATGTAATCGGCGGAGAGCGGTTTGGCGCGTGCACCGCCAGCCTGGATCCGGCCATTGGATAGTTTGAATTCACGCTGGATCTTTGACCCTTCGACCACGCCCCAGCCGCTGGCTGTTAGTTTGGGATCGATCAATTCCGCCCTGGTTTCCGCTTCGTTCATGGTTTATTCCTTTTTTAATAAATCAAGAAGCTGATAATTTGCAAAAAAATGGCGTTTGCCCACTTTTGCGTCCTTCAAAATGCCCATTTTTGACAGCATCATTAAATGTTTGCTTGCGGTTGTATAGTGAATTTTAAGTTCGGATGCCAATGAAGTCGGCGTAACGATCGGAGAAGAAAATAATGCCTCAATTAATTCAAGGCTAAATATCTTACTATTTTCTTTTTTGATCTGGTCTTTCTGTGCCTGGAATAAGGAATTCATTTTAGCCAGTGTCATGCGGGTTTCCAAAGCCTGCATTTGAAAACCATCCAGCATGAAGCTAATATAATGATGCCAATCACCGTTAATGGTAACCTCTCGCAAGGTGCGATAATACAGGTCACGATATCTATTAATAAAACTACTGATATAAAGAACCGGAAATTCAAGCAAACCATACTGTATGAGTTGCAGTACCATCAGGATACGGCCGGTACGACCATTGCCATCGCGGAAAGGATGGATTGCTTCAAACTGATAATGAGAAATGATGGCACGGATCAACGGGTCAATGCTTTTGTCATTTGCGTTTACATATTGCTCCAAGTTACCAATCAGACCCGGTACGTCCTGCGCTGGCGGAGGAGTGTAAAGGTCTTCACGAGTAGCCATATTGACAATGCGATTTTGCTCGCGGCGAAATACGCCACTTCCTTCAGGTATCAGGAGGTTTTGTATGCCATTGATGAGCCGGGATGATATTGGATACTTATCCAATGATTCGTATCCCCAATACATGGCTTCGCGATAATGAAGTACTTCCTTATCCGGTGCACGCTGTTCAGCTTCAGGAAATAACTGCCACTGGAGCACTTCTGCCAGGGTGGTGTTGATATTTTCGATATTGGAACTGGCAACTGACTCCCTGATCACTATTGGAGCTGTCAGCAACAAGGGATTGGGGATTTCACTGCATGCCCCTTTAATTCCGCAAGGGCAACACGAGCATTCAGCAATTGGTCACCAAACTCAGCATTTGAGCTGACCGTGGATGGCGGCAGGTGATCTAATTGGTGGGGATATGTTGGATTGAATGACATGTGCTTATCAATATATCAGTATTATTGCGTTTTTACAATATATCACAAAAAGATGTAAACCAATTTTGCGTTTTACAATTTACCACTGAAGGCATTTTGGAGGAGCGATCTTTTTAGTTCATCCAATGATGCCAGTTTTTGTTGGTAAATATATTCAAGTTTTTTGGATTTAGTAGATAGAAGGTCAAGCTTTCTTGTTATTGATTGTTGTATAGGTTTTTCTGGAATATAAATTATTGAATTATCTATAAAGTCCTTGGGAATTCTTTGTTGCCCAACAGCCCCGCCCATAACTTTCTCTCCCATTTTACGAAAACTGCCTCTAGATAAATAATAATAAATATATTCATTACTAACGTTGGTTTGAGGTCTAATAACTATATATTCGCTTGATCCAAAACCGATTCCATTCTCTTAACCCACATGCAATTCCAACCTTACCATTTTCAAAACAAGGAGTTATTTTGGCTATTAGGACATCATTTTCTGCAAAATATGTATAACTATTTATTACAGACTTTAAAGTTCTTTCTTGTCTTGCCCTTATAAATTTTTGACGAACACCCAAGTCTTCCATTGGAGCAAATGTTACGAAGTCAGTAACTTTTAGGCTTTTACGGGCTTCATCTTTAGAAGGTCTAATTCTACATACCTCACCTATTCTCTTTTCCTCCCAGCCCTCGCCTGGATTGGCGAAAACGCTCTCGAGGTAGGACTCGAACAGCTCGCGGGCATTACGCAGGTTGCGCTCGGTGTTCTCGCGAGCTGTCTCAATGGCGGCGAAGGCTTCATCCAGAATGCCGACAATCCGCTGCTGTTCGTCCAGGAGATGTAGGAAACAATATATCCAATTCCCTAAGTTTTTTCTTGTTAAGTGTTATTCCCCTTAATTTATCAATTTGTTTCTGAAGGTTATTCCAATCAAAATATAAGAAATAATAAAATAAATAGTCATTCAGGACAGTTTTTGGATTAATAATATTGATAGCCGCAATAGCTTCATTTGTATATAAGTCCCTTCCTGAAAAGCTAATCGACCGATAGGGAAGATTAAAACTAACCAGGAGGGTTCCTCTTTTTACTATTTTGCATTTTTCTGCCCCCTTATTAGATATATATTCTTTACTATCATATACTTTTTTATCTACAGATGAAAGCATATCAGCTATTGATAACCACACATTTGTTGTTTTTTTATCTCTGATCCCAAAACGAATTTTTTCTAGGTAAGGCGTTTTCCCAACTCAATTGTACAAAATTCCTCCAACTTTCTTTCTTCCCACCTGTTCTTCATAGCTGTTCTCGGAAATTCATCTAAGAATTTTCTGAGGTTTCACTATCAAGGGTCCTGATTTCATCAAGGATTATCCTTGGGGTCACGCAAAGCAATTTCGTCTTTTTTATGTGGGTTCTTGACTGAAAGATCCAATGTAGTATGATCTACATCTTTTATATCTATATGACCACGAATTTTCGAATCTGCTTTCGTCTTTTGCAGTTCCACAAACTCCGCCAGGTCAGCTTCATTAAGCGGGTTGGTCTTGCCGAGGTTGCGATCCAGATTCAAGCTGGTAGTACCAGACCTTTTTGGTTGGCGCGCCTTTCTCAAAGAACAGCACCACCGTTTTCACGCCCGCGCCGGCAAAGACGCCGCCGGGCAGGTCCAGCACCGTATGCAGGTTGCAGGTTTCGAGCAGCAGTTTGCGCAGGCTGACGGAGGCATTATCGGTATTGGAAAGGAAGGTGTTCTTGATGACCACGCCCGCCCGTGCCGCCGGCTTTGAGGATCTTGATGAAGTGCTGCAGGAAGAGAAAGGCAGTCTCACCGGTCTTGATGGGGAAGTTCTGCTGCACCTCGGCGCGTTCCTTGCCGCCGAAGGGCGGATTGGCCAGCATGATGTCGTAGCGATCCTTCTCCTGAATATCCATGAGGTTCTCGGCCAGGGTGTTGGTGTGCAGAATATTGGGCGCTTCGATGCCGTGCAGGATCATGTTCATGATGCCGATGATATACGCCAGCGACTTCTTTTCCTTGCCGTAGAAAGTGTTTTTCTGCAGGATTTCCATATCGGTAGTGGTCAAGTCTCTTGCTGGCTTTCAGATATTCGAAAGCTTTCGCCAGGAAGCCGGCCGACCCGACCGCGCCGTCGTAGATGCGTGTCGCCGATCTTGGGCGCAACCACCTTGACAATGGCTCTGATCAGCGGACGCGGGGTGTAATATTCGCCGCCGTTGCGCCCGGCGTTGCCCATGTTCTTGATCTTGTCTTCATAGAGGATGCGACATCTCGTGCTTTTCCGCCTGCGAGCGGAAGCGCAGCTCGATCGACGAGGTTGATGACCTCGCGCAGGTTATATCCGCTCTGGATCTTGTTCTTCAACTCGCTGAAAATCTCACCGATCTTATATTCGATGCGTATCCGCGCTGGCGGCGTCGGTCTTGAACTTTTTCAGATAGGGAAAAATTGAGGTTCACAAAATCCATCAGGTCATCGCCGGTCAGGGCTTTGTTGATAGTCGATTTTACCGTTGCCATTCTTTGGGCGCAGCCCAGACCTCCCAGCGGAATTCGCGGGCTGATGATGGGCGTATAGATTGCCTTCCAGCTCCGCTGCGGTCTTGCGATCCTTTTCCAGATCATCGAGGTATTTCAGGAACAGAATCCAGGAGGTCTGCTCCACGTAATCCAGCTCGCTGCTGCAGCCGGCGTCCTTGTGGAGGATATCGTCAATGTTTTTGAAGGTTTGTTCGAACAAAATGCACTCTCCCCGGGTAATGTTGTTTTGGTTTTGGGATATCCATACCCACCCTGATTATTATATAGGAGATTTGGGAAAAGGACGTCCTCTATTCCCCTGCTGTACCGGACAATACACCGGCATCTCCGCTTTGCTACGACCGGACAATACACCGGCATCTCCGCTTCGCTACGGCCGGACAATACACCGGCATCTCCGCTTCGCTACGACCGGACAATACACCGGCATCTCCGCTTTGCTACGGCCATCCCCCTTCCGTTCGCATACGGCGTCGGAGCGAACGGCAAATTCAGCCCCTCCAATCCCCCCAATTTCGCGAAATTGGGGGGAAAGCGTAGCAGGGGGGCATTATTTCAGGTATAGAATTAACCCATGCCAAATAATATTCGGTCTGACAATAAAACCAAACATAAAGCAGTAGAGCTTCGCCATACACCCACTCCGGCTGAAAGAAAGTTATGGCTTTACCTGCGGGCGGATGGGTTGGGCGTGAGTTTTCGCAGACAGCACGCCATTGGTCCATTCATTGTGGATTTCTGCTGTATCAAAGCAAAGCTGGTTATTGAGCTGGATACCCAGAGGGCATGATATGGTAGCCAACATTTAGAGCAGGAGGAATACGATGCAGACCGGTCTGTATATCTCCAGGTGAGAGGGTACAAAGTGCTGCGCTTCTGGAATAATGATGTGATGGGGAACCCGGATGCGGTGATTGCGGAAATTCAAAGGGTGATTGAGGAGCGGAAAAAGGCACCCCTTTAGCCCCCTCCGCCTCCTCCAAATCCTCGAATTTTGGGGAGGGTTGGGTAGGTAGTTTTACTTCTTCATGCCCATGATGGCGGGCAGAGCTTCGTAAAAATTATAGATCCATCGGTTTCCCCAAAACGCAGATGTTTGAATGCTTTGGCAAATGGATAGATGCCGGTCTTTGGGTTGATGCGCACCAACAGCGAGGCATTGTGCGGATCGCTGGCGTTGTCGATGTGCCACTCGCCGCCATAGCCGTGGATAAGGCACTGCCCGAAATAGGCTCCGATCTGGCGGCGATGATTTCCATCTCCTCGGACGGGATACGGGTGCGATTGACCTCGATCCAGGGCGCTGCCCACTCCAATGATTCCTCGTCGTAGTACAGGTCTTTGCCCGTTTCCGAGCGGACGCGGGTAATGAACTGCTGTGATAAACCGATAAGCTGTTCTTCCATAGTTCTGATATTATAGCGGAAAAGGTAGATAGGAGAAACGAGATTGTAGATTTGAATGGCGATTTTTGACCCAGGTCCCGAAGCTCTAGCTACCTGCTCTATTACACTTCACGGGCATTTCAGGTATACACTGGCGCTAACAGAGTAATATAATAATGCTAATGAAATGATGTTAAATAAGAATCATCAGTTCGGCGGCTTTTCACAAATATCAGGTGGCCACAATTTCGTGACAACAGAGAAAAGAGGGATTTGCGACGCGAAAAATATTCCTTGCTTTTACTTGTATTCTGGTGATGGCATGCCAGGGGGTAAGAATTGCATCCACACCTGTTCAAACTGATCCACAAGAAATTCAGTCGCCGACAGCTGTTGCCATAAGTGCTCAGAGGATCAGACGCCTACGCTGCCCGCTGTGCAGGCTGCCGAAGCGACAGTCGTCGATCTCCCACCCCTATTGCGGTCGTTCCCATCCCGGTTAGCCAGGTCCAAATTGAGGGCGTACCATACCAGGCATACCAGCTTCCCGGCGACCCGTTCCGGTTTGTTTGCCAGGAGCCCTGCCCGCTAGACGCGCAATACATTTATGCGGAATATGCGGGCTTTCGTGCAGCACATGCCCTGTTGATCCAATTGACCGGTGTGGATACCCTGGCCGAGCTGCAGCCGGTGGATATGCATTTGGTGCTGGAAGATAGTATCTGCGGGGTTGCTCCCTATGGACATGCCTACGTATATTCAAGCACCCATCAAGCATTCACCTGCACCGATGGACCTGGATATTACCCGACGATGGAGGAAAGATCCCTATGGCAGCCGGATCGATGGGCAATATTTTCCACTGCACGAGTATATGCATACAATTTTCTTTGGAAGAATCTCCGGGATGGCCGGTGATTTCCAGGATTATAAGGCGATGCTTTTTGACGATTATGTCGTACAGTCTTCCTCATACGCCATTGGGATATTGAACACAACTGAATTTTGTTCCTACCGCGGACTGGCTCCCGGGGATTATGGAGGATGGCTGGTCAATGAACTATGCCGGCAGAATGGTTTCCAATTAACAGACCTGGCGCTTAGCCTGATCGAGCGGGATAAGATCTATTAATCCGGCGGAGGCCTGGTAGCTGAGGAAGGGTATGAACATCTTACTCCGAGCGTAGCCCAATATCGCGATATCCTCAACCGTCTGCTGGGCAGTGATACCACGCCAGCATTTGCTGCTGCGCGCGGGCCCTCCGGTTTATTTGGAAACAGCTACACACCAAGTTCCGTCTGCGCCCCTCCAGTCGAGGTGGGTACGCCAACACCTGTACAATAAGTGGTTGACCAAAGACTAGCACGAACGAGAGTACAATAGCTGCAAATGTGTATGCGAGTTATTTGCCAAACTATCCTGATGGCGGCCTTGCTCACCGGCTGCGTTCAGGCGGAAAAACCTCGACCATCGATCCGCCGACCGGGATCGCGGCTGCTGTGGCCACCCAACTGGCGGGACTGCCCACCTTCACGGTGGTACCTTCCGCGACGCCTGAACCATCAACGCCGACCGATACTCCTTCGCCAACAATCATCCCGCCAACCCAAACGGTGTCTCCAGCCGGAGCAAGCCCATTTCCATACATCACCCTGGACGCCCAGCCAATGTGATTATTCGGCTTTCATCACCGACCTGGATATAACCGACTACTCTAAAGTGACCCCGGGCACCGTTTTTACCAAGACCTGGCGCATCAAGAACATTGGCACCTGTGCTGCGACTTAACCAATACCGCTTCCAATATATCAGCGGCACCCCGATGGGCGCGGACACGATCGACCCGCCGCGAACGGTTGCCCCGGGTGAGACGATCCATCTCTCGCTGCAGATGAAGGCGCCGGATGTTGAAGAGGATTATTCCAATTTTTGGCGGCTGCGAAATGCGGCTGGGGAGATTTGGCACGACATTTTACGTGGCGATCGAGGTGAGTAATAAGTAGAGGTGAGTTCCGCCGTAAGTAGGGGCGA
>CAWJEB010000004.1:0-145537 GCA_963841805.1 uncultured Chloroflexia bacterium
ACATATTTACTCCTCCCAGGCTATTCACCTTTTTCTAGAAATAGGTTGGTAACAGCATTATTCTGTACTAAAAATTAAACATCTCCAACTTCCTCCTTCCTGCTCATTTGTAATTTTTCATGCGAACTCATCATATTTAATGTCACTCCCTACTTGACCTTCAAAGAGCAGCGAAATCCCAAATGTATTAGTCTCCTTAGCAGCGGGCTGCCCCGTCTCGAAAGGACGAGCGAAGTTGGCTGGCATCATCTTCCCAGGATCCTCCACGAAAGACAACGGTTTACTGTTGGACCTGGTCCAATGGGTTATTCCAGGTTTCCATTTCGGTAATAATTTTCATCTGTATCCAATGTCAGCTACCCATTCCGATACATTTCCAGCCAATGTTAACACCTGATACAGACTAACGCCGTCATGATAAAACTATCCAACAACGCTTGTGTTACCAATGGTTTTGCCATAATTTGCTCTATTGAGATCCTATTGAATCGCCCAAGGGGATATATTGGTTTATCCATTCCTCTTGCCTCGCTTTTTCCATGAGCTTTAGTCGGCAACTCCCTACCCGCCCACCTACAATACTCAGAAGCCTGGGTCCATCGATGTTGATCAGATCCAGCAATAATTACTGAAATTCATTATTACTAAAATAATTGGTATGCAGTAATACCGTGAATTGATTCGTAAACGGTCGTGTACAGGCATTAGCATTCAAGCAGCAAACGGTACATCCGATTGGTCACCTCCATCCGATCGATCCAATAGCCATCGAAAAAACTTCACGTTCTGGTTTTTCATCTGGCTTTCATCCTTTAACCACGTGAATATGCCAAAGGTATGTAAACCATGACCATATTATCGACAGGCGAAATTGTGGATGTCCCCGGTGAGCATTTCTAATTGGTTTGGAGTCTGGATCAGGCGAATTTGTAAATAAAGGTTTGGATTACCTGGCTCGCTTGTCGCCGCTACAGGTACTTTCGCTGCCTGGGTTACAGTTGCCCTCGATAAGGATAGGAACAAGTCGTTCGCCGGATTGCCACCCAGGATTGGAAGCGCGGCGCGACACAGACGACGATCGCACTTCCACTCGCGACAATCCAGGGAGAAGACGCTTCCAATTGGAAAAGGTGCGTGGTTTCTGGTTTTGTTATATGGATTTTTTTGGATAATAGCTGGTTCTTGAGGCGCTTCGTTTCGGCCTTGAGCTTGATCTGCTGTTAGACCTATGACCATTTGTAATGCGTTAGCCGGAACAGGTTGATCACACTTCTATATCTATTTTCCGGTAGTTTTTCCAACACCTCATGACCACGTATTTTAGTTCTTTAGCCGAATTCCTGAGGCATTAATTCGACGAGGAGGAGTTGGAGAGAGGTTTTGCTGTTCCCATCTCAATTTCTCGCTCGTCGCACTGTGTTTGCGCAGCCTCACCTGTAAATGGTCGCTCGCCGCCTGTGAACATTTCATAAAGGACAATTCCTGAGAGCATATACATCCGTTTGATTTGTAGGGGTCCTTCTCCATAGCCTGCTCAGGCGCCATGCTGCCGGGGTTGGGCCTACCGCCGGCCATGGTCATTGTGGATGTGCCTTCAGTTATTGGGCGATACCAAAATCTGCCAGAAAGACAGTATCATTTTTATGTAGCATGATATTTGCTCGTTATATAGCAACGGGCTAACCCCAAAGAATGTGCATACGTCAGCGCGCTGCACACAGGTCGATGGTCGAATTTATTTTTTGACGGTGAAAATGGCACTTTCGTTTTGAATATCTCTTTATGCGTAAGGTCGTTCCTTCAATATAATCCATCAGGAGGAAAACCAGGTCACCATCTTCCTCCACAGTCAGAATCTTACGATGTGAGGACGCTGTAGTTGGGATGGTGAGTTGGCTTCCCTTTGAATCGCCGAATAAAAATAAGATCTTCCGTAAGATACATCACGCAGATACTTTCATAGCAAGGTATACATAGCGTTGTTTATCCCAAACCATATAAACTTCCGCCATGCCGCCACGACCGAGGAATTCTCGTACGTCATAACGGTTCATTACTGTAACTGAACCGGTAAGATCAGACATCTAGATCCTTAATAGTAAAAAACCCATCCGGAAAACACTAACTCCGGATGGGGCTGGCATTATTGCAGGAGATTCAATAGAAACAGTGTTTCACCGATTTTTACTTGTATCATTTTCTTTGAGAGGTCGTGCACGAATGCGGTCACTGTTAACGAAAGTGCCGATTCTTGATCCACAATCCCAAATGACGAAGCGTCATCCTCCATGGTGAAGTCTTGCATGCGGTTCAGATACCTTCGGATCATCAATGATCAACCCACCGGTTTTCCTTCCAATCAATGTACCGTCCTTGATCTTAAGACGCAACCGCGTGTAATACCTTCTTAACCCAAAACATTCCAAGGTAATCAAATTTGTTATTTTCAATTTCCTTGTTTTATCAGGCAGTCAAAGTTACCCCGGTATTCACCAATTGATGTACCCTCTGGATCATCCTCGTTGACGGTAACTTGCCTCGCTCCTCCGGACCGATCCGGAACAATCGTCGGATCATCCTCTTCACCCCCCCGGTAGGATTCGCGCCTATAATTACCGCCCGGGTCAGTTAGCATTATCCTCATCTGTTAATGGGTCAGCATCGATTCTTGGGCGACCTCTTGCGGTGAACAAAACGGGCAAACTCCCAATGCTGCATCGTAAGGGCCATGTTCAGGGCAATATAAATCAGACATATAGAGATCCTCCGAATAAATTATCTGGATACAAATCTAACTATGGTTTCATCACCAAAACGAATTTCTCATCGTGCTCCCACACCATTGTCTTCCCTTACTTTGTGTCCATTGATGCAGGTGCCATTGCTGGAGCCAAGGTCAACGATCTCCTGAAGCGGCGATCACGAATTGCCAATGATTCGGCATGTTGCGAACTAACTGTTGCTGTCAGAAAACACAATGTCATTTTTCGTAGAACGGCCGATGGTTGGGTTTTTAACGTTCAACTGGTATTGGTGGGTTATTACTTGCCGATAAGACCGATGCCGGAAGTTTCTTTGTCGGCCCGAGTTGGGGACCATCCCTTCTTCCATATTATTAGGAAGATACGTCTTCTTCTTCATTTCCGCCACGACGTCTATTTCCTCCAACCCGATAGTCGGGAATGTGATGTACAACAGGCCGCGCATTCAGGGCAGCTGGGGAGGTGCGTATTGAAAACATGCCCATTGCCGCGAGCCGGTCAATCCTTTGAAAGTAACATAATATCCATATTACTGATACTAACGACCCAATACCACCTAATATTCCCAGATAGAAAAATATTCTCTATACAGCACCTTGTTTATACCCACAAAATAGTTTTTCAATGTCCATTGTAAAACGGTAAATTATTGTTGGTATGTAGCAGACAGCGATCAGTAGGTAGCCATTTTCCATCCGAGTGCAGGTAGATTTTCCGGTCGAGCTGTCATAAAATAACCAGGCAATTGCTCCTACAGTCAGCAGAAAGAAAAGGAAGCACGATCCGCCAACCCCAAACATGCCGTAAGAGGAACCACCCACTGAAGGTATCAGTTACGGTTTGTGTGGTCGGTACTGCAAAAACATTTGGAAAAAGATTTAGAGTAGATTATTCAGCCTCCTTAATTTGATATTATTTTTGCCAAGGTAAAAGTTCTAATTTTGAGCTGTTATTTGCTACTTGGATTGTGCCACAAAAACACTTGCCAGAAATTATCCCAGGTAATAAGAAAAATTCTCCATCTCTTTAATTATTTCTAACTCATATATTTTGGATAATTACATGAACACTATATTTTCTATATTTTCCACTTTAAATCATACATTGTTGTTTTTTCATATATAGGGTATTCAAATCTTATCCAATATATCAGCCCATGTATTACCAACGCTAATTTGGATAATGCATACTTTGCCATTAGGAGAATCCCCCCTGATTTGAGATTTATTGGTGTGCCTGTTATTGATGGGGGAAAATGAAATCGGATTGGGAGTGGTGATTGAGTTAATGTCGAGTTAATGTCACGGATGGTGCCAAGGTATCTGGAGAGTAAGTTTAATTTCAATTGTTTTTTGAAGAGCAGTTTGAGTATTTTGGATATTATAGAGATTATTATTTGATGTACTAATTGGTATGATCGTGTTGACAGCCTCTTCGCCAGAATGTCGCCCTCCAAGAATGATTGTTTTACCGAAAATCAATCCACCTATGCAAAGAATTATTACTACAAACATTGCTGCAATTATTATCGGATAATTTCTTCTGATTGATAGTTCCCCGTTTCTTTTCTCTGCTCCGCATCGACCTAAATTGGAATATTCAGTTCGAATACTTTCCCAATCCGCAGGTGGTTTAGTATGAGGAAATACCTCTTTAGCAGCATGTTCAGGGGATAGTTGATATCCAAGCCAACAAACACGGTTACATGTATCCGCCCCTCCTTTGCGAAGTGCATAATCAATCGAAAAGTCTACCGCCTGGCTCGTAGGCCCACTGCCCGCAAGAGCAGCAATATCACTTTTCAGCGCATAGCGTGTCAATCCATCTGTGCATAGGAACACTCTGTCGCCCGGCTGAAGATCCAATTCGAAGGTGTCAACATGCACATCCGGCTCTCCTCCAAGACTTCGAGTGAGTTTATTCTTGGCTTTTGAGACAAGCGCCTGCTGTTCAGTTAATAGGACCATCCCTAACCATCTCGCCCACCAAATTGTGGTCACGGGCGACTTGTCCTGCTTTGTTGTTGCGAATAAGGTAAGCCCGGTGCACTATCTCTCGACATTTGCTCAACAGTTAAAATGACTTCCGCGAATGACAGCAAGCACAACTATTGTGGTCGCCTGTTGGGCAACTCGTGTGTATCCTCTGCGAAACTTAGATATTTCATTTCCTATTCGATGAATAATCTCTTTCAGACGGTCAGCTGGCGGTATGTGGGTTGCAGGTAGTATTCATAAATGACTTTGCGAACAGCATATTTACTGGCAACTTCACCTTTTGAGGCACCACCAACGCCATCAGCAACAACATAAATGCAACCGCTATGTTGAAGTTCAGCGGGGTCATCCGGCTCGTAACAATCTACAAAATCCTCATTGTTTTTTCGTTTATGCCCACATCAGAAAGCATTACAGATGAAACCGGCCTGTTTCGCTTCGAAGCTTGAGATATTCATCATTTAATGAACTTCCACTTTAAATTGGCTATCACCAGCAGTGATCACATCACCGGGTCGCAACAAATGTTCATTTATTTTTTGGCCATTAATAATGATAGGATTGTCCGCGTTGATAGATTGTATAATCCAACCCTGTTTTGACTGAATGATGATGGCATGTCGGCGCGAGGCCTTCAATCCGGTTAATGGTATGTCATTTTCTTCGCGTTTGCGGCCAAGCCTGATCTGAGGAACATTCAGCGGCCAATTACGGCCTGGCGCCAAACCGCTTTGTTCAACTAAATAAACTTGACGATCCACTACATTTTCCGTATTTGATTTTGCCGCTGATGATTTTACAAATCGTTTACGGCTTCGAATAGACAGTGGAACAATTATTGCTATTGATAATACCAAAGCTATGATGATCACACCTGCAAGGTCAAGCCGGCTCTGATAAGCTACATTGATTGAAATGGATTTTGATATTGAAATATTGTTTGAATCGATCGCCCTGACTTCAAGAGTTTGTTCACCCGGGTAAACATCTCTCAAAATCAAATGAATAAGAATAAGGTTCAGCAGTAAATGATTTTATACTTTTTCCATCCAGAATGAATTCCACTGAACTGATGGTTGATAAACCAGTTACATTTGCTTGAATAGATAAATCACCCGTTACTTTTTCGCCTTCCTGCGGAGATATTATTTCAATATCTATAGTTGGTTGGATATTAAGGTTGATCTCAAATTCACCGGTGTTACCAGCTTTATCTGTGGCAATGATCTTAATCATATGCAATCCAGGTAAAATAGTTGAAGAATCCCAATTGACTTCAAAAGGTTCGGCAATTGCAAAGTCCAGCGGCAAACCATCCAGTAAGACTTCGAATTTCGCCAATCCTGCTGGAGAAAGAACCTGAGGCGCCAACTTAATTTTTCCCCCAGCAGTCATTCCCTCTGAAAAACCTGGCAGCATGATCTCTACTTTGCCTGGGGTGGCTGTAAATACATTTGCATCTTCTGCGGTTGAACCTGCAGAATTTACGAGGACTCTTAACTCATGCTGCTTCCCATCCGCTTGAAGATTTGATTGGAAAGTTATTTTATACTGAGATCGTAAGATATCCAGCACTGCACCGAAGGCGCCGGAAATTGTTGTAGAGTTTGGCCTGTAAACAGAAACACCGCCTGTCAGTTGAGTTAACTGATCCAATTTGTTCTGATCAATTTGGTTACCAAAACCGATTGTATAGATTGGTATCGACCAGCGAACGGATTCGTCAACGGCATCCTTTAATTTATAAGTAGAGCTGGAATCATTACCATCGGTGATCAGAATGATCAATTTCCGACCGGATTCGCTTTTTAACAAATCAATACCTTCAATTACGGCATCATACATTTTTGTTTGATCGCCAATTTTAATTGAATCTAAGGCAGTAATCAACGCAGCCTTATCATCAGTAAGAGGCTGTATTTCAGATAACCTATCGGAGAAAGTAAGCAGCGCTGCCTGGTCGATAGGGTTTAAAGTATTAACAAAATCCTTTGCGGCTGACACTGCATTTTCAATTGGCTTAGGTTTTCCCGAAGCCATACTTCCGCTTGTGTCCAAAAGTAAGACAATCTTTAGAGATTGGTCATTATTCGTAAAAGGAATTACCTTAGATATTGTTGCTGTCTGCCCATCTTCCAGAATCTGAAAATCTTGTTCTGATAAATCAGTAACCGGATAACCCTGGACATCAGTGCCTGAAACCAGGATTTCTACCTCAGGAAAATTTGTACTTGATACGTCTTCTATTTCAAGTTTTGCAATAGCTGTTTCAGCCGCTACCCTTGTAACATTTGCAACCAATGAAAAGGCCAAAATAAAAACGATGCTGCCTGCAAATAATTTCGTTTTTTTCATATTCCACCTTATGAATGATCTTGTAAATTGTTAATGCATGAACATTGAATATTGGATTGGGTACATCCATATTTGTATGCCCCCCCGGATAATCATAGAGGTATATTAGATTAATGTTAGATCATTATTAATGGCAGGTCAAGTGGTTTTTATTACAAAATTATTAATCATTTTGAATAATTCGGCATATTTTTTCCTTGACAATTTACAATAATTTGTATTAATTAATAAGAATATATCATTAGTAGGAGGGTGTTGTATGGCGAAGAATCTCATAGGTGAAGTATTGCTTGGACAATTTCGAGTGGATCGGTTTGTTGCATCTGGTGGAATGGGTACCGTTTACCAGGTTGCGGATCTGGACCGTAAAGTAAGCCTGGCAATGAAAGTCCTCCAATCAGATGTCGCTGAAGACCCGGTAATGCTTAAAAGCTTCAAGAGAGAAGCCAATGCATTAAAAAAGTTGACGCATCCAAATATTGTTCCGTTTTATGGACTCTACCAGACCATGGATTTCCTTTTCATTCTAGAATCATTTATTAATGGCCCAACATTAAAGGACATAATAAAAAGACAGTCCGGAAAACCTCTCCCAATGGATGAAGTGCTTGTATATATAAAGTCCTTGTGTTCGGCGCTTGGGTATGCACATTCAAATAATGTCATCCATTGTGATGTCAAACCAGGAAACCTTATGGTTGATTCTGGCGGGATTATTTACCTGACAGACTTCGGTATCGCACGACACGCGGACAGCGCCACGACAACATTCGCCCACGCCGGAACGGCTGCATACATGGCCCCTGAGCAAATAAGAGGAGAATCCGTCACACCTGCTACAGATATTTATGCTCTCGGAGTTATTCTGTTTGAATTATTGACCGGTCAACGTCCATATAAAGGTAACGAAAACGGAACAGAAAGTGCGGGAACAACAGTAAATGAAAGAATTAGGTATGGTCATTTGCACTTACCTCCACCAGACCCAAGGACGATCAATCCATCGTTAAACGAAGGTGTTTCCAGCGTCATCTGCAAAGCAATGGATAAAGACGAGAATAAACGATACCTCTCAACAGCAGAGCTATTGGAAGACCTATGCAAATCAGTAGGGCTGACGGAGGAAGAAGTTGCGGAACGGATTGCCCTTCCAGCAGATTACTTCAATATTCAAACGATTGGAAAAGATAAAACGGGATACACAGGTGGGGTGCTAATTTCCAGCGAAGTTTCATCAAGTGGCAATCAACGTGATAAAGGGACAAAAATAAAGCCATGGATGTTATGGGGTAGCGCTGGGTTGATTACCGGATTGGGTATCCTATTTCTAATCCTGGCTGCTTCGGTATATTTTATTTTTATCAGAAAACCTGCCGATGGAAGGATAACTTCACATGAGGCTCCCTCTGCCGAGCTAAGCATTATGGAATCCCCCACAGGTGCTGAGCCATCAAGTATGACGGATTCAATGATTACAGAGGAACCAGTAGCTAATATTCTAATTGTGGATCAAAATACACCAACCCCAGAACCGACCAATGCTCCCAGATTTCAAGCAGGCGATATCCAAACCAATACAATTGACAAACTTCCAATGGTCTACATCCCGGCTGGAACATTCGTTATGGGCGCCAAAGACGAGTATAAAAATCAAAATTATTGCATAACCCCGCAGCATAATGTGACTCTAGATGCATATTGGATCGATCAAACAGAAGTTACAATCGGCGCTTATAAATTGTTTGTTAATGCTACAGGTTATGAAACATACGCAGAATTGAATGGAAATCTGGCCTACCTCTGGGATAATAAACATATGGATTGGAATAAATCAAGCGGAAAGGATTCTGGTCCAAATTGGCGAAAACCTTATGGTGGAAGGAAAGATCTGTCTGACGAAATGGCCAATTATCCAGTTTCTCAGGTAAACTGGGATGATGCCAGAGCGTATTGTGAGTGGGCTGGTGGAGCTTTGCCAACAGAGGCTCAATGGGAACATGCGGCAAAGGGCGATAACGAAAATCGAAAATACCCCTGGGGAATGGACGAAGTATCTGGGAAATTTCTCAACATGGGAGATAAACAGCTTAACTGCTCAATTTGTGATTATCACATCGACGATGGTTTTGCTGGAACTGCACCGGTAGGATCTTTCCCAGCAGGAGCCAGTCCATTTGGCATACTTGATATGGCTGGAAACGTGTATGAATGGGTTTATGATTCATTCAGTTGCTACACAGGTAGTGATCAAACAAATCCCCTGGTGGATAACTTTGGCGGTGAAAGAATTATGCGGGGAGGCTCTTACGTTGATTATGAAGGATTTTATTATCGATTCCGAGTGGATAATCGCAGATCTAATGAGCCTTGGAAACCTATTGGGGATGTTGGTTTTCGTTGTGCTTTCAGGGCCGAGCCTTGATAGTTGTAGCAATAAATCCACAACCGGGAGTTTACATATAATATCTCATTATAGAGTTAATACAAGCATTCTGTATTTAGTCAATTTCGGATATCAAAAAACTAACCAAACCACATGTGATTATTGCAAAATTATTCAATAACTATGCGCATTATTAATTAGGTTTGATTGCTACCTCTATATTATATATCATACGGGAATATGACCAATTACAACTTCCTATAAGCTAAACATTTTGATACTAAAATGCTATTTTTTGCTGACTTGACTAATAATAATCAACCATTTTATCACTGTATGATTTTTTATTAAGGTACTTGATTTTTTAAGTAAAAATCGCTTCAGGATGAAAAACTGAGCGATTTTAGGCCTTAGTGCCCCCGGCGCGGGTCGAACGCGCAACCAACTGATTCGAAGTCAGGTACTCTATCCATTGAGCTACGAGGGCATTGATCGTGATTATAACCCAAATCATCCCTCACTGTCGATATTAATCCCAGTTCTAATCTCTTCCACTAAGCGGTGAATGATTGTCATTGCGGTCCTGTTGGGCTCGGAGAGATATTTCAAAATGACCCTTCTACTATCACAAATTTTGAAAAGATTTTTTTTATCGGAATAATAAATAGTCGCACGGTTCAATACCTGAAGAGAAGTACCAGTCTGATGGAGCTTCACCCGGCTATCAGTTGATGCGTGTTCGGGATTGAATGCTCATTTTTAAATTTTCAATATCCGAGTGGTCAGTTGCAATACGCATCTTTACTGCTTGCTGCGGGCAGGTTTCCACGCACCTACCGCAAGTTTTGCAGCGTCCAGTAATGATCGCCGCGGGGGAATGTAATTCGATGGCATCAAAGGCGCATGCATCCAGGCAGGCGCCGCAACCAATACAATCATCTTCATCGATCTGGATGGAAACTCCAGGCAGGGGTTTCACGCTGTCACGGAATCTGTCCGGTCCAAAGGCAGTGGCGCTTTGGAGTGTGCAACAACAAGGACAGCAGAAGCATATACCCAGCATACGCTTATAGTCAATACCCAGAATTGCTGCATCGAACCAGGAATGGATGATCGTTGGTGACAACGACAACGCCATTCCCCGGTGAATGTGTGCCAGCGCCTCATATTTTGTCACCTTTCGTGCCATAGTTGAATGAATCTGGTTAGCGCCATCACCCAAAAACAGACAGCCAAAATCCGTCGGGTAATCGTCACACCCTTCTACTGTCCGACACAGGCACGAATTCATGATCACTTGGCAGGAGGCTTCTTCTACCAGGGATTCTAACAATTGATATGGAATGATGGTACTTTCTGAGAGCGGAACGTCTTGCTTGATGGGTAATACGATTGCCTGATTAAACTTACTGGAATATGCCGGACTGAATAATTTATTAAAAGGTTTCTGCCGTAGAATAAAGTTCATTTTCCGGGCAATCGGCCAAAATAGCGACAAGAATTGAAAAAGCGGTTTTGAGAGGCTCACCTTTTATCGGAAATTATCCTCATTTTACATTAAAATAGTTATAAACTGCCTGTGAAAGTTCTGCAACCATCCTGTTGGATGGATCCCAAACTACCTGAACCGGGTCGTGCAAAAAAATCGACATGATGTAATTACCGCCAGGAGTATAAATGATGCCAGAATCGCCCATCGTGTGGATCAAGCCGTCGGCTTCTGTGGCATAGGCATGTTTGTGGGCTATGGTGGTCGCTTCCGGCAGACCGGCTTGGAGGAGAATGGCAACGGTCTGATTATTGGCCAGGAACTCAACCATCTGCTGGCATTCTGTCTGTGTGATCTTCCCCGGGAAAGCAGCCATCAAGGCACCGCCGCCACTTTCAGCGCATGTATAGATATCCCCAAGCAGCTGGCCAATATCGAGAGGGGTCGTCTGGCTGAATGGGTCTGGGTCGGTGTCGATATCGACCCTATCGTTGGCAGGTGTAGATATACGTTGCAGGAAGATCGGTTTCGCCATATATGCGCCGAGGAAAGTGTTTTGCAGCCCCAGCATTTGCATATCCTGCGTTACTTCCAAAGGCGCAACGCCCTCTGCCATGACAGCTTCCATTAAATTATCTGCCGGATCATTCCCGGATTGTTCGATCATCAATCCAATCTGATTTAAAATGCCTGCAGGTGCTGGTTCATCGACCCTCCGAAAAATGGAAACCATAATAGGAATCTTGATCGTACTCTCAGCTGAAAAAGCGATGTCCGGTTCAACAGGCAAAATGGTCCCATTCTGATATCCGAAATGAATTGTCTCGTTGGTTTGCAAATCTTCGACATAGATATCTACGATACCATCAAATTTGTTGAGTGTAATGATCTGTTGCAGTAATATTTCCAGATTCTTAAAGGAAGGACGCGGCGCGCTGGTATTTTCGAAAGACAAATTGATCGTACGATTGATTGGGGACCTCAATGCTGTCTCAATGATTTGGCGGTTCGGTCAATATCCAATTGACTGCCTGGCTTGCCAGGTAAGAAACTGGTGCTGCCGGAATGGGAATAGGCGGTGTAGGGGAGTATCATAGCGTGATGCAATTTCCGCTGCAGGTAACTCCTAACGATCCTGAACAACATTCGCTTTAAGTGGTACTTCAGTGGTAGGAATGGTCTGGTTTCAATAATTCCGGGATTGAATGCTCATTTTTAAGTTTTCAATATCCGAGTGGTCAGTTGCAATACGCATCTTTACTGCTTGCTGCGGGCAGGTTTCCACGCACCTACCGCAAGTTTTGCAGCGTCCAGTAATGATCGCCGCGGGGGAATGTAATTCGATGGCATCAAAGGCGCATGCATCCAGGCAGGCGCCGCAACCAATACAATCATCTTCATCGATCCGGACGGAAACTCCAGGCAGGGGTTTCACGCTGTCACGGAATCTGTCCGGTCCAAAGGCAGTGGCGCTTTGGAGCGTGCAACAACAAGGACAGCAGAAGCATATACCCAGCATACGCTTATAGTCAATACCCAGAATTGCTGCATCGAACCAGGAATGGATGATCGTTGGTGATAACAACAACGCCATTCCCCGGTGGATGTGTGCCAGCGCCTCATCTTTTGTCACCTTTCGTGCCATAGTTGAATGAATCTGGTTAGCGCCATCACCCAGAAACAGACAGCCGAAATCCGTCGGGTAATCGTCACACCCTTCTACAGTCCGACACAGGCACGAATTCATGATCACTTGGCAGGAGGCGTCTATTACCAGGGATTCTAACAATTGATATGGAATGATGGTACTTTCTGAGAGCGGAACGTCTTGTTTGATGGGTAATACGATTGCCTGATTAAACTTACTGGAATATGCCGGACTGAATAATTTATTAAAAGGTTTCTGCCGTAGAATAAAGTTCATTTTCCGGGCAATCGGCCAAAATAGCGACAAGAATTGAAAAAGCGGTTTTGAAAGGCTCACCTTTTATCGGAAATTATCCTCATTTTACATTAAAATAGTTATAAACTGCCTGTGAAAGTTCTGCAACCATCCTGTTGGATGGATCCCAAACTACCTGAACCGGGTCATGCAAAAAAACCGACATGATGTAATTACCGCCAGGAGTATAAATGATGCCAGAATCGCCCATCGTGTGGATCAAACCGTCGGCTTCTGTGGCATAGGCATGTTTGTGGGCTATGGTTGTCGCTTCCGGCAGCCCGGCTTGGAGGAGAATGGCAACGGTCTGATTATTGGCCAGGAACTCAACCATCTGCTGGCATTCTGTCTGTGTGATCTTCCCCGGGAAAGCAGCCATCAAGGCACCGCCGCCACTTTCAGAGCATGTATAGATATCCCCAAGCAGCTGGCCAATATCGAGAGGGGTCGTCTGGCTGAACGGGTCTGGGTCGGTGTCGATATCGACCCTATCGTTGGCAGGTGTATTTATCCGTTGCAGGAAGATCGGTTTCGCCATATATGCGCCGAGGAAAGTGTTTTGTAGCCCCAGCATTTGCATATCCTGCGTTACTTCCAAAGGCGCAACGCCCTCTGCCATGACAGCTTCCATTAAATTATCTGCCGGATCATTCCCGGATTGTTCGATCATCAATCCAATCTGATTTAAAATGCCGGCAGGCGCTGGTTCATCGACCCTCCGAAAAATGGAAACCATAATAGGAATTTTGATCGTACTCTCAGCTGAAAAAGCAATGTCCGGCTCAACGGGCAAAATAGTACCATTCTGATATCCGAAATGAATTGTCTCGTTGTTTTGCAAATCTTCTACATATATATCTACGATACCATCAAATTTGTTGAGTGTAATTATTTGTTGCAGTAATATTTCCAGATTCTTAAAGGAAGGACGCGGCGCGCTGGTATTTTCGAAAGACAAATTGATCGTACGATTTATTGGTGATCTCAGCGCTGTCTCAATAATTTGGACTGTTCGATCAATATCCAATTCGCTGCCGGGTTTGCCAGGCAGGAAACTAGTGCTGCCAGGTATGGGAATAGGCGGCGTAGGTGGTGTATCGTAACGCGCTGCAATCTCTGTTTGCAAATAAGATCTCAAACGGTCTTGAATTACATTTGCTTTCAGGGGAACTTCGGTTGTAGGTATGGTCTGATTCCACAGGTAATCCCAGAAACCTGTCCAGAATGGCTGGCTGGTACGCTGAAGGTCGGCAGCCGTCAGCATACCTTCAAGGTCGAGTTCAAAACCGGCAACATTGGGTTTGATCTGGATTATTCCTTCGTTGTAACGAAGCTCCACAGGCGTAGAAAAGGTTACTAACAAGCGCTGAGCAGCAGCTTGCCGCTCCAATCCACCCACAGGTACACCGGCGATAGTCAACCCTTTGGGAAAATTTGATCGAATGCGGCTGTAACTGATCAACTGCATCGTTGTGAGAATCACCGCACTGAAAATAAAAAATACAGAGACCCATCGCAGCCCGGAAAAAGACCTTCTTCTTTTCAATCATCCTCTTTTCTTAAGAAGTATTGCATGATTTTACCAAATAAACATTAAATGGGATTAATATTTATGCGATTTATATTGGCAACTCGAGTAAAAATATTATAATCAAATAAAGAAACATGATTTATTAAGCGTGGAGACTGCGATAAAAAACCAACCTAAAACTCTCATAAACCGGTATGATCTTGTTTCGCTTGATCAGCAACAGGCGGTTTTTGAATCCATTATGAGCAACAGCCCGGTTGCTTTCGTGTATATCGATCTCGATGGGAATGTTATCACGTGCAACCCAGCTTTCGAAGGATTATTTGGTTTTTCTCTTGAGGAGTTGCGTGGCCATAATATCGATAATTTTATCACCCGATCAGATACGATAGAAGAAGCCAGAGCTTTGACTTTACGGGCTACCAAAATTCCGAAATATTAAGAATGAATATTACTCGCTACCACAGGGACGGATCAAAGGTTGAGGTGGAAAGTCAGGGAATCCCTGTGATCGTAAATAGTAAGTCAGTTGGCGTGCTTGCCCAATACCACGATGTTACACACCTAAAAAACGCTGAACGGGTATCAAACAATTTATATAAATCTTTCAAATTACTGATGGACAGTATCGATACTGACGTATATGTGTCTGACATGGAAACATACGATATTCTATTCGCCAACAAGCATATGGAAAATTTCTTCGGAAAAAATTTGATCGGCAAAAAGTGTCATTACCTTTTCCGAAAAACAGATTCTCCATGCCCACATTGTACAAATAACCAATTGCTCAATCCTGATGGTACACCATCACCAGGTGTAATTTGGGAAGGATTTAATCCGATCTCAAAAAGGTGGTATAAAAATTCTGACAGGGCGGTCTATTGGGTGGATAACAGAATTGTGAGGTTACAAATAGCCACAGATATAACGGATTTAAAAGAATCTGAAAATATCTTAGCCCACATCGCCACGCACGATTCACTGACCGGGCTGCCTAACAGGACCTTGTTCCAGGATAGAATTGAACAGGCGTTGAAGTTTGCCAACCGGGAAAAAACGCGGTTTGCTGTAATGTTTCTAGACCTGGATAAGTTTAAGTTGGTTAATGATTCTTATGGTCACAATGCTGGCGATCTAACATTGAAAGAAGTGTCCAGCAGGTTGAAAGAATGCATTCGAGAATCCGATACAATTGCCAGGGTCTCCGGGGATGAATTTACACTATTACTAGAGCGTGTTCAAAGTATCTCTGAAGTGGAAGTAGTCGCGAAACGAATTGTTGATTCCATTAAATCACCCATCATTCTTGAAGGCCACAAAATCTTGATTAGCGCGAGTATTGGAATCAGCATTTACCCTGATATGGGGGTTGATATGGATACACTTATAAATAGCGCCGATCACGCCATGTATTGTGCGAAAGGCATGCGGTGGTAGTCAACACGCAATATTTGGAAAATGAACAATCTCTTCAAAATCCAATAGCTATAGTTCTTGCGAAATATGAATAAATAATATATTTTCTTACTTGGTTACGTAACCGCGTCCTAATATATAATCTTCCATACTGTTTATGGTCGATGATTTTTCATCCAGCAAATTTTTAACGACATCTCCGATCGAAATGATCCCAATCAAGTGATTATTTTCCACAACCGGTAAATGACGAATGTGCTCTTTTGTCATCCACTCCATGCATTGATCCAGAGTTTGATCTGGTGTCACGGTGTAAACCTTTTTGGTCATCAAATCCTTCACCGGGGATATCAAGTCAGCTGCTCTTGCTACCGCAGTTTTCCTGGCAAAGTCGCGTTCGGAAAAAATGCCCTTGATCTCACCGTTCTCTTCTACAACCAAAGCGCCGACGTTTTTCTTTGCCATTTTGACCAACGCATCCAGGATGGTGGCATCCGGATTGATTGTCCAAACAGACTCGCCTTTTTGTTTGATAAGCATACTAACAGTAATCATGTAGCCCTCCCAAATCTCAAATACATTATTTATTATTATTATAAGTATATTGTAGGAGTTTTTTTCATTCTGTATAACATCAATTTTGCTATACTTAATGGATGATCTTAGTAACAGATGATGTTCAAATAGATGAGAAGGATATTAAATACGATTACATCCGCGCTACCGGACCAGGTGGCCAGAATATTAACAAGGTCTCTACTGCTGTTCAGCTTCGATTCGATATCGCCAATTCAACCTCATTGAACGATGATACAAAATTTCGTTTATCAAAATTAGGTGGCAAGCGGGTCTCCGATGATGGGATTCTGATCATTGAAGCCAGGCGTTATCAGAAGTCAAGAAAAAAACCGTTTGGATGCAGTATCAAGGCTTGTCAGTTTAATCAAGCATGCATTGATCAAACCGAAAACTAGAAAAAAGACCAGACCATCGGTAACAGCCAGCGCTGCCCGCGTGGATGGAAAGAAACGCAGAGGCGCTATAAAAAGAACCAGGCAATATTCACCCGAGGATTGGGAGTAGCATTAGAGAACAAATTTTTATTGACAGTCTGAAAACCCTGTGATATTATCGACCTCAATATGAAATTCAATTTGTCCGCTCATCATCATCATTTCCTAACCCCTAACGTTTTCCGGCGGGCATACTAACGTATTCCAATATTAATGCAAATTAATTCAAGCCCCCGGAGAGCCGGGGGTTTTTTGTATTCCAAAACGGAGAAACCCATGTTCAAGAAATTCGATGTAGCTACTGCTAAATACACAATATTAAAACGTAATCCGATGGATGAGACTTCAATTCCTGAAGGAATGCTTCTTCGGTTGAAAGAATTATTTGGTGAAGAAATTTCGCCTGACGAAGCGGTAAAACGGATCGTCCGCGATGTAAGAGAGAATGGAGACTTTGCGATCAAGCAATGGACCAGTAAACTGGATGGCTCAGAAGTAATCAACCCTAAGGTATCGCAAGATGCTATCCAATCTGCCCTTGTCTCCCTTGACCCCACTTTGCGAGCAGCGCTCAATACCTCTGCCAATCGAATTGAAGCATTTTACCGCAAACAACCCGCCATCTCTTGGATGGATCAATCGATGGGCGGTACGATGGGTCAGTTGCTGCGGCCCATCGAGCGGATCGGCATCTACATCCCTGGAGGAACTGCACCATTGCCATCCACAGTCTTAATGTCAGCCATCCCAGCAAAAGTTGCCGGGGTGAAAGAGATGGTCATCGTCACCCCGCCCATGCGAGGGACAGGCAACATTCACCCTGTCATTCTTGCTTCTGCAGCAATCGCAGGGATCAATGAAATTTATATGATCGGCGGCGCTCAAGCGATTGCTGCAATGGCTTACGGCACAGAAACCATCCGCGCGGTCAATAAGATCGTTGGTCCTGGCAACTTGTTTGTCACGTTAGCCAAGAAGCAGGTTTTCGGTACTGTTGGCATTGATGGATTAGCAGGACCAACTGAAACTATCGTCATTGCAGATGATAGTGCCAGGCCGGATTGGGTCGCTGCCGACCTTCTAGCCCAGGCAGAACATGATGTCCTGGCTGCAGCAATTTTGCTTTCCCCATCAGAAACACTAATCACGGAGGTGCAAAATGAGATCGAAGCCTGGCTGAATGGGAAAGACAACTGCAATCTCACAAGATCAGAAATTATCCAGGGAGCATTCCTGAATAATAGTGGGGCAGTGCTCACCCGCGATATTGATGAGGCAATCTCCCTATCTAATGCATATGGTCCGGAACATTTAAACCTGGCCATACGCGATCCGTGGACCTATTTGGAGAAGATCACTTCCAGCGGCGGCGTTTTCATCGGAGAAGCATCCTGCGAAGTGATGGGAGATTACATCGCTGGCCCAAGCCATGTGATGCCAACCGGTGGAACCGCTCATTTTGCCTCCCCGCTCAATATATGGGATTTCTTACGCATCATCAGCGTCGTTGGTTTGAACATGGAAACCGCTGCTAACCTGGGCAGCCAGGCAGAGATCATTGCCCGCGCCGAAGGTTTGAATGCCCACGCGCTGGCAGGACGTTTGAGGTCAACAGAGTAGTTAGGTATTGGAATAGCGATACGAAGTAAAAAGTATCGATCAGTCATTAACCAAATTATCATAAAGGAGAAGAAATGAAATCAATAAAAGTTGTTGTTCTAACCGTATTCGTGATGGTTACTTTGTTAACTGCTTGTGCACCGGCAGCATCGCCGGATCAACCTGTAAAAATTCGCATCGGCACCCAGCCATGGATCGGATATGGTCCATGGTGGATTGCCCAGGAAAAAGGATTATTTGAGAAGTATGGCCTGGACGTTGAATTGGTGGACTTTGTGGAAGACAAAGAAGTTAACGCAGCGTTCGCCAGCGGCAACATGGAAGCGGCCAACCTTGCCACTCACACCGCCATCAAACTATTTAGCGCCGGAGTTGACCTGAAGTTGGTCCTACTCGAAGATGTGTCCACCAGCGCGGATGCGATCATAACGGATCAGGCTGTCAATTCAATTGAAGACTTGCGCGGTATGGATGTTGCGTATGAAGAAGGGGCAACCAGCGACCTGTTACTAAACTATGCGCTAATCCAGAATAATATGACCTTGGCAGACATCAATCCAGTCCCCATGCCAGCCAGCGACGCCGGGACTGCTCTTCTGAGTGGCAGGGTTCCCGCTGCTGTCACATATGAACCATACATTAGTGAAGTGTTAAAAGGAAACGCAGAGACCAAAGTCCTGTACAAGGCTGAAGAACGACCAGGTTTGATCTCTGATGTACTGGTGGTAAGTGGTGAATTCGCAAAGAACAATCCCGAATCGGTAAAAGCGCTACTGAAAGTATGGGATGAAGCGTTGGCTTTCTATAACTCAGATCCTGCGGCTGGACAGGCGATCATTTCCAAAGCTGTCGGCAGCGATCCTGCTGACCTGGTCACTGCTTTTGATGGAGTGAAGTTCTATTCATTGGCAGAAAACCAGGCAGAACTCGGCGGCGAGTTTCTGATCATCATCAATGATGTCGCTGAAGTATCAAAATCAATCGGCCTATTTGATGCCATCCCAGATTTACAGAAACTGATTGACTCTGGTTTCTTGAAATAGAAAAAATGTCTAATATCGAAATATCAGATATCAATACCCAGGAGTCGAGCCGGCGGTTTCGGCTCCTGGAGCTTCGCGCTGAGATTCCTGCCTGGTTATACTTCCTTGCAGGAACCTCTCTCATCCTCGCTGTTTTCCTCATCTGGTTAATCCTTACCGCATTGGATCTTGTACCTCCTTTGTTTTTGCCAAGCCCAGAATCAGTGCTGCAGGAATTGGTGCGTCAGGTTCGCGAAGGGATATTGGTACAGGACACCACTGCCAGCTTGTATCGCATCACCCTTGGCTGGCTGGTTTCGACATTGCTGGCGCTCCCAATCGGTATCTTAATGGGAAACTTCCGATTTTTTGAAGGCTTGTTTGAGCCATTGATCGATCTGGTGCGCTACATGCCTGCTGTGGCCTTCGTGCCGCTGACCATCCTGTGGACCGGTGTGGGCGACACCCAGAAAATCTTAATCCTGTTCATTGGCACATTCTTTCAGGAAGTACTGATGATCATGGATAACGTCAAAGGTGTGCCCAGGGAAATGATCGAGGTCAGCGCCACTTTTGGGTTAACGCGCCGCGAGATTCTGACAGATGTCATCCTTCCCTACGCATTACCTGGTATTTGGGATACCTTTCGAATCACCCTTGGCTGGGCTTGGACTTACCTGGTCGTTGCGGAACTCGTTGCAGCCAACGTCGGCCTTGGATACCGCATTATGCGCGCCCAACGTTTCCTACAAACCGAATCCATCATTTTAGGAATACTAATTATCGGTGTGTTGGGCTTACTCACGGATACTGCCTTCAAAATCTCTTACAAAAAACTATTCCACTGGATGGATCGAAAAGGATGAGTATGATCGAAAATATGCTTGAAATGAAGAATATTCAGGTGACCTTCAAATCATCTAAAAGCGCAGAATTTATGGCGGTTGAAGATACTTCGCTGATGGTGAACACCAATGAGTTCGTTTCGCTCATCGGTCCATCCGGTTGCGGAAAATCTACACTGCTGCGTGCGGCTGCTGGTTTGGAGCATCCTTCCTCCGGGAAGATCCTTGTCCAGGGTCAGTCTGTTTTCCGCCCCGGCGCTGATCGCGGTATGGTTTTCCAAACATACACACTTTTCCCCTGGTTGACAGTCGCTGAAAATATCCGATTCTCATTAAAGAAATCATCCCTTTCAAAACAAGAACAAATCGACCTGGTTGATTCCTATATCCAGCTTATAGGGCTGGAAGGTTTTGAAATGGCTTATCCGAATCAGCTCTCCGGCGGGATGAGGCAGCGAGTGGCGATTGCTCGGGCGCTGGTTTATCAGCCAAAGATATTACTCATGGATGAGCCATTCGGCGCCCTGGACGCCCAAACCCGGTTGTTGATGCAGGAATTACTGCTCGAAGTCTGGGAGAAACAGCGCAGCACCGTCCTATTCGTTACCCACGATGTAGATGAAGCCATCCTGCTTTCAGATCGAATATTGGTGATGACCACCCTACCCGGCCGGATCAAAGCTGAGATCAAGATTGATTTTCCCCGACCGCGCACCATAATTGAAATGGAAACCAGCGTTGAATTTGCCGATTATAAAAAACAAGTGCTGGAGTTGGTTCGCGAGGAGGCTCGCAAGGCGTTCAGTTTTCAGAAAAGAAAATATAACACTCGATAAACAGTAAGGTTTTGTTATAAGACCATAAATTCGAGAAATTTTTTTCTATATTTAGATCCAATTGCACGTAATATCTTTGGATTATCATCTCTGAATGGTTTATAATTTTAGTATCGAAAATTCGGTATTTGAATAATGTTTTTCTATTGAGTATTTGTAAGATTGGAGACATAACTATGAAAAAGGCGCTAATTACAGGAATTACCGGGCAGGATGGCTCATACCTGGCGGAGTTCCTTCTGTATAAGGGGTATGAAGTCCATGGCTTGATCAGACGCGCGAGTTCTTTCAATACCCGGCGGATCGATCACCTGTACAGCGACCCGCACAACAATGGCAAGAAAATTCCCCTGTATCTGCATTATGGCGATGTCACCTCTCCCGGTTCACTCGTAGATGTGATCTACAACATTCAACCGGAAGAGATCTATCATTTGGCAGCCCAGTCGCATGTTCGGGTCTCTTTTGATATGCCCGAATATACCGGCGATGTCACCGGTCTCGGAACGATTCGCATCCTCGAAGCAATTAAGCAAAGTGGCATAAAAACCCGCTTCTACCAGGCTTCATCCAGCGAAATGTTTGGCGGCGCACATCCACCGCAAAGCGAGGATACGCCTTTTGAACCACGCAGTCCATACGCAGCCGCCAAAGTGTACAGCTACTGGGTAACCAGAAATTATCGTGAAGGCTATAACATGTTCGCCGCGAATGGCATCCTATTCAATCATGAATCTCCCCGTCGTGGTGAAACATTTGTAACTCGAAAGATCACCCATGCACTGGCCGCCATCCTGGCTGGCAAGCAGAAAAAATTGTATCTTGGCAATCTGGAATCCCGGCGCGATTGGGGCTACACACCTGAATTCATTGAAGCTCAGTGGCTTATCATGCAGCAGGAAAAACCAGACGATTATGTCATCGGCACCGGCGAAGCCCATAAAATACGCGAGTTTCTGGATGAAGCATTTGGTTATGTCAACATGGATTGGAAGGAATACGTGGAGATCGATCCGCGCTACTTCCGCCCAACCGAAGTGGATTTCCTGCTTGCAGATCCATCACGCTCCAGGCAGCTTCTTGGCTGGGAACCGAAGGTGATGTTCCACGAACTGGTGCGCATTATGGTCGATGCCGATTTGGAACTGGCCGGCTTGGATTGTCCAGGGGAAGGCAAGAAAGTCGTCAAAGAGAAATTCAACAATTGGCACAAATGGGAATCCCAAGTCGTAAGTATGGAACGTTAGGAAAACATATGGCTGCTTATGTGATAGTCGATATTGAAGTTACAGACCAGGAAATTTACAACAAATATAAAGGTCTTTCTCCGGCAGCTGTTGCCGCTTACGGTGGCAGATATCTGGCACGCGGAGGGCAGACTGCTGTTTGGAGGGAGATTGGCAGCCCAACCGACTGGTGATCCTCGAATTTGAATCGGTTGAGCGGGCAAAAACATGGTTGGATTCTCCTGAGTATGCCTTTGCCAAAGGATTAAGACACAAATCATCGAACACAAATATGGTTTTAGTTGAAGGGATCTGATAATAGCAGTATGAGGATCTAAGAAATTTTTATGCAAACTTTGAATATGATATAATCTAATCACCCTCCGGGAGGAGTAAGATCAAGTTTTCTGTTAGAGAAGGGTTGCCCTGGCTGGAAGCACCCACAGTCAATAAAATCTGAACGTCACCCGGTTGTATTGCCGAAGAAATGTAAAAAGTAGAACGGCACGGTTGCGCCCGTTATCGCGTAACAGAGAGCACCCCAATGGGTGAATCGAGGTGGTACCGCGGAAGATTACCTTTCGTCCTCATGGACTGAAAGGTTTTTCATTTAATGGAGGAAGAATGGCAGACATCGAACTGGCAAAGGCATATGACTTCAAGGCAACCGAGGAACGGTTATACGATTGGTGGGAGAAACAGGGATATTTCAAACCAATAAACGATCCCAACGAATCTGGGCATGACCCGGACATCAAAACTTTTGTGATCACTATTCCGCCGCCGAATGTCACCGGTGAGCTGCACCTTGGTCATGCCATGTTCGTCTCCATGGAGGATCTGATGATCCGCTATCACCGTATGCTGGGCGAATCGACGTTGTGGGTTCCCGGCAGCGATCATGCCGGTATCGCTACACAATTACAAGTGGAAAAAGAAATTTTACGGACAGAAGAGATAACCCGTGAAGAATTGGGGCGTGAGGAATTCTTAAAGCGAACCTGGGCGTGGAAACAGAAGTACGGCGATATCATCTTCAAACAGATCAGGCGTCTCGGCGCATCTTGCGATTGGGATCGTACCCGTTTCACCCTCGATGACGGTTTATCCGTCGCTGTCCGCGAGGCATTTGTTCGCCTTTACGAGAAGGGATTGATCTATCGCGGACCGCGTATGATCAACTGGTCGCCAGGATTAAAGACAGCCGTTTCAGATCTCGAAGTGGAATATTCTGAGGAACCGGGAATACTCTATTTCTTCAAATATATGCTTGCAGATGGCAGCGGGGAATTTATCCCCGTGGCAACCACCCGCCCCGAAACGATCCTGGCGGACTCCGCTGTGGCAGTACATCCAGAAGACTCGCGCTACCAGCACCTGGTTGGAAAAATGGTGCTCGTCCCGATCCTTGGGCGCAAAATTCCTGTGATCGCTGATGATTATGTGGATCGTGAATTTGGCACCGGAGCGCTGAAGATCACACCCGGTCATGACCCGAATGATTATGCAATCGGGCTGCGCTTCAACTTGCCGATCCTTACCATGCTGGACGAAAAAGCCAAAGTGACCAGTACCGGCGGGAAGTACGAAGGGTTAGATCGCTTTGACTGCCGCAAACAACTTTGGTCAGATATGGCCGAAGCTGGCATGGTGATCAAAGAACAGCCTTATACTCTCAATGTACCCAGGACCCAACGCGGCGGCGAGATTGTCGAGCCAATGGTTTCCACGCAATGGTTTGTGAAAATTCAACCAATGGCTGAAGCAGCTCTGGAAGCCGTTCGTAACGGCAGTATCAAGATCATTCCAGAACGTTTTTCCAAAGTTTATTACAACTGGCTGGAAAACATCCAGGATTGGTGTATCAGCCGGCAGCTATGGTGGGGGCACCGCATCCCAGTCTGGTATTGCCAGGATTGCGGCGAGATGATAGTTAACCGAGTGGATCCAACCATTTGCCCCAAATGCGGCAGCACCAAAATCCAACAGGATCCGGATGTGCTGGACACCTGGTTCTCTTCCGGTTTGTGGCCATTCTCCACATTAGGCTGGCCGGAAGAAACGCCGGATTATAAATATTTCTATCCAACCTCCATGCTTGAAACCGGCTATGACATCATTTTCTTCTGGGTAGCACGCATGATCATGGATGGCATCGAATTCACCGGAAAACCGCCTTTCGACACTGTTTACCTGCACGGACTCATCCGAGATGAAAACGGCGCTAAGATGAGCAAGACCAAAGGCAACGTAATCGACCCGCTGGGTGTGATGGACGAGTTGGGCACCGACGCGCTGCGTTTCACTCTGCTGGTTGGTTCAACACCCGGCAATGATATGAACTTGAGCGTTAAAAAGGTGGAAGCAAACCGCAACTTCATTAATAAAATATGGAATGCCGGACGCTTTGTCCTTTCATCTTTGCCAAATGCCCCGTCGAGTGCAATTGCTGATCCGCAATGGACATTGGCAGACAGGTGGGTCCAGACCCGCATGAACAAATTGATCGCGGACGTCAACCGACTGTTTGAAGCGCATCAATACGGTGAAGCCGGGCGACAGATCTATGAGTTCTTCTGGAGCGAGTTTGCCGACTGGTACCTAGAGATTTCCAAACAGCAGATGACTGTTGGTGGCGATCGGGCCTATTACACTGTCCAAAATCTGGTGTTTGTTCTTGATTCATCATTGAGACTGCTGCATCCATTTGTGCCATTCATCACCGAAGAGATTTGGGGTTACCTGAAAACAACCTGCCAGAACCACCCGGCTAACTTCACCACCCAAAATGGCTGGAAAGAAGCACTGATGATCTCAGATTGGCCATCTGCAGACGGCCTCTGTGCAGAGGACGAGCTCGCAGTACAGAACTTCACTCTGGTCATGGATATTGTTCGAGCGATCCGCAATTATCGCACCGAAAAGAACGTCAAACCCGGAACAAAGCTGGAAGCCATGATCGCCGCAGGCGATAAAACTCTCATTCTCTCTGAACAGGCAGCCACCATTGCCAGCCTATCCCACCTCGATAAAGAGAAAATATCCGTGATGGATAAACCTGATAAGTCAGATATCCAACCAGGAATTATTGTTTCTGGGGTGGAAATTTACCTGACGCTTGAAGAACTGGTCAACAAGGACGAAGAGATCCAACGCCTGCAGACTGAGCTAAAAGAGGTGCAATCACAAATTTCACGATTGAGCAATTTATTGAGCGGTTCATTCGCAGAACGCGCTCCAGCTCCAGTAGTTGATAAGGAAAAACAAAAACTTGTCGATTTTCAGGATACTGCTGAAAAGATCAAGAAGCAGTTGGAAGGAATATTTTAAATGTCTCGCCAACTTTTTATTGACGCTGGGTTTGCTTAAATAAGGATAATAAGGATAATAGAGAAAAGATAAACTGAGGAAAACTTATATTAAAATGATCGACTTACGCGAAATCATAAGTGTTGGCATTGACATCGGCACAACCACTACTCAGGTTGTCTTTAGCCAGCTATCTCTTAATCAGGTTAATCAGCCGGGGCAAATTCCCCGCTTGGATATTGCCAATCGAAAGATTCTGCATGAGAGCTCCATTGTTTTGACTCCCCTGCTTGATACCGACACCGTCGATGCCGAAAAACTTGCACAGATCATCCGCGCAGAATATCAGACTGCTGGCATGCTGCCAGAAAATGTGGAAACAGGTGCGGTCATCATCACCGGCGAGACTGCTAAAAAAAACAATGCCGATCAAATTCTAAATGCAATCGCCGGACTAGCCGGTGATTTCGTCGTCACGGTAGCCGGACCCAACCTCGAAGGAGTGATTGCTGGCAAAGGTTCTGGTGCTGCGAATTACTCACGGCAGCATTTCACCACCATTACTAACGTTGACATTGGCGGTGGCAGTGCCAACTGTGCTGTCTTTCGACAGGGCAACACGATCGCGACAGCCGCCATGAATTATGGGGGAAGGATCATCGAGTTGAACCCGCAAACCGGAATTGTTAACGGAATAACCAGATCCGGGTATGCTATCATGCACGCAGCCGGAGTCAAGCTGGAGATTGGAGGCACAGCATCCATCTCAGACCTGTTGCACATCGCGGATGAGGTTGCCGCCGTTACAGTCCATCTGATAGAAGGAACAACGAGTCCGTTGGCAGACAAGCTCTATCAGACACTTCCCTCATCGATCTCCGGAGCCGGTAAACCGGTGATGTTCTCCGGTGGGATCGGCTATTACTTTTACTACCCGGTGGATTGCGGGACTATTGCCAGCATTGCAAGACATGGGGATATCGGTCCAATGATCTCGCAAAGCTTAAAGAAAAATCCCGCTATTTCTTCATACACAATACTTAAACCGGCGGAGACACAACGAGCAACCGTCCTCGGTGCAAGTTCACAAACTTTGACTTTATCCGGTTCCACCATCTGGGCAGAATCCGCCATACTTCCCCTAAAAAACGTGCCAGTTGTCAGGTCAGGATGGACAGCTTCAGATGTCGTTCCATCGGAAATTGCAAACTCAATCCGCGCTGCTCTGCAACGCTGGGATGTGGAAGCCGGTGTGGATACGTTTGCAGTTTCGATAGAATTGGATTTTGTATTAGACTATAAACAATTAACCCTTGTCGCAGAAGGATTGGCGTTATTCTCCAGGGAGATCCCTGGAAGAAAACCTCTGATCATCATCTTGAAGCGGGATTACGCTCAGGCTGTGGGTCAGACCCTGAAAGGTTTGATCGGATCCAGGCCGCTGCTCGTCATCGACCAGGTTGGGCTTGAAGAAGGTGACTATATCGATATCGGTTCACCCATGATGGATGGACGGGTGGTACCTTTGGTAGTAAAAACCTTGGTTTTCAGTCACTAGTCAACAGGTTCTTATGTTACTACGAACAAAACTCTTTGGAAAAACATTCGAATTCCCTGAAATCCGTGTCTTAATGGGCAAGGCAAACGAGGAAAAATCGGGTGATAAACTGGCCGGGGTTGCCAGCGATTCTACTCTGGAACGGGCTGCTGCCAAATGTGTGCTTGCTGAGCTGCCTTTATGGGCCTTGCGGGATTCACCTGTTGCTTCCTATGAGGATGATGAAGTCACGCGAGTTATCCAGGATGCCATTGATCCATTGGTATATGAAGAGATCAAAGGCTGGACCATTGGCGAGCTTCGAGAGTGGATCTTATCCGAAAAGAATGATGGTGAGGATATTTTCCGCATCTCCTCCGGATTGACTTCTGAAATGATTGCAGCCGTCACAAAGTTGATGTCTAACATGGACCTGATCTATGGAGCACGCAAGATACGGGTGGTGCGCCATTGCGTTAATACCATTGGCATGGAAGGAACACTTTCTTCACGGCTGCAGCCAAACCACCCGACCGATTCTCCCGAGGGGATTAGAGCAGAAATTTATGAGGGACTTTCATATGGCTGCGGAGATTCTGTCATCGGCATAAATCCGGTGGATGACAGCTATGCCTCCGTTAGCCGTCTGTTGGATATGACATACGATATCGTAAAAACTTGGGAAATTCCCACCCAGACGTGTGTTTTAGCCCATGTCACCACGCAAATGCGCTGCATGCAGAAAGGGTCACCGGTCGGGTTAGTCTTTCAATCCATCTGCGGTTCACAAAAAGGAAATGAATCCTTTGGCATTTCTGTCGGTATGCTGGATGAAGCTTCCGAAATGGCGAAGAAAAACTGCTACCCGGCTGGTCCGAACTATATGTATTTTGAGACCGGTCAGGGGTCTGCTCTCTCCGCAAACGCACATCACGGCTGGGACCAACTCACACTTGAAGCGCGGAATTATGGTCTTGCAAAACGTTACGCTCCATTCCAGGTGAATACCGTGGTTGGTTTCATCGGTCCGGAATACCTGTATAACACTGAGCAGATCCATCGCGCCGGGCTGGAGGATCACTTCATGGGTAAGCTGACGGGCATTTCAATGGGTTGTGATGTCTGCTACACCAACCATGCCCGCACCGATCAGAACAACAGCGAGAATCTTGCGGTTCTGCTTACAGCCGCTGGCTGTAACTTCTTCATGGGTGTGCCGCTGGCTGATGATTCCATGCTGTCCTATCAGTCCACAGCTTTTCACGATACTGCTGCCTTGAGACAGATATTCAACTTAAAGCCTGCCCCGGAATTTGAAGTCTGGATGACGAAAATGGGTATTTTGGAAAATGGCAGGCTGACTGATAAAGCAGGCGACCCCACAATATTTTTAGCCCGGTGAGATCATGGACGATAAAGAATTGAACGACATCATAGAAAGGGTTACCAGGGAGCTGCATGCTTCTGGTTTAATTCATCCCGATTCATCCACACCATCACCGAACCCGGAAATATCTAACCCATTGCAAGATTCCAATTTTATTAATCCTTCTTTGCATCAGCTGTCCATAGACCTGCTTGACCCAACAACAGAAGATTCTAGAAAACAACCTGGCGTGGATAACCCGGTTGACCCTGAAGGACTAACTGCACTGATGTCTGTCACCCCATCCCGGATTGGTACTGGCCGGGCTGGTGCACGTTATCGCACTCGGTCACTGATGTTGTTTCAAGCAGACCTGGCCGTAACCCAGGACACCCTGTATCGTGATGTCGACCCAAACCTGCTTGATTCGTTTCACCTTTTTCGTGTACAAACATGCATCACGGGAGGAAGGCAGGAATACCTGCTGCGCCCAGATCTGGGAAGAAGACTGGATGAAGATGCAAAGAAAGATATCAAGGAAAAGTGCGTTTCTTCGCCCAGTATTCAAGTTTGTATTGGAGATGGGTTAAGTGCTGCGGCAATTGAAGCGAATCTGGCAAAATTTTTTCCTGTTCTTGAAGCCGGCTGCAAATCAAACAACCTGACGTTCGGGACGCCATTCTTCATTAAATATTGCCGCGTGGGTGTGATGAATGACATCGGAGACCTCATCAAACCAGACGTCCTGATCCTCCTGATCGGAGAACGACCCGGCCTTGGCCGGGCAGAATCGATGAGCGCCTATATGGCGTATCAGCCTAAGGCAGGAGACACCGATGCTGACCGCGATGTGATCTGTAATATTTTTGACGGCGGCACCAACCCGCTCGAAGCTGGCGCATATGCCATACAGCTCGCTCAAAAGATGATCAAGCAGAAAGCATCTGGAGTAAAGTTGAAACAGATGTAAGGAGAATAACAGAATATGGGAATAATGGATCCAATTATCGCCAGCCCGCTGGCTGTTCGGGTCATTTCACAGGCATCGCCAGATTATGCAAAGTTACTTCAACTCAAACCGGAACATCACAGCCTGGGTTTGATCACCGCTGATAACGATGATGCATTATATGTCTCGATCGATGAGGCGACTAAGATGGCGGATGTTGAAGTAATCTATGCGCATTCTTTTTATGCAGGAGCAAAACATGCTTCGGGCCTTCTTTCTGGCGAAATTATTGCCCTGCTTGCCGGCCCCAACCCGGACGAAGTCCATGCTGGATTAGACGCAGCCGTCTGCTACCTGAAGCAAAAAGCCTGGTGGTATTCTGCGAATATGGATGGCAGCATCTCCTTCTTCCCGCATGTCATTTCCCGGGCTGGCAGTTACCTGTCTAAAATATGCAGCATGCCGTTGGGATCACCGCTAGCGTATCTGATTGCCCCCCCATTGGAAGGCAGCCTGGGTCTCGACGCAGCTCTCAAATCCGCTGATGTAAAAGTGGTATCTTATACCCCACCTCCTTCTGAGACTAATTATATGGGCGCCATTCTCACCGGTGATCAATCTGCGTGTGAAGCAGCCGCTTTGGCTTTCCAGCAGAAAATCCTGGAAGTTGCCGCCAACCCGTTTGATTATTAGAAAAACAGCAATCCAATGATCTGGATTGCTGCCAATTTACGTTCTAATAAATAACTTTCGTTAACTGTTTTTTGATTTTGGTTGGTGTTCCCCTAATAAAAGGCATGCCTCTGGGGGGAAATGAATGTCCACAAGTTCGCCTGTTTTAGGAAGGACCAGATGCGGCTTGTTGAACAGATCAAAGAAGAATTTATTCTCTCCCAGTTCCACCTGAATGCGAACGATCGCACCAAGGAATGTAACGCTTTCCACTTTACCCTTTAAAACCTGAGTCCCATTTTCTTCGAGAAGAGAAAGTATCTCAGGGCGCAACGCCAGTTTAATGACCTCTCCAACATTCGCCTGGATTGACTGTGAAGTTTTGATAACCTGTCCATCGATGCTGACCTTCCCCTCCGCCACATTTTCAACTTTCGCGTTCAGAACATTCAGCGTGCCCACAAATCCAGCAACGAACGGCGTCCTCGGAAAATTGTAAATATCAAACGGTGTACCTACTTGCTCCATTTGACCAGCCCGCATCACAACCACTCGATCTGAGAGAGATAAGGCCTCTTCTTGATCGTGGGTTACATAAATTGTAGTGATGCCCAATTTTTGTTGGATCGCGCGAATTTCTGTTCTTAACTCCAAACGGATCTTTGCATCCAATGCAGATAACGGTTCATCCAAAAGCAAGACCTGGGGTTGGATTGCCAGCGCCCGGGCAAGGGCAACCCGTTGTTGTTGTCCCCCGCTCATCTGGTATGGAAAGCGGTTAATAAAATCTGTCATATGGATGATATTCAACATTTCTTTTACCCGTTCTTTAATCACTTCGGGCGACTCTTTTGCCACCTTCAATCCAAAACCGATGTTCGCACCGACAGTCATATTCGGGAAAAGGGCATACGATTGAAATACCATTCCGATATTGCGCTTGTTGATCGGTTTGTTGGTAAGGTCCTCTCCATTTATTTTAATAACACCGGAGGTCGGTGTTTCAAAACCGCCAATCATTCGCAGCGTAGTCGTTTTTCCACACCCGGACGGTCCTAGAAAGGAGACAAATTCTCCTTTTTCCACTACAAGGTTGAAGTTTTCAACCGCGTTCATCGAACCGTACGTCTTATATAAGTTTTCCAAAGTTAGAAATGCCATGTATCATTTCCCTTGCGATTAATGTGCGCCAGCGAGAGTTTGCGTTCCGCCGCGATTGAATAATTGAAGCAGTCCCATAAATGCCCAAGTCAACAAAAATGATATAACAGCCAGTGATGACGATTCATACGTTTTATTTTGTCCAATCAAAGACATGTACGGGCCAAAAGCATTGATCCCTACCAGGAAACTGGCAATCGTAAACTCGCCTATGACTGTTGCAAGAGTCAAGAAGGAACCTGATAATAGCGCTGCTCTCAGGTTCGGAAAGATAACCTTCAAGAGGATGGTTGGCCAACTCGCCCCGAGTGACAAGGCTGCCTCAGTCAGGGTGCGAACATCGATAGCTCCTAAACCATTATCCACCGCCCTGAACATGTATGGCAAGGCTAAAACTGTGTATCCAGCGATGAGGAGGATATCTGTGCCAACAGATGTGTTCGTCAGATAAAATGGCGCTCCACTGAATACTCTGATCAAGCCGAAGACCAGCACGATGGCAGGAATCACGAATGGCAGCATGGAGATGAATTCAACCAAACCTCGTAATTGGGGCAGCTTTAAACGAATCCAATAAGCAGTAGGTACAATCAAAACTAGGCTGACCACGATCGTAAATATCGCCATGAGCAATGAAAATGTAAACGTTTTCGTAAAAAGTGGGTCAGTAAAAATCCGTTCGTAGGCCAGAAAACTTAGTACTCCTTTTTTTGCCCGTAGAGAAAAGTCAAAAGTAGCAATTAAAGGAATGACAAAATAAAAAACACCGATGGCAATCCAGAACCAGTGCCAGAAACGAGACTTTTTCATATTCGCAGCCACCTCTCGCTTCTTCTTCGCAGTACATAATACAAGCCCATGGAAACGATCATCACAAGGACCATGCCAAAAGCCAGCGCATAACCCAATCCGACATTGTGCAAGACATCTCCTTTGATTTGGGATCCGATCATGATTGGAACCAGATTGATGAATCCGCCTGTCAGCGATAGAGCTGTTGCATAAGCGCCGAAGGCATTCCCAAACAATAGTATGATGGTCGCCAAAAGGGATGGCATTAAAATCGGTAATGCGATGTGCCACCAGAAATGGAACCCGGTACCGCCAAGGCTCTCGCAAGCTTCGCGCCATTCCTTCTTTACACCATCCAGAGCTGGTGTGATGACCAACACCATTAAGGGAAACTGGAAATACATATATGTTAAAGTCAATCCCCAAAACGAATAAAGGTTAAATCCCTTATCATACAGATTGATATTGAAAATTGTTTTTAATACCACTGTTACAAGCCCTGTACGTCCAAGTGTGGCAATAAATGCAAATGCCAGCGGAACGCCGGCGAAATTGGATGCCACTCCTGAAAAAGTTGTTAATGTTGTCCGGACCCAACGCGGCAGCCCGCCTATGGTCACAGCTAGCGCCATCATAAACCCCAGCAAACCACCACCCACCGCAGTCGCCAGGCTGATGCGAATACTGACCCAATATGCCGAGAGGATGGATGGTTCAGTGAGATCGATGAAGTTCTTAAATGTGAAATTACCCTGTGCGTCTTGAAAGCTTCCAACGAAAAGGGAGATCGACGGCAATCCAATGAAAATAATAATGAACAGGAAGAATGGGATTACTCCCAGCCAATTCTTCCAGGTGGAAATTTTTTTGGGACGCACAATATGTGCGTCCCTTTTATTATTTAAATTTGGAACCAAGGTTTTATTTGACATCGGCGCCGACTGCTGTCATCCAATTGTCTGCAATTACCTGTTTTGCAACATTGATCTGATCAATGGTTGGGAAAATCGCCTTTGCATATAGGTCAGCCGGGGGAAGTTTTGCGGATAATTCTTCAGGAACTACACCACGGGAAGCCATATCATTATAGCGAATAGGATGGCAGTAGCCCTTTAACCATTCAATCTGACCTTCATCAGAATACAGATATTCCATCCAGAGTTTTGCGGCGTTTGGATGAGGAGCATAAGCGCTAATTGCCTGAATATAAACACCTGCAATCACACCACTAGGTGGAATGACGACATCAATATTCGGGTTGCCTGCAAGTGAATCCTTGTCGGCTAAAGCATTGTAATCCCAGCGCATAATGATGGGTGTTTCGCCCTTTGCAACCGTAGCTTGCTTGGCGACCACAGGCACGAAATTACCGGCATCATTTAACTCTTTGAAGAATTCCAAACCGGGTTGAACATCATCCACTGAACCGCCATTGGCGAAAGCCGCGGCATAGACGCTCATTTGTGCCTGTGCGGATACACGTGGATCTCCTGAGAGAGCAACCTGTCCTTTGTATTCGGGTTTGAGCAGGTCAGCCCAATCCTGAGGAACATTCTCGATCACATCACTATTGACTTCGAAGGCCAAAACACCATAATAGTCGCCATACCAGTGTCCATCTGGATCCTTCGATTCAGCAGGGATGCTATCCCAAGTCGAAACTTTGTAGGGCATAACCAGTGCTTCTTCGATCAACTGGGGGCCAAATCCAAAACCGACGTCGATAACATCCGGTGCCTGTGGACCCTTATTGTCTTTATTGGCTTTGATTGCTTCGATCTCGTCTCCAGAGCCGGCATCCGGATTGAGTTCATTGACTTTGAGACCATACTTTGCCTTGAAACCTTCAATGGCGCCGCCATAATTGCACCAGTCATGTGGAAGTGCAATCACAGTTAACTCCCCTTCAGCTTTTGCAGCAGCGACCAATGCTTCCATCGGGTCAGCTGAAGCAGCTGGTTCCGCGGGGGCAGCCGGAGCAGCTGGCGCGCAAGCTGTTAGCAGCATCGAAAATACTACAATTAAAGCAACAAACAGGCCAAACGACTTTTTCATTTTTTCTCCTTGTATAAAATTATTAAGCATGTTGGATGTTATGAAAAACTGATTGAATTAATCTTCTATAGACCTCCTGTTAGAAATTACCTTCTATCAAATTTTTCTTGCTACTCAAATCATAGTCCTGAATCAAATATTAATCAACTGGATTTCAATCGAATTTTGTAATTATTTAGATAACAAATTGTCAACAACATATTATTGAGATAAATGTAATAATTGGGATTTCTACTCAACCATCAAATATTACTAACCTAAATTTTCTCTTTTAATATGTATTGAGTCTAAATATTGGGGTTATTCATTCGATATGTTGGATTTGGTTTTGCAGGATGAAAGCTGGTATTGTTATTTACTAGAATTTGGAGTTCGCTATTTTGGATTGCTTTCTTTACGATTTCATCCAATTCCCTACTGGTCATCTCCACCCTGGCATTGATAAGTAGTCTGCATGAACCTTTCACCAGGGTTGGAAGCTGATTTTCCCAATCCGCCGGGTGCTGAGTGGTAATACTGACTTTTGCCTGAACATTGTCATCTTCTATCAGAAATTTTAGATGACCAATTATGGCGCCAGCATCCTCGATCTGAGCGATCAAATCATTGATTAGCTCGATTATTTCAGATCGAATATTCGTCGAACCAGAGTGAATTATGATAGATTGATCCAGCCATGCCAGTTTCATTTCCCCTTTTGCGTATTTATAATAATCAAGATCTATTGGATTGCCCAAATAACGAGTATCTGAATGACTGATTATGGAGAGCCAGTTTTGGATATCTGCATTGTTATTTGCGGATGCGAATATTATTCGCTTCTCAGGCCATTTTTTATCAGTGAGAACCTCGAGTTGATGCAAGTTACCAGGATCGAGTAAATCCATCTTATTGACTACAACAATACCAGCCTCTTCCAGTTGTTGATCGAAAATATAACTGATATCATCACTGAAAGGAAGCGGCTCATCTTTCAAGCGCCTGAGCAGCAATCGGCAGTCGGCAAAAACGGATAGACTACCAGGAGTGAGCTTTTCTTTCCCTAAGGTCAACAGCGGATTCATCACTGTACTCACCATGTCTGCGCACGAGCCAACAGACTCCGCAAAGATCACATCAGGGTGGATCTTATCAATTAACACATCAATGTTTTCGTCCAACTGCTGGTAATTACAGCAGAAACATCCTCCGGTAACCTCCACCGCAGGGATGTCATTTATAGTCATAAATGCGGTATCTACCAGGTACTTGCCTTGATCATTGGTGATAACCCCCACTTTTTGCCCCACCTCCATGAGTTGTTTGCTTGCGTTGACAATAGCAGTGGTCTTGCCGGAACCAAGAAAACCGCCAACTAAATGGATATTCATATACATTTCTTGATCTCAGCGATAAGTTCAGTATTCCCCGGGATGATCGAGGAAAACTTTAACTCCCCATTGATATACAAACTCGGCAAGTTCTTAATTCCCATTTTCATCACCCGTGCAATATTTTCTGGTTTTGTAAATTTGTATTCGATCATATCCGCTTGTCCGACCAATTCACCGACTGCTCTCTGAGCTGCACCTAGCATATACCCGCATGCCGCGCAAGTATCCGAATCCAGTGTAAACACTTCTACCAGCGGTTTTTCAAGGTTTGAGTATTCCGGAAGGAAGACTTCAATATCCGCAAATGATTGGCTATGATAATTTCGCAGCATGTCGCGAATACTGTCAGGTGTTCTGACTGCTTGGACGATTCCGACCACATTTTCTATGGGGGTGTCGTATGGCATATCACAGCCCGGAGCGAGGATGAAGTTTTTCTCAGCCAGTTGGTTTGCAGGGTCTGCCAGTTTTTCCAACAGATCCACTACAAATTTCATATTATCCTGCTGGGTCCCCAGAAGCATATGTGTGGTGAGTGGAATGTTTCCGCCAATGGTGATGTTGTGCTTGTCTGTAATCCGCTTTGCGACTACCAGATCAATGTTTTCATCAATTGAAATTGAATCTGGTTCGGTTTGGCACATTTTTTCAAGGTTCTTTGTGGCATCCCCGCAGACAAAGAAGGACGAAAAGACGCCTGCCGCTCTTATGGAACTGAAAATTTCTGAAAATGGCTTTGACAAGAATTGCTCGAAATGTCTGGGTGACACTTGCGAAACAACAGGATCGACAATGGCAATCACATCCATGCCTGCCTCAATGTAGTATTCAGAGATCCTTATGGCAACTCTTGCGCAATAATCCAGCAGGGAGTGCAAAAACTCCGGGGCATCGAAAGTATCCATGAACAATTCTGTCCCCCGTAAATGTGAAGCCAGGGTCAGAGGACCGGTGACCAAACCATAAAGCGCAGTCTCTGTTCCCTTTGCTTCTTTCATCCTGCGCATCACATTTAGAATTAACGGCAATCTACCATCGTCCTTTTTCGGCAAGAGGGTCGGAATTTCCTTTTTTGATTGGAGTGGATGACCTGCCACCATAGGTGGTCCATTTTTCGGCCATACCAATTCACAACCTAAAATCTCAGCTTCCACCTGCAAATCAAACACAATCGGCTGTCCATCTGGATCGTAAATATCATTTACTTTCAGGAGGGCATCGAATAGCTTATCCTCATCCATCAGAACATCTATAGCAGGATAGCCACCCAGTTTTCCGGCGTGGACACCGGCAAAGGGTACCCATGGTACTTCAGCTATGCTCTCGTGGCGTAACGATGCAAGCAACCTATCTTTACCCGTCATGTGTGAATGTAAGCCGTCTGCCATTATTTACCATCTTCCAGGAATTTTTATTTATTGGTTTAATCTATTATACAATAATTGACAACGTTGTCAATTCATATTGATGAGCTACTCTATTGACCAAATCTTTTGTGAGTATCTCAAGATTTGGTTATAATCACATAAAGATAAAATGACAATCACAATTAAAGATGTTGCTAAATTTGCCGGCTGTTCCATAAAAACCGTTTCACGGGTCATGAACAATGAACCGAATGTTTCAGATGCCACCCGGCAGCAGGTAATGACTGCAGTACGTAATACCGGCTACGTACCGAATCAATCTGCCAGGCGTTTGGTGCAGAAAAAGAGTTATTCCCTATGCGTGATCATGTATCCTGGTTTCTATAATTCATCGTCAACTTTCCTTTCAAGGCTCTTGGATGTTGGTTATGAGGAAAATTACGAAATTTTGATCCAAAATTACTATCCAAATCGGCCTAAATCCCGCCAGAGAATTGTGGAGCTGGTGAATGAGCATCGTTTCGATGGTTTCGTTTCAACACCTCCCTGCGACTCTGATAGCTTCCTGATTGACTTTCTTTCTACGTATAAAATACCGCTTGTTCAGGTAAACCCCCTGGATCTGAACCCCGAAATGTTAAGCGTTAGCGGAGAAGATGAGAAAGGTGCATATCTCCTCACTCGCCACCTTGTCACACTCGGGCACACAAAAATTGCCATTTTCACCGGCCCAAGAAATTTACGCTCCAGCCAATATCGTATAGCTGGCTTTGCAAAGGCGATGAAAGAAAGTGGTATAGATATAAAAAACGATTATACGCAGGAGACGGAGTACACTTTTGATGGGGGGACGACCGCTATCAGGCTACTCTTGCGCCAGGAATGTCCACCCACTGCAATATTCGCAGGCCATGATGAAGCAGCTGTTGGTGCTTTATATGCGGCCAGAGAACTCGGTTTGGACGTTCCTGGTCAATTATCCATTTGTGGTTTTGAAGACTTGTCTATCGTCAGCAAGGTTTGGCCGCGGATCACAACATTTCGACAACAGGCAGACGATCTATTGGTGGAGGCTGTTCGTTTATTGATCGCTCATTTGAAGGGGGTGGATTTGCATCAGCGCCAATTGACCATTCCTGGGGACCTTATTATACGCAATTCAACTGCAATTGCTCCGAGGTAACACTTCATAGATAGTGTTTAATCGCTCTGAATTCTATAAAGATGCTAAAATAAATTATGGTTCCAAGTGATTACATATACAATCAACTGGCTGATACATTTAGAAAACAAATTATCGACGGTGAGATTAAACCTGGTCAAAAATTGCCATCTGTCAGATCAGTCGCAAAAGATTGGTCATGTACCGTCGGCTCTGTTCAGAAAGCATATCAACTCCTCTCCGAACAAGGGCTGGTAAGCAGCCATGCTGGGCAAGGCACGGTTGTCATATTTGGAAAGACCCCCAACCAATTCATTCCCTTTCGTAGAGCCAATTTACTCCACAAGTCAGAGGCTTTTATATTGGAGATGCTTAGAGCAGGCTATACGACAGGTGGAATAGAAGGATCTATCAGAGAAGCGCTGGATCGGTTAAGTGTTGTTGAGATCGATACAGTCCCATCTGATAGCTCCACCATTCGATTTTTTGGCAGCCATGATCCGATGGTCGCCTGGATGTCAGCTAACTTTGATTTGATCATGCCAGGTTTCAAGTTTGTAGTAAATTTCACTGGTTCGTTGCGTGGATTAATCGCCCTGGAAAATAACCAGGCAGATATTGCAGGCTGCCATCTCTGGGATGAGATAACCGATAGCTACAACATCCCATTCATACAAAAAATTCTACCTGGTAAGAAAGTGGAGTTGATCAACCTCGCCACCAGGACAATCGGGTTGATCATTACACCTGGAAATCCATCCAATCTGCATACCGTTATTGATCTTACAAAAGAAGGTGTGCGTTTCATAAATCGCCAGGATGGTTCCGGTATCAGGGTGTGGTTTGACGCTCAGATCAATAAACTGGGTATTAAAACTACCAGCATTCTTGGTTACGATCAGGAAGTAAGCACCCATACCGAAGTATGTCTTGAAATTGCCGAAAAAAGAGCTGACACGGGGCTAGGGCTTCAGGCTGCAGCAGAGCAATATGGATTGGAGTTCATTCCTTTAATCGAGGAGCAGTACGATCTGGTTTTTCTACGATCCTCAATCGAACGACCTGAAATCCGTCAGCTTATAGACTGGTTAAATAGCGACAAAGCAAAAAATGAAATGTCCAAATTCCCGGGTTATAGGTCAAAATATACCGGGCAACGTACAACGATCTAGTAATACTAAATCATATAGTTCTTCAGACACTCAGAGGTGAATAAATGGCTGATATAAAATTCAACAAAATGATGAAAGAGTATGCCAACCTGGCAATCAATGTTGGTTTGAATTTACAGAAAGGGCAGCGATTATTGATCCGTGGTCCGCTGGTTTATGGCGCACCGATCAGTGCTGCACCATTTGTGCGTGCCTTGGTTGAAAGTGCTTACCAGGCAGGAGCACGCCTGGTGGATGTGATGTGGGGCGACGAGCAAACTGAACTGTTACGATTTCAATATGCGCCACGCGATTCTTTTGAAGAGATATCAACCTGGAAGACGACCGGTCCATACGAAGCCGTCAAGCGTGGAGACGCTGTTATCAGCATCTCTGGCGGGAACCCGGATCTATTGAAAGGGCAGGACCCGGATCTTGTTTCCATATTTACTACAAACATTTGGAAGAAATTGGATCCATTCTTGAAGATCACCAGTAACAATCATGTCAACTGGCTGGTGATCTCCGTCCCTACTCCGGGCTGGTCTGCCAAAGTATTTCCGAATTTAGTGGATGAGGAGCGTGAGGCGAAGATGTGGGAGACGATCTTCAAGCTTTGTCGCGTCGATAACCCTGATCCAATTGCAGCTTGGAAAGCGCATGTCCACAACCTTGAAGCTCGATCGGAATACTTGAACGCTAAAAATTATGCGTCATTCCACTATACCGGTCCGGGAACTGATTTCCGCGTTGGATTTCCCGAAGGTGCTTTATGGTGCGCTGCAAGCGAGATGACATCCACCGGGATCCCTTTTATTGCTAATCTACCAACGGAGGAGGTCTTTACGCTTCCGCATAAAGATAAGGCAGATGGCGTGATCCATTCTTCGCTGCCATTAAACTATGGAGGCACGTTGATCGACGACTTCGCCCTGCGCTTTGAGGGCGGCCGGGTGGTGAACGCTTCCGCTAGGGTTGGAGAGGCAGTGTTACAAAAGATGCTCGCCTCTGATGAAGGGTCCAGCCGCCTGGGTGAGGTAGCGCTCGTGCCGTACAGTTCCCCAATTTCGCAATCAGGGTTACTATTTTTCAACACCCTATTAGATGAAAATGCTGCCTGCCACCTGGCGTTAGGCAATGCATATCAAACAACCCTGAAAGGTGGAGGCAACCTGACCGATGAATCATTCGCAGCGGAGGGTGGAAACACAAGTGTCATTCATGTCGATTTCATGGTTGGGTCGAACAAAATGGACATTGACGGTATCCTGCCTGATGGCACGGTGGAACCAGTTTTGCGATCTGGGGATTGGGCGTTTAGCGTGTAAGCTTCGTTCGATCAACCAAAATCTAAACAAAAATCCACCTCTGGTGGATTTTTGTTAATCACGAGGAACTGCTATTATTTCTTGTCTTTTTTCTTTTTCTTCTTGTCTTTTTTGTCTTTCTTGTCTTTTTTATCGTCTTTGTCTTCCTTCTTACACAGCACATTCAGAAACATTCCATCCATCGCTTCCTCCGCTCCGTTATTTGAATATGAATATCTTTGATATTTCTGGAAGAGGTAAAGTGTTACATGTCTTCCATGATTACTGTAACAAATTAATTATAGCATCTGTGTCAACAAACCAAGTTTTATTAGGTTATTTGGGCTTTGCAAAGGCAAAAATTCACGGCGAATTCAAAACATCTTCACAAGTTCTTCAAATCTTTTAGTTATGATTATCTTCAACAGAGTTAACCTCTTATCAAAACAAGGAGATAAAACAAATGAAAAGTATTGGAATAGCAAGTTTAGTATTGATCGCCATAACAGTTGTTGCGCTGGGAACGACCTCTGTCGTTTCTGCGGATTCAAACACGCCAGAGATTCCCACATCTGCAACGATGTATGGTCAACGAGGACCTCGCTCGGAAACTCCTGGCGCTGAAGATGGAATTTTGCATGACGAATTGATCAGCGCATTTTCAGAAGCTGTTGGTGTACCGGTTGTTGAGATAGAATCCCGGATTGAAGCTGGAGAGACGTTGGCAGATATTGCCGTCTCCAAAGGATTCACGATCGCCGAATTCCAAGCGATGATGAAAACCGCACACGATACTGCCATTGACCAGGCAGTCATCAATGGCGATCTCACCCAGGAACAAGCAGATTGGATGAAGGAGCGCGGTAACAGAATGAATGGCAGCAACACTGATCGTGGCAATGGGAATTCGCCACAAACAGGTCGGGGAATGAAGGGACAGGCTCGTTTTTCCAACCCTGATTGCCCGGCTGGTACTCAACCTAACCAGTAGAAAATAAGAAGATCGTAAATCCAGGCTGCTATAAAGGCAGCCTGGTTGTTTATTAATTATTTATAAGTGCGATTGTAAAAAAATAATCCGCAGCATGTATAATAATCCTTGAAACACAAAATGTGTTTTGCTTTTATTCAGGAGTGCATGTATGGTTTTTTTCGGCGTTTTTGGAATATTACAGGTTGCATTGCTGCCCGGATTGCTTATTTACAAATTATCAAAAACTTCCTTTTCATTTATACGCGGATTATTAACAATCTTCGGGTTAAGTCTTTTATCGAATTATATTTTGGTTTTCATACTTACAGTTGCGAAACTATATTCCAGGCCAGTATTAATTATCTTGATTCTGGCAGAAGTATTTTCAATTTTCTACTTATACAGAAAACTATTGCTCACATCATTTGAGATTTCTTATCATAAGATATCAGGGAGAATCAATCAATACATATCCACCGTTAAGCCTGGCTCAGAAAATTTGAATGGCGCAAATATAATAACCGCATTTATCCGAGGTATTTTTGCCATCACTGCAATTTTTTCACTGGTATGGATTTTCCGGGTTTTCATAACAAATATCGGGAGCGTATTTAATAGTTGGGATGCAATCGTTTCCTGGAATCGCTGGGCAGTCGATTGGGCTGGAAACCACCTACCTCTAAGTACCTGGAACTACCCACAATTAAATCCAATCAATTGGTCAATTACCTACGTTCTGACAGGTAATACGGAGGTTCAGTTATTTGCAAAATCGATCATTCCAATTTTCACCATGGCAATTCTCTTCATTTTTGTCGATTTATTCATCAAGAGGAAGAATTATGGATACCTTCTAGGATTAGCAATATCAGCGTATATTTTGAGGGCGCTTTTAGGAGAATACATCATCGAAGGGTATAGCGACATACCGGCTGCATTCTTCGGGTTTATGGCATTTACGAGCCTGCTGAGAATTGATCCTCAAAAAGATGATGTTCAAAAGGCTTACGTAATTGGCGGGATTTTCGCCGGCGCAGCCGCTGTTACCAAACAAACCGGCTTGTTAATTATGATTCTCTATGCCTTGTTTGCTTTCATTGGGTATTACCTCCCTGATCGCCAACTCTCATTCAGGCAGAAACTTCGAAAATGGATCATCCCACTGATCTATATCAGCCTTTTCGTTCTGCCCTGGTACGTTTACAAACAAATTGATATATTGCGGGGAGTGGATAAATCAGAAATAGCTCTCATAGGTGACATAACAAATACAGCATATGACAGGGCAAATCTAGTCATTCAAAGCTTCCAATCATTGACCTCGCTTGGGAATATCCTGATTCTTTTCGGATTATGTATTCCATCTATTGCCATCATAGAGCGCAAGCTAATCTACCTGGTCGCTATCGTAATTCTCCCGTACACGCTGATCTGGTCGGTCTATTCCAGTTATGATCACAGGAATTTGGCGATGATGTATCCGCTGGTAGCTCTCGTCTGTGGTGTTGCGACAGATAGGGTTCTGGAACTGTTGAAACCGGTATTTATGCGGATCAAGTTAATGAAAATTCCGATAATTTCAATTTTGCTATTATTTGTTGTTGGAACAGGTTTCTACTTATCACAGGTCAGTGATCAGAAATTAATTGATCGTCAAGAAGCGCTCCAGAGGCAAATCTTTAATGCCAGATTGAATGAAAAGATATACGATATCATCCAGCAAAATGGGAATGATACGCTGATCCTGACAGACTATCCCATAAGATATCTTCCCCGCCTTGCAGAAAACCAGGTAAAGTTACGCTTCAATGATCTGGTGAGTTTCCAAAATTCGATTCAGGATCCTCAATTGGATTTTATTCTCCTGCCAAAAAGCGCAATCAAGGAGATTGATGATTACATCGATCTTGCAGTATTGAACGGTGACATGGAGTTTTTATTCACAGATAATCGTTGGAAACCTTACAGCATGTACAGAGTTATTCGTAACCCAGAAAAATAGTCCTTGCACTTCATTCAACCAACAAAGGCGTTATGCTCTGCCAGGTTTTACCGCCATCAACAGTCTGGAAGATGTCTTTGCCGCTGGAAGGTAAGATCCATCCATATTCACCATCAACAAACTGCGCAGACAAACCTTCGGGGGCATTCGGCTGTCTTTCCCAGCTATCCCCACCATCCCACGATATACTGACTTCTTCACCGATGACCATCAACCCGTCTTCCGGTAGATAGTTCAAGATACCAGGTGGAATTGACTTTTGGACCCAGGAATCTCCCCCATCAAGGCTGGTATACAGCGTCACGATCGGACGATCCATAGGAGCAGCCATGTTTTTGCAGGCAACTTCCAGGTGGATCAGACCGATTGATGCGTCCGGGTACTGAGAGCTGCAAACGGCATCAAAACTTTGGTATAAACCAGAGTATCCATATGGATCATCAAGCTCAACACGATTCCACGTAGCGCCGCCATCTTTCGTATTGAACAACAAGACGCCAGGTGCAACGCCATTGCAGGTTCCGGTCAGCCAGCCATTTTGAGAGTCGCTGAATACAAATCCATTTTTTTGACAGCCCTGGATCCCTGAAGAATCATTCATCGGATCGGCAGCTCGTTCCCAGTTTATCCCGCCATCGGTTGTGCGGTAAATGGCGATGTAATCGTGATTCATACCTGCCCCTACATGGGTCATAAACCAGCCATTTTGATTATCAACAAAATTAATTTGGGAGACATAATAAGACTCCATCAGGTCTTTTGTTTGAATCAAAGAGATATTCCAGGTCTTTCCTCCATCAGTAGTCCGCCATACCGAGTTCTCAGACAGAGGATATCGGCTTTCGTTGAATGGTGCGACCCAGGCGGTTTGATCATCCAGAAAGTAACCCGCCATCTTTAATCCGTCATATATCGATACATCGACGGGTAACTTCGTATCCATCCATGTACGTCCGCCATCTGCTGAACGAAGGACCATCGGGGTGTTATCAGCGCTTTTTCCTATTCCCCATCCGGTAGTTAGAGCGAACATCTCAAATTGGATAAGATTTACGGATTCTTTGTTAAATTCTATGGTTGCAGTCAAAACAGGGATAGGGATGATTGTCGCAGTCGATAGATTCAAATCCTGGGTCGGCGACTGAATGACCTCGACCGATGGCGAAATTGATTCCTGGCTTGGAGACAGAGGAGTTGGTGCAATGCAAGAGGATAGGATAACCAGAAGAGTGAAGGATAAAACCAATGTTTGATTTTTCATGCCATCAGCATAAATCAAAGTCGGCTTTATTTCAACCCCTTTTTCAACGCCACCTGACAGATAGTTCATATAACATAATACTCATAATATATTTTTCGTTGTATTCAGCGCGGATATATTATAGAATAAATTATCTATATTATGGCAAGGAAAATACTGCATATCGATCAAGATGCGTTCTTCTGCTCTGTGGAAGAATTAAAGAATCCTGAACTTGTTGGGAAAGCCTTTGCAGTTGGCGGGCAACCCGGTCAGCGTGGGGTGGTTTCGTCCTGCTCGTACGCAGCCCGGCAATATGGCGTGCGTTCTGCCATGCCCACTGGAAGGGCAAAAGCCCTCTGCCCGGAACTGATCCTCGTTTCCGGCCACCATTCAGAATACGGAGCCTATTCCGATAAAGTGATGGCCATTTTTCATGAGATCAGCCCGCTTGTTGAGGAAGTATCCATCGATGAAGCATTCGTGGATATCAGCGACCTGCCCCAATCGGCGGAATTGATCGCCAGGCAGATACAGGAGCGCGTTCGTATGGATGTAAATCTGCCATGCTCCATCGGGGTAGCTACCAATAAATTGGTCGCAAAGATCGCCACCGATGCCGGAAAAGCAGAAAAGAAAGGCAGCGTGGCTCCGCGGGCGATCAAAGTGGTACCACCAGGTACTGAAGCAGTATTCCTCGCTCCGCTGCCAGTCAACGCCATGTGGGGGGTTGGTCCAAAAATGGTCGCCCACCTGAACGCCCTCGGTATGAAAACCATCGGCGATATTGCCAAAGCTTCACCCGCGGATTTACGGCGATGGCTTGGGAAGACGGGAGACTACCTGGCACGAGCTTCTCAGGGCATTGATAATTCACCGAGTCACCACTTTGCATGGGATCAAGTCCATCAGCCAGGAAACCACCTTTGAGAAGGATACAAATGACCCGGCTGAGATCGAGCGAACCATTCATTGGCTCGCAGAGAAAGTTGCCCGCCGGCTCCGTGAAAAAGCGATCAGCGGCTGCACGGTGCGCGTCAAAGTGCGGTTGTCGGATTTCTCGACATACACCCGCCAGGCCCACCTGGATATACCAACCAACCTGGAAAGTGTCATCCTCGATAAGGCTTTGCACCTTTTCCACTCCTTTTGGAAACCGGGACAGCACATCCGCCTGTTGGGGGTCGGGGTAAGCGACCTGGACGAGAGCTGGCACCAGATGTCGCTGTTTGAACCCCAACTGGAGCGTGAGATAAAATTACATCAAGCCGTCGATGAACTGCGTGAAAAATATGGAAAGACGATTTTGCAGAAAGGGAAGATTCGCAAATGACAAAGACACCTTATGCACCCATGGATACCTACTGGGTAACACCAGGCCGAATTCTGGCAGGAGCGTATCCCCTCTGGCTTTCTGGTAAAGGACCTGAAGATATCATCAACCAACTTGTTTCCGCCGGAGTGAATACCTTCCTCGATCTGACCAAAGAACAAGAAATGGTGCGCTCGCCCTACCTGCCTTTCCTCGCAAACATGCCCAAAAAACTCCAGATACGATATTTCAAACACCCGATTCAGGATTTCAGGATTCCCTCCAAAGACGAAATGCGGAAGATCCAAGACCTGATCAAGCAGCAAATAAGCGAAGGCCGGAATATCTACCTGCATTGCCTTGGCGGGATCGGGCGCACCGGCACCGTGGTGGGCTGCTATCTGGTGGAGCAGGGAATGAGCGGAAATCAAGCGTTAACGCAGATCATCTCCCTACGTAAGATCCTCGGGAGGATCATATCAGCAGCCCGGAAACAAAAGAGCAGATCGAATTCGTGCTTAACTGGCAGAGTGAATGGTTCCAGGATCAATAATTCGGATCGCATCAAAATGGCATATTTCAATAGAAAATCAACCTCCAAGCATGGATGTAAATGGTATAATACTGCGGTTGCCACCGTAGCTCAGTTGGTAGAGCAGGCGTTTCGTAAACGTCAGGTCGCGGGTTCGATCCCCACCGGTGGCTCTTCCCATAACACATAAACAACTCTAAATGATTAAAATGACTGCAAGAATCATTAAGGCTGGCAGTACCTTGCATTTTATGCACCTATATTCGCAGTAGCTTATTAGGCTATTTATATGTACAAACCTCCCTTTTTCTACCAGTCAGCTGTACTTGGATTCAGATTTGAATCTCTCTTTCATCTGTTTGTATGCTGCCCTCTGTACAATTTGATCGATTGTGACAGGTAATATCCCAACCAACAGCCAGATGATCGATCCAAACCACAGACGAAACCAAGTTTTGATATACGCCTCTTTGGGATCGTCCGGGTGATACAAGACCTTTACCTTTTCACCTTCTTCATAGGCGGGAGGGATGCTGCCGACACTATCCGTAAAACGCACACTCTCTCCAGATTCGCTTGTAAATCTGACAACCGGCACATAAGCAGAATCCCCATCGCCAAAAAGCTGCCAGGTCGTTATCCACTACCACACCTTCGGTCTCAATGGTTCCCTGCAGCTTGATGTATGTGTCGACAACTTTATATACACCAAATCCAAAAAATGGAAGCGAGATGAGGAATGGCATGCTAGAGAATAGCAGCCCAATTTGATAAACCAGCTTGCTTGATCGTTTCATGTTTCCTTAATTATGGCATCAGGGTCAATCCATTTTCCTATTCAGCCTGCATCAAGACCAGCATTACTCCAGCCTAGTAACCCTCCACCATGCGGTAAACCCGAAGAAGTCCGGGCCGATCGGTTCACCATCTGTGCATTCAACTGTGGAAATCCCTTCTGACCGGCGGTGACCTGTTAGACCATCAGCAGTCATGTATTCATCCATACCTATCGTTACGAATAGTACACCCAGAAAATCATCGAAAAAGGCATCGTTTTCCCAACCGTTCATGCGAATATAGATATTGTACCCTTCCGGCACCGGAAGCTGGACGTTAAATCTCGAGTCCTCCCTAGCAGGATGGGCTAAGGTTTTCCTCCTCGGTCAACCAGCGGTCATAACGCATGTACCCGGCAGCCGGGTAACGCAGCCGATCCGCCACCCAGGTTATATGATCTGCATCCAATCCATAGCCAACTGAAAATTCATAACTATTTTCCGTAAATTGGCTGACAAAGAATTCACAATAAGATGCCTGGATCTGCTCCAGGCTAACCAGTATTAATTGAGGTGCGGTATACATATTATTATCATGGTTAGATTCCGCAATTCGATGGTCCGGGTTGATCCAGGCTCTCACACCATACATGGGTACATCCGTCCGGATAGATTGGAACCACCTGCCTTCACCTGTTCCGATTGAAACGTTCTCAAAGACCTGGCTTTCCAACATTTCCGCTGTATCCCGGTCAAAATAATCCAGGCGGATGGTCTGATTCATGATCGAACCACCCATATTGGTCACCCAGGAGCGGATCTGGCCGCTGCCTTCAGCTTTCTCTACCTCTGTAATGCGCAGGTCAGGCAGGTCGCCCACATCCGCGGCGACAATCATATCGATCCAATAGGTCACTTCCACGCTGCCGCTGCGCAGCACATGATGTCCGGGTTGAATATCATCAAACGGGATGGTTTCCTCAGCACGGATGATGGTATCGGTATCGCGCCAATCGCGGTCATAGATCGCCGCGCCGACCGTCAGGTCAGTATCGGGTGCGACTTCTATCTCTACAAAAGTGACTTCCGGGGCAGAGTAAGTCGCGGCAGGAAAATCCACTGCATGGTTGATCCAACTGGGTGTGGATGGTGCTGAACAGGCTGCCAATACTCGTTCCGCCATTGGTATTGATGGTGATCCCATGCGGGTAATCATTCCCATTGAAGCGCAGATCACCAGTTTCACTGCCCTGCGCCCAGAAATTGCCAAAGACGGGGCCTATCTGGCCGCTGCGGTCTTCGTCCCCCATATCATGAATATAGATCCGTTCAAATGTGACCCGCACTTTTCGGTCACATGGTTGACCTTCCAACACAACTGGATTGCTGCGCGGGGATTCACGATCGCCTACAGAGGCAGCCACTTGAAATGAGTTACGCACGCCGCAGATCGGTTCATAATCTGCAATTGAAGTTAAATTTGTATTGGCTCTGACGGAGAAACTATGGCTGCCATTGACATAAACCTTAAATTCCTCGATGTTCGAATAATTCCCAAGCCAGGTCCATATCAGGTGTTCTTCACCCGCAATTCGCATGTGGCTGAGATACGGCGCTGGTAGACCAGAGGAGTCGCAGGAACCAGCACATATGCGGTATGTAGCCTGGAATCCCTCTGTATCAGCTTCGGCAGCCCCTTCCGGTTGATCTGCTTGATTCACAACCGCTGTGATGACATGCCCATCCCAATCAGCCTCGGGGTGTGTTGCGGTGTAACGCCCGATAAAGTGAAAATCGCTGCTGCCAGGCGCTCCGCTGTACCCATAACATTCTGCCATCACCGGCAATACTTTCACCCGCTGACACTCCAACCATGATACTACCCATATATTCGGTGATATCCCAATATCGTTCTCCCTCAAAATTAAACGGGCCATAATGGTCTGGTGGATCCTGTGTAAGCGAGGCATAACAATACACTTCATCATATTCTTCATTGACCTGAAAATCCAAAGCCTGGAATTCAACAAAGTTTGTAATTTGAATTCCCCCAAATAAAAAGTCGAGCGCTTCAAATATGCCTTCACTGCCCTCTTCGCCATCGGCAATACCGTCGCCATCAGCATCGCCCTCATCCCCAGGCGCCGCAATGCCGCCATCTTCATCCGCCGGACAGCCATTATTCTCCAATGGACCGGCTTCGAATGGGCAGGCATCCGCTTCATCGATCAACCCATCGCCGTCCGAATCAATTGTAGCCGCATCATCACCCCCATCACCGCCGCCTGAAGGAGCATCTGCCCCAGCCGGACAGCCCTCATTGACCACAGCTCCAGGCTCATCCGGGCAGGCATCGACAGAATCAGCGACTCCGTCGCCATCCCGGTCTTCAGCGCTTACATCCGGGCAGCCCACTCCAGCGCCGGATTCAGCCGCGCCGACTTCATCCGGGCACACGTCCTGCTCATCCGGTACACCGTCAAGGTCGCGGTCAGGGCAGCCTTCAGAAACGAACGCACCAGGAACATCAGGGCATTCATCCAGGGCGTCCTCCACTCCGTCGCCATCTGCATCCTGTCTCTCCACCGGGCAGCCATCCGGAGCGACGCCTGCGACTTCAGGGCATTCATCCATGTCATCCGGGTAGCCATCGTCATCCCCATCCGGCCCCGCAAGAGCCATTGCATCGCCGACATTTACCTTTATCTCGCTGTATGCCCTCCCGCCAGCGGTGTTATATGCCCTGGCGATCAATGAATACTCACCTGCCTCAGGCGGCGTCCAATCGGTCACAAATGGGAAAGGCGATATCCCCTTTTGTAAAGAACTTTTTTTAGTTGCGAGAAGTTCTCCGTTCACCCAAAATTCAACTTTAGAGATTTTGATGGGATCAGTTGCAACGATATGAATCACTTCAAGCCCGCCTGCCTCAAGGACATTTCCGTCATCCGGTGTGTGGAAATACACGGTTGGTCCGGCGCCTTTCTGATTGGTCCTGAAATACCAGGCGCCCAACAGTCCCAGCGCGATGAGCAGGCAGCAAAGAAGGACAGCAATTATTACGGCGATCAGCCATTTTCGGTTTTTTTTCTGCATGTCAACCCCTTCAGCTTAGATCGATGATGAACGTTACCCAATTGGACCAGGCGCTCTTATTGCCGGCATTATCCGACCGCCCTAACTCTCCAGCGATATTCCAGTCCGCAATCGACCGACGCAGTTACCTGTTTTCCCGATACATTATTCCAGCTTTTGACACTCTGCCAGCTTCCGCTGACATTCTTCAGAAGTTCCACATCATATCCACTGATGCCGCTTGGGTCGGTCACAGGCATCCAGACGAGGGTTTGACTGGCTTTGCAGGCAATGTGCAATCCATTGGATGGCACCATCGGTTGAGGTACTGGCGGTGGGGTAGTATCAGATGGCGCATTCACCGTTATCGTAATTTGCTGATAGCGATATTGCTGCCCCCTGGTGGCGGATAGAACATATTCATGCGTGGACGACGGGCAAGCCTGCGATGTACCGGATGCAGTGACCTGTGAATTATCGAGCAGCACTTCATCCGCGTTCTCCACTGTCCAGGATAGTTGAACACATTCACCCGGCGAGATCGAGATTTGATCGGCATAAAAGCTGATGGTGATCGGCGCTGCCACAGTTAATGTGACCGTCGGGGTGTAGGTTGCCGTCGGCATATCTGGCGGCGGGGTGGGTGTATCTGTGATCACCGGGGTAACCGTGATATCCATTGGCACAGTGGTCGGATCATCCAATTCCGGCGCGCCGATCTGAACCCGACTGGAGGCAGAGCCACCGTAATTTCCGTTGATGTCATACATGGCAACATCAAGTGAGTAGGACCCATTTTCAGCGGGCGACCAGGGGATCTCAAAATCCGAGAAAGGCGCACCCTCCACACCTGGCTCTTGCTGATAAAAGGGAACATTATTGACACTGAAAATGATATATCCAATACCGGCTGGCGCGGCTGCATGCGCGGTGATGGTCATTGCCCCAGGTTTGTCGAAGCGGGTGCCGTCTTTCGGATAGTCTATCCAGACCCTTGGGGTGGTTTCTGCCGGAGTACAGGCGGCTAAAAGAACTGTCATCGCTAATACGCCAGGCAATAGAAATACTTTAAGACTGAAATCTTTCAGTTTCACATTTCCTCCTGTTTATTATTGAGTTGAGTGCAATCTGCGGTGAAAAGTTTGCGAATTATTAAAATAATATTAACTATACAGACAAATACCTACTATTTCAACCCTGACTACGAATTGGACAGCGCAGCTTATAGCCCGCCTGGCCCGATTTTGCTTTCGTTACCATCCATATTCTTTGTGTTATACTGCAAAAAGCTCCAATAAACTCCAATCACGCAATCATATGAAGTATAAGTACGAGAATAAAGGAGATCGAAATGACCAAACATATTAATATTTCCCTGATTTGCACAATTGCCACTGTGATACTGCTCACCGCCTGTGTGCCAGCTCAACCTGCGCCAACCATCAGTCCCAGCCAGATGCCCACCATGGCTGCGGCCACCACCACGGATATCCCAACGCAGGTACCGCCAACCGCTACACCGCAACCCACCTCCACTCGAACACCCATCCCGCCAACACTGGCGCCTACCGGTATCACTCCTACTCTGACGCTGGTGATCAGCCCGATCGCTACCCTCAAACCAGAATTTGCCTGCGATATCTGGGGACAGCAGCCACATGACGATAAAGAATTTCGCTCCGGGGCAGATTTTGACATCAAGTGGACCATCGTCAATACAGGCACAAAAACGTGGCCAAATGATACGATCCTCTTTTATTATGAGGGACCGCGTCTGACTACGGAGAAGAAGGTAACCCTGCCACGGCTGCAACCCGGCGAGCAAACCGTGGTCAGTTTTGATGCCTCGGCCATTGGAGGAGCAGGCAGACAGGTGATGGTGTGGGCTGTGACCGCGCCCGCCGAGAAGGATGGAACCACCTGGATGTGCTATCCATACACGAGGATCATTGTGAAGTGACGCTGGTTTTGCATAGGAGTTTTGATGGGCTCTATGCCGGAAATTTCTCTCAGCTTTATCCAACAGGCAAAAAATGAATAATGATATGACATGACTTTTTTCGAAAATTGCTAATCTATTTTTGGATCATATGTTCTATATTCATTATAAGCACAAAAGCGCCGCTGTCTAGCTGTAAGATGTTACAGGTAGGGAGAGGATCAATTAATTGAAATGATTATTCCCGATACTGTGACGGGATTTTCAAGCTTATGGTTGTTGGGCTGCATGGTGACTTAGAAACCCATTTTTACTATTGATCTATGTTTTTTGTTGTGGGCAATACCTGAAAAGGACGCTGCTAAACCACACTAAACGGCACTCCTGTTACGCTCTTGGAGACCAGTCGGTCACAACCCGCGCTCTTCGGTCGCGCCCTTTTCGCTATGCTTCAATGAGGATTCCCGCAGTCTGGCGCGAACAGGGGAGCACTCATAAATTCGCCATATTGAAACCTAAACCCTGTTTTATTCTTGACCTCTTTTTTCAATAAACGAATATAATTAGCTTAATTCACAGAAATAAGTTCATTTAAATAAGTTTTAGGGATGGTATTCATATGAAAATTTATCGATTTCTTTCTGTAATCATGTGCGTAATGATTTGTATATCACTTTTTTCAACCCAATCAGTACAAGCTACGACAAGTTTTCCTGTTAATGCTAAGGCTATTAAAACCGGGGTATGGTCGGTCACCATAAGCGGATTGGATGGCACGGTTTGTGAGGGTGATCCATATATGCTTACTGCAACGTGGGGATTGGCGGACAATAATGCTCTTCTTGCACCTCTTGTTGGTCCTAAGCTATTGGTGAAAGCAAAACTTGGTTCTTTTGACCATGAGACTGAGCGCCCCGGTACGATCAATGGGACAACCATGTTCAACTACACTGCCGAGAAAGAAGGGACAGAAACAATCACAATCCAGCTTTTTGATTCCGATCTGGAAGTAGATGCTGAGTATTCTACGAGCTTCGAAGTTAAAAAGTGCAATTACCTATATACTTTGTTCGCTCGTGTTGATTATCAAACTCCTGATGGCACTCTCGCCTGGTACGAACTCCTAAAATCCAAAGGTCTATTAACCGCTCCCGATCCAAATCGTCCCCAATATAGGGAGGCCTATAATAAGACGATCACAGATACGAATATCATTACTCAGTTCCCCACTGAAGAATGCCAGGTTAATTTTACTGAGCCTGGATATGCTTTGGGTTTTGTAGATTCAAAAGCTGTAGAGGCAGATAATGGCATGGGAATCAAATTAATGATCGGTCCTCCGATTAATTTTACCTGGCTCTTTGACGCCATTATTACTTGTCCGGAAGGGGGCAGTAGAGTAAATATGACATACCCATTAACCACATCCAAAGACCCATGGATCGAAAAAGTCTTTCCATTCAGCGAAGGGGAGTACGACATAACGATCGATATGTTAGACAAGCATATTGAAAACGCCTCATCGGGAGGTTTAATTGCATCCTATACTGCCAAATTGAGCTTAACCAGGGAGGAGGCAAAATGAAACCGTTAAGTCGCTTTTTCCGGATAATTCTTTGCTTTGTAACTGTCTTCATGATCATGTCCTGTTCTTTAACATCCGGGTTCCAGAAAACTTACAATAAAATTTTCTCCTCTGCACAAAACTTCAGCAAAGTTGACAGAATTCTGTCCAACCCATCCGCCGGGTTAGCCGAATTGAATGGCTACCATGCCTCACTCCAACAAGATGTCAGCGGTACCCTGGACGGGAAAGCCTTTGAACGACATACACTTGTGGAGATCACTCGTATCCTATCCTCCGGTGATTATGACTTCATCATTGACGTAAACGGCAATGATATCCAGGCATACCACCAGCGGCTGCTGGCACAGGGTGATGCATTTTACAGCTGGCTGCAATCCGAATCGGACTGTCAGGGTTTCACAAGTACGCCCCCGTCAAGTAAAGTGATCGAACCAGCTTCTTTGTTGCTACCTATTCTGAACGCAACCAACTTAGGTAAAGAGACCATCAATCAGGTTGCCAGTGTACACTATCGTTTTGATCAAAATAGCCGTCCAATCGCAAAAGACGGAACCATGATTAGCGGGGATGTTTGGATCGCAGAACAAGGTGGTTTCGTCGTAAAGTACACATTTACCTCACCGCTTCCGGACAAAATTACCGGCAAAGACCTGGAAACATCCCAGACCTGGACATACGAACTCAACCTGGTGGGTCCTGCTGAAAGCATTGCCCTGCCGCCAGGGTGCATGTCAATCCCGATTGGCTTACCTATTTCCACAGACGCCCAGAATGTAGCGAGAAGCAGTAGTTGGATGACTTACAATTCAACCCTCAGCGGCAGGAAGATACTCGATCTTTACTTGAACGAACTACCTCCCTTAGGTTGGGAACTCCCGGAACATATACCTCAAGGGGATATTAAATTGCCTTACATGATCGATTTTAGTGGAACTGATCAAAAACTATCCTTGCTGCTTACAGAAAATGAAGGGGGTGGTATGAATGTGGACCTGCTTATCACATCATTCGTGATCAATACTGTTGTCCCTACAGAAGGAGCTCTGGAAATGCCTAGCGGTACACCGACTCCGGCAGCCACGATCGATCCCGCAGAAAGCGGTCTCCCGGTTGACATCCCACTGTATCCGGGTGCCACAGACCTTAGTAAGATGAATGACTTTGTAATGTTTTATGCATCAGATGCACCTGATGTTGTAGCCAGGTATTACAAAGAACAAATGACCGCCAAGGGCTGGAACCTGAATGACGAAGTCATTCAAACGGATGTGACCATGCAGACGTGGGAAAAATCAGGCAATATAACCTCCGTGACCCTGGTAGTGATAGATGGAAGAACTTTTGTTAATATCAGTTTGCCCGTTCAAAATTAATCAAGAATTAGTTTAAGGTATTGTGAATTTATCCTGAATAAGTAAGACCGCTTGGGACAATGAGCGCATTTATTTTTCTGGTGCAGTTTGGGTGCAAATACAATCGAAACAATACAAATACTACCGTACATATGGGGAATTTTGGAAAAAGTCCCGACGGTTAAAAACGCGTGCTCAGAGGCTTAACTCTTGATTATAAAGACGGCAACTACAACTTTCGCCCAGTTATTATTTTTCTTTTAACTTCACGTACGTACCCGTTTCGGTAGTTCATTTTCGTACTGGGTGACAAAATTATTCACAGGTTCAACCGTTCGTTTTGCCAATTCTCTCAGCGCCCAGGAGAGAGCTTTTGCTACCATTTCATCTTGATCCGTTTTCACGATCTCACAGATCATCAGCGTCCGATCAGGATCTCCATTTCCACCACGAGCCTTCTGGTTTAGAGCTACAGTGCAAACAACGGCAGCCCTACGCCACCATCTGTCATCCGATTGCGCCCAACTCACAACCACGGCATCGGTAATTCTCCCCTCACGCCATGCGGGGCCAGCCAACAAACCAGCAAAATAATCAACGGATATCCAATTGTCCATTCCCTTTCCTATATCCAACATATCATCCAAAGTTAAGGATTTAATAGCGGATTTGTGGTTTTCCAAAACTTCTATTGCTATTTGCTGCCCTTCCAATATTCGTTGTTGGTTTAACTGCTTTGAAAACGCAATCACCTCACCTGGAGGTCTGGTTTTAAACACATCTTGCAATCGTTTAATAATGGGGCGGATATTTGGAACTGGGACGCCTTTGACCACCATGGAAGTGGCATAGTTTTTCTTAGACCATTCAACCCTTTCTGGAATGGATAACGCATCTAATTCTTCAATAATCTCGACTATTTTTTGATTGAAGTCCATGTCTTACCTTTCTCTTATGTATGTTGCTGGCTTATGGTTACCATACTTCCACGATCACTCACATAATCCCGCTTGCATCAACACAGTGGAATGGTGCGTTGGGAACGCACCCTACGCTGTGATGAATTAGTTGGGGTGTTAGGATGCAATTGTCTTTATCCAAATATGGCGTACCCTTCGCCAAATACACGACTGATACCTGCCGAAAGCAATATTATTCCGAAGAAACATGTGCCCAAGACAAATATCATCTCTAAACGCAAAAAACGTTGTAAATGAGGGTTATTCTGTGCATCGGAGGGGATAGTTTCATAAAAGCAATGAAGGTTCTTTACTCGTAGGTAGACCAAATGGGAACCAGCATAAAAAGCGATCTAAAATCCGGTTGATCGCCCAGCCAATTTTTTTATGAAATGGAACAACCAATTGCTTGGTGTGCTCTCCAAACATTTTTAGAATAGTTCCTCTATGTATTCGTATCACATTTGGTTTTTGTAGATGGTTTCTTAGATTGTTGTGGTCACGCTTACGAGAGGGGAGCAAAATGTTAAGATTTGCAATAGCAGGCTAATCGCGATTTGTCGTTAAGAAGGAACTGGTGTCCTTCTCTCAAAACTTGATTTTACTTAACACGACTCTCGTGCGTACCTCCCGACCGAGCAGGAGTCCCTAATACAGGTTTCCCATCAAAATTAAACGGGTTCACCTAGTTACCTAGACACCCGTCAAGCCGGTGGTGAGGTCTTACCAAAGCCGATGATGTGCCCTCAACCCGTTCGCGCTGGTCTGTGCGATATCATCCCTGGAGTGAAACGAAATGCTTCGAGAACCGAGAGCGCTTAACTTGGTATGTCCCTCCTGTAGCGATGGATACGGCGAAAATTTGGCATAATTAGATTATATAGCAGAATGTATTTAACCACAAATAATTCATTGTGAGTAACCACATGAAAAAGAAATATAAATTCAGTAATATATTCGATGATCCTCATTATTATTGGTTTAAAAATTATTCCTTGTAATCTCATTAATAAAATCAGACCAAGTGATTTGCATCACGGATAGTCTTAGATCAGCTTAGCACCGATCGCATGAAATGCTGTTGAAAGTTTCATCAGCTTGCTTACAACTTCTCGATAGGGCGAATTTAATTGCCATAGCAGATAATGAATATTGGGAATTGCATGTGTCATGATTTATCCATCGGTTCGCGCCGGTATGCGCGGAGCCTCCCCGAAGCAAAGCAAAAAGGATGCTTCGAGAACCGAGAGCGCTGAACTTGGTATGTCCCTCCTGTAGCATGGATGCAACGATAATTTGGCATAATTAATTATATGCAGAATGTATTTGTCAATGGAATGGTGGGCTGACACAGTATAAAACACAGTGCTAGCCCACCCTACTCGCTCTTGCCAAAGCCGACAGGAGATCATCGCGAACGGGGATATTTCCTAGCATTCATATTGTCGATACAAGATATCTTGCAAGCAAACCTAAACCAGCAAATAGTGCTTTAGAAATTATATCAACCTTGCCAAGAGTAACAATCATTTTATTACGATAAAAATAGCCAAGAGAGATTAGAAGGATATCAATCAGAAAAACCAGAAGAATTGGTATCCAAAAAAGATAAATTATTGCTATGCAAATGACAAGTAGAAAGCCTGAAATTATGTGATACATCAGGGATTCAGAATAATAAAGAAAATATGAAATTAAATATTTTTGAAGCGATGGCCTTAAATTCGTTAATGTAGATTTTGCAGAAGGTATATCCTTTAGATAAAAAAATGACATGACTAACAAATAGTTTATTTTTTCGTTTAATGGTAAATGCTTGCGTAGACTTTCAATTAAACGTACTGCTTCTTTATAATCCTTTTTATATATTTCTTGGAAAGTTCGTGTATACAAGCCAATGATTGATCCAGGGTCTGTATCCAGTGTCTCCGTTGTTATTACCTCAAACCTCAAATTATTTTTATATAATTCTGATCCAGATATTGAGGTTGCGAAATTTAGGATTCTTGAATCAGAATACAGGTGTTTTCCCATTGCACAAAGGTCATGTATTTGGATGCCTTCGAGTATAACTTCTGAAGCATTAGTTTGTTTTGTAATACTAAGTATGAAAGCTCGCTCAATAGGTGTAAGCTGGCTTAAATCAACATTTAACTCATCGGAATTAATAAAACCTTTGTTAATAACTCGATTCACCACACCTAGATAAACTTCATTAGTGATCATTTGATCTCCACGAGATTCTCATTGGAAGCATTAGTGAAAGTATTGTGGTTGCAAGGTATTGTCTCTTGTCAGAACTCCGTTCGCGCCGGTCTGTGAGGAACCTCCTTGCAGCAAAGAGAAAGTGACCCGACCGACTAGCGCGCGTCTTTGACCGATAGGTCTCCCATCATTCATCAATCAACTCATTCATCCACTTATACCTTGCATGAATGTATTCACTCCAATTCTTCATTTCCGGGTGTGCTTCAACGGATAGTCTGCCAAACAACTCTTCCACTGAAACGCTCAAGAAACGGTCCTGCGGTTTCACCAGTTTACCCCAGACAGCCGTCGCGCTGGCAGCCAAGCCTACCAAAGCCGGTGATGTGACCTTGCGGAAATCCTCATTATGCGCCGGGCATATGTGCAGCAGGCTCACAATTTCAGCTTCCTGTTCACGGGCTTTTTCCATTTCGTGAGCCAGGAACTGCTGGCGCATGAATTGATAGAACGGTTCGTAGAAAAGTGAATCGTAACCGGGCAGCAGCGCCTTGTTGATCGGGCAATCATCCCTTTCAAAAATATGCCGGTAGATCGTCGAGCGGTCAGTCCCAGATTTCGCGATCTTGAGCGGAGTACCGCCATAAGTTTCGGTGTACTTCCATTCGATCAGAACGATCTGTGTCTTGCCATCTGTTCGCCGGAACTTCACGGCAGCATCCGCGCTGGTAAAGTTCGCTCCACGCGAGCGCCTTTTGCTGCCCTTGTTCTTTTCCCCCAGGTAATTCTCTGCACCGATCCATTCGAAAGATACATACTGCCCATCTTCGATCGGCAACATTTCACGGACCGGGAATTTGGGACGTAATAAATCAGCCAATGCTTCCGGTTTATCGGCGAAGGGAAACAGGAAATTCACGCCGCAGACCATCGAGCTGCACAGATGATTGCTGGGCTTGCCGTTGTGTCCGTCATGCCACTTGATGTCATGGCTCGCAAAGAAATCCATCGCAGACTGCCGGATGGGCTGGAACAAATTTTCTTCGGCATACTCAACCGGCAGGCAAAATGGATAGTAGTGCCCTCTGTAAAATCCTTGCGCACGAGCTGCCTCTGAGAAGCAGCTTGAAGTTGCTTTGAATGCCACCTGTTTCGGCTTTTCGTTGATCAGAAATTTTCCCAATATATCCTCCCCAATAGCAATATCCAAAGTTGTAATTAATCTTAGCATGAAAACTGAAAAGTCATTGGAGCAGGAGAGTTGGGTTTCGCAAAAAACGCTCAACCCAACCTACTCACATAAAATAACAAAATATTTCGAATATGAGGAGAGTGAATGGTGCGTTGGGAACGCACCCTACTATTATTATCGATGGTGGGCAAAGCCGTGATGTTATCTGGCTTTGCCCACCCTACCCGATGTAACTATCAACAATCATTATAATAGAACGTTTGTGCTATAATGTGATCATTATGCCATTCTTATCTGAAAACCTATCCCCGCGTGAAATTGCCGTGCTGCGCCTGGTTGCGCAGGGTCACAGCGTGAAGATGACAGCCAACCGCTTAAAGATGACCACGCGTACGGTACATTTTCACTTTGCCAACATCAAAGCCAAGCTGGGCGTTCACTCCATGGAGGAGGTGATGTACGTTGCCGGGCGGGATGACCTGTTGGGAGAGTACTGGATCGGTGATGGACTGGACGTGGAAGAATGATGGGAAAGAGAATGGAGCGAAGAGATTAGAACATAGAGAATAGAAAGATGAGATTGGAGAGCAGAGAATGGGGGACGGAGAATCTAGAATTGAAAAGCGCGCGTTGAGTGTATAATCTTCTAGCAGCATATTTCATAATTAGATCAAGCAAATGCTATTTGCCTAACAGCCTGTCAAAAAGCGATTCGTGCAAACCGAGGATATCCCACCAGAGCCGGCCATCGGAATCCAGCCAGCGCTGCGCCTCTGCGGCCAGGGCTGCGTCCGTGCTTTTAGCATCCTGCGCGGCTTGCTCGATGACGGCGACTGCGATCAGATCATACACATTCACGTCTTTGGGAATTTCAAAAACCATGCTCATCCACTCCAATTCTCAACTCTCGTTTCTCGTATTACCTTTTACAGCACATTCGTTCTATATTATCCGCCATCCCAACTAAAATACAAGCTGTCATTAATTACAGGTACGCATAATTTCCACGCGTCGTTTATAATGGACCTATGGAAAAGAAACCCACCCCCCTCGTCATTGGAATTGCCGGCGGCACCGGCTCCGGAAAAACCACCGTCTCGCAAGTCATCCTTGATAAGGTGGGCAGGGAACGGATCGCATACTTACCTCACGATGCCTATTACAAAGACCTCAGCCACCTGACCCCGGAAGAACGCCAGCGGGTCAACTTTGATCATCCCAATTCGCTTGAATCTGAGTTAATGACCGAAGCATATTAAAGATCTAAAAAACTGGCAGTCCATTCAACTGCCGGTTTATGATTTTAAAAACCACGTTAGAACCAATGACCAACGCAGCATTGCCCCTCACCGGGTCATCCTCGTGGAAGGGATATTGATCTTCGGGGAAAAGAGCCTGCGCGAGTTGTTCGATGTGAAGATCTTCGTGGACACAGACAATGACCTGCGTTTTATCCGCAGGCTTAAGCGAGACATCACCGAACGCGGCCGCTCCACCGAGAGCGTCATCAACCAGTATCTGAATACGGTCCGCCCGATGCACCTGGAATTCGTGGAGCCATCCAAGCGTTATGCCGACGTGATCATCCCCGAAGGCGGTTTCAACCTGGTGGCCATGGATATGGTCATCGCCCGCATCGAATCCCTGCTGGCAGGCAACCAGATATAAACACTTATGGAGAAAAACCGCCGGGAAGTCATTAAGCGGCTTCTACTCTTACTGCCCGTCCTCCTTATTACTGTTTTAGTCTTTATATTTCGAGATAGAATTCAAGAATTTGGGGCGTATGGGTACCCCGGAATCTTCATCCTATCATTTTTCGCGAATTCCACCATCATCATCCCGGTCCCCGGGGTTGTGCTCACATCCACCATGGCGGCAGTTTTCAATCCATTTTGGGTTGCCATCGCCGCCGGGTTGGGCGCCGCACTGGGCGAGATCACCGGATACATGGCTGGCTATTCCGGGCAGATCGTCATCGAAGGTCCGGGCAGATACGAACGGCTGGTTGCATGGATGAAAAAATATGGCGGGTGGACAATCATGTTTCTTGCTTTTGTTCCAAACCCCGCCTTCGATATGGCCGGGATCGTTGCCGGTGCGCTAAAAATGCCCTTGAAAAAATTCCTGGCTTATTGTTCAGTCGGAAAAATCCTCAAAGATGATGGTGTTCGCTTACACCGGGTCCACTATCCTCAATTGGCTGGAAAAATTATTCATCCGCTAATCACGGAGCCTCATTCGGGCGGTTCAGGATCCAAATGCGATCTTCAAAGAATATTTGGATTTTCCGATCGTTTCATCCCGTGTCAAATATCCCGGCGCGCAATCACACGCTCCAAATGAAAATGTACGCTTGGGTCTTTATGCCAAAGGCGCGCGGCACATTGCCCATATTATTAAAGCTTTCAGCGGAAAGTTAATACCTCAGCCTGAGCGTCTGACCGGGATAGAGGATCCACGGAGAATAGACCTGGTTGATCTCAGCCAGGCTGCGCCAATCCAAACCATAGCGTTCAGCCAGCATGATCAGGTATTCACCAGGCTGCACACTGTAAAACTCGGGCACACTCGCGCTTGAATCTGGCTTCACCGGTGATTGATCCACTGCCTGGCAGTCGGTGCAATTCACACCCTTCACCAGAACCGCCTGTTTGCCCAGCACCTCCCAGGAGGTCATAAACGCCTTCAAAGAATAACTCAGACTAGCTCCGGAGTAGGAATCCAGCACCTGAACACTTTCGGCGGAATACCCTGTCAATATCATGGTATGCTCGAAACGGGCTGTGATGACGTATGATCCATCCTCGGCTGTATAAAGAATTGGCTCGCCTGCCCACATTTGACCTACGACCCAAACGATCACCGGACGGCCTGCTGCGATCTCTGCACGCAGTACATCCCATTCCAAATTCCTGCCCTTCTTCGCCTGCAAGCCCAACTTTCGCATTGTTCTGGCGACCGGAATTGCATGTACGCCATAAGAGCCCGGCGGTAAATTTCCCCACCAGTCATCCGGACTGCCAACGAACCCATCTTCAGGATTGGTCGATTTCGGCAGCATATCGAAAACCTCTGCTTCGGTAGTGTTGATCCCCCAGAACGCCGCCACATCCGCCGCAGAACGCGCTTCACAGGTCAGGTTGCGTTGCTGGGCATACCCGATGAAGTTTGTGATGTATGCCGCATCCGGGAGCTCATCTGCAGACACCGGCAGGATGTTCATTCCCAACAATGAGATCATCAGTATCGCCAGGGTAAAAATTCGTAATCCATAATATTTCATATTGCCAATTGTACGATAACTTTCAGGATAAAAACAAGATGCGGGTATAATTTGGGAATGGAAGATTTTGCAGAACAGGCTCATCAGCTCTTCAAAATTAAACTTACAAACGCGCAAATTGATCAATTTTCTCGTTACGAGAATGCATTATTGGAGTGGAATGAAAAGATCAATCTCACTGCGATCAGGGACATTCCAGCCATCCGCACCAAGCATTTTTTGGATTCCATCAGCCTTGTGCAAGTTATTGGGAAAAAACCACCGGGGTCTTTAGTTGATATCGGCACCGGAGCCGGCTTTCCCGGGATCCCGTTAAAAATTCTTTACCCGCAGATCAAGCTGGTATTGGTGGAATCAGTGGGGAAAAAAGCTAATTTTTGCCAGCTTGTGGTTGACACGCTCGGTTTATCCGGGGTGGAAGTGGTCACCAGCCGGGCAGAAGACCTGGCACGCCTTGTAAATCGCAGGGAAAAATACGACGTCGCGGTTGCCAGGGCAGTTGCAAACCTGCCAGTGTTGTCAGAATACCTGCTGCCACTGGTGCGGCTGGGCGGGAAAATGATCGCTCAAAAGGGGATCAGTGCGCACGAAGAAACGCACGCCGCCGCAAATGCTTTTCAGATCCTGGGCGGCCAATTGGAAAATGTGATCTGCGTGGAACTTCCAGGGGTCAGCGATGAGAGATATATCGTAGTTGTGAAAAAGGTTGCCGCCACCCCGCCAAAATATCCGCGCTATGCAGGTATGCCAGCCAAGAATCCTCTTTAAATCGCTTTGTTGGATGTAGCTGCAACGCGCATTCGATTGATAAGAATTATAGTACTTGTTGATTCGGGTTCAATCCCGTTTGGGATCAACCAGCAAAGCCCGCAGCAGGATAAAGATGACAAGCACAATAATGATGAGCAGCACCGCCACAGGACGGGCCGCTTCCAGCCCAAAACCCTGAAACTGCTCAAAGATGAGCACCGGTATGATCTTGGGATTGTACGCCAGGATGACCACAGCACCAAACTCAGATATCCCGCGCGCCCACATCATCAGGATGCCGCTGAAAATCCCACGCCAGGCTTGCGGTAATACAACTCTTTGTAACGTCTGGAAGGTCGAAGCGCCATCCACATAAGCCGCCTGCTCCATTTCGACATCCACCGATGCAAAGGCAGTCCGACTGAGGTTCACCAGGTATGGCAAACTGATGAAAGCCATTGCAACTACGATCCCACCCAGGCTGTCAATGAAATTAAATCCAATAGCGGCAAATGCTCTACCAAACAATCCGCGGCTGCCGAACACCAGCAGCAGTGCGATCCCCGCGGCTGTATGCGGGATGACGACCGGCAGATCGATAATGCTTTCTACAATATTCTTCCCCGGGAAGCGGTACCTGGCCAGGATGTAAGCGAGAGGGAGGCCGGTAATTAGCGTCAACCCTGTTGCGATCGCGGAAGCTGTGAAAGTCAACGTTAAGGAACGAATGAATTGCTGATCGGTTAAGGTATCGATCAACTCCTGTGGAGTTGATGAAACCAGTAAATTGATCAAAGGAATACAGATAAACAGCAGAATTAAACTGCCCAGAAAGCTGAATAATTTTCGTGGAGCCTTATTCTTCATGGAGCGGGCTGACGTATTGATTCAAATTGACTGGCAAATGTGCCATTCCATCCGCAAGGACCGTATCAAAGAGGGGGTGATAACTGTCCTGCATCACCTGGCGGCCATCCGGGCTGAGCAGGAATGCGATGAATAATTCTGCCTCTTTCTGATGTGGTGCGTTGCTTGGAATAGTGATGCCATAGCCAATTTGTTCGCCAATAAATTCCGGTTTTACAACCGAGAATCGCTGAAAATCCAATTTTACAGTCACCTTTTCATAATTTGGATTATATGCCTCTTCGCCCAGGTTAAGCTCCGGCTGCAGCGAGAGCATATTCAGTCCGTGCTGTTTGATGACAGACTCATATTCAAAGGCATAATCCAGATCACCGGATTCGAGCAGCGCCAGTAATTGGATACTCGCGCCGCGGACGACGACATGCGCGCCGGAGCGGCTTTCTAAAACCTCGGGGATCTCTAACACGGCAAAATCACCGGTTTCCTCAACTTTGATGGGAATGCGGAACTGCCCGGCAAACATATCTGAGAACAGGTATGGTTTTTGAAAAAGATCTTCCGCGAGTTTGATCGCCATCAAAGCTCTATAACCGGATGGATCAAAACGGGGATCGGCAATACCCACTTTGACATCTTCCCTGCCTAAAACCTCCATCCAATTTTCTGTGGTGATCTCATCTGCAAATTTACTTGTATCAGTATATGCCAGGGCAAGGCGGTTGGTCGCGAATTTTATGTACCAGTCTGCATAAGGGACGTTCGTATCAGGGTCAATCGCTTTGTACATTAACATTGGGATCAAGGCATGGTCCGCGGTCGCAATCACGTCAATTTTCTGATGCAGGTCAGTGGCATGGCGAATGACCTGTATGGATCCGTGGTATTCGGGAATGACATCAATATTGGGATACTTTGCTTCGAATGCTTTTTCCAATTCACCAAAGGGGCCGATCAAACTGCCGGCAGCAAAAACAACAAGCGGGGTCTTTTCTCCTGGCTGGCAGCCGGATATGAATGCCGAGAATAAACTCAACACCAAAATAAATCGGGCAACTTTACTAAATTTTTGCATGCTAATAATACTCCAACCAACACAACATATCACTTAAGAAAAAAAGCCTGGCAGAGGTGTCTTCTCTGCCAGGCAATGATCATACTTACTTGGCTTCTATCATGACTATATCTTTTGCCCAGAAGTTGCTTTGCATTCCAGGCATAACCAATTTCAAGGTTCCATCATCTTCGAAGGCCACCAGGCAGTCCGGGCACGCTTTAACGTCTGCCATAACAAGCTCAGTGACATAGCCATCGCCGGATGTGACAACCAGGGTTTTTACGTCAGCCTTTAGTATCCCCAATTCCAGAAGCATATTCAATTTGACACCCTCCACCTGCATCTTGCCCTTCTTGGGATGTTCCACTTCCGTTTTTACAACATCCATTGCCTTTAAGTCATCCAACGACCAGCCCAACACCTGATCGACCATGCCAACAAGAGAGAGTTTAGCGCCTGGAATTGCCACTGCAGGGCCGGATTCCGCGGCAGGTTTAGGTTCAGCCGTCGGAGCTGCTTCTACTTTTTCGCCAAAATGGAGGATGATCTTATCAATGGCGCCGATCTTTTCCTTTTTTGAAAGGTCCGGCCCAACCAGTTGCAGCGGGAATCCTTTTTCATCCAATTCCTTGCCATTCACCGTAGAAGCAACGATGATATCCGGGTTATTCATCACCCTCAAACTATCCAGGGAAATAGAATAGCCGTCTTTGGCGATGATTTCGATGGTGTATCCTGCTTCCGCAATACTGGTTGAGAAAGCACCGTCTTCGTGTTTGTTCTCATCATCCACGCGGCCGGCAAGAAGGTACAATGGCGTACCTGCCCATTCCTGGCCGGAGTCGTCTGTAAATGTGGATTGGTGGCAGGTGCTGGTGGAGCAGGATTGGAAAGATCCACGATCGATTTCGTCTTTGATTGCACCTTCCAATAGCAGAGACCATTCAGCGGTTAAGGGTTTGACGGTTAGTTTTTCAACAAATTTGACGGACCAATGACCATCCACCACCTGATTGGGTTTCTCACTGATCACGATGAGTCGTAACTGTCCATCCTGCCTGGCATCCAGTGGTTCGCCATTCATTTCGTAAGCCAGAATGGTTTTCAACTCTCCAGCGCTGGTGGTTTCTTCCCCTGTGCCAGGATTATAGGTGATGAAATCACCATTCGCGATCTGATCGTAGGATAAGGTCATGGAATAGCCGTCCGAGGCTTCCACTTGCACACCCATGGACGGATCATCCCCGCCGGCCAGTTTCACAAGATCTGTCAGGAGGACACCTTTAAAAAACGCTGGCGGGAAGATCTTTCCGGTGCTGCTTTTCATACCACCCTGACCTTCAACAGCAGGCATGTTCATCAGATCAGTCATGGTGTATGCTGAAGTTGAATCGCCAACGATCGTAAGTACAACTTCTTCATCCACAACAGGGGCATCTGTCGCCTCAACCACTTCTGGGGCAGCAACTTCGGGAGCGACAACTGCTGGCGCTGCCTGGCAGGCAACGAGTGCAAAGACAAACATAAAGACAAATAACATTGACAGTATTTTTCTCATCTCATCCTCTAATTGAATTGTTGTATGGGTACAAGTATACAGTTAGTTTACTAATTCAATCTGATACTGTCAAGAAATATTTGTCACTTTTTGGTGTGTATTTATGTATTGAAACTATTTCAGATGGATCCAATTGAAGAAGGTGTTGAGTAGTCAAGCCCGGATTATTGTTCCGTGGATTTTAGAGCTAATCGTTTGGAGAAACTGACCCTGACGCGATGTGCCATAACTGGCTTTGATTAAGGAAAGCAGGAGTGAAAAGATCCAGGTCAGTTGTGGTTAATAACGCTTGATCGTACGCCGAAATCGTTTCCAGCAGCCCAAAGCGGCGATGTTCATCCAATTCTGCCAGGGTCTCATCCAACAGCAGAACCGGCAATTCACCTGTCTTGTTACGCATCCATTGCATTTCCCCCAATTTAAGTGATTGCAGAGCGGTTCGAATTTGTCCACGGGAGCCGTAATCCGCCAGATTATGTTTATTCACTGAAAAGATCAGATCATCACGATGAGGACCGGTAGTGGTTACACCACGCTGGATATCTATCCTTCTGGACGCATGCAGTTTATGCAGGTAAGCTTCCTCTACCTGTTTGATCGTTATGCCCTGCCAGTCGTCTTGGGTTTTAATAGCATCCTTGTTTCTATCATCCAGTGGTTCAAAAGTCGGTTGGTACATTATTTCAAGCGCCTCGGTTCGCTCGGTCAACCCGGTGTGGATCGGCGCAGCCAACGCCCGTATCTCACTCACGGCTTCATGGCGGGCAACCATCATCCGCGCGCCCAGAGCCGCCAGCAGGTTGTCCCAATAATCCAATTGACCTTGATCTCCCCCCTGTTCAGCAATTAATTTAAGCAAGGCATTTCGCCTTGTCAGCGCCTGCTGGTATTTGGTCAGATCATCAGCATAACCTGCAATCACCTGGCAGAGGGTCATGTTGAGATAGCGACGCCTTTCCTCTGGGCCATTATCGATGACGCGTGTCATTTGTGGAATGAACACCACCGCATTGAACTCGCGAATGATCTGGGTGGCAGGTTTCTTCACCCCATTGAGCAGGATCTCCTTACGCAGCCTCTGTACCGGTTGCCCGCCAACAGATGCACCGTTTTGCAGTATCAGCCTGACCTCCAAGGTAGAGTTCTTTCCGCCTTTCTCATATTCTGCCACAATGCGTGAGACCGGTATTTCATCGCTTCTGGCGGCGAAACTGACCACCTGTGAGTCTTGCGAGGTTTGAAAGGAAGTAAACGCTGCAAGGAAATATACCGCCTCCAACAGACTGGTTTTTCCCTGGGCATTATCGCCTACCAATACTACAATTCCGCCTGGAATATCCAGATCCAGGCGGGAAAAAGCGCGAAAATTCGTGAGTGATAGGTGCGTGAGCCGCATCAGTCCTTAATCAGGGCTGCCTCTTCGGCAGTGGGCTTCCATATTTTTGTCGCTCGGTCCGTGAACAAAACACCATCCAAATGGTCTATCTCATGCTGGAAGATGCGCGCCATCCAATCGCTCAGTTTGTACTTCACCGGTGAGCCTCTACGATTTTGACCTTTTACAACGATGCGAATGGAGCGCTCCACATCACCCGCAAGGCCAGGCACTGAAAGACAAGCTTCAACTCCCATCTCGGTTTCTTCTGAACACTGAACGATCTCTGGGTTTGCCAGCGAGAAAAGCCGTTTGGGGGCTTCTTCATTTTCATCATCGCCGTATTCTACTACAATCAGCCGCATTGATTCGCCTATTTGCGGTGCTGCCAGACCGACACCAGGTGCTTCACGCATCGTTTCGATCATATCATCCACCAAAGCTTGAAAAGAAGCGTCGAAATTGGTTATCTTATGCGCTTTGCGCCGAAGCACTTCATCCGGCACAAATTTTATTTCTCGTAATGCCATAAACAATATCCTTACATTTGGTTATTGTTTAATTTTATCCTAAAACTTCCGGGTTGGGGGATGGACGTGGATGCTCAGTAGCTGGACGGAACTCGTCCTGGTGGCGGTGGTAGGTGGCGATCCAGTCCCCCACACGCTCCCGCTCTTCGTTGAGCTGATCAAGCTTATTTTTCTGTTTACGCTCCGCCATCCGCGCAAACAGGTCTTGCTGAACACTCGATGGATCATAGACATACTCAAAGGTGAAAGTACTCGTGCCCACCGCAACTGTGACAGTGCCAAAATTAAGGAACAACCCCATGATGCCAATGCGCTTGTATTCGATGGAAAGAATATTGTCCAACTGGGCTACTTTCTTAATCTCTTTTCCCAACGGTTTCCGCTCAATATCAATGATCTGGTCCGGGGTGATCTGGTACGTGTCATTTCTCCAGTCTACATAATCGTACAACCACCAGGCAATGATACCGATCCAGGCGAAAGATAACAACAGAAGGGTTTCAAGCATGGGCGTGAAAGTATAAACGTCGAACATCCTGCCAAACCAAAGCAATAAGCCCACCACAGCTGAAAGGGCAGGTTTCCAGGTTTTTCTGAGCAATACATACCAGTGCTTGCGGTATGTCACCACGCCGCCAGTTTCATAACGCACTTTGAAGAAATCCGCGAAGGTGGATTGCAGAAAGCCTGGTTTTAGGACCTCCTCCACCCTGGATGGATTGCTGCCGGTCGTGTTATTTCTGGCTCCCGGTTGAAGCCGGTTGCGAAGAGTCTGTTCCATTTGAACGATCTCATCCTTGCGGTGATGCACTTTGGAATACTCCCATTGCTGCTGGATCAAGGCTGCAACATCCTCAGGCGCATCAACATCCGGCAGGATCAATGGACCGGAGATAGTGCGCACAACAATATTTCCATATCCCATCATCCGACCTAACTGTGATGTTTGTACATCTATCGATTGGAGGGATGTAAGAGGTGCTTCCTGGCGGCTATCAAACAGAAGGGCCACCTTTTCCAACCAGACTACCCGCATATCTGTCACAATTGAGTAATCATTCGACCAATCGATGATCTGCCAGACTATCCAGCCAAGGAAAAATACGCCTAGCAGCATGGCCAATGCTAAATAGACTAAACCACCAGTTAGAATTGAGTCCAGGAATATGAAGGCAAAAAGCGCTGTGAGAAATAACAGGAACCCTGGCAAAACCAGGTGTTGAATAAGAAACACCGGATGTTTGCGGCCTGCAAAGAAAATCTCTTCTCCTGGCTGAAGCCAGTTAAGGTTTAATCTTTCGGTCAACACGCTGGAATGGTTAAGGATTTGGATATTTGTCTCCAACACCGGGAATTGATCCACCAGGCTGCGAAGCTGCGGCGCTGTAATTCGGATGAGCATACTGGTTTTGATGACCAGGATGTTGTAATCCAACCGGCCGCCATCCAGGCAATCCGCTCCCCAATGATCTCCGTCCTCCAAATTTTGGACAAAATACTCTTTTTTGTGATCAATTTCAGTCTGACACACCTTACCAGAATAAACGATCCAAAGAGCGTCATTATCCGCTCCCTGGCAGCACACCAGGTCGCCGCGTTTTATTTGAAACAGCTCCACAGACTCTGTTACTTTTAATATTTCTTCATCAGTCAAGCCAAAGAATAATCGGTTGCCCTTCAGCACTTCGACCAATTCTTCCGCAAATACCTCTTCGTCATTCATAAGCGATTCCTTTACCTATTAATGAAGCGTGCACAATTTATACCAACCTCATCGGCAGCACTGAATTAAAAAAAGCGATGCTGTAAGTTTATACAGCATCGCTAAGGTGTTTGAGTAGCTTGGATTATTCGGCTGTTGCTTCCGCAGATACCTGAACATCTTTATCTTCGGTCTTTTTTGCCTTGACTTTAGATTCGTCCTTGGTCCTAAAAACCAATTCGTCCTTTTCATCATCCACATCTACGATGACAGTCTCACCTGCCGCATGCTTTCTTTCTAGAAGGTGAACCGACAGCGGGCTTTCAACCGATTTCTGCAGCGCCCGGCGCAGAGGTCGGGCACCAAAATTGGAATCATAGCCGGATTTTGCCAGCCATTTCCTGGCTTCAGGGGTCAGTTCCACGTTCAAACCATGCTCCTTCAAGCGACCCTGTACTTCGTTCATCTGCAGGTCAACGATCATTTCCATCTGCTCGAGCGATAATGGCGAGAACATGATGATCTCATCAATACGGTTCAAGAATTCTGGTCTGAAGGTGCCTTTGAGCGCCTTTTCGATCTTCTCTTCGGCTTCACGTTCTTCATCAGATTCTTTCCTTTGCAGGAAGCCCAGGCTGCCGCCTTTTCGCACAAATTCGGTGCCCAGGTTGCTGGTCATTATCAATACCGTGTTTCTGAAATCAACCGAACGCCCCTGCCCGTCTGTTAACCTGCCATCATCAAGGATCTGAAGCAGTGCGTTCCAAACTTCCGGATGCGCTTTTTCAACTTCATCGAACAAAATGACACGATATGGCCGCCTTCTGACTGCTTCTGTCAATTGACCGCCTTCTTCATAACCCACATAACCTGGAGGGGCGCCGAACAGCCTTGAAACGGTATGCTGTTCACGGTATTCGCTCATATCAATTCTTATCAGTGCATCCTCGTCATCAAACATAAATTCTGCCAGCGCTCTGGCTAATTCTGTTTTTCCAACACCGGACGGTCCAATGAAGATAAAAGATCCGATTGGACGCCGTGGATCCGCCATGCCGGAGCGTGCTCGCCGAATGGCATCCGCCACCGCGTGGATCGCTTCCGATTGGCCAATGATTCTTTCCGTTATCCGTTCTTCCATGTGCAGTAACTTCTGAGCTTCGGTTTCCATCATTGTAGAAACCGGAATGCCGGTCCACTGGTGGACGACTTCAGCGATATCATTCACGTCCACAACCTCATCGAGTTTGTGATCTGCTTCCCATTGATCGCGTTTTTCTTTGAATTCACTTTCCAGGCGCAGACGTTCGGCTTTCTTGCGGGCTGCCCGCTCGTAATCGCGTTCCTGCCCGGCCTGCTCCTCTTCGATCTTCAGCTTATCCAGCTCGGTTTTGATGTCTTTCAATTCCGGTGGCAGCGAATATAAGGCTACGCGCAGCTTGGCGGCGGCTTCATCCATCAGGTCAATCGCTTTATCCGGCAGGTGACGGTCGGTAACATAGCGCGAAGAAAGTTGAACTGCCTCTTCCAAAGCTTCATCAGAGAAATGCACCTTGTGGTGAGCTTCATATTTATCCCGCAGCCCCAGCAGCATCCTAATGGTATCTTCTACAGATGGTTCATCTACAAAAACAGGCGCGAAGCGTCTTTCAAGCGCTGCATCCTTTTCTATATGTTTGTGGTATTCATCCAATGTCGTAGCTCCCACGCATTGTAGTTCACCCCTTGCCAGCGCAGGTTTTAGCATATTGCTGGCATCCATGGCTCCCTGGGCAGCGCCGGCGCCAACAACAGTGTGAAGTTCATCTATGAAGAGGATGATCTCCCCTTCCGATTTTTGAATCTCTTCAATGGCAGCTTTGAGCCTTTCTTCAAATTCTCCACGGAAGCGAGACCCGGCGATCATGGCGCCCAGGTCGAGTGAAACCACACGCTTCCCCAGTAAGATCTCAGGCACATCATTGGACGCAATTTTTTGCGCCAATCCTTCAACGATGGCGGTCTTGCCCACCCCAGCTTCACCGATCAGAACAGGATTGTTCTTTGTCCGGCGGGAGAGTATCTGCATAACTCGTTTAATCTCATTATCCCGCCCAATTACCGGGTCCAGCTTGGCTTCGCGCGAAGCTTGCGTCAGATCGCGCGAGTATTTTTCGAGCGTGCGATAGCGGGTTTCAGCCTGGGGATCTGTCACGCGCTGGCCGCCACGCATCTGTAATACTGCATCATTCACTCGGTCATGCGTCAGCCCGGATTCTTCAAGAATGCGGGAAGACACTGTGTTCTTTTCGCCTAATATCGCCAAAAATATGTGCTCGGTCGAAATATATTCATCCTTTAGCTTATTGGCTTCTTCGTTAGCAACATCGATGATGCGTTTTACGCGGGGAGTGATAAATATCTGCCCTGCGCCGCTGCCAAAAATATTCGCCTTTGGAGTGTTTTTGAGCACATGGTCCAATCTGTCCGTCAGGTTGGGGGCATCCACTTTGAGGTACTCCAACAATTGAGTGACCACACCTTGCGGCTGTTCGATCAGAGCCAGCAGGATATGCTCGGTATCGATCTGGTTGTGCCCATAGCGTTGAATAAGTTCAGCCGCGCGCTGAGCTGCTTCCTGGGCTCGTTCTGTAAATCTATCAAATCTCATCATAGGATTTTCCGTCCTTTAATAGTTTATTCCTCGAAAAGATTATAACATTCGCAATCTATTTAATTTATCAGAGAAGTATTAGATTCTTGTTGGATACACCTTGATTCTATATGAAAACCAGAAATGAACCAAATCAAATAGCCTAACTTTATTGGAGTGATATATAATTACATCTATCTATGACCTCAGGCGACCCATTAAACATTTACGCTAAAGATTCGAGGCTTCGCCCCGTTGACGTTCGCAAAGACCTGGATGAAATTGCGAATTTAATTGAAACCTGCTTCTTCCCGACCATGGATGAAGATGGTAAAGCCTACCTGCGCCAATTACGCAAATCCGCTGAGGATGCCAGAAGGCTGGGATGGGCAGTCAACCTTGTGGAAGAAAACCAGATTCCGGTGACGGGTTTTGTATGGGTTGAAAATGACCATGTTGTAGGAAACCTGACCCTGATTCCCATGCAAAAACAAGGCGAGCGAGTCTATCTTGTAGCAAATGTCGCAGTTTTGCCCGAGTATCGCCGCAAAAGTATTGCCAACCGCCTTACCCGCGCAGCCATTAATTATGTAAAAGAGAAAAAAGGGGTTTCCATTTGGCTTCAGGTCCGGGAAAATAACCCGCCTGCTGAATTATTGTACCTGGATATTGGGTTCATAGAACGGACGCGCCGCACCGCATGGCATAACTTCACCGGTGACCCGAAACCCGGCACGACGCCTGGATTCGAGATCACTTCCACATGGCCGGCAGATTGGAATATGCAGGTAAAGATGCTGGAGAATAATTATCCATCATCCATCGTTTGGAATTTGCCGGTCAACATCCAAAAATTCAAACCCACCCTGTTTTCCCAATTTACCAGGGTGTTTATTGGAGAAACCTCCCGAACATGGGCATTACGCAGAAATGGCACTCTGCAGGGAACTTTAACATGGGAAGCCGCACGCACGTGGGCAGATAATCTGTGGGTCGGCTGTAAACCAGAAAACCAGGAGACTGTCCTAAGCCACCTGCTGCCGCACGCCATGAGCGCCTTGCACCGCACACAACCCCAGTCAATTAATTTCCCCGCTGGCGTCGCAGGTGAAGTATTTGAAAGATATGGATTTAAGAAGCATATTACTTTGATCTGGATGGAACTAGAAATTCCTAAAAAAGATATCTCCCATACTCTTGCGAGTGTATAAAAAAACTGGATCTCTACGATCGAGATCCAGCTTTCAAATTACTGCTATTCTTACTTTTTATCGGCGTCTTTGACTAGCAACCTTGCCAGGTCCAGGAATTCTTCCCATTCTTCTTTGAAGAAATGCAATGTGACATTATTCAATTCAAGATGATAGGTCGTTTCGCCATCCGCTTCATCCGCTACCCAGGCCAGGTAATTCTCTGTTTCCACTACTGTATTTGTTTTTGGATCGTTATCAGCCATTATCTGCTCCTTATTTGATTATTTGATTTGATTATCTCATAAATTCTGCAATATGATACAAGGAAAATCGCTTTTAGTATGCAACTTCTTATATAGATTGACTTTGTTATCCCAGATCATCCTGGAAAAGGTAACAACTTCCCATTTATCCTACGGGAATTCGAGCCAGCTCACCAATCATTGTAAATCTATCGAACGTGAAATGTCACTTGTTCTTAATGCTGGAGATTGCTTTTTTTGTTCTACTGAATAAATAATGCCATGCTTTGAGCAGCCAGGCGACGACCCTAGGAGGCTGGCTTGGCGTTTCTTCCTCTTCCAAGCCCTCCCATGGGTCTTGATCCAACAGCTTTCTCAATATGTAACGGAAGAACAGCTTTAATGTCGCCACAACTGGCGATGCCAGAACAACGCCGATAAACCCTATCAAGTTTGCCAGGATGATGGCAGCCACCAAAACTGCAGCCGGATGGATCTTCAATGCTTTGGAAAGGATGCGGGTGGCAACCAGGTTATCCAGCAGGACATCGGTGAACCATGAAACACCTACAACGATAAGGGTGAATACCAGCGGGCTGATCCCGAATGGATGGAAAATTTGAAAGTAGCTGACCAGGCCAAAGGTGGTCCAGGCGACTGCGGGACCGATGTATGGGACGAATCGGGCTAAACCAGCAAGAAGCGCCAGTCCCAATGCGTACCGAACACCCAGGATCGACAGCAATACCATATACACAAGTATGGTAATGACAATTACCAGAAATTGTCCGCGTAGAAAAGCATTCCAAATCTTGCCTAATTCTGCAGACATCCTTCGGAAATCGGCGGCGTAACCGGGCAGTTCTAAATTGAAGAATTTCCCAGATGGGCCATCAGACTCCACCAGAACAAAGTAGGAAACTAATAATACAAAGAATAACCAGCCCACTACGCTGGCAGCACCGCCGGCGATTGCCCCAAATAGAGAGCCCATTTGACCTAATAACGGTTGGATAGCATTTAAGATTTGCGTGCCGATATCCGTCAGCCCGTACTTTGAGAGGTCTATAACGAACTTTCCAATCTGGATCCCCTGCGTGGAAATATTGTTTAGAAAATCTGGCAGCAAGACCAGCGATCGCTGTATGAAATTAATCAGGCTTTGAATTTGTTGAGCAAGAGCAACTCCACCCCAGGTTAATAATCCAGCCAGGATCAGCACCATTACAATATAAAGCAGGGTAACGGTCGCACGCCATTTCAACTTGGTTCTTTTGCTAAGGCGTACTGCGATTGGATAAATGAGGTAAGCCAATACAAATATCAGCAGCAAAGGGCCGATAATATTGCGGAAGCGGATGACCAAACCGATAAGTATAGCTGTCAGCGTTAACGAAACAACCAGCTTAATTCCTGATCCCCATCGGGGTGACTTTGTTTGTTCCAGCAAGGGGTCATCCATTAATTTATTTCCGATCGATTACGATTGAAACGAATTGAATAATTTGTTATGAAAACTATTATGGAACCTGGCATGGCGGCCAGAACGGTAAGACATTACACCACAGATAGTTATTGTCGATATAAATACCTGCAATGATGCAAACACAAATAACCAACAATATTATTGCCAGGATGATAACAAGCAACCGCTTAGACCGCGGTTTCTTTTCAGGGAAATCCGGTTCTTCTTCGCTGATAGCAAATGGATCCGCAACAGGGTCAATATAAACTGGCTCAGGTATTTTTTTCGGAGGCGGCGGTGGGATATTAACAGGAGACACTGTGGTCGCATCCGGATCAAAGGATGGCTGCTTGTCGAACACCAGCGAAATATGTTCGCCCAGGTTCACGATTTCCCCAGGATGTAAAACATGCGGACCCATGATACGCTGTCCATTTATGACCGTTCCATTGGTGGAGCCGAGGTCTTCGATCACGTAACCATCCGGTTGAGATTTGATCGATGCATGATGGCGTGAGACTTCAGCATCATTGATCAGGATGTCACAATTTGGATCGCGTCCGATGAGAATATCCTGTTTCATAATTGGATACACTTTTCCCGGAGTGGGTCCCGCGCGAACAACCAACTGATAACTTTGTCCTGCCATCTTGTCCTCCTTAGTTCTTCCTAAAACAAAGTGTACTGATTTTTATAGCCCTGTCAAATATATCCATCTTTCTTAGATAATTATACGTTCACCCCGTCAAATAAGTCGCGCGAATGGTTGTTTTTTACATTTTTCGGGTAAGCCTGCATAAACAATTCGGTGGATTGGAAGAACTTCCTCAACCATGCCTGAACGCCTGTCGCAATCTGTCCACCGCCCTGGCTGACGTGACATGCAGCAGCCCTGTCCCGGGTCTCATGCACCGGCTGGTAATTGATCCTGACATGCACGGGGAATTTTTCCTGTGCGATGGATACCAGGTCAATGTCGTGGTTCGTGCCATATTTACGAGGATTCTGGCCGGATAGACGGATCAGCAAGACGCCCATTCGCAGAAAAGCCCTGGGCATGGTATGAAAGAAAAGTCGTTGAGGTTGGAATGCGGGCTGATTTTCAGCATCGATAAACGAAGAGTCGGATGCCAGCTTGAATGCTTGTACCGTTGCTTGCTGAATGGCAATATGGTCTGGGTGGCGATAACCTCCAATTGGATCAAAGGTCAGAACCACCTGCGGTTTTAGCTTGCGGATGTATGTCACCACCTTAGCAGCTACTTCATCCAAAGGGGCAGCCGCCAATGCCTGTGGGTGCACATTTTCAGGAGAACCTGGCATACCAGAATCGCGGTAATCCAAAAAATACACTCCATTCAAACCCAGCACACCGGCTGCACATCGTAACTCTGCCTCACGCACTTCCGCGATGGAAGAATGTCCCTTCAATAGCTCCGGATCCATCGCGCCGACCTCGCCGCGTGTGGCGCATACCAGATGCACATCCACACCCTTACTTGCATAATAAGCCAGCGTACCGCCCATCCCGAAGGTTTCATCATCAGGGTGGGCTAGAACCGATAAAATCACTGGTTTCGATGTTTTTTGAGCCATAAAATAATACCTTTATTAATTCAGTAAACTGGCAGGCTTGTATCCACCTGTTCTGCCCAGGCATTGATACCGCCCCGCAGGTTATGGAGTTGTCCAAAGCCCGCCTTCTTTAATATTTCTACTGCCTGCAAGGATCGAACCCCATTGCGGCAGAATACGACAATTTCCCGATCTGACGATAATTCTGAAATTCGTTTATCAAGGTCTGGTAAGGGGATGAGGACGGAACCTTTTAGATCAGATATTGATTTTTCAAATTCTTCCCGAACATCCAATAGAATCAAATTCGGATCATCCCTTTGTAATTGAGCCAGTTCTTGCGATTCAATATCCCATTCACTCTCAGGGATATCGGATAGAGCATCCACGCTGGACTGGCACCAGGATTCATAGTCGATCAATTCCTTGATCGTTGGATGATCGCTACAAACCGGACAGTTTTCACGTTTTCGAATTTTTACAGTTTCAACGCTCATATCCAGGGCGTCGAAGAGCAGCAACCGCCCGGTCAACGACTGGCCAATTCCGGTGATCAGTTTAATGACCTCGGCAGCTTGTATTGATCCAATAATCCCGGGCAGCACACCCATTACGCCGGCGGTTGAGCAGGATGGAATCACGCCAGGCGGTGGTGGCTCAGGAAACATGCAACGGTAACAAGGGCCATCGGAAGCGCCAAAAATGCTGACCTGCCCTTCGAAACGGAAAATCGACCCATACACATACAACCGCCGGGTGAGAACGGCAAGGTCGCTCAACAGGTATCGGGTTGGAATGTTATCTGTACCATCAACGATGATGTCATAACCTGTTGAGATTTCCCATGCGTTATCCTTATTGATCTGTACCGGTAAGGGATCAATTTCAATCTCCGGGTTGAGCGCTTTCAGACGCTGTTCCGCTGAGAGGGCTTTCAACTCGCCCTGGTGGTTTGAATCATGAATGACCTGACGCTGCAAATTGGACAGATCCACCCTGTCATAATCTATAAGTCCAATTTTGCCAACTCCGGCAGCGGCAAGATACAAGGCTGTAGGAGAGCCAAGCCCGCCCAATCCAACAATTAATACAGATGAGTGCCTTTAGTTTTTGCTGTCCACGAACACCCACCTGCGGTAATAGAAGGTGGCGCGAATAGCGGGAAATTTCTGATTTCGATAGCGGCGGTAAAGCCAAGTTACCCTCCTGCTATGCTTGGAACCAGCGTGATGACATCATCAGGAGCTATTTCCACATCAAGGGCATACATTTGCGGGATTTCTTCTCCACGTAAAAATAAATGCACAAAGACGTTCAAATTCCCTTTTTTATTGATCAAATGAGGTATTAATGCCGGGTAATGGGTACCCAGGTCTGCCAGCATTTCTCGAATGGTATTGCCTGATAAAACTAATAACGCCTCACCATGTGTATAGGATTGAAGTGGTTGCGGAATCTTCAGTGTTGGCATAATTTCATTCTATCACAGCAAGTTCTATGATCAAATTACCCACCTGATGCAGTCGGAATAAATGTAATTTTATCACCTTGTTTCAACGGAGTCTCCATGCCTTTCAAGGTGAAAATTTCATCCTGGTTCAGATAGATCAAAACATTCGCGGATAATACACCCCAATAGGTATAGAAGTGCGGTTTCAGTCCTGGATACTGTTTAAACATATTTGCCATGATTTCACCCACAGTTTGGCCATCCACGTTGATCTCAGTTTTCCACTCTGTGAATGGTTGGAAGTAAGAGGGGATTTTTAATTGCATTTGTTATCTCGCCCATATCTGCATTATGCATACTTTTGTTCATATCTTAACAGCGGAGGATAATTTGTCAAGGTGTTTGAATATGGTTACAATTGACCTATGAAGATCATTCTTACCCACGAACAGGCCGATTTCGACGCAATTGCCGCACTGCTGGCTGCGTCACTGATCGAAGAATCGGCGCTGCCTGTATTGCCCAGAAAAATGAACCGGAATGTCCACTCCTTCCTCTCCTTATATGGCGAGGAGTTTCATTTCATCGAAGCTAACGATCTTCCTGCCGAAGATATCGAGCATATTATGCTGGTTGATACGCAAGCTCTGGTTACACTCAAAGGCACAAATAAAAAAACCAGGGTGTCTGTGATAGATCATCATCAGGCTAAAGAAAACATCGACCCGACCTGGACCCTTCGGCTGGAAAAGCTCGGCTCTGTCACAACCATTTTGGCTGAGATCATTCAAGAACAAAATATCCAACTTAATCCACATCAAGCCACCTTGCTGCTGCTGGGAATTTATGAAGATACCGGTTCTTTAAGCTATTCTTCTACAACCTCGCGGGATATTCGGGCTGCTGCATATTTAATTGAACAGGACGCCAGCTTAAAAATTGCTGTGAACTACCTCAATCCCCCGCTCTCTGCTGAACAAAAAGCTGTTTATGACCAACTGTTAACAAAAGTGCAGACTGTAGTCATCCATGGATTACGGGTTGTCATCTCCACCGTTGAAGCAGCAGAACTGATCGAGGAGATTTCAAGCATTGCCCATAAAATGAGAGACTTGCTGGACCCGGATGGATTGGTGATCATCGTTGCGACAGAAGAAGGTTACCGCATGGTGTTGCGATCTACCACCGATCTGATCAATGTTGCTTCCCTGGCGGCATACTTCGGCGGTGGTGGTCATGATAGAGCATCAGCAGCTCTTGTGAGACGTCCATCCGGTCAAGGGACAAGAAACGATCATACCGAACTTATGAAGTTAGCTGCCGAAGTCCAGCGAATACTACCGTCCATGATCCACACACCGTTGACAGTAAAACAGATCATGTCGCGTAAACCGAGATTGATCCCACCAACGATTTCAGCAGATGAAGCATTGGATCTGATGAAGAAGTATGGGTATGAAGGCTTTCCAGTCGTCGATAAAGGAAAGGTGATGGGCTTGCTCACACGTCGAGCCGTGGACCGCTCCCTGGCGCACAAGCTGAATCTGCCAGCTTCCAGCTTGATGGATGCGGGGGAAATCACTGTGTCCCCCCGTGATTCAATCGATCACCTGCAAACCATTATGACCGAGTTCGGTTGGGGGCAGGTGCCTGTATTTGACGCTGAGAAAAACGAGATCGTAGGTATCGTCACACGCACCGACCTGATAAAAACTCTCTCCACACATACGCCAAGGTTGCAGAAGCAAAACCTTGCCTCTCGTCTGGAATCGTTGCTGCCCAGGGAAAGATTGTTACTCTTGCAAGCAGTTGCTGATAAGGCAGCCAATTTGCACATGGCAGCTTACGTAGTGGGCGGGTTTGTGCGGGATCTCATCTTGAACCGACCAGGATCGGATTTCGATATCGTGGTCGAAGGAGATGCAATTGCCCTCGCCAAAGCATTGTCAGCAAATTATGGCGGCCGGTTGGTCTGCCATTCACGGTTTGGAACAGCAAAATGGTATCTCGACCGAAATTCGCAAACTTTATTGGACCTCATTCCTCCATTAAAGGAAACACCCATCAACCACCACGATTTTCCGGCCAGTTTGGATTTGATCACAGCCAGAACTGAATTTTATGAACATCCCACCGCCCTTCCGAAAGTGGAACGATCCAGCATCAAACTGGACCTGCACCGTCGCGATTTTACGATCAATACTATGGCTGTCCGGCTGGATGGCAAGCATTATGGGGAACTTTTGGATCACTGGGGCGGCTACAATGACCTAAAAAAAGGCATCATCCGGGTCTTGCACTCGCTCTCCTTCATTGATGACCCTACCCGTGCGTTGAGGGCAGTCCGCTTTGAACAGCGTTTCGACTTTGAAATTGAGAAACGCACCCTGGATCTATTGGTGGAAGCGGCAGACCAACTAAGAACAATTTCTGGTGAACGAATTCGCCATGAACTTGACCTGATCCTCGTTGAAGAAAAAGGCGGGGAAATGCTAAAAAGGTTGGATGATCTAAGCATCTTAACCAATATCCATCCGGCATTATCCTGGAATCCTTCACTCACCCAAACCATGATGAAACTGATAAATCAGCCCGTTCCATCAGATTGGGACTTGCCTGATAGACTGTGGAATTATCCTCTGACACGCATCCTGGGTTACACCTTCTGGTTGATGGACCTTCCAAATTCAGAGCTCAGATCGGTCTGCCAGCGCATCAGAATACCCGGGAATATCGAAAGGGTAATCAGGCAGGCACGTTTGTTGAAAGAGAAAATTCACAGCCTGGTCAACCAGCGGCCATCAGAGATCACAGCATTTATGGATGACATCAACCCGGCTTCCATGTTATGCGTTTATTCACGATTAACCGATGATGCGGATAAGGCATTAATCGAGAGGTATCAGGCAAAATGGCGCTTCATACACTCATCCATTAATGGTAATGACCTGATCAAACTTGGCATTCCGACTGGACCGCATATTAAGGATATGCTCATTCAACTGAAAGGCGCCTGGTTGGATGGTAAAATTACGAATTCCGATGAGGAGCAACAGTTCATCGCCCGTCTAACCAAATTGTATTCATTCTAGGCTATGCTCACTGCTCATAAAATCCGACAAAAGCCAACGCTTTCCAATGTCATTATTCGTCCACTTATCCAGTCAGATCTTCCTCTATTGGAATGGGACGGCGAGTATGCCCATTTCAGGCGCCTCTTCATGGACGCTTATCACCGGATGTGCCAGGAGCGTGCGGTAGTTTGGGTGGCTACTTCCGAAAACAATGTGATGCTTGGTCAGCTTTTCATACAGCTCACCTCCAATCAAATAGAATTGGCGGATGGATTTTTTCGGGCATACATGTTCGGATTTAGAGTTAAGCCGCAATTTCGCCAGATGGGAGTAGGAACTTTGCTTCTGCTCAAAGCTGAGCAAGATCTCGCCGGCAGATTTTTTCACAGAGTATCTTTAAATGTGGTAAAAAACAATTGGCGCGCCCGACAATTTTATGAAAGACATGAGTATGAAGTCTTAGCAGCGGATCCTGGTAAGTGGTCCTACCAGGACAATGAAGGCATCTGGCACGATATTGAAGAGCCAGCCTGGCGCATGGAAAAATCATTGATTTGTCCCGAAAACCCATAAGAAACAAAAAGAGGAATGGACAAAAACCATTCCTCTTTCACTTATTTGTAAAAAGATTCTATTCTTCTTTTTTGGCAGCCAGTTCTTTTTGTCTTTCGGCAATGATTTCTGCAGCAACGTGCGCTGGGACAACTTCATAATGGTCGAATACCATTTCAAAGATACCTCGTCCGCCGGTAATGGAACGTAGCTGGGTGGTGTATCGCAGCATTTCAGATAATGGTACATGCGCATTCACAACGGAATGCCCTTTCTCAGTGGCCATACCCTGAACGCGTGCCCGCCGGGAGTTCAAATCTCCCAATACATCACCCATATTCTCTTCCGGGACGGTGATCTTGACCAGCATGATAGGTTCATTCAATACCGGGCTGGCATCTTTGAATGCCAGTTTGAAGGCTTCACGTCCTGCGATTTCAAATGCGATTGGTTTAGAATCGACTGGATGTTCTTTGCCGTCGAACACGGAGACTTTCACGCGTTGAACAGGATAACCAGCAATGACACCCTCTTTCATCACATTGCGGACGCCTTTTTCAATGGCAGGCATGTAACTGGATGAAACTGAACCGCCAAAGACGTCATTGACAAATTCAAAGTCTGCATCGACTAGGGGTTCCACGCGCAGATGTACTTCACCGAATTGCCCGGAGCCGCCGCTTTGTTTCTTGTGACGGTACATCGCCTGTGATTTCTTGTTGATCGTTTCAGTGTAAGGAACCTTGGGTTCCTCGGTTAAGAAACCAACTTGGAATTTTGTTTCTGCCCTGCGGATAGCGACATCAATGTGTTGATCGCCCATACCCTGCAAAATAGTTTGGGAGGTGGCTTGTTCCTGATGCCAGGATAAGGTGAGGTCTTCTTCACATAATCTAGTTAGTGTGGGGCTGATCTTGGTTGAATCTGCCTGGGTCTTCGGGAGAATGGCTACTTGATACAGCGCATTCGGGTAGGTTGGAATGGGAAGCGTGAAAGGATGGGCTTTATCGCAGAGTGTATTGCCAGTGGATGTTTCACTCAGTTTCGCCACCAGGCCAATGTCGCCGCTATGCACCGTTTTGATTGGAGTTGATTCTTTTCCACGGATCATTTGCAGTGCGCCAACTCTTTCTTCGATCTGCTTCTCAGAATTCCACACCCGTGAATCGGCTGTCATGACACCTGAATAGACCCGGAAATATGTTTGCTTGCCCACAAATGGGTCGGCAGTGGTCTTCCAGGCATACACTGCCAGAGCATCGGAATCCTTGGCTTCAAGAGTAACTTCACCACCTTTGGTCTGCGCAACAACCATCGGAATTTCGGCAGGTGAAGGCATGAGGGTGATGATGGCTTCAAGCAAAGGTTGAAGCCCAATTTCATGCCCGGCAGCAGCGCAAAATACTGGGACAAAAGAGCCATTGCGAACGACAGCTTTCAACCCTGTTAAGATCTCTTTTTCGGAAAGTTCTCCGGATTCCAGGTATTTCTCTAATAGTGAATCTTCACCTTCGGCAGCTGCTTCGATCAGCGCGGTTCGAGCTTCATTCGCTGCATCCATAAATTCAGCGGGAATTCCTGCAATCGTTTTTCCATCCCCCTGATATGCCTTCATTGAAATCAGGTCGATCACACCCTGGAAAGCTGTTTTCTCACCCCATGGTAATTGCACAGGGATAAGACGCGCTTCTGTGTTGTTTTGGACAGTTGCCAGTGCCTGTGCAAAATTGGCATTTTCCCGGTCCATTTTATTGATCACAAGAAAACGAGGTAGATTAAATTGGTCACAATAAGTCCAACCTACTTCCGTTCCAACTTCATAACCGGAGACTGAATCCACCAGGATGATGGCTCCATCCGCTACGCGTAGGGCGGAGATCACCTCTCCAACGAAGTCAGTGTAACCCGGGGTATCCAGAATGTTGATTTTATAATCTTTGAATTCAACCGGGATAACGGCTGTTGAAAGAGAGATGCTTCTGCGTTTCTCTTCATCCTCGAAATCCGATGCGGTTGTTCCATCGTCAATTTTCCCGAGACGCGTCGTCGCGCCGGTAAAATGCAATAATGCTTCGGCTAGCATAGTCTTGCCTGCACTGGAATGCGAAACCAGGGCGATATTTCTAATGAATTCAGTGGTGTATTCTTTCATTAATTAAAACCTTCCTAGCATTCAGATTTTGGGCGTGGGTCTATTTTAAGGTATGAACGCTCTTTTGTAAAGCAACACTACCCCATCATCGCCTCTCATTCGTGGAAACTGGACCAAGCTTACTGCTCTTGCACATGTTTTATTTTGCGGCCACTGATTATCGTATTTTCGGTAACAATATCCCTTGAACCAGCCAACTTCAACTGTAACAATGAGCCAAAATTATTCTATAATGGTTATGATGAATAAATTTTGGCGGTACTTATTCTTTGCCTTATCATCATTCAGACATGCTCCCTGGGACACAGGTATTTCCCCGCCTGAATTATTGGATTTCATTGCCAGCCACGATCCAGGAAGAGCATTGGATATGGGCTGCGGTACGGGTACAAATGTGATCACGCTCGCTCAAAGCGGTTGGCAGGCAACCGGCGTGGATTTCATTCCACGCAGCATAAAACGAGCGAGGAAAAAAGCAAAGACAGCAGGTATTGAAGCTGACTTTAACGTCGACTCTGTAACCCGCCTTGAAAAACTTGCGGGCCAATTTGATCTGGTCCTGGATATTGGCTGCTATCAGGGACTGCCTTTTTCAGATAGAAACGCATACCAGAATAACCTGGCCCGCCTGCTTGCGCCAGGTGGCGTATACTTAATGTACGGATTCCTGCATGACAGCATAAATGGCACAGCATTGGGGCTAAAATCCCAGGACCTGAATGAATTGGATGGTTTTCTAACCCTTATCAACAGACAGGACAGCCCGGATATTCGCGGCCGAGCCTCCATATGGCTTCAATACCAGAGAAAAGGGTGATCTTCTACAATAAAGGTGCATATTGGCCGGAGGTAAAAATGGCTGACAAGAAACCTAATAAACAAAAAGAGCAAAAACCACAAGTTCATCAGAAAGGATTATCCAGAAAGGAATATTATCGCGAGCTGGATAAACTTCAAATTGAGCTGATCAAATTGCAGGAGTGGGTGAAAAACAAAGGATTGAAGGTGGTCATCCTGTTCGAAGGCCGCGATGCGGCTGGTAAGGGTGGCGCCATCAAGCGCATCACCGAGAGTATGAATCCACGCTACGCACGCGTGGTTGCATTGGGCACACCTACAGAGAAAGAAAAGACGCAATGGTATTTTCAACGTTATGTAGCTCACCTGCCAGCGGCCGGTGAGATAGTCTTTTTTGACCGCAGTTGGTACAACCGAAGTGGTGTTGAAAGGGTGATGGGCTTCTGTACAGAAGAGGAATACCGCGAATTCCTGCGATCTTGCCCGGAATTTGAACGAATGCTCATTCGTTCCGGCATCATCCTCATCAAGTATTGGTTCAGCGTTAGCAACGAGGAGCAGGAACGCCGCTTCCAGGATCGCCTCAATACACCCACCAAACGCTGGAAACTCAGCCCGATGGATCTGGAATCACGTGCTCGCTGGATGGATTACTCCAAAGCCAAAGACCAGATGTTCTCTTATACCGACACCAAGCAAAGTCCGTGGTACGTCGTCAACGCAGATGATAAAAAACGAGCGAGGCTCAATGTTATCGCCCACCTATTAAGCCTCATCCCTTATGAAGACCTCACACCGGAAGCTCTAACGCTGCCTCCGCGTCAGCCGGATTCAGGTTATATCCGCCCGCCATTGTCAGATCAAACTTTCGTTCCGGAAAAATATTAATTATGTCCTCATTTGACCATTTCGATTTTCTGGCACCTATTTATGAAAAAGTGATTAAACCCAAGCCGCCAGTTGACCTTCTTGAACACCTGAACCTTAACCAGGATACTCATGTGCTGGACGTTGGCGGCGGAACCGGGCGGATCGCTCAAACACTGGTTCCCCATGCAGCTGAAATTACAATCGTAGATCTGTCGTACAGAATGCTGCAAGAAACAACTTCAAAAATTGGTTTGCAAGGTGTGATGGGCGGCAGTGAGCACCTGCCTTTTGATGACGAGACCTTTGATGCTGTCCTGATGGTCGATGCACTGCATCATGTGATCGACCAGATGCTTTCTTTATGTGAGCTCTACCGGGTCCTCAAACCGGGTGGAACCCTGGTTGTTGAAGAGCCGGATATATTTACATTTGCAGTTAAATTAATCGCAATAGGCGAAAAACTATTAGGGATGCGCAGCCACTTTCTCTCCGGTGAAGAGATTGCATCCATGTTTTCTGGCTGTTGTAAGCAGGCAGATATCTTCAGAAAAGAAAATACTGTCTGGGTAGTTGTGAAGAAATGAATTCCCATTTGATATTCAAATCAATCAATGGTACTTCTGTTTAACTGGATTTTGACCACTTTATCGGAGTAAATTCTGTGTGAAATCCTCATTAGACGATATATTTACTTCTCTTAATTGCTATAATGCTTCTACTATCTACTAAAGATGTTGGCATAATTTGCCTCAGAAACGGGTACCGAATGAGTGAAAATTTTTTTACCAAACGTAAATTGATCACGATAATTTCGCTAATCCTAGTGTTCTCATTTACTTTTACCAGTATCCTCAGTTACAACGTTACCCGAAAAACAATTAAGCATAATACGACGACTGAGACACTTCCATTAATAAGTGACAATATTTACTCCGAGATCCAACAAATATTATTCCAACCTATTTATAATTCATCCTTAATGGCTCACGATGAATTCCTGATCGATTGGGTACTTTCCGGCGAGCTTGAACAGGATGAGATCATCAAGTATTTAAAAAGGATTAAAGAAGAGTATAAATATTTCACTGCTTTCTTTGTTTCTGAATCTACAAGTAAATATTATTTTTACGATGGCATCCTTAAAATAATCTCAATGGAAGATACACATGATGTCTGGTACTACGACTTCAAGGACCTTAATAAACCTTATGTTTTAGACGTAGATACAGATGAAGCCTCGGAGGGAACGATCACAGTTTTCATAAACCATCGTCTGGAAGATCACGCAGGAAATTTTCTTGGTGTCACAGGTATAGGTCTTAAAATGGAATCGATCGGACAAACCTTATCCAATTATCAAAAGAAATATGGTCACCACATCTACATGATCGATTCCGTTGGTTTGATCCAGGTTCATCCAGATCTTAATCTTGTCGAAAAATTGAACATCAGTGATATACCCGGGATCGCAAGCTTAAAAGAAAAGATTCTTGCAACCAAAGAAGGAACCGGGATCTACGAATATAGAGATAAAGATAGTGAAGTTGTCATCTCTGCGAGGTATTTTCCAAGCCTGGATTGGTTTTTGATTGTAGAACAGGATCAAGAGATTCCGCTGGTACCTGCACGTAACTACTTGATAGGTAATATCGTGATTGGTATTGTTGTCACCGGTCTTGTAATTCTACTTGTAGCTTTAATGATTAATGTTTTCCATTCTAAAATCGAATCCTTAGCGGTCACTGACGAACTCACTGGACTGAGTAACCGGCGTAAAATCCATGATATTTTCCTAAGAGAAACTGCTTTTTCCAGGAGATTTCAACAGCCATTAAGTTTATTAATGATTGATATTGACCATTTTAAATCAATCAATGACCAATTTGGCCATCTAGTTGGCGACCAATATCTAATTGAGTTAAGCAGAGCGCTGAAATCTAGATTAAGGGAAATTGATTCCGTTGGTCGTTGGGGCGGAGAAGAGTTTGTTGTCATTCTCCAGAAAACGGATAAAGAACAAGCTTTTCAGACTGCCGAAAGATTGCGAGAATCTATCGCAAAACTTGAATGTCGTTGCACAGGTAACCTCATCACACGTACTATCAGCATCGGTGTTGCTACTGCCAACGCTGGAGAACTGAATCTCGACGAAATGATATCCATCGCCGATGAGTCGTTATATCTGCGCGAAATCCAAGGGTAGAAATCAGGTAATAAGCTTGAACACGAAACCGGGTGATTAATGTTCCCCTGCTATTAAAATGAAATTTGCTCTTTGATTATCTTATCACCTCTAACTCAAATTTGTACCAGTATCGTTCAAGAAATTAGGCATATTTTTATAAGAAGACCCCCGGAAATTCGGGGGTCTTGATTTGATTATCTTCGATTGAAACCACCGCGATCACCGCCGCTGCGATTGTTACGATCACCACCCGGTCTGCCGCCGCGATTGTTACGATCGCCGCCGGGTCTGCTGCCTGAACGACCTCCGCTGCTGCCTTTGCGGTCTTTGGCCATGGCTTCTTCAGCCGTCCAGCCTTCAAGAACTGCCTGGCGGGAAAGGCGGATCTTGCCAGCCGGGTCAATATCAATCACCATAACAGTGATCTCATCACCCATATTCACGATGTCTTCCACTTTTTCTACGCGCTCGGTATCCAACTGGCTGATGTGTACCATGCCATCCATATTTGGAAGAATTTCGACAAAAGCGCCGAAATCAGCTACGCGCACTACTTTACCAGTGTAAATTCGACCAATGGTAGGAGATTCTGTCAACGCTTCGATACGTTCACGTGCCATTGCTTCACCTTCACCATCAGTTGCAGCAATGTATACTGAGCCGTCGTCGCCGATATCAATCTTGGTATTGGTTTCTTCCTGCAATGCGCGGATATTCTTTCCGCCAGGTCCGATGATCGCACCGATCTTATCGATAGCCACTTTGATGATGGTTATTCTTGGAGCATGCGGCTTGAGATCTGCGCGGTGTTCTGAAATAGTATTGGTAATCTCGCCGAGAATGGATTGACGGGCATCTTTTGCCTGGGCAAGTGCGTTACCCATGATCTCAGTCGTGATTCCCTTGATCTTGATATCCATCTGCAAAGCTGTAATGCCAAATTCTGTACCGGCAACTTTAAAATCCATGTCCCCAAGGTGATCTTCCAAACCCTGTATATCTGTCAAAACCTGGAAGGTATCGCCTTCTTTGACCAGCCCCATCGCTACGCCGGCAACCGGCGCTTTGATCGGAACACCAGCATCCATCAGCGCGAGCGTCGATCCACAGACCGAAGCCATAGAACTGGAACCGTTGGATGCAAGAACTTCTGAAACCAAACGCAATGTGTATGGGAAATCCTTTTCAAGCGGGATTACAGGCACCAAAGCCCGTTCTGCCAGAGCGCCATGACCAATTTCCCGTCGGCTGGAGCCGCGCAATTGCTTGACTTCGCCAGTGCAGTAGGGCGGGAAGTTGTAATGATGGATGTAGCGCTTTGAATCATTCGGGGAGAGCGTATCAATTTCCTGGGCTTCCTTGGGTGTGCCAAGCGTGGCCAGGGTGATGACCTGAGTTTCACCGCGGGTGAATAGACCGGAACCATGAGCACGAGGGCTGGTACCGACTTCGCACCAGATGGGGCGAATTTCATTCAGGCCACGTCCATCAGGGCGTTTCTTTTCATTTAAGATTCGTGTACGAACGATAGTTTTATATGTCTCTTCGAAAGCAGCCTTCACTTCTTTGACCAGGCTTGCGTCTTCGGATGTGAGCTCTTCCACAACTTTGGCTTCCAATTCATCCACAGCATCATATAGTTCGGCTTTGGTGTGAGGAGCTTCGAGGGCAGCGGTCAATGGGCCAGAAATCTTATCTGCCACCTGTTTGAATAAAGTTTCATTACGGGGTTTGACTTCGATCTGGCGTTTTGGTTTGCCAATTTCGGCTGCCATTTTTTCTTGTTGGTCAATGAGCGGCTGAATGGATTTGTGTCCGAATTCCAGCGCCTTGAGCATTTCGGCTTCAGAAATCTCCTGTGCGCCAGCTTCCACCATCAGTATGGCGTCGCGTGTACCTGCAATTCGCAAGTCCAGTTCACTTTGATCGATCTGAGCGAAAGTGGGGTTGACAATAAAGTCACCATTCACTTTCCCAATGCGGACAGCGCCAACCGGACCAGCCCAGGGAATATCAGAGATCATCACTGCGGCCGATGCGGCATTGATGGCCAGAATATCCAATGGATGAATTTCGTCGGCTGAGAGGGTGAACATAATGACCTGAACCTCATTGCGCATTTCCTGGTTGAATAACGGGCGCAGAGGTCGATCTGTCAGACGGCTGGTAAGAATGGCATCCTCACTTGGGCGGCCTTCACGACGGAAGAATGAGCCTGGTATCTTGCCACTGGCGTACATTCTTTCTTCAAATTCGACGGTTAGCGGGAAGAAATCGATCCCCTCGCGGATACCGCCCAATGTGGCTGCGGCAAAGACGATCGAGTCACCGTGACGTACTGTCACAGAGCCGCCTGCCTGGGCTGCCAGTTTGCCAGTCTCAAACGTGATGGTCTGATCTCCGACTGTGGCAATGTATTGATGATTTTCTGGTTTCATGTTTCTTTTCCTTTATGTATATTTCCCGCCCGTTAGGGACTGAAAGCAAGCTAGGACAATTCGCGATTGTCCTGGCAAAGTTTCAATTCCCAACTGATGGGTTTAGTTGTTCTTGCAATTTGTTAAGAACCTGATCTTAATTTCCCAAATAACGCAAATAAAGAGTAGATGGTCACACTTGCACCATCTACTCGATTTATTATTTCTTGCGTATGTTCAAGCGGTCTGTAACTGCGAGGTACCGTGGGTAATCCGTTTTCCGCATGTAAGCTAGCAGCCTGCGGCGGGTTCCCACCAGTTTAAGCAAACCGCGGCGTGAACTATTATCGTGCTTGTTCGCGCGCAAATGCTCGGTGAGCTGTGTAATCCGCTTGCTCAATATGGCAACCTGTACTTCGGGGCTGCCAGTGTCTGTTTCGTGACGGTGAAAATCTGTAATAACCTGTGTTTTTACTTCCTTATTTAATGGCATGACGCTGCTTTCTCCTTGATTATTTTTTGCAAGTCTCCTATCCCAAAGCTTTTAGCCGTAGGAAGGACCAGTCAATGGTTGAAATTATACCATAAAACCATTATGTCTCTGGTTTATATGCATTTTGTGCAAAGATACACAATGGATAAAATTTTCTGTATAATGGTCAGTTTTATTTTGGATCTGAGGTTTGCAATACCCGCAATTCATTCTGAATCTGTTCCGGAAAGAGCGTAACACACCGCTTAAGGAATCGATCCGTTAATTGATTTTTCGAATCATGCTTGTTTATCAGGTTTTTTATAAAGTACAGCGTTTCCGATCTCGATTTTCTGATCATCACTTTCAGCAGATGCAGCAACTCTGGTAAAACGGCGCCATCATTACTTAGGAGGATTCTTGACATCATTTCATAAGCAGATGGCAGATGGGTCTCACCTTCAATATCCAGAGAATCTTCTATTGAATGAATAATGCTGATCAAATTGCTGGTTCTTCTTGATTCCAACCAGCCGTTAATTATCTTAGCCCATTCAGAAGGCGCTTTCTTTCTCAGCGCCCGCGATCCAATTGTAGAAGTCTTACTTAAAACAAGCGGGTCGGTCCCTGATGAGTACCATGTTATAAAAGCTTCCAATACCGGTTCTATCGGATCAGCAGGTAAATTTCCTAGAATTAATATCGCTAATTCTTTTTCTTCAAGGCTGGGCGATAGCCACAATCGACCGGCAACATCCAGACATTGTCCCTGTGGATGTGCGTCTATTTGCGGGAGCAGATCCCGCTCTATTTGCCAGATCACCTTTGAAGGAACATGATAACTGGGTGTCGCTTTTATTCTTCCTGCCACGGTTTGTGATCGAAAGGTCTTGTTGCTGTACGCAACCAGCAGCTCGCGAAACATAGCCAGGAATTTATCTGGCTGGGAAATCTTCCCTGCCAGGTTGGCACTTTGCAGCTTCAATTTATCCAGTTCGACAGCAGGCATTTCTATTAATCAATACGCTTTTGCAAAATACACTTTTTGATCGGCATCCGCCCCACAAACGATACATTTACCTTTAGTCGCATCCTGGTCGATTGGGATGCAGCGGGTTGTCGCCTTTGTATCTTCTTTGACCCTGGCTTCACATTCAACGCTGCCGCACCAATAAGTGAATGCCCAGCCATTTTGGACAATGGTTTTCAAATCTTCATAATCTTTTGGCTCGTGGATGTTAGAATCACGGAACGCCCGTGCTTTTTCCAATAAGGCTGCCTGAATCTCGACCAACAGCTCCCTGACAACTCCATCAAGACCATCCTGGCTGACAAAACGTTTGCCATCTCTACCAGGAATATCCCGCCGCGCCAGGGCTACCGAACCCTTTTCTACATCCTTGGGTCCGATTTCAATTCGCAACGGCACGCCACGCATTTCCCAATCATTGAACTTGAAGCCTGGTGTGACTTCCGTGCGATCATCCACTTTGATGCGCAGGTCTGACAACATGTTGTTGACTTTTTCCACTACCGGAAGTACTTTGCTGCGCTCTTCGTCGTTTTTATAGATGGGAACGATCACTACCTGTATGGGGGCTAATCTAGGAGGAAGCACCAAACCTTGATCGTCTCCGTGAGCCATGATAATTGCTCCAACAAAACGAGTGCTCAAACCCCATGAAGTCGTCCAGCAATATTGCTGCTCGTTGTTTTGATCCAGGTATTGAATATCAAATGCCCTTGCGAAATTTTGCCCAAGATTGTGGGAAGTACCTGATTGCAGCGCTTTGGTATCGCCCATCATCGCTTCGATGGTATAACTGCGCGCGGCGCCGGCAAATTTTTCGGTAACGCTCTTCATACCCGGAATGACAGGGATGGCGCCTTCATTGACCGCAAAATCGGTATAAACATCCAACATACGTCGGGTTTCTTCCTCGGCTTCTTTTTCGGTGGCATGCGCTGTGTGGCCTTCCTGCCAGTAAAACTCCAGTGTGCGTAAAAACAAGCGGGTTCTCAGTTCCCAGCGGACAACATTACCCCATTGGTTGATCAGCACCGGCAGATCGCGGTAGCTTTTGATCCACTTTGAATACATGTAACCAATTACGGTCTCAGAGGTCGGACGGACAACCAGCGGTTCTTCCAGTTTTTCTCCGCCGCCGATGGTCACAACTGCAAGCTCTGGCGAGAATCCCTCCACATGTTCTTTTTCCTTTTCCAGAAAACTCATCGGAATGAATAGAGGAAAAGCGGCATTTTGGTGACCAGTGGCTTTGAACCGTTTATCCAAAGCCTGCTGAATGTTTTCCCATAGTGCCCACCCGTAAGGGCGCACTACCATACAGCCGCGCACGGGGGCATAATCTGCCATCTCGGCCCGTTGAATGACCTGGTTATACCATTCGGAATAGTTTTCGCTGCGTAAAGGTAATTTCTCTTCTGCCATTATTTTCTCGCCTTCGTTTATTGATGGTTTTGTATTGTACTATTTCTCAGGTTTCCACTTTGAAAGGATACCCAAACCGTTTTCGTTATTTTTTGCAAATAACAGCCATTTTTTATCATGGTCCGGGATATAGCCGTTCTGGGAGATAAATAAATTATCAAAGATTTGCTTCCAACCAGCACCTAAAAGGATCAATGGTTTTGGAGGCTGCGCCTCGATTAACAGTTGGTTCCACATCACGCTGATCTCAGCCAGCGTTCCAACACCGCCGGGCAGCGCGAATGCACCGTCACAAATATCGATCAAAGCGCCAAGACGCTGATGCAGCGTATCATATTTGATCTCTTCTTTGACCCAGTCATTGGCTTTAGTTGGCCGGTAGACCTCCAGATCAGCACAGGTAATGCCAATCACATGGCCGCCGGCTTCATTCGCACCGCGGCTGACGGCTTCCATCGTTCCGATATACCCACCTGTAACAACGGTATGCCCGGTGTTTGCAAGCTGGGCTCCAAGCTCATATGCTTGATGGTAAGCATCGCTTCCAGGCTTCGGGCTGGATCCGCCAAATACTGTGATTTTCATAAATTCCCTCGTTTAGAATGTCCCGATTATACAATGATTTGATTGATTTTAGGGTTTGCATAAAATAAACCCCTTCATCGACACCATTACGATGAAAGGGTTATTATTCAATTAGTTTGTATTCAGTGGATCTTTTTGCAACTAGGTTTTATTTTGTAAAACCTTAAAGCCAACCATCTTGTTAGCGCTTTCATCCCATAATCTCAACCCCAGCGATTTAAAGCTTGTGGACAAAGTGATCGTTGGCGCTGCTTGCAGGTCTAGATTGGCCTTATAGCATTTCGGCAAATTGTAATTTGGAATACCGGGATTGAGATGATGGATGTGGTGATAACCGATGTTGCCAGAAAACCAGTTTAACACCCGTGGCAGCTTGAAGAAGGATGATCCTTGCATCGATGCACTTATAAAATCCCATTGTTTGGTCCGCGACCAATACACAGACTCATACTGGTGCTGAATATAAAATAGCCAGATTCCGAACAAACCTGCCAGCCACATGACAGGCAATTGAATGAGAACATAGGCTTTCCAGCCGAATGCTGCAATCAAACCAACGGCAATTCCGATTAGTGCCAGGTCAGTTAAGAGGACACTGCGCACTTCTTTCCACTTCGCACCGGATAGTGGAATTCTCTGGCGCAGCATGAAGATAAAAATTGGACCTAATCCAAACATCACCAGGGGATACCTAAAAAAGGAATAAGCCGCCCTGGTCAACCAATTGCTATTGCGATATTCATCCACTGTCATGGTCATTACGTCGCCAGTGCCACGTTTATCCAAATTTCCTACCGTGGCGTGATGCACTGCATGCGCATGCCACCATGACTCACTAGGTGTAAAAGTGAGTACACCGAGGATAAAGCCTACATTCCTGTTTGCAGCTTTGGATTTAAAGAATGATCCATGCCCGCAATCATGAAAGATGATAAAAATACGAACCAAAAACCCAGCCGCTGGAATGATGAGAATGAGTGTCAACCAGTATGAATATTGCAGGCTGTAGATCATCAACGCCCACAAGGCAAAGTAAGGCAGCAAGCTGTTCGCGAGCTGGCCAATACTTCGCCTCATATTCGAATTCTGATAAGGAGCCAGCATCTTTTTCATTTTAATGATCAGTTTGGATCGATTGATCCGATCAATTGACTTTTCCATTTTCGCCTCTCGTGCTGGGACAATTATCATTTAGTAATTTCTAGTATCTAAATTTCATTTAAAATCTGAGTATTCACCCTAAATAATATTTGACACAGCCACGGTCTGAGTATACCTTGTTTGCACATTCAATAGATTAATAATCGTTTTTTGGGAACTTTCAGTGTTCAAATTTTGTCAGGCAACTGTCTGACAAGCGTTGCACATGTCTTGTTTTTGCAGGTGTATTATCGCAAGTAGATTTCGAAGGTGACAATATGGATGGCTTGGGTATTATTGTAGGGAATAAATCAATCCAATGGATAAATCCGCAACAATTGGTAAGGCTGCGTAAGATATAGTTGAAACCTGCGGATATATCAAGGAGATCATTGCAGCCGATGGCAAGTACTGGTGGCTGCCATTATACAGCCTGGCATTCGCCACCCTGGTTGGTTTGCTTTCAGGTTTGTATCCAGCTCTCAGGGCAGCTACCCTGCTACCGGTTACAGGATTGAAGTACGAATAGGAAAAAAGTTAATCAGCCTGTTACAATTCTTTCTAAAAGGTATTACTTACGAAATCCTCAGAATCTTAGCTAAGATTGAAATATTCTGGAACACATTCCGCTCATGACTTTTTTCCCTTGCGGTGAAACATTTTAACTCCATCAATCACTATCAGGACAAAAATGCTGGCAACCAGACTGACCCCAAGTTCAAGCAAAGATAGAGCCGAAGTTTTAAAAATTCCTTGCAAGAATGGTACATATATGACTGCCATTTGTAACCCGAAGGTCAACAATACAGCGCCAAGCAGCGATTTGTTGGTAAATATTCCAGCCTCCCAGAGAGTTTGACTTTCAGATCGGGTGGCAAGGGCATTTCCCATTTGCGCCATGGTTAATGTTGTGAAGATCATTGTCTGCCAGGCAAATTGATGATTATAATTGAATGCCCATAAACCTACGAGTAATGATACAACTCCCATAAGCGTTCCAATCCATAAAATATCCAATCCCATCCCTCTGCCAAAAATCTGTTCCTTTGGGTTCCGCGGAGGACGCTTCATCGTGTCTGGTTCTGCGGGTTCCTGGGTAAGAGCCAATCCAGGTAAGCCATCAGTTACCAGGTTAACCCATAATATCTGCAACGGCAGTAAAGGTAATCCCAGTCCAACAAATGGCCCAAGCAGCATCACAACGATTTCACCGAAATTTGAGGTCATGGTGTATTTAATAAACTTACGGATATTCTCATATACTCGGCGTCCTTCATGAACTGCAGAAACGATTGTCGCAAAATTATCATCCAGCAACACCATATCAGCAGCTTCCTTGGAAACATCAGTGCCTGTTATACCCATCGCGACACCGATATCCGCCTTCTTAAGCGCGGGAGCGTCATTTACTCCATCTCCAGTCATAGCTACGATCTCACCGTGATCCTGCAAAGCCTGAATAATGTTTAATTTGTGCTCAGGTGATACTCGCGCAAAAACAGAGACCGTTTTTACCTTGTCCCTTAATGTAATGGAATCCATTTTTGACAATTCCATGCCAGTTACGACTTCATCATTGTCCGCAATTCCAAGTTCTTTGGCAATGAATAGTGCAGTCAGTGGATGATCACCAGTGATCATGATGGGGCGTACTCCAGCGCCTTTGGCTATTGCTACTGCTTCCTTGACTTCGGGACGGGCAGGGTCAATCATGGCAAACATTCCAACAAAGACCAGGTTTCTCTCCAGTTGCTCAGTTACACTTTGACTTTCCAACTCTGAAAATTGCCTATAAGCAACCCCCAGAACCCGCATTCCATTTTGTGCGAGGTCATTGTTGGCTGCCAGAATACGATTTCGCCAATTGGAATCCAGTTCCACAACTTGGTTATCCGTCCAAACCAGGGAGGAAATTTCCAGCAGCTCATCCACAGCGCCTTTGGTAATCCCAAGGTATCGAAGTTCTGACTTAAATTGTGGTGAAGAAATTAATCCACGCAAGACTTCCGGCAGATTATTATCAGATTCAACCTTATGTACTGTGGTCATCCGTTTGCGCTCAGAGTCGAAAGGTAGTTCACCCACCCTGGGAAGGGCAATCTCCAGTTGATCCTTCCAGATTCCGGCACGAACTGCTGCAACCACAAGAGCCCCTTCGGTTGGATCGCCAACCGAAGAAAATCCATTCTCCGTTTGTTCGAGGATAGAATCATTACACAGCGCACCTCCGATCAACATCATGGCTACAGCGCTATTCTTATCGATAATTGGGGCTATAGATTCAGCCTCACTAAGTGAAGGGCTATAATCACGCAATCCTTCCTGCAAGTCCAACCTGTTCCCTGCTACATCCACAAGGGTCACCGTCATCCGGTTTTCGGTAAGCGTCCCTGTTTTATCTGAACAGATCGTGGTAACAGACCCCAATGTCTCAACTGCTGGAAGTTTCCGGATCAATGAGTTGCGTTTTAACATTCGCTGGGCGCCAAAAGCCAGGGCTATGGTTACCACGGCTGGCAAACCTTCAGGAACTGCTGCCACAGCCATGCTTATCGCGGTGAGGAACATCGTTCGGATATCTTCCCCACGCAGCAACCCGAGCCCAAACACAACGATGACAATGGCCAGAGCAGCAATCGCAAGGGTCTTTCCAAGTTGGTCCAATCTTTTTTGCAGAGGTGTCTGTTCGTTTCCGACATTTTGGATCATCTCAGCGATTTTGCCTAATTCTGTACTCATTCCTGTTTCAGTAATAATGACGGTTCCACGTCCATAGGTGACCAGGGTACCCATAAACAATCGATTATGCTGATCTCCCAAAGCGGGATTTTCTTTGTGTATCACCTCAACTCGTTTTTCAACAGGTTCAGATTCACCAGTAAGTACCGATTCTTGAACTCGAAGGTTGGCGTTTTCAACCAGGCTGCCATCTGCAGGAATCGAATTGCCGGCCTCGAGTAATATGATATCGCCAGGAACCAACTCCTGGGCACGTATTTCGCTCACCTTACCATTCCTTCGAACCCTCACTTTTGGAACTGCCATTTTCTTTAAGGCAGCCATCGCTTTTTCAGCCCTGTATTCCTGACTGAAACCTAAAATTGAATTTAGGATAACGATAACAAGAATGGCTATTGCATCAGTGTACTCGTGTAAGAAAATTGTTATTGCCGCTGAAATGATCAATATGACGACCATCGTACCTGTCAACTGCTCCCACAATATTTTCCACGGACTTTTTGTGCCACGATCCACTAATTCATTGGGACCATATTGGATGCTTCGTTTTCCTATTTCCTCGGAGGTTAATCCACTTGCTAAATTTGTCCCCAATTCATTAATAATTTCCTGAGAATTTTTTTCATACCAATGTTGCATAATTCACCGATCCTTGTCATATTATTATCGTATTTTATTTAATTAAAACGACCAATACAAAAAATGTATTGGTCTTGCAAATGCTTTACGCATACAGGTCACCGGGAAATTTGCTCCGTCATGACGATAACCTGATCCAATTTTGGAATGCTACTCCCCAATTGCTGAAATTATAGGTTTTCCATATGTAACTGTCAAGTGCGTTATAAATATTGTATAGATACATACTCATTTGCTCGTCGGAAGAACCGGCATTAACGGACCTTGTATACCGAGCAATTCTGCTAGGGCAGCCTTTATTGCGGTGCGGTCATCCCACGGGTATTCGGTCTCGCCGAAGCACATGGATTGCTCATGACCTTTTCCACATGAGATGACCAGGTCTCCCGGTTTCGCCATTTTAATAGCTTGTCTGATAGCATTTCCCCGGTCATTTATTCGAAAATAGCTTTTTCCTTCTACAGCTCCACGCGACTCCGCACCGATTGCCATTTCCGACAGAATTCCATCCAGTGACTCGGTGCGTGGGTCTTCAGCAGTCAGTATGCAAATATCCGCAAGTTCAGCTCCAACCTCCGCCATCATGCGCCTTTTTTCACGGTCGCGTAAACCTGCCGATCCAAAGACCGCAATGATCCTCTCTTTTGTCAATGTACGGGCTGTCTCCAAAGAACGTCTCAATGCATTTGGTGTATGCGCAAAATCCACAATAGCGGTGAATTCCTGCCCCTGGTTGATCAGCTGCATCCGGCCGGATACGCCAGGCAAAGATTCAAGGCCTTCCTGTGCGGCTGTGATAGATATTCCCAGACCGCCTACAGTGGCTGCTATCGCTGCCAGGCAATTGGAGATGTTAAATTCGCCAACCAGACTGGATCTGAATGGGAATTTGCCCTGCGGTGTACACACAGTAAATGATGTTCCACCGGCTGAGGCCGTGTACTCTTGCACATAATAATCTGCCGGCTGTTTCAATCCATATGTATATTGTCTGAATTTGGCAATATCTTTCAAGTATTCGTACGATTCATCATCCATATTGAGAATTGCCGTGCGTGGATTGCCTCTAGTTTTTTCCGCAGTTGTTGCCAGAGAGGAGAATAATTTGCTCTTCGCAGCCCGGTAGGCTTCGACATTGCCGTGATAATCCAAATGCTCATGAGTAATGTTGGTTACCACGCCGATATCAAATTCACAACCGGTCACCCGTTCCTGTGCCAAACCATGTGAAGTAGCTTCCAGAACAACATGGGTCAACCCGGCTGCCACCATCCGCGAGAGATAGCGCTGGACATCCGGCGCTTCCGGTGTGGTGACGTGGAAACCCGTATCCACTTCTTCTTTGTCGATCACCGCATTGACTGTTGAGATTATCCCCGCGTGTAACCCGGCGGATAATAGAATTTCGTAGATGAGGTTGGCAGTGGTGGTTTTGCCATCTGTACCAGTAACCCCAATCACACACATATTTCTACCTGGATGTCCGTAAAAAGCGGCAGATAATAAACCCAGGGTATGCCGGGTATCCTCCACCTGGACATAAGGCACTTCCAATATCAGACCAGGCTGCGACCCAATCACAGCAACTGCGCCATTTTGAATCGCGTTTGGAATGAACGAATGTCCATCGACATTGCCACCTACCAATGCAACAAAACAAAACCCCTGCTGTACCTGGCGGGAATCGATCGCAATCCCGGATAACTTTACATCTAATTTTTTTGGTTTGTTGATTACGTCAATTTCAGATAAAAGCTGTCTAAGCGTTTGTTTGAGAAATCCTGTCATTTGTTCACCTGGCTTAATTATACCGACAATTATTCCTCAGAAACAGGAGATACACGTGTTTGAATGGTCAATTTCTTTAATAAAAAATGGGTTCCAGCCCGAAAACTGCTAGAACCCATTACTTTTATGTTTAAAGTTCTAAACAATGGTTTGACGCAGGTCATCCAATTTGCCAGCAACGGAACCATCGATCAACTTGTCGCCAACTTTAATAACCAGGCCGCCTAAAATGGTGGGATCAACTTTATAATCCACATTCACTTTTGAAGAGATTCGAGAGAAAACATCTTTCTGGATGATCGCTTTTTCCTCGTCAGTCAACGGTAGGGCGCTTGTGATCTCAGCGTCTGCCCCTTCAAGTTTCTGATCATCTAAAATGGTCAATTTACCCGCTTTTACACCGGAGAAGAATTCAGCTAGAAGTGCGTGCTGGCGCTTTTCATCAAGAGACTCACCCACCAGCTTTTGCGCGGCAGAAATTGCCAGCGCTGCCACCTGGCTACGAAGTTCTCCCAGCATGCGGTCGCGTTCCTGGGTGGCATCTGCCATGGCGGCAGCTTTTGATTTCGCCACTTCTTCTTCTGCCTTTTGCTTCAAATCCTTGACTGTCGATTCAGTCCGGCTGGATGCATCCCGTATGATCGCCCCAGCCTGTGCCTGCGCATCTGAAATGATCTTTGCAGCCTGACTCTCGGCATTGGCACGGGCTTCTGCCGCAATTCTGGCATCTTCCAATCCTTTGGCAATGGCATTACGCCGTTTCTCAAGCATATTGGTGATGGGTTTGTAAACCCATGCGCGCAGTACAATGAAGAGAATAACAAAGTTTGCGATCTGGATGATCAGGTAACCAAGATTTAATCCAAGCTTATCCAAGGGTTTCCTCCTGTCAGATAATTAAAGAACGAAAAGCATCAAGAATGCGATCACCAGACAATAAATGGCAATAGCTTCCGAGAATGCAATACCAAGGATCATGTTTGTCAGGAGGTTTCCGTATGTATCTGGATTGCGCGCCATGCCTTCAAGCGCACCCTGGACACTCAAACCAATGCCGATTCCAGCGCCGAGTGCGCCGATCATGGATAAACCTGCTCCGATAAATTTTGCTGCCATTACTATGTCACCTGTCATGTTTTAGAACCTCCTCAACTGATGATGGAAATGATCTTAATGATTACGCCTCTACGTGTTCTTCATCGCCGTGACCGTGTGTGGCCATGGACATGAAGACCATTGTTAACATACCGAATACAATCGCCTGGATCAATCCGATGAAGAATTCAAATAGTAGAATGCCAGATTGCACCCAGGAAGCACCGGCTGGCAGGATTGAGCCAACCAGGAATAGCAATACCGAACCAGCGAAGATGTTGCCGAACAACCTGAATGAGAACGACAACAATTTAGAAAGTTCTGATATGAGTTCCAATATTGAGATCAGCAGGTCCATTAATCCGAAACCGGGTTTTTTGAATAAAGTCGTTACATTGAAGAACTTGGTCAAATATCTTGGACCCTGGGCTCTCAAACCGATCACCTGTGTCATCACAACAGATACGATGGCCAGAGACACGGTGAAATTCAAATCGGTTGAAGGAACGCGAAGATAAGGAATGATGTGATACCCAGCCTCACCAGCATGAGCAGTGCCGCCGGTGACTATCGCTGCCAACCAACCATTGATCTGCATCAACGGATATCCATGCTCACTATGGTGAATAATGCCGATGCTGTCCACACCGGGGATAAGTTCCAACCAATTGGCAAATAGCACCATCAAAGTGATCGTGGCAAAATACGGGAAGATGGTCTTGGTCCATTTTCCGGCTGTAGATTCTGTCAAATTGTAAAGCACTTCTAGCAGCGCTTCCACGGCGCCGGAGATGCCCTTTGGCACCATTTCTCCGCTCCTGGTTGCAGCACGGACGGCCAACGCCATAGCGATCAGGATGACATCCACGACCAGAACTGCCGCCAGGGTATTCGTGGGTATGAACCCTCCGATGATTGGCAGCGTGAAGATGGGGTGTTCAGTTAAGGGCTCTGGAGCTACTTGAATATGCGGGCTGATCGCCGGGAAAAAACTGACCCCTATGATAGCGAGAGCCATGAAAAGGAATACAAACCAGCGGTTCACACCCCAGCGCCATTTACGCTTATTCTCCAAGGTTTTTTACCTCCTGTTTCATTTGTTTAGAAGATTCCGGTTTCATCTTCTTCACTGCAGTTCTGACGACAAATATCATCAAACCCAGGCTTACCGGGATGCTTGCAATTATCAGACCGATGGTAAACCATGGCTTCGTGCTGAACCTATTGTCCAGAAACAAACCCAATAGAAGAGCAGCCAGAATGATCACAAGGGTTAGGCAGCCAACTTGACTGACAATCCCAACCAGCGTGAGATTCAAAATCTTCTGCTTACTGGTTATCGGCTGTTTTTCCAAAGTCATTAGCTTTCAATTATACCAAAACAATGAAAAATCAAAAAATACTGGCAACTGCCAATTGCGTCAGGTTGTACCAAGGTGCAAACAAAATACCAACAAGCAATATCCCGATCACGCAGACAGCTAAGGCAGCTTTTGCAGAACCGGATATTTGAAGTCCTGCCTCATCCCCCTCCGACCGGTTAAGATACGCCACTTTCAACACTACCAGGTAGTAGTAAAGCGCAATGATCGAATTGAGAATTCCGATGATCGCCAGCCAGGCCATATTCACCTGGATAGCAGATGTGAATAGCAGCACTTTGCCGACAAATCCGGCAAATGGGGGAATGCCCCCGAGCGAGAGGAATGCTGCCAGCAATCCAAGCGCCAGGGCAGGTGATCGCCTGGATAACCCGGCATAATCTTTGATCTCATCAGAGCCAAGCACTTTGCCAATAATGGTCACGATCGCGAAGGCTGCCAGGTTGGTAACCAGGTATGCGACCAGGTAAAAAACCACACCTGAAGCACCCAACGGAGATATGGCTGCAACTCCTATCAGAATATATCCTGCCTGAGCGATGGAAGAGTAAGCCAGCAATCGCTTGATGTTCTTCTGATTCAATGCCTGGAGGTTGCCAAACGTCATACTTGCCACTGCCAGGGCGGAGATGATGATGCCCCAAACTGGTGCAGTATCTGGAAAAGCGCCCAGCAATAAACGGAGCAATACCGAGAACCCGGCTGCTTTCGATGCTGTGGATAAGAATCCCGTCACCGGGCTGGGTGCGCCTTCGTAAACATCCGGCGCCCAGAAGTGAAATGGCACAGCAGATACCTTGAAACCAATCCCTATCAGGATTAGGATAATGACGCCTACAATTGGAACCAGTGCCACCTGCCGTGTTACAAGCAAGGAGGCGATCTCATAGATCTTTGTTGTCCCGGTGAAGCCAAAAAGCAAGCTGAAGCCATACAGCATCAACGCGGAAGTCATGGCGCCATAAAGTAAGTACTTAAAGCCTGCTTCTGTCGATTTTGCATCGCGCCTTAGAAAACCAGCCAGAACATACAAAGGAATGGACGTAGTCTCTACAGCCAGGAAAAGCATGATCAAATCTGCGGACGATGCCATCAATGACATTCCCAGGATGGAGATAACCATCAACAGATAAAATTCACCTTTGTTACCTGCTTCTGCGTGGTTCTTCATCAGCAAGGCTGTGATCATGCCACCGAATAAGAAGATCAAATTAAATGCGAATCCAAACCAATCCCAGCGGAGCATGCCGCCAAATACCAGCGCGCCTTTTTCCGAAGGAAGGGAGAAGAAAAACATTGCCGCAGCAACCAGGACCAAGCCAACAGATGTGATCCACGACAGCCTGCGTCTTTTTTCACCTTTCCAAACAAGGTCGAGGATAAATATCAGCGCTGCGATGAAGGAAAAGTCCAATTTGAGGGGTGATCGCCCGGATAGTTGTTGGATCGAAGTTGCCTGCTGTCACCTATACACCTCCGAGAAGTTGAAGCACATGCTGCACGCCTGATTGCACCATTCCACTTAATAAGGATGGGAACAATCCAATACCCACCATGAAGACTGCCAGTAAAACGATGGAGATCTTATCCAATATACCCACATCCGAAAGACCGTGTTCAAACTCTGCCGGGACCGGGCCAAAGAAGACCTGACTCACAACCCGAAGAATGTACGCAGCCGTGATGATGACGCCAACGATCGCAATGATCGCTGCCACCGGGTAAGCCTGCCATAACCCCATAAAAATCGGGAATTCGGCTACAAACCCTGAGAATCCAGGCATGCCCATGGAAACCAACCCCGCAATGATAAAGCCGATCGCGGCAAATGGCATCACCTTGATCATGCCTCCCAGCCTGGGAAGTTCACGAGTGTGTGCACGGTCGTAAACCATTCCGACGATAGCAAAGAACATAGCCGTCATGACACCATGCGAGAACATCTGCATCCCTGCACCGATCAGGCCGTTCTTGTTCAATGTTGCGAAACCCAATAATACCAGCCCCATATGCGAGACCGAGGAGAAACCGATGACGTATTTGAAATCTTTCTGGATCAGAGCGATCACCGCGCCATATACCACATTGATCACAGCCAGGACCATGATCAACGGAGCCCAATATCTTGCTCCATCCGGCAGCAATGAGATCGCTACGCGCAGAACTGCGAAAGCGCCGACTTTCATTTCCACCCCAGCCAGCAGCATCGAGATGGCGGTCGGAGCTGCCACGTGTCCATCCGGCGCCCAGGAGTGGAATGGGAAGATGCCTGCTAGAATGGCAAAGCCAAGAAATACAAATGGGAACCACAGGCGTTGAAATTCCGGGCTGAATTTAACGGTTTCGAGCAGGGTTAGATCAAATGTGTTTAATCCTGAGTGGGTATATATCGCCAGCGCACCGACCAGAGCAATGACCGATCCAATGAAAAGATAGAGAGTCAGTTTCATCGCGCCGTATTCACGAGTCTTTGGCCAACCCCACACGGTGATCATAAGGAATTTCGGGAAGACCGCGATCTCAAAGAAGAAGAACAACATGAACAGGTCCATGGAAACGAAGACACCAAAGACGCTGCCAGCCAGGATCAATAAAAAGCCAAAGAACTCACGAGGGCGTTCTGCAACGCCCCATGAAACCATGACACCGGTACAGGCTACGATGCCGGTCAAAAGCACCATCGGCGCTGAGATGCCATCCACGCCCACCAGGTAAGAAATTCCCAGCGAGGGCAGCCAGCTCAACCTCTCAACAAATTGATAGCCAGCCACATTGATGTTATACGAAAAATATACCCCGATCGACAGCACAAGCGAAAGAACCGTCGAGGCCAGCGATATGATCTTGATCTCCCTGACCTTCTCCTTCGGCAGGAGGAAAACGATCACGCCAGCGATGATGGGAGAAAATATGATGATGGATAGCACAGGTAACTGCATCTGTCACTCCGTTAGTAAAGCATCATGACTGCTTTGTTTATGATTTCAAGTATCCATGCGGGCCAAATTCCAATTGCCAGGATGAATACGATCAACGGGACAAGAACGAAGATTTCCCGTGTATTGATTTCTGTAAGCTTCCCAACCCAGCGGGTATTCAGCGGACCGTGTAACACCTTCTTAAGTGAAAGTAAGACGTAAGCGCCGGTGAATAGCAAGCCAAGCATACTCAGGGCAGTGGCAGCAGTGAATACCGGCCAGGCTCCTCGAACAACCAGAAATTCCGAAACAAACCCGTTCAAGCCAGGTAATCCAAGGGATGCCATGGAGATAAAGAGCAATAAACCACCGAAAACTGGAAGTAATGTAAATAGGCCGCCATAGTCGTCCAGGTTACGGGTATGGGAACGCTCGTAGATCACACCCACCAGGAAGAACATCCCGGCAGAGGAAAGTCCGTGATTGAACATTTGCAGTACAGCGCCATTCAGGGCAAGATGCGCATTTTCAGTCCCTGCTGCCGCCGCGCCAACGGCGATTCCCAGTACAACAAAACCCATGTGATTAATGGATGAATATGCCACCAATTTCTTGAAGTCCCGCTGACCAAACGCCGCGAACGCCCCGAAGATGATCGCCATCGTTGCCAAAAACGCCAGCGCCCCGGCAAATGTCTTCGACTCGGCCGGGAAAAGCGGTAATACCAGGCGCAGAAAACCATACGCGCCAAGTTTTAGCAGAACACCGGCCAGGATCATCGATCCTGGTGTCGGGGCTTCGGTATGCGCGTCCGGCAGCCAGGTATGGAATGGCCAGACCGGTACCTTGATGGCAAAAGCCACCACGAACGCCCAGAACGCTATGGTTTTGACCGTTGCTATTGGGAGCCCTAACAGAGTACCGGAAAGTGCCGTCCAGGTTTTAAATACTTCCGGCAGATCAAAGGTGCCAGAAACGACGCCGATCAACTGGATGGAGAGAAGCAGCCCCAACGATCCAGCCATGGTGTATAAAATAAATTTCAGGGAGGCGTAATTGCGTTTTTCTCCACCCCACTGGTTGATCAGGAAGTACATCGGTACAAGTCCAATTTCCCAGAATACAAAGAAAAGCAACAGGTCCAGAGAAACAAAGACTCCCAGCATGCCCGTTTCCAATAACAGGAAAAGGATCATGTAGGGTTTGATGCGTTCTTTGATCGAGAAGGAAGCCAGCAATGCCAAAGGAGTCAACAGAGTGGTTAATAACAGCATCGTCAGCGAAATGCCGTCGATACCGATGTGGTAGCTGGAAGCGATCGATGGGAACCAGATCGCCTGTTCCTGGAATTGAAAACCGGATTGATCGGCTTGAAAATTATTCCAAAGGATGACGGTCAGCAGCAGCGGGACAAGGCTTAAGATAAAGGCTGTCCATTTGATCAGCTTCTCCCTGTCTTTTGGCATGAAGAAAATGACCGCCGCCGCTGCGATTGGCAGGAATAAGATGAGGGTTAGAATGTGTCTTACGATGAAATCCATCGTTTGCTCCAGGTAACCAGATTAAGTCAATTTGAGAACTGCAAATATAATTGCGGAAAATACCATCACAACTGTGATCGTTACCACCATGTATTGTTGTAATTTCCCGGATTGCATGGGGCTAATGGCGGCGCCAGTCATCTTGACTCCATTCGCAAGGTTGTCACCACCTCGATTGATCACCGGAATATCAATATAGTTTCTGGTGATCCCGCCAAGCCACATGAAGAAGCGCGCGATTCCGTGCAAGATTCCATCAATCACGATTCGATCCATCCAGATGCTGGTGAACACCTCTGAGATCCACTCTGCCGGGCGGATAAGTGCCTTTTGATAGAACTCGTCCACATAATATTTGTTTTGCAGAATAGGGTAGATACCACCGAGTGCTTTTTGCAGTGGGTCGCTTTTCGAACGGACGGACCTATACACCAACCAGCCCAGCCCAAGCCCGCCCAGTGAAACCACAATCGAGACAAGCAGTGGAATGGCATTAAAAGCTGCGGCATGCTCTGCTTCACCAAGCATGCTGCCGGTAAACTTTTCAAACCAGTTTGGCAAAATACCGCCAATTCCCGGAAAGGTTTCGGGGATGCCAGACCAGCCTGCGCCAATGGCAAAGATAGCCAAAACAACCAGCGGCAGCGTCATCGTCCAGGTTGTTTCCTGGGCATGCTGCGCCGATTTTGTGCGTGGTTGGCCGAAGAAGGTCAGGGTGATTTGCCGCATGGTATAGAATGCCGTCAATAATGCCGCCAGAGCCAGAACAATAAACACAACCGTTTGTCCGCCTCTGAATGCACCCGAAAGGATCTCATCCTTCGACCAGAAGCCAGCAGTGATGAATGGGAAACCCGAGAGTGCAAAACCGCCTATCAGGAATGTCCAGAATGTGACCGGCATCTTTTTGCGTAAGCCGCCCATATTCAGCATGTTCTGTGGGTCGACATCTTCGCCGGTGTGCAGCAACCCGTGCTCCATGCCGTGGATCACGGAACCTGATCCCAGGAATAACAAGGCTTTGAAAAAAGCATGTGTTACCAGGTGGAAGATGGCTGCGGTGTAGGCGCCAATCCCAATGGCGGCGATCATATAGCCCAATTGTGAGATCGTGGAAAAAGCCAGCACTCGTTTGATGTCATTCTGTGCTACAGCGATAGTTGCTGTAAACAAGGCAGTAAACGCGCCGATAGCGCCGACCACGATCATGGGTGTGGTTAGTGCCCCACCAGCTTCCCAACCAGCCGAAAGCAGCGGGAAGATGCGGATGGACAGATAAACACCCGCCGAGACCATCGTCGCAGCGTGGATCATGGCTGAGACCGGCGTCGGTCCTTCCATCGCATCCGGCAGCCATACATGCAGCGGGAATTGAGCAGATTTACCTACAGTGCCAATAAAGAGCAGCAGCCCGATAGCTCCGGCGGTGGATAGTCCCAAGATCCCGGATGAGGTGGATGACAGCTGATGCAGCAATTCCGGGTTGGCAAAGATCTCTCGATAATTCAGTGTTCCAGCGGTTGTATACAGGAAGGCAATACCTAAAAGCATGAAGACATCGCCGATCCTGGTCGTCATAAATGCCTTCATCGCGGCTTTCCTGGCAGAATCTTTCCCATACCAGAAACCGATCAGCAGGTAGGAACACAGACCCATGATCTCCCAACCCACATATAAAAGCAGCAGGTTGTCGCATATCACCAACAGGTACATGGCGAAGGCAAACAAGCTAAGAAATGCAAAGAAGCGGGAGTACATCGGTTCGACAGAAGGTACGCGGTGAGTGTGGCCATCCGCACCGGTGATGGTTGCGCCGTGCGGCGGCATGCCAGCAACGTCGTGATCTCCCTTGGGCTGCCCAAAGTTCTGATACCCGACACTGTAAATGAAGATCATCAAAATCGTCCAGGCAACGAAGAATAGCACCACCGCCGAAAGGTTATCGATCTGCACCCCCATCTGCAAGTATCCTGTCCCGGTCGGTAGCCAGTTGATGGCGCTGCCAATGGGATGTTCTGCTAAGTGAGGTTTGGCGACAGCGATGAAGAAAACGATCATGCTCAACAGCCAGGAGATGCCTGCCCCGGCAATGGCGATGGTATGACTCAAACCTTTGGACTTATTCGTGAAAAGGATAATCAGAATAAAAGCCAGCAATGGCGGTAGAGGAATTAGCCAGACTAAAGTATCAACTGTCATAATGATCCGTTATCTCTCCAAACTAGCCTTTTAATGCTGAAATATCATCAGTTACGATAGTCTTTTGCTTGCGGTATACAGCAATAAAGATAGCCAGGCCAACCGCCACCTCTGCAGCGGCGGCGGTAATGACGATCACCACAAAAACCTGGCCGGTGGCGTGGAGATAGTCAACGTACCGCCAAAAAGCAAGCAGGTTGATGTTAACCGCATTCAAGATCAACTCAACACCTAACAGCATGGCGATGGCATTCTTGCGGGTGAGGACGCCGAAAAGCCCGATGCAAACCATGGCCGCCGCGAGCATCAGATACCAGGATAATGGAATCATTTCTCACTCTCCCCGAAACTACGGTCCCTGCCAATATAAATTGCGCCGATCAAAGCTGCCAGCAACAGTATGGAAGCCACCTCGAAGGGCAGCAGGTATCCATCCGGCGCAACCAATGCTGTCCCGAGGTTGATGATCGCATCCGCGGGAGGCGCTGCATCAGTGATCATTGTTTGCGCGCCACTCCATGAGAAGATCATATAGATCAATCCACCGAAGAGCGCCAGGCATACAACGGCTGCCAGGGTGATGTATTTATTAGATTGCGGCCCGGGGTCTGTCATGGCTTTCCTGGTTAGCATAACTGCAAAGATCACCAGTACTGCGATCGCGCCAATATACACTATCACCTGAACCACCGCGAAAAATGGCGCCTGAAGGAGTACGAAAATGACTGCAACCCCTGCCAACGCCAGGATGAGCCATAATGCGGCATGGATCATTTTAGGAACGGTCACCACCAGCACCGCAGATACCAATATGACAACTGACGTGAGGAGAAAGATGATCTGGTCAAGCGTCATGTGACTGCTCCAAAATCAAGTTAATCGACGCGCGGTGTTTTTCAGCCAGCGCATCCAATTTCTTTCTGCGGTTCTTCAGCGGCCTTCTGGCAATTAGAATGGTGATGGCTAAAATGACCAGGTTGGAAGTGAGATGCGCAGAGATACGTACGACCTCGCCAGACCCAGACGTTAGCTTTTCAATAACGGCTGCAGCTGCTACGACAGCCAGGGCAACTGGTGTAAATATTTTCCAATTCAACTGCATCACCTGGTCAATGCGGAAGCGCGGGAAGGTACCGCGGAACATGATCACAAAGAAATACACCACCATCGTCTTGACGGCGAAGTAAACGAAACCGAGGATGGGAATTTGCTGTGCCCATGGACCCTGCCAGCCACCCAGAAAAACCGCGGTGAAAAGCAATGAAACAGTAAAGGCATGCAGGAATTCACCAACGTAGAACATTCCAAATTTCAACCCGGAATATTCGATATTGAATCCGGCAACGATCTCAGATTCAGCTTCCGCGAGATCAAATGGCGCGCGACCAACCTCTGCAACTGAGGAAATAAAGAACAAGAAAGCAGGAATCGGCGCTAAAACGATGAACCAAACCGGCTGCGCAATGACAATGGAATTCATGCCCATCGATCGCGCCAGGAGCACAGGTACCAAAAGGGCTAAGGTCATCGGAATTTCGTAAGAGATCAACTGCGCAACCACCCGGAAGGCTGCCAGCATGGAATATTTATTATTAGAAGAGTACCCCGCAAATATGATCCCCAGCGAGCCAACTGCGCCGGCTGCGATGATGTACAAAATGCCGACGTTGATGTCCACCCCATAGACGGTCACGCTGAATGGTACGACTGCCCACATAAAAAGGATGCCGCCAACCGCCAGGATGGGAGCCAAATTATATGGCACCACGTCCGCGCCGGCCGGTGTGATGTATTCCTTGGTGAAGATCTTCGCCATATCCGCGAAAGGCTGGAAGAGACCAAATGGTCCAAGCCGGTTGGGTCCCAGCCTATCCTGCAAACGTCCGATCATCTTGCGCTCATACCAGATGAGGAAAATTACCCACAGCATGGCCATCAGAGGCAGAACGACAGCGCCCAGGTTCGGCACGATCTGACCTACTGACGCTTCCGGCACGCCGAAAGATATGAGCAATTTTTGCAGCCACTCGCTGATAAAAATTACCGGGTCACTCAAGAAACTCATTCAGACTCCTTTGAAATTACCCAAGCAGGATAATGAATTCGTACCCATTAAGACCACTCAAAAGCGTTCTTTTTCCAGGCATAAATCAATCCTGCCGCCAGGATGAGCATGAAAAGCAAGCCTTCCACGACTGCGAAGATGCCAATCTTGTCAAAGGCAACTGCCCAGGGATATAAGAAAACTGTTTCTATATCAAAAACGAGGAAGACTAGGGCTATTAAATAATATTGAGCTTTAAACTGAACCCAGGTTTCCCCTTCAGTTTCCAGCCCGCATTCGTATGTAGTAGTTTTGATTGAATTTGATCTTTTGGGGGCAAGCAACCCTGCCATAAATATGGCAACTGCCGGCAAGCCGAGAGAAACGACCATGAATATTCCGATGTAAAGCCATTCGTTGTTCATAATAACCCTCTATCAGAAGGAATGCAAAGATGTGAAGCGCGATCGGTACAATTATTTTATCATAACTAATTTTTATCAAACCACTTTTTTATACCGAATTTTTTGAATATCAATAATGAAGATCCAGCAATTAATGCCATCAGACTGACGATTCGAGATGCCTTCAAGTTCATCCCTAAAATGGATCTTACCGGAACTTCGATCTCCCGGCTTAAAAGTGGATATTCAATGGATTCTCCTGATGCACCCATCGCAATGATATATACCCAAAGATTACCCGAGATTGATGTTTTACTTTCAGAGAGAATGTTCCAATAAAATGGTGTGACATTTGTTGGCGAAACGTCTTTGAAGATTGTTCCAGCCGGTTCCAAAAACTGACGGGGTAGATCCAGGTTGGATTTGATCTGCAATTTGAATTCAGTTGAGTTGATAAATGAATCAGTATTATCCGGTGTCGTCTGCATAGCAGTAGTCAGAGCCACATGACCTTTCCTCCCAGACAGAACGCTTCGGGGCATTCGAAGATCAAGACTTAGGTCAATATTTTCCAGGAATGTTTTTTCTGCGTCAGTGAAAACATCATCATCCGCTCTGTCCACTCCCAATTGGTCTATAATATCTGTACCAACGTAATGGAATTGAATTGTTTCAGCTGGATCCGGCAAAAAACCGATCGTAAGCATAACGATGGCAATAACGATTAATAGGATCGCGATTTGTTTCATAAGAATTTCCGAGATTTGAAAATCAATATGCCAATTGTACAGGAAAATAATTGATGTCATTGCCCAAACATCTCAAAACAGATCGCAGAGGTTTTTTGCAGACTAGCTTAACCTCTCTCCTTGGGATTGCTGTTGCAACGCCGAAATTATCATTTTCAGCTTTCATCAACCCAACTGATGCATTATTCGATCAATCGCTGGCCAAAGTTGAACTGCCATCGATATCTGAATCTGCCAGACCCTTTGCTTGGTGCGGATCATTGACACGACACACCCCATTTCCCAAGATGAAATCACCAAATTCGTTCAACCTTTTCTCATACCCATTCCGTTGAAACTGGATGGCATCCGAGCCGCAAACGAGAACATCACTGTAAACTCAATTATCCTGCCTGCGCTGGAAAAATTATTTGAGCAGGCGAACACGGACCGCACCGGGTTATTTATCCACAGCGGATATCGCACCTTCGAGCAGCAAGCCATCGCCTACAGCCAGGCGAAAGACAAACAGGTCGTCCTCAAGCCGGGCACTTCACAGCATCATTCCGGCCTGGCTGTGGATTTTACCTCGGCGGATATCGGGAAACTGGTGGATATTAACCTGCATTTTGAGAACACAAAAGCCGGCAAGTGGTTGATCGAACACGCCTGGGAATACGGTTTCATCCGCAGCTATACCGGCAACCACGACGGTATCAAAGACGAACCCTGGCACTATTTGTACGTCGGGACAGCACTAGCCGAGGCGTATACTACTCTCAAAACGAATGGCTGGTATGGTGATGCATTCTTAATACAGCACGCCGTCAATTTGGGGATGAAGCAGATCGTCATTGAAATTTCATAGCCAAATTTTCCAGCTTATAAGCTTTTTTAGAGTAGAATTACTCATTCACAAAAACTTATTGGAGGCATAATGATCAAACACCCAGCAGAACCATTTCGCATCAAATCGGTAGAACCCATCAAACTCATAGACGATAAAGCCAGAAAACTGGCAATGAAAAATGCTGGATATAATGTGTTTTCAATAAAGGCGGAAGATGTATTTCTTGATTTTCTAACAGACTCTGGTACAGGTGCGATGAGCCAGGGACAATGGGCAGCCATCATGGAAGGGGACGAATCCTACTCCGGTGCAAGGTCCTACTTCAAGTTAAAAGAGTCCATGGATAAGATCTTTGGGTTTGAGTTCTTTGTGCCAACCCACCAGGGACGGGCAGCAGAGAATATTCTTACCCACCTGCTGGTCAAACCCGGCGACTCGATCCCATCCAACATGCACTTTGACACCACGGAAGGCAACATCCGCTCACGGGGAGGCATCCCTGTCAACCTGGTCATCGATGAAGCATTTGACCCATCCAACCATCATCCTTTCAAGGGAAACATGGATATCGGCAAATTAAAGGATTTCATTGAAAAGACCGGCAAAGAGCATATCCCCTTTGGCGCCATCACCATTACGAACAACGCTGGCGGCGGCCAGCCAGTATCAGTGGAAAACATTCGCCAGGTCTCTGAAGTCTATCGCAGTTACAATATTCCTTTCTATATAGATAGCTGCCGCTATGCTGAAAATGCTTATTTCATCAAGCAGCGTGAACCGGGCTACAAGAATAAATCGACGCTTGAGATTGCACAGGAGATCTTCTCGTATGCAGACGGTGCCTGGATGAGTGCCAAGAAGGATGCCATTGTCAATATCGGCGGATTCCTGGCAGTGCGCTCAGGTGAGCTGCACCAGAAGATCTGCAACGAATTGATCATGCGCGAAGGTTTCCCAACCTATGGCGGCCTGGCCGGCAGAGACCTGGCTGCGATGGCCGTCGGTTTGATGGAAGGACTGGACGAGGATTATCTTAGCTATCGCACCGGGCAAACCGCCTACCTCGGCAACCGTCTGCTGGAAGCCGGGATTCCCATCATCGAGCCGCCAGGCGGACACGCTATCTATATCGATGCCGGCGCAATGCTGCCGCACATTCCACATGAGGAGTTCCCAGGCATCGCGTTAAGCGGTGCCATGTACATGGAAGGCGGCATCCGTGCCTGCGAGATCGGCTCTGTCATGTTTGCGCACACAGATCCGGACACCGGCAAAGTCGTTTATCCCAAGCTGGAACTGGTAAGAATTGCCATCCCGCGCCGGATGTACACTCAGAGCCACTTTGATTATGTGGTGGATGTCTTGAAAGAGATCAATGCGAAGAAGTCAACACTGCACGGGTACAAGATCACCTACCAGGCACCATTGATGCGCCACTTCACCGCCAAATTCGAACCCCTCGGGAGATAAGCGCACTCCCGGTGAGAAGGTGACGGAGTCGAAAAAGAAAACTTTGTAGCAATATTCATAAGAAGGGCTGATTATAATCAGCCCTTCTTGTTATTTAACCGACCATGCTTTGTTTTCAGCGTCCACGCCGAAAATCCCATCAGCGATGTCGCTGATGGGGTAATAATTTATTCCCTTAGATATCATCTATTCCGTTTTCGCAATTTCATCCAAGTAATTCCCGCAAAACCAATCACCATTGCGCCTGGGATCGCCACAGAGCGGGAACAAATATACTGGCTCTTTTACAACTGGAGGCGCCAAAAAGCCTCGGCATTATCCACTGACACAGGAATTTTTGTCTTTGTGGGTGTGTTAGGTATAAGCGTTGCAGTAGAGGTGTTTGCTAGTGTAGGTGTTGTTGTGATCGTGGGTGTCAATGTCTGTGTTGGGGTTGCTGTCCTGGCAGAATACGTTGGTTTTTTGGTCTTCTTGGTCAGTAAATCCCCATAAACACCATCTGTATTTATACCTCCCGCATAAACCTTCCCCGGATTGAGGGTAAGTAAGAGCATCAAAATCCCCGATAAAACAAGTATAGTTAGCCAGATCTTTTTCACATTCATGAATGCCCTCCCAATTATTTTGTAGTTCTAGGATAACATATTTTTTCTTTGCAACATCCTTTTCGTTGTCCATCGCCGGGTTTGCTTGAGTTGATAATGAAAATTAAAACAGCTTAACCCCTTAATTTCTGTTATCAGCGTCCGCACTGATGGGGTAGCGGTTTATTTACTTAGATATTATCTTTCCTTTTTCGCAATTTCATCCACATTATTCCTGCAAATCCAATCACCATGGCAGCCGGAGATGTGCAGATCGGCTGGAAAACAACTGGCCCATAAGCAATTGGAGGAGCCACAAGAGCTTCAGCATCATCTATTGACACAGGTTTTTTTGTCTTTGTTGGTAAATCTGTCGGTAGTGAGGTTGTTGTTTTTGTTGGCGTGAGGTGGGCGAAGATGTTGCTGTGATCGTGGGTGTCAATGTCTGTGTTTGGGTTGCTGTCCTGGCAGAATATGTTGGTTTTTTAGTCTTCTTATGGGATAGATCTCCATAAACACCATCCGAAATTACTCCTCCTGCATAGACTTTACCTGATGTGATAGCGAGAAAGAACACAATAATTCCCAAAACAGATAGTAGGGTTAACCAGATTTTTTTTATATTCACGAATACCCTCCCAGTTAATTTGTAGTACTAGGATAGCATATTTTTTTCCCTGAGCCAAATCGGTCAATGATCTTTGTCCGGATCAGGATAACTCTAATGCATTTTCGCTTCCTCCCAAAACTCATTCAACTCATCAAAACTTAGCTGACCCACTTCACGCCCCTGTTGGCGGGCTTTGCTTTCGATATACCCAAATCGTTTTCGAAATTTCTTATTCGTATTTTGTAAAGCAAATTCTGCGTCCACTTTTCGCCAACGTGCATAATTGACGATTGCAAAAAGCAGGTCGCCGATCTCCTCATCCAGTTGTGCCTGGCTGGTTGTATCATCCACTTCCTTAAGCTCTTCGATGATCTTATCCAGTACACCGCGGATATCCTTCCAGTCGAAGCCCACTCTTCCTGCCCGATCCTGAATCTCCTGCGCCTGGATCAATGCCGGCAGGATATCCGGAACGCCATCCAGCAAGCTCTTTTCCGCGTTGCCGTTCTCTTTCCGCTCCTCGGCCTTCAGCTTCTCCCAGTTGACCAGCAAATGATCCATACTATCCAGTTTCAAATCCCCAAACACATGCGGATGGCGCCTAACGATCTTCTGGTTGATTCCACACAGTACATCCACCATCGAGAAGCTGCCGTTTTCATAGCCGATCTGGGCGTGCAGCACGATCTGCAGGAGGATATCGCCCAGTTCCTCTGCCAGTTTGTTCGGGTCACCTTCGTCAATCGCTTTGAGGGCTTCATACGTCTCTTCCAGCAAGGCTTTTCGCAAGGTCTGATGTGTTTGCTTTCGATCCCACTCGCAGCCATCCGGCGCGCGAAGGCTGGCGACTACTTCCTGAAATGATTCAAAAGAGGTATCAGGTTCCAACGGAGGTAGATAGATAGCCGCGATCTCCTCCTTTAGTTTTAATTCTGGCAGCTCTTGTAATCGTATCTTTTTCACCTGGAAATTGTTGCTATCATCTGAAATAACCAGGTGGATGAGTTTCTCTGGCGGGTAAATGGCTAACAACGTTGTCATCACCTGACCGGCAATTTGTCTACCGTATAAAGATCTGATTAGGACAGGAAATGTTGGCGGAAAACTCGGATGGTGCAGTTTAGCCAGTTCCAGAGCATCCAATATCACAAGGTTTTGGGAAGTATTCAACTCTAAAATCCTTAAAACCGAAACAAAGATACTAATGCCATCAACAACCCGCACAGGTATGCCTAACGATAATGCTTTGTCGGCGATTATTGTGCATGTAATATCATCCACATGCGGAGAGCCGGGAACTGCATAAACAACACCATCCGGAAGCCTTCCCTGCGCAATGATCTGATCTAGCAATCTGCCCCCATGTTTCCTCTTCATTTACTTGTGATAACTCAAGGTTGTGTAAAGAATGAATTGAACAATCTACAGGAAGCACCTTTAACGCAGGATGACTGTCAGAATGTGTAAAAATCTCCGTTACGTTTTCCAGAATTTCTCTCGCTTCGAGGGTAAGGAATTTTGGATCGTTCGGGCCGAGACCCAATAATGTGATGCCCTGAGTCATAGATTCTTCCTCTCATGATTAGTGACCTTAATCAATATTATCTTAATACAAAACGCAGAGTTCACTGAAAAGACAGTGTGCTCTGCGTAATGGATTCTAGTAAATAAATATTCTAACGTTTTGTATAGGTTGGCGCCTTGCGAGCACGTTTGAGACCGGGTTTCTTCCGTTCTTTAACGCGCGGGTCGCGAGTAAGGAACCCGCCTTTTCTCATGGTTGGCACTAGTTCGGCATTCATTTTGGTCAATGCACGAGCCAAGCCAAGCTGACAGGAAAAGGTCTGTCCTGTTACACCACCGCCGCTGACGATCACCGACACATCATATTGGGCGCGTTCCTGCCCGGCTGCGAGCAGCGGGGAAAGGATGAGTTCCAGGTCACCCATACGGGTGAAGTATTCTTCACCGGTCTTGTTGTTGACGGTGACATTGCCGGATCCGCTCATCAAGCGAACTCGGGCTGTACTCTGTTTACGGCGTCCTATGCCTTCAAAATATTGAACTGTCATCTTACCTCTTTATTCTAACTCTAACGGACGAGGAGACTGTGCCTGGTGAGGATGTTCCGCTCCGCCATACACTTTCATATTCTTAATCAACTCACGCCCCATCTTGTTGTGAGGGATCATGCCCCAGACAGCGCTTCGGATCACGCGATCGGGATGATTCTTAAGTTGATCTTTGAGACTGACAGATTTTAATCCGCCAGGGTAACCGGAATGTGAATGATAGAATTTCTCATCCAAACGATTTCCAGTGACCTTAATATTGTCGGCATTGATAACAACTACCGAATCACCCATTAATACACCCGGGGTGAAGGTGGGTTTGTGTTTGCCTAACAGAATATGGGCTATTCTGGTGGCAATTCGTCCCAGTGTCTGCTCGCTGGCATCCACAAGGACCCATTCACGTTCGATTTTTCCTTTTAGGACGAATGTTTTGTCCACGGTTATCCTCTCCACTTGCTCAAGGTACTCTCATATTAAATAAGCTGTTATCTGATATCACTAATAATACACTTTGATCAATTCAAGTCCATGCGCCGGGGCTATTCCTGGATGATCATCGAACCCGGCTTCAAATTTATCTTGAAGCCTGACCGGATCGATCCTGCCGCAGGCTGCTTCGACTTGAACAAATACCAATCTGCGAACCATGTGATAAAGAAAAGCATTTGCACGCACAAAATAGTGCAGCTCACTGCCTTCTCTTCGCCATTCCGATCGGGTGACACAACGAATGGTACTACTTCCGGCCCGGGGCGGGGTTCCATAGGCAGTAAAATCGTGCTCTCCCAAAATCTTCAGCGCAGATCGTTCCAGTACAGAGTAGTTCACCGGTTGATTTTGCCGCCACGCGAACCGCTCAATCAGAGGGTTTCGATGAGACTCCATCAATAACCGGTAACGGTATTCTCGGGCTTTCGCGTCATAGCGTGGGTGAAAATCTTCCCTCGCCATCTGTATCTCTCTTGCTGAAATATCAGCCGGAAGATAAGCATTCATGGCGGGCAGTAAATCTTCAGCTGGATGGTTCCACTCCAAGTCGAAAGCGATGACCTGCCCTGAAGCGTGTACGCCTGTGTCGGTTCTACCCGCGCTAATGATGGATGTTGCGGTCCACCCCAGCTTGCGCAGTGCTTTTTCAACACAGAATTGAACCGTCCGCTTGATACCCTGACGCTGGTATCCTTTGAACTCTGTACCGTCGTATGATAGTGTTACCTGGTAACGTGCCATTCCATTCACGTCCTCTGGACGGAAATGGATATCCTGCAATTGCAGGTTTTACTCTTCAACCAATTCCAATAGGACCATTTCAGCGGCATCGCCGAGACGCGGTCCGAGTTTCAACATTCGGGTGTATCCACCGTTGCGTTTTGTGTAGCGCGGTCCAATATCGTCAAATAACTTTTTGACAGTATCGGCGGCATTACCAAGGTAGCTGGCAGCCAGACGGCGGGCATTCACTTTTTCAATGTCGCTTTTATCGCCGCTGTTTTTCGCCAGCGTGATCAATTCTTCTGCCTGGCCGCGAATGGCGGAGGCTTTAGCGCGCGTGGTTGTGATCCGCTCATGTTCAAACAATTGTCTGATCATGGTGCGCCGTAAAGCATTACGCTGTCCGGTGGTACGACTTAAACGATATCCAGATATCTGATGACGCATCTCAATTACTCCACATTATTTTCTTCTTGCATGAAGCCTTTATCTTCCATTTTCAAGCGAAGCTCATCCAGACTCTTCTCTCCAAAATTACGGATTGACATCACTGCATCTTCGCCTTTATCCAACAACTCCAGCACGTCACCAACGGTTGTGATCCCAGTTCGTTTGAGTGAATTGAATACACGAACCGAGAGGTCCAGGTTTTCAATCGGCGTTTCCGCTGCTTCACTGGATAAACGACTGCCAGTCACTTCTTTTTCCACGCTGCGTTCAATAATCTCGTCACTGACGCCAGCCAGGAGGCGAAGGTGCTCCATCAAGATGACTGAGGCATTCCCCAGCGCCTTTTCAGGAGTAATTGTGCCATCCGTCCAGATCTCGAGTTCCAACTTATCGTAGTTGGTGCTCTGACCTACACGAGTTGATTTGACATCCCAGTTGACCCGTTTTACGGGCGAGAAAATGGCATCCACCGGCAGTTCTGCGATCGGCAATTTACCGCTTCGTTCATTCGCAGGTGAGTAACCATGACCACGTTCAACGTTCATGTCAATTTCAAGGCGAGTATTTTTATCATCTACTGTAAAAAGGTACAGATCAGGATTGACGATCTCGATCTCGGCTGGAAAATTGATATCAGCGGCAGTAACGACGCCTTCGCCGTGAACTTCCAGGTGCATGGATGCGATATCGACATCATACAGCTTCAAGCGTATCTGCTTGATTTGCAGCATGACCTGGATCACATCCTCACGCACACCAGGAATGTCGCTGAACTCATGCAGCACATCATTGATCCGAATGGACGTCACACAGGCGCCATCCAGCGATGAGAGCAGCACACGCCTCAGCGCGTTCCCCATTGTTACGCCATAACCGCGCTCCAATGGGCCGATAACAAATTTGCCATAATTGCGGGAGTTTGCCACCCGATCTACCTTTGGCATTACCATATTACTTAAACCAGTCACTTTGCTTTCCCTCTTGCCGCCACACCACAATACAACCGCGTGCCGACTCTAGTAGCTCTTAGCGAGAGTAGTACTCGACGATCAGCTGTTCGGTGAGGTTTCCATCGATCTCAGCACGATCCGGCAAGCGTAAAACTCGCCCCGACAGGTTTTTGAGATCCCGCTCAACCCAGGTGGGTACGGTGCGTGCTTCTGCAATATCCTTCAATTCCTTGAAGAAGGTTGTGGTGCGGGATCCTTCTCTTACCATAACGACATCACCAGGTTGCATTAACATCGAAGGGATATCTGTCCTTCGATCATTGACCATGAAGTGACCGTGGGTTACCAATTCTCGTGCTTGCGCCCGATTGACGGCATATCCCATGCGAAAAACGACATTGTCCAACCGTGATTCAAGAGTTTGGAGCATATTGAAACCAGTCAGACCGCGGCGCTTTAAAGCGACCGCAAAATAACGACGGAACTGTTTTTCGAACATGCCGTATATCCGGCGAGCTTTCTGCTTGGCACGCAACTGACGAGAATAGTCAGATGCCCGATCTCCACCACGACTGCCAGTGCGTCCATGTTGACCCGGCGCAAAACTGCGGCGGTCGAAGGAGCATTTGGCGGTGAAACAGCGCTCACCTTTCAAAAATAGTTTTTCACCTTCACGCCGGCATAATTTGCACACCGGCCCTAAATACTTAGCCATAAATTGAATCCCTCTCTCTGAACAAATTAGACGCGGCGTTTCTTTGGAGGACGGCAGCCATTATGAGGAACAGGGGTGATATCAGAAATTGAATGCACCCGTAAACCTAATGACTGTACAGCTCGGATGGCTGACTCTCTGCCCGGGCCTGGTCCTTTGATATATACATCTACTTCCTGGACGCCCATCTGAGCGGCGGCTTTGATAGCCTGTTCTGCGGCAAGGCGGGCGGCAAAAGGAGTGCTTTTACGTGAGCCTTTGAAACCAGCAGATCCTGAACTGCCCCAGCATACGGTATTACCCTGTTTGTCAGTAATGGTAATGATCGTATTATTGAACGAGGCAAAGATGTGAATCTGCCCGGCGGACAGGCTGCGCTTTGTTTTGCGCGCTGTGGATGTTCGTCTTGTTGAACGTACGTTTTGAGCCATAAAACCTCTCTAAATTTTTGCTTTAAATCGGTGTTCGATCTGTGCCCGGTCAGCCGTGGGGTCGAGGGATCCCTACCAGGCGGCGATCAGTTCCGACTTACTTCTTAGTTGCACCACGACGACGGCCGCGGCCGGCAACAGTCTTCTTGGGACCTTTGCATGTACGCGCGTTCGTACGGGTGCGTTGTCCGCGGCAGGGTAAATTGCGGCGGTGGCGCAAACCACGGTAGCAGCCAATTTCAATCAGCCGCTTAACGTTCATGGTTACTTCACGACGAAGATCGCCTTCCACTTTGTAGGTCTTGGTGATGAAATCACGCAAGGCTGCTACTTCAGCATCAGAAAGATCTTTGACACGGATATCAGGGTTTACACCGGTTGCCGCTAAAATCTCGTGCGCCCGGGTTTGACCGATTCCAAATATATATTGCACACCTACTTCGACGCGTTTATTGCGTGGAAGATCTACACCTTCAATTCTTGCCATAATCTCTTATCCCTGTCGCTGTTTGTGTTTTGGATTTTCGCAGATTATATACAATCTGCGGTTGCGTTTTACAACCTTGCATTTTGCGCAGCGCTTTCGTATGGATGGTGATACTTTCATTCTCTACTTACTCCTTAATATACGCTTTTAGCGGACGCAGCCGCAAAGTTCAAATTATACCTCTTGACTCTGCTTTCGTCCAGATGATTCAATGCATTTCTACAATTGTGTCAGGATTACAGGTCCCTGTTCTGTGATTGCAACACTGTGTTCAAAATGCGCGGTAAGTGTGCCATCACGCGATACAACAGTCCACTCATCAGGCATTACTCTGGTCTGGTATGAGCCGAGGACGATCATTGGTTCGAGGGCGATCGTCATACCAACCTTAAGTTCCATGCCTTTGCCTGGCAACCCGTAGTTCGGGACAGCCGGACCTTCATGCATCTGCCGGCCAACGCCATGCCCGGTATATTCGCGCACAACGTTCATCTTGTTCCGTTCCACATAATCCTGGATCGCGGCGCCAATGTCACCTACATGGTTGCCTGCGACCATCTTACTGATTCCTATCCGAAGTGCTTCTTCGGTTACTTCCATTAATTTTTTGGCTGATTCAGATATCTCGCCAACGGCAATCGTTACCGCTGAATCTCCAACAAATCCTTTGTGGACCGTTCCACAATCCATCGAGACAATATCGCCCTCTTTAAGCTTGCGTTTTCCAGGTATGCCATGCACCAACTCTTCGTTGACGCTGGTACAAATGCTGGCCGGGTATGGATACGCCCCTGGATAATTTTTGAACGGAGAGTACACACCATGTTTCTTATGTACTTCTTCCGCTGCTGCGTTTAGATCGGCTGTCGTAACTCCTGGTCTGATGATGGAAACAGCCGCTTGCAATGCTTCGGCATTGATCCTGCCGGCATCACGCATGGAGGCTATCTCCGTTGCAGATTTGAGGTTAATTTGCCGATCCCAGGACATAAGACAATCTACTTTGATCCCAATGCCTTCAGCAATCGGGCAGAAACTTCTTCTATATCCAGGGTGCCATCTACTTCCAGTAATAAACCCTGGTTTTTGTAATAAGCGATCAGCGGTGCCGTTTGAGCTGTGTAAACTTCAATCCTTTTCAGCACAGTTTCAGATTTATCATCTTCGCGCTGGTATAACTCAGAACCATCCATGTCGCAAACACCTTCCACTTTGGGTGGATTGTATTTTTGATGGTACACATGTCCCTTATCTTTGCAAGACCACCTGCCAGTCAGCCGTTCAATGAGAACTTCCTCTGGAACAGAAATGTATGGAACTCCCACAACTTCGCCGCCGGTTTCCCGCAGCATATTTGCCAATGCTTCTGCCTGAGCCGGGGTGCGTGGAAATCCATCCAGGATTGCGCCAATGGCGCAATCCGGTTTCTGTAAACGGTCACGGATCATGCTGATAGTCAGATCATCCGGGACAAGCTCGCCGCGATTCATATAAGCCTGGGCTTGCTTGCCTAGATCGGTTTGTTTTCCAAGATTCTCCCTGAAGATATCTCCTGAAGAGATATGGGTCAGTCCAAGGTTCTCGGCAATGATTTTCGCCTGTGTACCTTTACCTGCTCCGGGAGGTCCCAGAAGAACGTAATACTTGGTCATCATTATCCTTTGATCAATTGCTCGTCATAACCGTGCACTTTGAGCTCAGTGTCAATGATGGTAAATGTATCTCTCACGACGCCAACCACGATCAAGAGACCTGCGGCAGAGACCAATAGCAACCCTGATCCAGCGGCTGTCGGCAGGATCGCTCCCAAAATATATGGAAGAACTGCGACGAGGCCAAGGAATAGTGCGCCTGGCAATGTGATGCGGCGTTGAACTTTGGTCAGGTATTTCTGGGTCGGCGCACCACGAATAACGCCCGGTATTTGCGCGCCCTGTTTTTTGAGGTTTTCACCATAATTCTGCTGAGTAAACAATACATCCGTATAGAAAAAAGTGAAGGCTACAACGAACAGGAAATACAGCACGCCGTACCAGGGGCTGTTACCTCCGAAGGTATCATTGATCCCTTGCGCAAGATTCGCCACCCACGCTGTTTCTGAACGCAGGAAGTAGGAGGCAACGATCGCCGGGAACGTCAGCAAGGATTGCGCGAAGATCAGCGGGATCATACCAGCCATATTGATCATCAGAGGCAGGTTGCTCTTCACAGGCATAGACATGCGATTGCCGACTCTGCGTCCAGGGAACATGACTGGAACATTGCGCCTTCCCTGTTGAACAAAGACGATAGCAAAGACTGTGATTGCCAGGATCGCTAGAATCGGGATGATCAACCAACGATTTTGTTGATCGCTCATTAATGAAAGCAAGTTGGCTGGCATTTGGGAAACGATACCCGCGAAAATGATCAGGGATAGACCCTGGTTTCGAATACCATATTCTGAGATCAATTGTCCAATCCAGATACCCAGCATCGTACCCGCCACCATACTTAATAAGGTAGCCAGTGTTGGAAGCAAGGCCTCACCGGTAAACCCATAAGACCTCAATATGGGTACGCCGCCTGTAAGCGAACTGAAGATATTGATCTGTCCCACAGCAGATAACAGAGCCATGGGGATGGTGAGGATGATGGTCCATTTTTCCATCCAGCTCTGAGATTCACGTGGATTCTCCCTCATCTTCCGCTCAAGGGCTGGAATAATGGGGATGAGTAATTGTAAAATAATTTGCGCTGTAATGTATGGATACACACCCATCGCGAGGATGGAGAAATTCGATACAGTACCACCAGAAAGCAAATCCAACAAATTGAAGAGATTACCAGCCGCACCACCACCGGCTGCTATACTTGCAATCACTTCACGGTCAATACCCGGTACCGGGATGTTTGCCGCGAGGCGGTACAAGATGAGCAATGCCAGAGTGATCAGCAGCTTCTTGCGAATATCTTCACTTTTCCATAGATAGCGCCAGGGTGACCGCTTCATGAAGGATTCTCCTTTTCGGAAAGTTTATTTTCAGAGAGTCTCAACGGTGCCACCGGCTGCTTCGATCTTGGCTCTTGCCGATTTGCTGACTCTGTGCACATGGACCTTCAAAGCTACGCCAATCTCTCCTTCGCCAAGAAGGACGACGGGAGTCTGACTCTTGCGGATAAATCCAGCTTCAAAGAGTACTTCGGGAGTAATTTCACTGCCTGCCGGGAAACGGTTGAGTTCAAAGAGATTGATCTCGTCGTATTCAACGCGATTCGGAGGGGTAAAACCCTGACCACGCATAAACGGTAAACGGCGGAAAAATGGCAGATTGCCACCCTGATGATACAGTCTAGGACCAGCGCCAGTACGGGAGCTTTGTCCTTTGGTTCCCCGACCGGAAGTTTTACCCTGTCCGGCAGATGGACCATGTCCTACGCGTTTACGATCTTTTTTGGCGCCCGGATTGGGCTTTAAATCGTTTAATCTCATCGTCTTACCTATTCTTCGATCACAATTAGATTATTGACTTTCCTCAACATGCCACGCAGTGTTGCAGTATCCGGGTGCTCGACCGTTTGATTCAAACGATGGAAACCCAGTGCGCGGATGGTGCCTTTGTGCACCTTTGAGTAACCAATGGCACTTTTCACCTGGGTGATCTTTACCATTTTGACAGTTGGAGCGGTTACTTCTTTAGCCTTTTTTACTACAGGAGCGGCTGCTTCTGCTGCATTTTTTACTACAGGAGTAGCTACTTTTTTGGCTGCTTTTTCTGCTGGTGCAGTTACTTTTGTAACTTTTTTTACTACAGGAGTAGTAGCTTTTTTGGCCGTCTTTTCCACTGATGTAGTAACTTTTTTAACTTTTTTTTCTACTGGAGAAGTTTCTTTATCAGCCATTTTTTCTCCTTTCCCAGAATGGCAAGACATCTTTCAAGTCTTTACCGCGGTTAGCCGCTTCTACCTGGGGATTTTTCAGACTCTCAAGCGCTTTGAAAGTAGCTTGAACAATATTCAATACAGTATTGCTGCCGAGAGATTTCGTGAGAATATCATGCACGCCTACCGCTTCCAGTACGGCACGAACACCACCACCAGCAATAACTCCGGTTCCAGGGGAGGCAGGCTTCAATAAAACAACTGCGCCGCCAACCTTAGCCGTGATCGCGTGTGGAATCGTGGAACCGGAAAGGTAAACCTTATGCATATTTTTATGAGCGCGTTCAGTTGCTTTACGCATCGCCTCTGGTACTGCATTGGCTTTACCGATGCCCATGCCGATCTTGCCATTGTTGTCCCCAGCAACGATGGTAACCCGGAATGAAAACCGACGACCGCCTTTCACTACCTTGGCAACGCGGGCAATTTCAATTACCCGCTCGTCATAACCAGCTTCTACATTTTGATAATCAATCGCATCCATAACCAGACCTTTTGAGTGCTAATTTGTTAGAATTCCAGGCCGCCCTTGCGCGCGCCATCGGCCAAAGCTTTGACTCTGCCCATGTATCTGAAACCACCACGGTCGAATACGACCAGGGAGATCCCTTTTTTCTTCGCGCGCTCTGCCAGCGCCTGCCCTACGAGATCGGCTTGTTCAGTTTTCTTCAAGCCTTTCATTTTGGCTCTCAGTTCCTTATCGATGGTGGACGCGGAAACCAGGGTGGTTCCTGCTTGATCATCAATAACCTGGGCGTAGATCTCGCAAACGCTGCGGTAAACGCATACGCGTGGACGATCGGCCGAACCCGAGAGGTTCTTTCGCACCCTTTGGTGCCGGTGAATACGTGCTTCTGAACGAGTTTTAGTTGCCATACGTCATCACCTACTTCTTTGCCTTACCAGATTTACCAGCTTTACGGCGGATCTTTTCGCCCAAATAACGTATGCCTTTTCCATGATATGGCTCAGGCGGTCGATATTTTCTGATGATAGCTGCAATCTGTCCGACTGCTTCTTTATCTTTGCCGTGGATCTTGACCTGTCGGGCTTTTGCTTCCACTTCAAACTTAATGTCGGTTGGAGGATCGATGACCACTGGGTGTGAATAACCAATGTGAAGAATCAGCTTTTCACCATCCATCTCAGCTCGATACCCAACTCCTTCAATTTCAAGCACCAGGTCGAAACCTGTGCTCACACCCACAACCATATTATTTATGATCGCCCGGGTAGTTCCATGTAAAGCGCGATGCTGGCTGGCATCTGAAGGTCTCTTTACGAGAATTTCTGAATTCTCCATTGAGATCTCCATATCCGGAGAGAAAGCTCGGCTCATTTCGCCCTGAGGACCTTGAACACGAACATTGCTGCCCTGGATATCCACTTTTACATTGGATGGAACCGTTACCGGTAAACGTCCTATTCTTGACACAGTACTATCCTCCTATCCAATCTCGTGGACTACCAGACCTTGCACAGGATCTCGCCGCCAACGCCCAGTTGACGTGCTCGTGTTCCAGTCATTACACCCTTGGGGGTGGAAATGATGGCAACACCCATTCCCGAAAGTACGTAGGGAATTTCCTGTTTTTGGCTGTATATTCGGCGGCCTGGGCGGCTGACGCGTTCCAAACCGGAGATGACCGGGCGTCTTTCGCGGCGCTCGCCGACGTATTTTAAGCGGACACGTAACACCTGCTGGGCAGGTTTTTCGCCATCCACAATTTCATAACCATCGATGTACCCTTCTTCTTTCATGATGCGGGCTATTTCCGCTTTCAATTTAGAAGTAGGCATCGCAACCATTGGCTGCCCAACTAGCACACCATTCCGGATGCGGGTCAACATATCTGCAATAGGATCAATCACACTCATTCTCAACCACCTCCGTATGGGCTACCAAGAACTTTTGGTAACTCCTGGAATTTTGCCTTCCAGGGCAATTTCACGGAAACAAATTCGGCATAAACCAAACCGTCGAATAAACCCGTGCGGTCTACCGCAACGTTGACAGCGGTTGCGTACCTGATTTGGGAATTTCCGTCGCATTTCACGATACTTCATGCAAGTCTTAGCCATAAACTAATTTCCCTTCTTGAAAGGCATTCCAAGCATTGTTAAAAGCTCTCGCGCCTGATCATCATTCGGTGCGGTCGTTACGATTGTAATTTCCATACCTCTGACTTTATCAATCTTGTCGTACTCAATTTCCGGGAAGATCAATTGTTCTTTTAATCCCAGGGTATAGTTACCGCGTCCATCAAATGAATCTGGTGAAATACCTCGGAAGTCGCGAACGCGGGGGAGAACGATGTTGACCAAGCGGTCATAAAATGCCCACATCTTTTCGCCACGCAGTGTTACTTTCGCGCCGATCAATCTTCCTTCGCGCAGTTTGAAGTTGGCTATGCTTTTTCGCGCTTTGGTAACAATTGGTTTTTGACCTGTAATTTGGACCAGATCATTTACCGCAGCATCCATCGCTTTTGCATTATCCATAGCTTCGCCTAGACCGATGTTCAAGACCACTTTTTCTATACGTGGAATTTGCATCACATTTTCAAGGTCCAAAGCTTTCATCAATGCTGGCGCAATTTCTTTCTGATATCTTTCTTTCATTCTGTTCATAATAATGCTCCCAGCCAGCCTATACGTCGATCTGTTCGTTGCATTGTTTGCAAACGCGCCTGGTCTTATCATCCGCTCGCTGCAAGGCTACCCGGGTGGGTTTGCTGCATTTAGGGCAGACCAGCATGACATTGGATATATCAACAGGGGCTTCAAACTTTACAATTCCAGGTTTGATGGTGCGGCCTTGTGTTTGTACCTGCCTCTGGTGTTTGGTGCGCATATTTATTCCCTGCACCACAACAGTCTTGTCGGTAGGCACAACTTTAATGACTTCGCCGCGTTTGCCCTTGTCATCCATACGACCGCTGATCACTTCAACGGTGTCACCTTTTTTCATTTTCACGTCCATTGCTTGCTCCTGAATCCCTTCTAACTTAGATTACTTCCTGGGCAAGGGAGACGATCTTCATAAAACCCTTTTCGCGTAATTCGCGGGCAACGGGTCCGAAGATACGTGTTCCTTTAGGATTCTGCCCATCGGTATCGAGGATGACCGCAGCGTTATCGTCGAAGCGAATGGAAGATCCATCTGTACGCCGCCACTCTTTTGAGCAGCGAACGATAACGGCTTTTACGATATCGCTTTTCTTTACTGAGCCTTGCGGGGTGGCAGATTTCACAGTTGCCACAACCACATCTCCCACTGAGCCGTAGTGGCGGACTGATCCGCCCATAACGTGGATCACGAGCAACTCACGAGCGCCAGTATTATCAGCGACTTTGATCCGAGATTCCTGTTGTATCATCGCTTATACTCCTACACCGGTATCTTCTGTGCGGCGTTCTGTGACAAGAACCGTTTCTACTACCCAGGATTTATCCTTGGAGATTGGACGGGTTTCTACGATCTGCACCTTATCGCCAATGTTGCAGCCAATTTCATCATGGGCTTTCACACGTTTGCTCAAATGGACTACTTTCTTATAGACCGGATGGCGATAAGCGCGTGTAATTTCAACCACGACTGTTTTCATCATCTTGTTACTGGTGACAATACCAGTGAGGCGACGACGTTCGTTCATGCTTCACCTTCCTTCATAGCCTTGAGCTCGCGCTCACGTAGAATTGTGGCGTAACGGGCAATATTATGCTTGGTGATTGGCAGCCTGCTTGTATCAGTAAGCTGGCCTGTCACCGCCTGAAAACGCAAATTCATCAATTCATTCTTGGCGTCTGATAATTTTGTTTTCAACTCTTCGATTGGCATCAATCTAATTTCAGAATTTTTCATGACTACTCTCCTGCCACATCGTGTTTCGAGACTACTTTGGTCTTAATGGAGAATTTGTAGGTCGCGTGATGCAATGCTACCAATGCCTGGTCTTCCGGCAAACCGCCAATTTCGAAGATCATTCTACCTGGTTTTACCACCGCCACATAATACTCCACATTTCCTTTACCTTTACCCATACGAGTCTCGGGGGGTTTCTGGGTGTATGGTTTATCCGGGAAGATCCGGATCCAAATCTGTCCGCGGCGTTTCATGGAATGCACGATCGCCCGGCGGGCTGCTTCAATTTGGCGAGCAGTAACCCAACCTGGTTCAAGAGCTTGTAAGCCCCATTCACCAAAGCTGATCTCAGCTCCGCGAAGCGCTTTCCCTTTCATACGGCCGCGCATTTGCTTGCGCCACTTCACTCTTTTAGGCATCAACATAATAGCTACCTCTTCATCAAGTTCTGGAAAATTCCAGAATAGTCTTATTCGCTGACGTACACACCTTCAGTAGTTTCAGCTTTTTCTTCCACCACAGGCATGGACTCACCTTTATATACCCAGACCTTTACACCAATACGTCCGTAAGTGGTCAGGGCTTCAGCTTTTGCAAAGTCAATGTTTGCGCGCAATGTTTGTAGTGGAACCCGGCCTTCACGCAGCCATACAGTTCGAGCCATTTCTGCACCGCTAACACGTCCTGCTACCTGGACTTTGATCCCTTGTGCTCCCTGTCGCATAGCCTGTTGAAGGGCACGTTTCATAGCGCGGCGATAAGAAACACGACGTTCCATTTGCGCAGCAATGTTTGTTGCCACCAAAAATGCATCGGTATCAGGGTTTTTGATTTCCTTGATCTCGAGGTCAATCTTCTTGCCAGTCAGCGTTTCTAATGCTGTACGCATTTTTTTGACACTCTCGCCTTTTCGGCCAATGAGAATGCCGGGCTTGGCGGTATGAACTGAGATCTTCACCTTACCAGGGAAGCGTTCCACTTCGATCAACGAAACGCCAGCTTTTTCAGCTTCTGAATGGACGACTTTACGAATTTGGAAATCCTGATGCAGTTGTTCTACATACTGTTTTCCTTCAGCGTACCAGCGTCCTTGCCAGGGCTGGTTAATATTCAGACGAAAACCAATTGGATGTACTTTTCGACCCATAGTTTCTCCCGGTGTCTTCTCACCCTCCAACCCAGTTTCCTGGAATGAAGAATGACAGACGCTCTACTCCTTTTCTCTCAAAATTACCGAAATGTGTGAACTGCGGCGCAGCAAAGGTTTGAACCTGCCACGGGCGCCGAATCTCCTCCATTTTCGGGTTGGAGCCTGGTCCGCAGATATTCTGTAAACAAACAGGTTATCCCGGCTTACTCCGAAGTTCTCCTCAGCATTTGCAACCGCTGATGCTAAAACTTTGGATACCTGACGCGCAGCAGCCTTTGGAATAAACCTCAAGATGTTTAGCGCATCCACAGCTTTTTTACCTCTGACCACATCCACCACAAGCCTTACCTTCTGGGCAGACATGGAGACATTATTGAGTGTTGCATGAATATCTTGAGCCATGGTTTACTTTCCCTTAGCCGCGGAGGATTTATCTGAAAGATGGCCGCGGAAATGGCGTGTTGGTGCGAATTCGCCAAGGCGATGCCCAACCATATTCTCGGTAATATAAATCGGTACATGGCGGCGTCCATCATGGACTGCGATCGTATGGCCAACCATCTGTGGGAAGATGGTGCTGGCTCTACTCCACGTACGAATGACTTTTTTATCATTCCGAGTGTTCATTACTTCTACTTTTTTCAATAGCTTGGGTTCAATGAATGGACCCTTTTTGAGCGATCGTGACATTTGTTCGACCTCTTTACCTGATCTTATTTTCTAGTACATCTTACCGGCTGGATTTGTTGCGCCGGCGGACGATGTATTTGTCAGTCCGTTTGTTCTTGCGGGTTTTCAATCCCAGTGTATATTTACCCCAGGGTGTCTTTGGCCCTGGCATACCAATGGGTTGTCGTCCTTCACCACCACCATGAGGATGATCGCGAGGACTCATTGCTGTTCCTCGAACTGCCGGACGAATGCCCATGTGGCGTTTGCGGCCAGCCTTACCAAGCTTGATATTTTTGTGATCAAGGTTGCCAACCTGGCCGATCGTAGCATAGCATTTCTGATGCACTAATCGTACTTCCCCGGAAGGTAAGCGAATTTGTGCGAAATCGCCTTCTTTGGCAAGGATCTGCGCAGCGCCGCCAGCGGCTCTAACCATTTGAGCGCCTTTGCCCTCTTTTAGTTCGATGCTGTGAACCATGGTACCGACAGGAATGTTGGAAATGGGAAGGTTATTTCCAATTCTGATCTCTGCCGTGGGGCTGGATACAATTGTGTCGCCTACGCGCAACCCCAGTGGGGCTACAATATACCGTTTCTCGCCATCAACATAGTTTAGCAAGGCTAAACGAGCTGTACGGTTTGGATCGTACTCGATAGCAGCAACCTTCGCAGGAATTTCACGTTTATTACGTTTGAAATCCACGATACGAATATAGCGGCGTTCTCCGCCGCCACGATGGCGAACGGTGATACGGCCATAGGAGTTGCGGCCGCTGTTTGCTTTGCGGATGACAACCAAAGAACGTTCTGGCTTGTCTTTGGTTATTTCTTCAAATGTATACCCGGTCATTCCGCGTAATCCGGGTGTAGTGGGTTTATATACCTTTACGGCCATTACTCTACCCCTTCAAAGATCGGAATTCGATTATCCGGAGCCAGGGTGATGATAGCCTTCTTCATTCCACTGTCGCGGATCATTAAACGGCGGCTGCGAGAACGACGTGTGCGTTTTGCCGCGGTATTGATAATATTTACACGGACGACGGTGACATCAAAAACTTTTTCAATGGCGTCTTTTACCTGGGTTCTAGTTGCATCTTTGGTAACTTCGAACACATATTGCTGTAGTTTGTTCACCATGTAGTTGGTTTTTTCAGTAACGATTGGTCGTCGGATGATGTCAAAATGACTAGTCATTGTATCTCCTGCCTATCCCAAATTGGCCGCGATAACATCCAGCGCTTCAACAGGTATGATGATCTTGTCAAAAGACAGAAGATCACGAATGTTGAGATAGCTGGCCATTAAAGTTTTTGCATCAGGGATATTATTGGTTGAGCGCATCACATACTCATATTCTTCATTCTTTACCGGAACGAGAATGAGAGCAGAGCTATTGCCAACCAGCTTCTCCAGCGCCTGCACCATGAAACGGGTCTTGGGTTCTGGAAGAGGCATGCCATCCAGGATGACAATGCTGGATTCCTGCGCTTTGACTGTCAGCGCAGAGCGTAATGCTGCCCGGCGCATCTGACGCGGCATTTGCAGGGAATAACTGTGTGGATGCGGTGTATGAGCGCCGCCACCACCCTTCCAAATAGGTGATCTGGTAGAACCAGCCCGTGCACGCCCGGTACCCTTTTGACGCCAAGGCTTCTTACCACCTCCGGCTACATCGGCACGGGTTTTTGTCTGATGTGTGCCAAGACGGGCATTCGCTTGCTGGCGAACGAGCGCCTGGTGCATCAGATCTGTCTTAATTGGGGCTTCAAAGATTTCCGCTGGCAATTCAATTGTGCGGACCTTTTCGCCTTGCATGTTTAATACATCTGCTTCCATAGTCTTCATGCTCCATCATAGAAAACAATCCAGGATCACTCCTCTACTGTTTTCGAGCCTCCCTAATCATTACGATACCGCCACGGCTGCCAGGAACGGCTCCGCGAACACCAAGCAGGTTGCGTTCTGCATCGATCAAAACCACTTTGAGTCTCGCTGCAGTTACACGGTCATCGCCCATATGACCGGGACCACGCGCGCCTTTATAAACACGACCCGGGGTTGTTCCTGACCCACGAGAACCTGGCGCACGATGTCGATCTGATTGACCGTGGGTCTTTGGTCCACCACGGAAGTGGTATCGTTTGACAGCACCGGCAAAGCCTTTACCCTTGGAAGTACCAGTCACGTCGACTGATTCGCCAACTGCAAATAGATCAACGGACACAGTATCGCCCTCGTTTACCCCCGGTTCACTTACCCGAAATTCGCGTAAAAACCGAACTGGGGGTAATTTGTTCTTATTCAAATGTCCCAACTCGCCTTTTGCCAGACGCTTGGGTTTTGTCTCGCCGAAACCCAATTGGACAGCCGAATAACCTTCGTTTTCGACAGTACACACCTGGGTAACGTAACAAGGCCCAGCTTCGATGATGGTCACTGGAATGGCCGCGCCACTCTCATCGAAAATCTGGGTCATACCGATTTTCTTTCCTATAAGCCCTTTTAACATCCCAATATTCTCCTTGTGAAGATTTAGTATTGACGAGACTGTCAGCCTGGGCCAGGCTGCATCATCTCCGGGCGTAATTCAGTCAGTTGAGATAATGAGCCGATTCTTCAGCACAAACATCCCTACTCTTGAATTACCTCTCATCAGATGAATTATTGCTTTCATCTGGCACGAGTTTTGATTTTACCACCAATCTGGTTTCTTTACCAGCATTTGGTGTCACAGCAATTGAATCTGTTTGCTGCTATTTTTAGATCTTAATTTCGATATCGACACCGGCTGGTAAATTCAACCGCATCAACATATCAATGGTCTTTGAATCTGGGTCCAACACATCGATCAAACGGTTGTGTGTCCTGATCTCAAAGTGCTCATGTGAGTCTTTGTCGATGAATGCGGAGCGGCGCACAGTAAACTTTTCTATCTTGGTTGGCAGCGGGACTGGCCCAACCACCTGTGCACCACTTCGCTCTGCCGTATCCACAATCCGCTTTGCGGATTGATCAAGTACACGGTGGTCATAAGCCTTTAGTCTAATACGTATTTTCTGTTTAGCCATATTTACACCTAGTCCAGTATTTTTGTGATCCTACCGGCGCCAACCGTCAGACCACCTTCACGAACAGCAAATGTTGAGCCCTGCTCCAATGCCACAGGTACGATCAATTCCACTTCCAGGTTCACATTATCCCCTGGCATTACCATTTCTACACCATCCGGCAGTTTGATGTTGCCGGTTACATCCATTGTCCGAATGTAGAACTGCGGGCGGTATCCGGTAAAGAATGCTTTGTGTCTGCCGCCTTCGTCCTTCTTCAATACGTACACTTCACTCATGAATCTCTTGTGCGGGGTGATCGAGCCGGGTTTGGCGATGACCTGTCCACGTTCCACATCGGTGCGCTCTATTCCGCGCAGCAGCAAGCCCAGATTGTCTCCGGCCAGCCCTTCGTCCAACAGTTTGTGGAACATTTCCACACCTGTGCAGACCGAGGCGCGCGTCTTTTCCTGCAGTCCTACGATCTCCACCGGTTCTCCAACTTTGATCCGTCCACGATCCACTCTACCGGTCACCACGGTGCCGCGGCCTTTGATCGAGAAGACGTCTTCCACCGGCATCATGAAGGGTTTGTCTACTTCACGCATCGGCTCAGGGATGTATTCATCCACCACGCGCATCAGTTCTTTGATGCTGGCGTATTCCGGCGCTTCCGGGTCGGTGCTGGTGCTTTCCAATGCCTGCAAGGCAGAGCCGCGTACGATCGGGATGGTGTCCCCTGGGAATTTGTAGGCGGTCAACATTTCACGCAGTTCCATCTCCACCAACTCCAACAACTCTGGATCGCCCATCTGGTCGATCTTGTTCAAGTACACCACTATGCTCGGTACTTCCACCTGGCGCGCCAATAGGACGTGTTCCTTGGTCTGCGGCATTGGGCCGTCCGGCGCTGCCACTACCAGGATCGCGCCATCTACCTGCGCTGCTCCGGTGATCATGTTCTTGATGTAATCACGGTGTCCCGGCATGTCCACGTGCGCATAATGCCGTTTGTCCGTCTGGTATTCCACGTGCGCTATGTTGATCGTGATCCCGCGCGCTTTTTCTTCCGGCGCGTTGTCGATCTGATCATACGCTTTGAATTCTGCCAATCCCCGTAGTTGACTCCATTTTGTGATCGCCGCTGTTAATGTGGTTTTTCCATGGTCTATGTGCCCCATGGTCCCTATATTCAAATGCGGTTTCGACCGATCAAATTTTTGCTTCGCCATAACCTACTCCTGTATCAATGCTCAAAAATAATTTTGATTAAGAATTAATAATTTTTTGGGCAACCGTTTCAGAAACGGGTGCATAATGATTAAACTCCATGGTAAAGACTCCTCTACCCTGGGTTGCAGAACGTAATTCTGTCGCATACCCGAACATTTCTGAAAGCGGCAAATGTGCATTGGCTGCATGGGCATTTCCCTGCCTGGCATCCATTCCAAGAATGGTTCCACGCCTGGAGTTGATCTGCCCTAAAATATCACCCAGGTATTCTTCCGGGATGACAACTTCCACTTTCATGATCGGCTCTAACAATACCGGCGCTCCCTTATGCATTGCTTCTTTGAAAGCAAATAAACCGGCCATTTTGAAGGCCATTTCACTTGAATCTACTTCGTGGAAGGAACCATCAACCAGTGAAACCTGTACATCCACGATTGGATAACCGGCTAAGACACCTGTCTCGGCAGCTTCGCGAATACCTTTTTCTACCGCTGGAATATACTCGCTGGGAATGGAACCACCGTAAGTCTTGTTTTCAAAAACAATCCCCAGTCCACGTTCAATTGGGGCAACATTGATAACAACATGACCAAACTGTCCTTTACCGCCAGATTGCTTGACATAGCGGTAGTCGACTTTGGTGACCGGACGGGTGATGGTCTCGCGATATGCAACACGCGGACGCCCGATATTGGCATGTACCTTAAATTCCCGCAGCATGCGGTCAACAAGTACATCCAGATGAAGTTCGCCCATTCCTTCGATGATCGTTTGTCCATTGACAGCATCTGTGTGCACGCGGAAGGTTGGGTCTTCTTCCGACAGTTTCCGCAAAGCTTCAGACATACGGGATTGATCGGAGGTGGTTTTAGGTTCGATGGCAATCGAGATCACAGGTTCAGGGAAACTGATACTTTCCAGTACGACCTGGTTGCTGGGATCTGATAATGTATCACCGGTAAATGATTCTTTGAGCCCAAGAATAGCGGCAATATCGCCAGCATATACTTCATCAATATCCTCGCGGCGGTCTGCATACATTCGGATCAAACGTCCAACACGTTCTTTTTTGCCTTTGGTGGAGTTTAATATTGTCGAGCCCTGGCTAACCTTGCCGCTATATACGCGCAGGTATGCCAATCGCCCAACATAAGGATCTGTGACGATCTTGAAAACCAGAGCGCTCATGGGTTCGTCATCACTCTGCAAGCGAATCACTTCTTCATCATTGTGCGGGTTTGTTCCTTTGACGGCGGAAACATCCTCGGGAGAGGGAAGGTAATCGACCATCGCATCAAGCAATGGCTGAACACCCTTGTTACGCAAGGAAGATCCGCAAAATATCGGAGTAGCTTTATTGGCAATGACAGCTACCCGCAAAGCTTTTTTTAATTCTGCAACCGAAATCTCTTCGCCTTCGAGGTATTTGATAGTTAAATCATCGTCAAGCTCTGCAATGCGCTCTAATAATTTTTCCCGCATCTCTTTTGCCAGAGGCAGCAGATCGACTGGGATTTCGCCTACTATCGGATCCTGTCCCATCTCATCATCCCAGGTGATGGCTTTCATTTCCATGAGGTCAATTACACCTTTGAAATTGGCCTCTGAGCCAATTGGAAGCTGCATGGGGAGCGGGTTTGCACCTAACCTGGTTTTGATACTTTGAATGGTATTTTCGTATGAAGCACCAACGCGATCAATTTTGTTGGCAAAACAAATTCGGGGCACTTCATAGCGGTCGGCTTGCCGCCAAACTGTTTCACTCTGGGGTTCAACACCCTGGACAGAGTCAAAGATGACGACACCGCCATCCAGAACGCGCAATGAGCGCTGCACTTCTGCAGTAAAATCGATGTGCCCTGGAGTGTCAATAATGTTGATCTGGTAACCCTTCCACTCGGCAGATACAGCAGCAGAGACGATGGTAATACCACGTTCGCGTTCCTGTTCCATCCAATCGGTGACGGTGGTTCCGTCATCTACAGAGCCGATCCGGTAGGTTTTTCCGGTATAAAATAAAATACGCTCGGTGGTCGTTGTTTTACCAGCGTCAATATGGGCAATGATGCCTATATTTCTGTACTTATCAAGTGGAAATTTTCTTGCCATTCTCGTTTGCTACACCAATAATACCTTCTGAACTATCCTGATTACATTCTGTAGTGAGAGAAGGCACGGTTGGCTTCAGCCATCTTGTGTGTTTCTTCACGCTTCTTGACTGCTGAGCCTGTGTTATTGGCTGCATCCATCAATTCTGTCGCCAGTTTCTCAGAGTATGATCTTCCGGCACGTGTATGGGATGCATCAATGATCCATCGCATTGCAAGGGTAGTACGGCGGGAGGCTGGCACTTCCATTGGAACCTGGTAGGTAGCGCCGCCCACTCGTCGGGGTTTAACTTCCATCACTGGACCGACATTTTTCAATGCCAGGTCAAGGATTTCCATTGGTTCCTTGCCGGTTTTTTCTTTAACAATATCCAGCGCATCATACATCAAGCGCAAGGCCAGGCTCTTCTTGCCACGTTTCATCATACGATGAACAAAGAAGGAAACATGGGCGCTCTGATAACGAACGTCTGGTTGAACTACTCGCTTATCGGGTTTAGCTCTTCGCGACATGCAACTTACTCCATCACTATTGAAATCATTAATTCGCTGGTAATCACCAGCCCGTCATAAAACTACGCTTTTGGTTTTTTGGCGCCATATTTAGAGCGCGCCTGGGACCGCTTTGCAACACCAGTTGTATCCAACGTGCCGCGAACAATGTGATAACGTACACCTGGGAGGTCTTTTACACGACCACCGCGGATCAATACCACAGAGTGCTCCTGCAATTGATGACCTTCACCTGGAATGTAAGCAGTCACTTCAATACCATTCGAAAGGCGAACACGGGCAATTTTCCGGAGCGCAGAATTCGGTTTTTTCGGCGTCATGGTGCGAACAACGGTGCAGACTCCGCGTTTCTGCGGAGCACCATCGGCGTGTTTGACACGGCGTTGATTCATCGAATTCAGTGTATATTGCAGAGCCGGCGCTTTGCTTTTGGCCTTCTTGGTTTGGCGGCCTTTTCTTATTAATTGATTGATCGTGGGCAATTCAGCCTCCCAAAAAATGTTGTGCGATTTGATATCGCATGATAAAAAGATTTTCAATAAGCGAGGCCATCGCAAGTGATGATGGCCTCACCTGGTTTACCTGATTCTGTATGGGTAAGAGATTTAGTTACCTCAAACGCCATCAGGACAACGGGGAGTAATGTTACCACGCACCATAATGTACGTCAAGGAAACATTCATCCTAAAGATCATTAAAACTTCCGAGCCCAAGCAATCCTGTACCCATTCTCGGTGGTTTCACTTTCTCTTCGTCTTTTCCAAAACGAATCACTTCACTGTTTTCTGTAACAGCCTCAACTGCCAACCCAAGACTTTGGAGCTCTTTCACTAAAACCCGGAATGAGGCCGGGATGCTCGGTTCTTCGATCGGTTCGCCCTTGACGATAGCCTCATAAGTGCTGACACGTCCAGTCACATCATCAGATTTAACTGTGAGCATTTCCTGCAAGGTATAAGCAGCTCCATAAGCTTCAAGCGCCCAAACTTCCATCTCACCAAACCGCTGACCGCCAAATTGCGCTTTACCGCCCAGAGGCTGCTGTGTCACAAGGCTGTATGGACCAGTGGATCGGGCATGTACCTTATCTTCCACCAGGTGATGCAATTTGAGCATCGTCATAACACCAACAGTCACAGGTTGGTCATATGTATCGCCTGTCTTTCCGTCCCGTAATGGTTGTTTGCCTAATGTCGGCATCGGACTGCCGGTTTCGACCATGACCTCTTGCGCTTTTGCCTTCAGATCTTCATCGGCAATGTCTTTGGCATCATACCCCAGGTTACTCAACCATATCCTGAAACAAGCATTTATGGCATTAATATTGAACTCACGTTTTATCTTGACACTATCTTTGGAATCTTCGAAGACAAGAACCGTATCAGGGTCAAAACCCTTATCTCGCAGCCATTCTCTCAGATAAGAGCGCCGTGCATATACCGGCTCTGACGTCAAGCGGTACACATCATAACCTCGTTCACCTAAATACTCTTCGAGAAAGAGCAACCGAACTTCATCATCATCTTCGAGTGACTCAGGAGAATATTCCTTGTCCTGCAACCACACCCAGCCTTTTTCTGCTGCTTCTTTCCAGGCAACGTCAATCATCCAGGCACGAGCTAGTTCAGATTCGATCTCAATTTCTTTCGCGCCATCGAATACCGGTGTAATAGCTCGGAAACCAAGTTTTTTCGCTGCCCATCCCAGGTGAACTTCCAGTACCTGGCCAATATTCATACGACCTGGAACACCCAGCGGATTTAAAATGATATCCACCGGTGTGCCGTCTTCGAGGAAGGGCATATCCTCTTCGGGGACAACTTTGGAAACGACACCTTTGTTGCCATGACGTCCAGCCATTTTATCACCCGATGTGATCTTGCGCCGTTGGGCAACAGAAACACGCACCATACGCTCTACACCTGCCGCGAGGTCGGTGTTGTCTTCGCGTGTAAACAACTTGACATCTACTACTTTGCCGCGTTCTCCGTGTGGAATACGAAGTGAAGTGTCTTTGACATCTCTTGATTTTTCACCAAAAATTGCGCGTAACAGACGTTCCTCCGGGGTAAGTTCTTTTTCACCCTTTGGTGTGATCTTACCTACAAGGATATCGTTTGGTCCTACTTCTGCGCCAATGCGGATGATTCCGTGCTCATCCAGGTCTTTAATGGTATCTTCACCCACATTCGGAATATCCCGGGTGATCTCTTCCGGACCAAGTTTCGTGTCGCGAGCTTCCACCTCATATTTTTCAATATGGATGGATGTAAATGCATCTTTTTCCACCAATCGCTCAGAGATCAGGATAGCATCTTCAAAGTTGTACCCTTCCCATGATATAAAAGCAACGACGACATTCTGACCCAGAGCTATATGACCCTGGTTCGTAGAAGAAGAATCAGCGATGATATCGCCTTTATACACCCGCTGGCCCTTAGTGACGGCGGGGCGTTGGTCAATACAGGTGCTCTGGTTTGAACGCTGATACTTGCGGAGGTTATAAACCTTCTCGGAATTATCCTTGTTTTGCAGGGTAATGGACTTGCCGGTTACTGACACAACCTGCCCGTCTTCTTCTGCAATCACCACCTGCCCAGAATCCAGTGCTGCGCTGTATTCCATACCAGTCGAGACAAGCGGGATATCAGGGTTCACCAGCGGCACAGCTTGCGCCTGCATGTTCGATCCCATCAAAGCACGGTTTGCGTCGTCATGCTCCAAGAATGGAATAAGCGCGGCTGAAATGCCAACCACCTGATGAGGGGCTACATCCAGGTAATTAATATTATCTGGGTTCGAGAAAATGAAGCTTGAGTGATATCGGCATTCAATCCGGTTCGTCTCAAACTCGCGGAACTCATTCAGGACTGCATTCGCCTGGGCAATAACAAATTTATCTTCACGATCTGCCGAAAGATAATCGACATCGTCTGAGATAAAAGGTACGATCAAGATATGCGGTTTTTCGATCTTTTGCAATGCTTTGAAGATCTTCTCAGTGATCATTTCGTCGGCTTTGATGATCACTTCACCAGATTTCGGATTGGTGATCTCTTCTCTTACGTGCCTGCCGATCAGTTTATCGTCAGCTACAGGCATGGATTTCAACACACGCCGATATGGTGTTTCGATGAATCCATATTCATTGACGCGCGCATAGGAAGCCAAACGGCCGATTAGTCCGATGTTTGGACCTTCAGGAGTTTCAATCGGGCAGATACGTCCGTAGTGCGAATGGTGGACATCACGAACATCGAAGCCAGCCCGCTCTCGGCGCAATCCGCCTGGCCCAAGCGCGGATAGGGTTCTCTTATGCCTCAACTCTGCCAGGGGGTTGGTTTGGTCCATGAATTGGGAAAGCTGCGAAGAGCCAAAGAATTCACGCAGCGCAGCGACCATCGGGCGAATGTTGATCAGTGTTGTCGGCGTCAGGTCTTCCTGGTCACGAATCGACATACGTTCTTTGATCACGCGTTCCATGCGGCGCATGCCGATGCGAAGCTTATTCTGGATCAATTCACCAACAGTTTTGACCCGGCGGTTGCCGAGGTGGTCAATATCATCGGCAAACTCAATGCCGTTATTAATACGAATCATACGTTTGATCAACTCAATGATGTCACGTTTGCTGATCGTGCGATGCGAGATCGGAATGAACTCCTGTAAATCCAGCTTCTGGTTCAATTTGTAGCGGCCGACCTTTTCGAGGTCATAATGCCTCTGATCAAAAAGCTGTTCTTCAAGAAATTGCCTGGCGTTATCCAAAGTGGCCGGGTCGCCGGGGCGCATCCTCTTAAAGAACTCAATAAGAGATGCTTCCGCGATCGTCTGGCGGCCTGTCAGTTCCCAGGAGGGTTCCTGTTTAATGGAAGAAGCTATGAACATCCGCTCCGGGTTGTTATCCACATCCTGGAAGAGCGCAATGATCTCTTCATCTGATCCGGTGGTCAATGGCGAGTCCGGCAATCCGTCATCCACGACAGAAAGAGCACGCAGGAAGACGGTGATGGGTACTGTTCGTTTGCGATTGAATTTCAGAATGATGTAATCATTCTTTCGGGTCTCGAACTCCATCCAGGCGCCGCGATCTGGGATCAACTTGGCCATGGCCAATGGACGTCCGGTAGCGCGGTCGGCCGGAGCTTCGAAATACACGCCAGGGGATCTGATCAACTGCGAAACGACCACACGTTCGGTACCATTAATTATAAAGGTGCCTTTTTCGGTCATCTCTGGGAAATCGCCGAGGAATATTTCCTGCGTCTTGGGTTCGGGGACTTCGTTCCCCGCCAGCAAGACTGTGACCCATAACGGGGAAGAATAGGTTAGGTCGCGTTCCACGCATTCTTCGATGGAATGCTTGGGAGGATCAAAACGGTAGCTCAGGTTCCACTGCCGGGATTCTTCACCCTGGCTTGGAAAGAATAACTTCATTCCTTTGTTGTATGATTCGATTGGGGATAATTCGTGGAAGAGATCGCCCAGTCCTTCTTTTTTCAATCTGACAAATGAGTCGAGCTGGACTTCAATAAGTTTGGGTAATGCGAGACTAACGGGAATACGCGCGTATGATTTATTTGGTAAATCAGAAGCCATAGAAATCTCCTGGTTTGAAGAGTTTGGTTGGATAAAATGAGAAAAACCCCTATTCTGGGTCTTAATAGCAAAGATTGATTATATCGAAACTGACTTGATTAGTCAATAGCGATTATTCGAAATATATAAGAATTGCATGAGAAAAACCAGTATTTTTGTATAATGCCTAGATTTTGGATGGTTTAGCCAATTAGGCTTTTAATACTTCCTTCCCTTCACGGTACACGAATGCGATCAAAGGATATAGCGCCAGGCTGAGATACCCACCGCCAATGATGATAATAAACGGCAGCAGACACCAGAGCACGATCGTCATATAAATCAATTGGAAAGCAAGCATTAGGATAGAAAACAAGCCTAAGATCAAGACAAGGGCAATAAAATATCCCCCAGTATTAGCCCGTAAAACTCTCCACCACTGGCTGATTTCAAACCCTGCTTTGATCGATCCTTCATCCACTGAACGCCCGATCGCTGGAGGAAGAATAATCATAGTAAAGATACCGAGCAGGATGGTCAGGAATATTGCAGCAAAGAATAAAACCAGGAAAACGATCATGAGCGTTAATATCAGTGATTCATTGCTGTTTTCTGCAAGGATGAAGATTGAGAAAATATATCCAAAGTAGAGGATGTATCCAAATGTAAGAACGATATACATTGGAATGCTGTAGAGAAAAGTCACACAGAACATTCTCCAGCCGTCAGAAAGCAATTTACCCCAATCTCTCCATTCAGGCAGTTCTGCTTCGCCATCTTCATTAATGATGCGGTGCATGATCTGGTAGCCATATCCCAAAAGGATCAGCATGGGAAGGACTGGAATGATAAAAGCGGATAATGTGATGCCGCAGTAAATTAAAAACTTCACCTGCCACCCGGGTGAGTTGAATATGTAAGAAAACGGCTTTCGGATACTTTCGGTTGAAAATGGCATGGTCATTTTTCCCTCA
>CAWJEB010000005.1:0-164674 GCA_963841805.1 uncultured Chloroflexia bacterium
TTTGACATCAACAAACCTAGCAGGGCTGTCACAGCAGGATAAATGATCATCACCGGTATACTGATATTTTCCAGAATTGTGAGAGCTGTATCCAAGGGTAGAAGAAATGCCATTAGCAACATATCCGCATGGAGTATCAATCCAAATAGATAGAGTTTTCTAAATGAAAACTCAGACAGCTTAATTTTTGATAAATGACGCCACAGTATGCCGATGGTTCCAGTTGTAACAATGACAGCGACGCCCATGATGGTCGCTACACCGCCCAGTTGTATCCGCCAAGCCGCAGTAATGAGGATAGCTATAACTGTTGGGAGTAACCCGAAGAACAGCCCTGAAATACCAAGAAGGATGGAACGGGTATCAAAAATTACACCCGGCATCAATAGCCAGGGAGATTGCATCACACTTATTCCTATGAGACCTATGACAATTCCGAGAGGGATTTGCCATATATTTAGTTTATGTACAGGTAAACGATGTACAAATGTTTCGAATATTAGCGCCAATGCCAATAATAAAGCCGCATTTTGGATTAGAGCAATAATAATAGATTCATTCATCGTCAGGCTCCTTTGTGAATTGATAACGCGAGGGAGCTCCAAGTTTTGCGAGTAAATCATTTACTTCATGTTTTAATTCAAGAACCCTTGTTTCTCTGCCTAATGTCACAGTATTCCACCTTCGCAATTCAGCCAATTGCTGTTGCACTTGTTTTTCTGCCAGATTCCTCTCAGTAATATCATGAACTATGGAAAAAAGCACAATCTTTTGATTAACTGTTATGGGAGATGAATGGACTTCGACAGTCCTGATTTCCCCACTGGCGAGCCTGTGTGGAAAAATCAATATATTCTCCTTTTGTTCGATCACTGATTGATATGCCTCTTTGATTTTTTCCATTTGCAATTGATTAATTTGGTTAATCCGCATTGTTCGGAGTTTTTCAACAGGGTAGTCATAGAACCGGCTGGCAGCCGGATTGGCGTCAATAATCTCTCCAGATCCAGGATTGATCAATAACATGGTGGCGTTGTGCTCCGCGAACATCTGGTGGAACCTTTGTTCACTTTCTTTGAGAGCAGCTTCGGCTGTTTTACGATCTGCGAGTTCCTGTTGCGCAATGGCAAACAAATGTGCGTTCTTGATTGCAATGGTTGCTAGTCGGGCAAATTGATTGATATATTGAATCGCCTCTCGGTCAAACTTTTTATTTGATCCGAATTCATGCGCCAATCCAAGTACTCCTAAAACTTCTTCACCGGAAATTAAAGGCACACCCAGCATGGATTGAATGACAGTTTTTGGAAAATCTTCTACTCTACCATCCCAATTGTCATAATCTTCGATCAAAATTGGTTCTTTGGTCTGCCAGACGATGCCCGACATTCCTTGGCCAGGCTGAACAGTAAATTTTAGCGAATTGGTCATAGCGCCCAGACCAATATGTGGAATTAATAGACCTGTTCCTGGATTGATCAGGTCTAAAAAACTTGCGTTAGTATTCATCATTTGCCCTGCCCGAAGACAAATGTTTTCAAGTAATCTATCCAGATCTAATTGTTCAATCAACTCGACCGTAGATTCTTGAATTGCAACCAGGTAATCATTTCTTTTCTGAAGCTCTTCATCGAAATTTATTTTTTCTGTGATATCTTGAAGTACAACGACAGCCCCGTTGATTTTGTTTTTTTCATCGAATAGTGGGTAGGCGGAGTTCGAGATGATCTTATGCTCGCCATTGAAACTTTCAATTTCAATTTCTTCATTCTCCACTCTTTCACCTTTTTCGAAAGCCCGGGCGGAACCCCATTCATGCGCAGATACTCGCTCACCTGTTGAGCGCCACCATCCTTTATATTCTTCCAAACCGTCTGTATCAACATACCGTACGTCTCCCCAAATTTCCTTTCCAGCCGGGTTAAGCAGAGAGATACTTCCTTCCTCATTGACAATGAAGATACCAACTGGGACAGTATCGAAAACGGTTCGAATGAGCTTCTCCTGTTTCCTGGTTTGTTCTTCATTATTAAGGCGTTCACTGATGTCTCTTACAATGTTAATGTACCTCTCCCCATCGGGGGTGGTAAATTTGGAAATACTGACTTCTACGGGGATGCGACGTCCGGATGAGTGAAGATTGACACTCTCAAATGGAATAGCTCCGTGAAGAGAAAGGTTTTCTATGAGGATGTTGTTTTGAGAAGTTCTAAATTCAGGCGCAATTAGGTCCGAAACGCTCATTTTTAGCAAATCTTCCTTCGTGTAACCCATCATTTCACACAAACGTGAATTGACATGTATGATCTTATCTTCAGGAGTATCAATATGTATTCCGTCATTGGCATGATCGAGGATGAATCGTGACCATTCTTCACTTTTACGCAGAGAATCTTCCATTTTTTTTCGGTCCGAAATGTCTCGCGTTATTGAAAGATTGTATATTTCCCCGTCCAACTCTATGGTCCTAGCTGAAATCAGGCCTGTAAATAATTGACCATTTTTTTTGCGGAAAATATATTCCTGATTTTTTAATTCCCCAAATTCATTTAGGTGATGTGTTAGGTGCGTTCGGTCAGCAAGGTTATTCCAGACGTTTAGCTGGATGGTTGAGCTCCCTTTGATCTCGTCAGGTGTAAAATCAAATAATTCTAAATATCCGTCATTGGCATCAATGATTAATCCATCATTTAAACGTGTTATGGCAAATCCATCCGGGGAAGTTTGGAATATTTTTGAAAACTTGTACTCAGATTTTCGCAGATCTTCATCTGCTTTTTGGCGCTCGGTAATATCCTGTTTTATAGCGATGAACTGAGCTAGCTTACCTTCAGAATTGAACACAGGGGTGATCGTCATCTCTTCAGTGTAAATCGAACCATCTTTTCTGCGGTTTTGTACTTCTCCCTGCCACACATCACCAGATAGAATCGAAGCCCACATCTTCTTATAGAAATCATTATCGTGGACTCCTGATTTTATAAGATCACGCGGGTTCCTGCCTTGCACCTCTGATGGGCTATATCCTGATATCGTACTGAACGCCTTGTTTGCCCATTGAATTGTGCCATTAACGTCTGTTATTAGGATGGCATTGGCAGCAGCATTCAAAGCGCTGGATTGAAGCCAGATGGATTCTTGCGCCTTTTTATAATCTGTCATGTCCCGGGTTATAGAGATGCTGCACACTTCTCCGTTTAACTCGATAATGCGCGCAGACATCAGGCAAGGCAATAACACTCCACTTTTACATCGAAACACGACCTCCATATTGGAAATTTGGTCATTATCCAATAGTTTTTGTTTAAAAACTTGTCTATCTTCAGGATTTTGCCAAATTTTTACATCGAGTGATGTCTTCCCTATCAATTCCCAAGACGGATAACCGAAGGTTTTTGAATAGCTTTCATTAACCTCTATGTATTTTCCATCTTCCAGGCGGGTGATCGCTATAGCATCAGGAGTAATTTGAAATATCTTAGTGAATTTGTTTTCAAGGCTTTTAGTTAATTCCTCGTGTTTTTTTCGTTCAGTTATATCTTGCACAATCCCGGTGAGCCTAATCGCCTTCCCGGATTCGTCGGTGACCATCTCTCCCGCTTCTGCCCAAACATCCCTTACCGATTTATCAGGTAAGACCACCCGATATTCCAACGGAATCGGCTTTGCTTCATCCTTCACAGAAGTATTCGATTGTTTAACTTTTTCCATATCATCCGGGTGAATTCTAAGGAAGATAACTTCATCCAACTTTCCAGTGAAATTCTCCTTATCGATTCCGAAGATATTGTACATCTCATCCGACCAGGTAAGAATATCATCCTGGATGTTCCATTCCCAACTGCCCACGTGCGAAACAGCTTGTGCTTTATTCAGCGCTTCTCGCGAATTACGGATCTTCTCTTCCTCCTCCTTCCGTTGAGTGATATCTCGGACGATGCCTTGGTAGCTTCCATCAGCAAGAATTTTGCGGCTGATCTCAACAGGAATGCTTGACCCATCCTTCCGGTTCAATCTGCGTTCATAGTATGTTTCAGGTCCTGCTTTGAACTCCAATGACTTTAATGGTTTTGTTGCAAGGTCCACAGCATGGATAATATCCTGCATTTTCAGCCTTAATAACTCTTTCCGTGAATATCCAAGAAGTTCACAGAACGCTGAGTTTACTTCGAGATAATTTCCCTCCATATCTGCAAGAAATATCCCATCTGAAGCTTGTTCTATGAGTGCCCGATACCTAGCTTCACTTTGCTTGACTTGATGATCCAGTTGATGTTTATACAAAGCCATTTCAATTGTGGCAGCCAACTCCCGTTCTGGTACAGGTTTGACCAGGTAGCCATATGGTGCAGCAAATTTCGCTTGTTCCAGCATCGGGTCTTGCGAGAAACCAGTCAGGAAGATCACCGGTGTATCTGAGGTTTTAGAAATGACCTCTGCCGCCGTGATGCCATTCATTTTCCCCGACAGCTCAATGTCCATCAGGATGATGGATGGTTTTAAAGAGTTCACAGCAACAATGGCTTCTTCTCCACTTGAGATGGGTCTAAGTGTGGTGTAACCCTGTCTTTTAAGAAGGTCTTCGAGGTGGATGGCAAGAATTCCATCATCTTCCACTATAAGAACAGTTGCTTTACTCATTATGGCCTCTTCATATCACTAAAAGTTAGTACGCATTTGGTTCCTTTGGAACCATTGAGTTCGATCTTCCCACCCAACTGGTGCTCACCGAGCATTCTGACAAGACGCAACCCAAGTGTTTTTGATTCTCTCCAGTCAAAATTATCGGGTAACCCGATCCCATTATCTGAAATGACCAGTGTGTAAATTGTGTCAATTTTTTTCATTGCAACGATAATCTCACATTTTTTATTGCCACGGATTCCTGGTTTTCCCCTCGGAAAGGCATACTTCATTGAGTTCGTAACCAGTTCGTTAACGATCAATCCGCATGGCACTGCAGTATCCAGGCTGAGTTCAATACCAGTTATATCCACATGAGTTTGCAAATCACTGTTTGTTAGGAAGGAGGACCGTAAATGCGATAGGAAGGATTTGATGTAGTCCTGAAAATCAATGCTTGCCAGGTTTTCAGAACGATAAAGTTTTTCATGGACCGTAGACATAGCCTTGATACGGTTTCCAAGATCTGTAAGAAGATTGTCTGCCGCCGGGTCTTTCGTGCTCTGTCGTTCCATTTCCAGCAAACCCAAAATAGCAGCCAGGTTGTTTTTGACGCGGTGGTGGACTTCTCGTAGTAGAACATCTTTTTCTACAAGGGATGTTTGTAAGATATTTTCCATAGAATGACTATTAGTTACATCCTGAAACGTGGAAGTCATGCTCGTAACAATTTCATTATGATTTTTTTGTGGAACCCCGATATGGTGTACATATCGAACAAACCCATCTTTTCGGATAATTCGATAGATCAGATTTAGTTTATCTTCTGTTTTAATCGATTTTTGAAATGCTTCGAAAAAATCAGTAATATCATCAGGATGAATAACTGATTTGAATTCCTCGAATGGTAGAGAGGACAAAGTTTCAGCTATTCCGAAAATTCGGAATAGCTCCGAAGTACAATAATTTCTGTCAGTTTCGAAATTGATGATATAGCTGCCAACATGAGCAGCTTGCTGCGATTCTTCCAGCAGGTGGCCGCTTTGCAACAAGTTTTGTTCCCGTAGTTTATTTTCGGTAACATCCTGAATACACCCAACAATTTTTACAATTCTCCCATCCGGATTTAGACCAGGGTTTCCAATAATCCGTACATAGCGGGTTTCTCCATCGCAAGTTATTATGCGGTGAGTGTGATCAATCTTGGTACCGACACGAATACACTCCTCGAACATTTTGTTCTCATCTTCCAGGTCATCCGGGTGAATCAGTTTCCGATAATCGTCACCGGTTGGAGGTGGCACATTATCAGGTAATGCAAAGATATGGTACATTTCCTTTGTCCAGGTTGTCTCGCCAGATTCTATATCGAATATATAACTACCTAGTTGGGCAATTTCTTGTGATTCCTCGAGTAACTTTTGTTGCATTTCCAACGTTTGTTCTGATAGTTTACGGTCGGTAATATCCTGGTGAGTACCATACATGATCAATGGTTTGCCATCTGGAGACCATTCAGTCACCTTTCCCCGATCCAGTACCCAAATCCATGTTCCATTTTTATGCTTCAATCGAATTTCGCATTCGTAATTTTCAAGAACACCATTAAAATGCTTTTCAAGAAGTTCCGTGGATGTGGTCAGGTCATCAGGATGGGTAAATCGGATCCATTTATCATACGTAAGCGGTGAAACTTCTTCCAGGGAATAGCCGATGATTTCCGCCCAACGGCAATTAATTATATTTTCGCCTGTTTGAATATTCCATTCATATATGCCGACAGAAGTAGCCTTGATGACATCCTCCAACCTTTGTTTTTCCCTGGCCAGGGCTTTTTCAGCGACTGAACTTTCTGTTACATTTTTGAAATATCCAATTAATCCAATTACTTCGCCAGTAGAGTTGATTTCGGGGACATATGAACCATCAAAAAACTCCTCTATTCCATTTATATTTATCAGTGAAGTGTTAAATTTTAATTGTTCTCCTGTTTGGATAACCCGTTTCTTAACTTTTGTGAGTAATTCAGCTTCACTTTTTGAGAGAATATCAAAGTCAGTCTTTCCGAGCATATCATTTTCTGTCAAGCCCAGTTGAGGATTTAAGACATAAGTGTAACGGAGGTCTTTATCATGAACGATAATATGATCCGGGGACCTGGATGCAATAATACGGAACCGCTCCTCACTTTTCCAAAGTTTTTCAACAGCTTCTTTGTTCTCCGTAATATCCCTGGTGATCCCATCCAAAGCCATGAGTATGCCGCCTGGGTTTAGAACCTCAATCATGCGAGTCTCCATCCAGTGGATCGTTCCACCTTTTGCTATCCAACGAAGGGTAAGTGGGTGTTTTGGGAGTTGTTGCGTTACTAAAATCTCCTCCATCTGATGTCTGTCATCGGGGTGTATCCAATCCAAGAATCTGTTTGGAGCAGAATAACATTCAGCAGGTGCATAACCGATGACAGTCTCAACCGTAGTGCTTATATAACTCAGTTTCTGTGCGGGTAGGATGTCATAGCGGAAGATGATATCCACCGCATTATCAGCAAGTCTATGGAAGCGCGATTCACTTTCTTCCAATAATTCACGAGATTCAAGGTTTGCTATTGCCAGTGCTACATAATCTACCAGGTATTCCAGATATTCAATTGATTCCTGATTGAACAAATCACAGTTTTTGTCATTGAACTGGAATAACCCCAAAATATTCCCCTGGGAGATTATTGGAACGAGAGCAAGAGATTCATATCCTCTTTGATTACAGCGGTTCCGTGAAAACAATGGTTTTTCATTTTCAGGTAGAGTTGATATCAGTAAAGTTGTGGAATTTGTCCAAAAGCTGCCGCGCTTTGTATAAAAAGGCTTGGATGGATCAAACCGTCCACTCAGAACAACACCGCACACACAAGCCAGAATGGGATTTCCTTCTGTATCTACCTGAGGATCGCCAATTGTATTGTAGGAACATAAATATTTTTCTTCTTCGATAAAATCCAATGGAAATCCAAGTGCTTTTAAATAAGGGAAATCCTTCCCGCTGTGCAGTCTTAATCCTACAGCTTCGCAGCCGGTATGGTTTTTTAAGACAGTGATAATTTCACTTGCCAGGCTTGTAATATTTGATGAAGATTGACAAATCCGCAACAACTCAACTTCGATGTTGGCAGCTTGTTCGTTTATGGGTTTATTATTTTTCACCATTCTCCACAGTCTCTAAATCTCTATTGATTATTCAAAATCCTATTATATATATAATAGGCACCTGGCTATTTTACGTAAAACCTTGATTGGATCGACCCAATGTCGAATATCGTCCTATTATTTCATAGTGAATTCAGCGTAGAAGGAATAAGTAGCCAGAAGAAGATATTTTTTCAATTAATAAAAAACCGGATAGTATGTCTCTCTCTGATTACGGATTCGGGAGACGCCTCATAATAATCAGCAATTTTGTTTGATCCACCTGAGAGGACCTTGCTTAGACCGGATTCAATTAATTACATACGCATATTATATATAAAACATAGAGAAAAGCTATTAATCCTGCATAAAAAAACTTTATATTATTAAGAATTAATCCTTCTATTAATGTAATATGAGTTTATTCACTATGTTTGCAAAATGGATTGATATATACTATTGTAAGCACTAATAAACCACCATATTTCCAGTAGAGAGGTGATTATGGCATTAGAGTCAGAAAAGAACCGTTGGGAAGAAACGGTCTTAAATCCATCCATTACAAAAAATAAAGAGCGTAAGACCGAATTTCAGACATCCTCAGGGATTCCTATGCCCGTTCTCCCGACCCCATTAGATTTTGACTACAACGAGCAATTGGGTTTCTCCGGGGAATTCCCGTTTACACGCGGTGTGCAGCCCAATATGTACCGTGGCCGCTTCTGGACGATGCGCCAGTATGCAGGTTTCGCAAGCGCCGAGGAATCCAATAAACGATACAGATTCCTGCTTCAGCAAGGGCAAACAGGCCTCTCAGTTGCCTTCGATCTGCCCACGCAGATCGGCTATGATGCCGACCATCCCATGGCGATGGGTGAGGTCGGGAAGGTGGGTGTTTCTATTTCCTCACTGGCAGACATGGAGTTGCTCTTCAGGGAAATCCCGCTTGATCAAGTTTCCACAAGTATGACCATCAATGCGCCTGCGGCCATTTTGCTGGCCATGTACATAGCTGTTGCTAAAAAGCAGGGTGTTGAAATGGGCCAGTTGCGGGGAACCATCCAAAATGACATTCTCAAAGAATATGTCGCCCGGGGAACCTACATTTTTCCGCCGAAACCATCCATGCGATTGATCACTGATACGTTTCAATTCTGTGAAAAGTATGTCAAACGCTGGAACACCATTAGCATTTCAGGGTATCACATCCGCGAGGCAGGCTCCACAGCCGTTCAGGAGGTGGCCTTCACTCTGGCGAATGGGATCGCTTACGTGCAGGCGGCAATCGACTCCGGCCTGGATGTGGATGGATTTGCCTCACAGCTATCATTCTTCTTCAATGCGCACAACAATTTCCTTGAAGAAGTGGCTAAATATCGTGCTGCACGTCGTATGTGGGCGCGTATCATGCGTGAGCGTTTTGGCGCAAAAGACCCGAAAAGTTGGCAGCTGCGCTTCCACACCCAGACGGCTGGTTCCACGCTCACTGCCCAACAGCCCGATAACAATGTGGTGCGCGTTACGCTCCAGGCGCTGGCGGCGGTGATGGGCGGTACGCAAAGCCTGCATACCAACAGCAAGGACGAGGCGCTCTGGCTGCCAACAGAAAAATCGGTGCGGGTGGCGCTGCGTACCCAGCAGGTCATTGCTTATGAATCTGGTGTGGCGGATACTGTTGACCCACTGGCTGGCTCTTATGTGGTTGAATACCTGACGGACGAGATCGAAAAACGTCGCCAATGAATATCTTGCGAAGATCGACAGCATGGGCGGGGCGCTGGCTTCCATTGAAGCAGGATATATGCAGAATGAGATCCAGGATGCGGCTTACCAGTATCAGCGAGAGCTTGAGACCAAGCAAGCTACCCTGGTGGGCGTGAATGCCTTTCAGGTGGAAGAGAAAATGGATATGGAACGCCTGAAGGTGGACCCGAGCATCGAGCAGAATCAACGCGCAAGACTGGCAGAATTGCGAAAGAACCGTGATACCGGCAAGGTCAGTGAATTACTTGGTCAGCTTGAAACGACTGCGAAAAGCCAGGACAGCCTGATGCCGCTATTCATCGAATGCGTCAGTAACGATATCACCCTGGGCGAGATCACTGGCGTGCTGCGCCAGGTCTGGGGCGAGTATCATACCCCTGCCTGGGGATAACAACTAATCTAATCTTGAAGATCGCAATGATCACAGAAAAGCAGAATAGGATTGGTTTAATATCAGCGTTCTCTGCATACACTGCGGTAAAAAATTGGAGGAAAGATGGCTAAATTGTTGAAGATCAATCATGTTGGGATTGCGGTAAATAATATCGATGAAGCATTACCATTTTGGACAGATGGACTGGGAATGAAGCTGCATCATGTGGAAGAAGTTGTCCGGCAAAAATCCAAAGTGGCCTTTCTTCCAGTGGGCGAAAGTGACGTGGAGTTGGTCACTCCAACCGCGGAAGACTCAACCATGGCGAAGTACCTCGCAGACAAAGGACAGGGCATCCATCATCTGTGCCTGGAAACCGATAATATCGATGAAATGCTGGCAGACCTCAAGGCAAAGGGATTCAGGCTCATCAACGAGACACCCATCGAAGAGCCAGGCCGGAAGATGGCATTTGTCCACCCCAAGGCGACCGGTGGGGTTTTACTGGAATTATATGAAGTAGTAAAATAAATAAAATCCCCGAAAGGGGATTTTATTTTGAAAGTGATAATACTTAAATTGTTTGGAGTTCTTGCTCATCCGCTTTGGCAACCCGAATACCCTCGTCCACGTTGACCTTGGTCAGAATGTAAGTGCCTACCAGGAAGAATATGACCAATGAAACAATACTCAACCGACTTTCTCCAGCGATCATTGAGACAACACCGAACATGGCTGGTCCCAGTATGGTGGAGAATTTCTCGAAGACACTGAAAAAACTATAAAATTCCGCACTCTTGCTCTTCGGCATCATGCGTCCAAACAACGAACGACTGAGTGCCTGGGCTCCACCCTGAACTGTGGCCACACCCGCACCAAGCGCCCAGAACTGCCATTCGTGCTGCAGGAAATATCCGGCGACGGCAATGACGGAGTAAATACCCAGGGTAATGTAAATTGAATTCTTGGTGCCGATCTTTTTAGGCAGCCAGCCGAAGAAGATGGCAAATGGCGCAGCCAGGAATTGCACCATCAACAAAGTGCCGATCAGTGTGGTCTGCCCAATGCCGATCTCCGCGCCGTAGATGGTTGCCATTAAAATGATCGTGCCAATACCGTTGGAATATACCCAGAAAGCCAGCAGGAATTTGGATAGTTCTTTATATTTGCGGATGTCTCTGAAGGTCGAGGCGAGGCGTGAGAAAGCCGCCTGAAGCGGTTGAAAATTCTCTTCTCCAGCCAGAATGCGGCGTTTAGGTTCGGAAACAATGCGCAGCAACGGCAGAGTAAAAATGAACCACCACACTGCAACGGTCAAGAAGCTGAGACGGGTCATTAGTCCTGTCAGGTTTTCTGGGACTAGCATGATCATCGCCAGGTTGATCGCAAGGAGGATCCCGCCGCCGATGTAGCCCATGGCATAGCCGCGGCTGCTGACCATATCAATTTCATCTTCACGGGCAACATGCGGCAACAGGGCGTCATAATATACCAGTGAGCCTGCAAAGCCGATCTGACCGAAGATGAATAGAAGTGATGCCAGCAGCCAATCACCGGTACCGATGAAATACATCAGGGCAGAGGCGGTCACCCCGATCATCATGAAGATCGTTAAAAAGCTCTTCTTGCTGCCACGAAAATCTGCCATGGCGCCCAGAACGGGTGAGATGATGGCCGCAAGCAGCGCTGCCAGGCTGGTGGTGTAACCCCAGTAGGCAGTAGCAACATTTGGTGCCAGGTTGGATGCTGCTACAGATGAATAATAGACAGGTAATACTGCCGCCATGATGGTGGTAACAAAGCCGGAGTTTCCCCAGTCGTACATGGTCCACGCCCAGATGGCGCGCTTATGAGCTTTTTCTTCCATTGTGGAGTCCTTTCTGATCATGCATAAAAGCGATAATATCTTCAGGTTGATTATATAGCAGGAAACAAATTAATGATGGAAAAGCAACTGACTTCATGAACCAAGTTGAGTAATTATTTTCAAGAATTTCCAGCAAATTGTTATTGCAGGATGGTTTATTAAATAGTACAATTGTTCTATAATTATCTAGCCATCAATATATACGATAGAAACATACCAATAGGTCTGACGGGGTATAATTACTGGTTGAAAAAAATTTTATTAAGGAATATGAATGAGTCAAAACGTAATAAGGGTTGTTGGTGCACGGCAGCATAATCTAAAAAACATTACCGTGGAAATTCCACGCGACAAATTTGTTGTGATCACCGGTTTATCCGGATCTGGCAAGAGTTCCCTGGCATTCGACACCATTTTTGCAGAGGGGCAGCGCCGCTATGTCGAATCCCTGTCTGCATACGCACGCCAGTTTTTGGGGCAGATGGACAAGCCGGATGTGGACTACATTGATGGCCTATCGCCGGCGGTATCCATTGACCAGAAAGGTACCTCACATAACCCAAGGTCGACCGTTGGCACTGTTACAGAGATCTACGACTACCTGAGGCTGCTGTTCGCACGTATCGGCATACCGCACTGCACGGTTTGCGGGCGGGAGGTGGTCAAGCAATCGGCCCAGGAGATTGTGGATGCCATTGCAAAATTACAAGAGGGCAGCAAATTATTGATCCTGGCACCGATCATCCGCGGCCGAAAGGGAACCTATCAAAACGTGTTTGATGAGATCCGCAAAGCTGGTTTTACCCGCGTGCGCGCTGATGGGGTGGTCTATTCCCTGGATGAAGAAATTACATTGGATCGCTATAAGATCCATACCATTGAAGCAGTTGTGGATCGAGTGGTCATATCAAAACCAGATAGTTCAGAGGAAGCCAAATCGGCTCTCTCGCGCCTGACAGACTCAGTTGAGACTGCTTTGAAGGTGGGCGAGGGGTATTTGACTGTCCAGGATGTTTCAAGTGATCCCCCGATTGATCTGTTTTTTTCTGAACACTTGGCCTGTCCAGAACATGGCGTTTCGCTGGCAGAGATCGAACCACGGACTTTCTCATTCAATACACCGCATGGAGCCTGCCCCGATTGTCAGGGCTTGGGCAACCGGCAGGAGATAGACCCGGAACTGCTCATCCCTGATAAAGAACGATCATTCAATGAAGGGGCGATCGTCGCCATGGAGTGGGGCGGTCCCAAAGAACAGGGCGGATATTACTGGCAGGCGGTTGAAGCTGTCGCGAAGCATTATCGCATCGACCTCAATGCACCTGTGAAAGACTTGCCGGAAGAAAAAGTGAAACTGATCCTTTTCGGCACCGGAAGTCAGGAAGTATCCATTGCATACCAGCGCGAGGACCGTAAATCCAGCTTCAAGACGACATTCGAAGGTGTGGTCGGCAACCTAACACGGCGCTACAGGGAGACGCAGTCGGAATACATTCGCAATAAGATATCTGAATTTATGTCCAACAAACCCTGCCCCACCTGCGGTGGCAACCGCCTGCGGCCGGAAGCGTTGGCTGTGACTATCAATGATGTGAACATTCTGAAAGTCACGGATTGGCCGGTGAATGAGGCCCTTGAATGGGCTTTGAATTTGGGAGGGGAAGGATCACTCCTATCTGAAAGACAACGCATTATTTCTGAAAGGATTTTGAAGGAGATTCAGGGACGGTTGGGCTTTTTAGTCAATGTTGGCCTGGATTACCTGACATTGCGCAGGTCTGCAGGCTCGCTTTCGGGGGGAGAGGCGCAACGTATCCGCCTGGCAACACAGATCGGCTCACGTTTGATGGGTGTGTTGTACGTGCTGGATGAACCATCCATTGGGCTCCACCCGCGCGATAACGGCCGGCTTCTTGAGACCCTCAAAGGTTTGCGCGACCTGGGCAATTCCGTTTTGGTAGTGGAACATGATGATGAAACAATACGCAGCGCCGATTGGATCATCGATCTGGGGCCGGCTGCTGGTGAACATGGCGGCGAGGTGATCGCGGAGGGAACGGTAGATGCAATTCTAGCCCATCCAAAATCCTTGACCGGGGCTTATCTTTCCGGACGGATGAGTGTGCCCATGCCCGACGAACGCCGGTTGGGGAATGGAAAGCATCTAACGATTGTTGGAGCACATTCCAACAATTTGAAGAATATTAACGTTGAAATACCGCTGGGAAAACTGGTATGCATTACCGGGGTATCCGGCTCCGGAAAATCCACCCTGATGGTTGATCTGCTATACAATGCCCTTGCACGTGAGCTGAATGGAGCGCACACCCAGCCCGGCGATTATGACCGCATTGAAGGCACCGAACACCTGGACAAGATCATCAACATCGATCAATCTCCCATCGGACGCACACCGCGATCGAATCCTGGCACGTATTCCGGCTTGTTTGATGAGATCCGCTCGCTTTTTGCCGAACTGCCTGAAAGCAAGATGCGCGGTTATAAAGCTGGCAGATTCTCCTTTAACGTGCATGGCGGCCGCTGTGAAGCATGCCAGGGTCAGGGTCAGCTGCGCATAGAGATGCAATTTATGCCGGATGTGTATGTTCCATGCGATGTCTGTCATGGCGCGCGCTTCAATCGGGAGACTCTGCAAGTGCATTTCAAGGGGCTTTCCATTGCGGATGTGCTGGACACCACTGTTGAAAGCGCCATGGATATCTTCTGCAACTTCCCGGCGATCTGCAGCAAATTGACCTTGCTCCGGGAGGTTGGTTTGGGTTACATCCGCATCGGGCAGCCTGCCACCACGCTTTCGGGTGGAGAGGCACAGCGCGTAAAACTGGCCAAAGAACTTTCCCGTCGAGCAACCGGCCGAACAATTTACGTTCTTGATGAGCCTTCGGTTGGACTGCATGCCGCGGATGTGCACAAGCTGATAGAGGTGTTGCAGCGCCTGGTAGATGCAGGCAATAGCGTGGTGATCATTGAGCACAATATGGACATCATTAAAGTGGCGGACTATATCATCGATCTTGGCCCGGATGGTGGCCATCGCGGCGGTGAGGTGATCGCTACAGGAACACCGGAAGAGATCATAAAAAATAAACGTAGTTATACCGGACAATATCTAAAGCATTTTATAAGCCACTGAGTGTTTAAGTTAACAGCTTGCTTGCAATTACGGTGCATTTCGTTGACCAATAAGATTAACGAAAATCTTCTATAAGAGAATTTCTCGGTATAGTCATGTATAATGAAATGAAACTTCAATAAATTTTTCAAATCACCAATCACTGAATTTACTATGTCACCTTTTCTTCAATTAGCAACCGAACTCATCATCATCCTTGCGGCAGCAAAGCTGGCAGGCTTCCTGGCAAACAAACTTGGACAGCCTTCCGTTCTGGGAGAATTGTTGGTAGGCATCATCCTCGGTCCAACACTGCTCGATATTACCCACCTGCAATTTGTTACAGATAAGCACCTGACCGAGATCATCATCGAGTTCGGTGAGATCGGCGTTTTGTTGATCATGTTTTTAGCGGGGATGGAACTTGCATCTCAACGAGATGGCAGCGCACATCAAGGTATCTGCATACGCTGGTATTCTAGGTGTGGTACTGCCAATTCTTCTTGGCTGGGGCACCGGCTTGTTGTTTGACATGGAAAATACGGCTGCTCTGTTTCTGGGTTTGACGATGGGTGCAACGAGTGTCAGTATTTCCGCCCAAACCTTGATGGAGTTGAAGGTATTACGGTCCAAAGTAGGATTGGGCTTATTAGGCGCGGCTGTCTTTGATGACATTCTTGTCATTATTTTGCTATCCATCTTTCTTGCCGTTGTCAGTGGCGGCAGCGGCATCGTAGAGATCCTGATCATTTTTGGCAAGATCATCTTGTTCCTGGCACTATCGATTGGTATTGGCACCTGGGTTCTGCCAGGAATTGCCAGAAAAGTATCCCGTATGCCTATCAGCCAGGGTGTGCTCACACTTGCCATCGTTGTGATGCTGCTTTATGGGATCGGCGCTGAATTGATCGGGGGGATGGCAGCCATCACAGGCACTTTTATCGCAGGGTTGATGTTCGCACGCAGCCCTGAAAAGAATCGTTTCGAACCGGGCTTGATCGCAATCGCCTATAGCTTTTTTGTGCCGATCTTTTTTGTCAGCATCGGAATTTCAGTGGATCTGCGAGAGGTTCAACCGAGTGCAATCTGGTTGATCGCGGTTGTATCTGCGGCCGGTATTATTGGCAAATGGCTAGGTTCAGGCGTTGGGGCAAAGCTGGCTGGAATGACTCTCCGGGAATCCGCTCAACTTGGCGCAGGAATGATCTCCCGCGGCGAGGTTGGTTTGATTGTTGGAGCGGTTGGCCTTGCAGAAGGACTTGTGAATAATAATGAATTTTCGGCAATCATTGGTATGGTGCTGGTTACGACCATCGTCACTCCACCATTGTTAAAGGCTTTGTTTGCCAAAAAACCGAATCAGGTTTCGGAGGCTGTCAAGTAATATCGACTTAAGGAAGAGGTAGATATGAGCTACTTTGTTCTTCATGTACTGCACGACCAGGAGAAATTGGAATCACTGCTTACTGCCTGGAAAGATGCCGGTGTAAAAGGCACAACGGTCCTACAAAGTATCGGTATGTGCCAGTTGAAGGAGCAGATCGCTCTGCGGGAGGATTTGCCTCTCATGCCGACACTGACCTCCCTGTTTGAAACCGGCGAGACCCTTAACCGAACTATATTCACTGTGATTGATGGCGATGAATTACTGGAAAAGGTGATCGCAGCGACCCAATCGGTGACTGGGGATCTGGATTCTCATGGAACTGGCATCCTTGTGGTGCTGCCGGTTTTCCGTGTGATCGGCCTGGGCAGGAATGATGATTGAAGAATGATCTTTGACAGATTGTATCGCCTGATTCAATTACCAAAATTGAACAATGAATTAATAATCATCTAGAGTTTTTCCATATGAAAATTCTGTGTTTGGATATTGGCACCGGTACCCAGGATATATACCTGTTTGATTCTAAGCAGGATATCGAGAACGGTTACAAGCTTGTATTACCTTCCCCAACCTTGATGGTCAACCGCAAGTTGAAATCAGCCGCACTGCGCGGCGAATCCGTTGTGTTGACTGGCGTCACCATGGGGGGCGGACCATCCAACTGGGGCGCTGAAGAAATCCTTAAAAATGGGGGCAAAGTTTTCATCACAGAAGATGCTGCCAGGACATTCAATGATGACCTCGATATGGTGAAAGCTGACGGATATATTATTATCTCTGACGATGAAGCCATCTCATTGCCGGAAAAAATCCAGAGGTTTGAACTTTGCGACCTGGATTTTGCAACGATCGAACAGACCTTTGCTCTATACGGTGTCAGGCTGAAAGGTTTGGATGCCCTGGCCGTAGCCGTTTTTGATCATGGCGCGGCTCCTACAGATGTGTCTGACCGGAAGTTCCGGTTTGATTACCTGGATGAGCGTATCAAACAGGAGAATCGCCTCTCATCCTTTGCTTTCACCCGTGAGAATATTCCACCCAGTATGACGCGCCTGAAATCCGTTGCGGCTTCTGCACGTAATCTGGATATGCCCCTGGTCGTGATGGACACAGCCCCAGCCGCAATCCTGGGCGCTCTTTTTGATCCGCTGGTAAACCGGTTGTCCAGCAAGATTATCACAAATGTTGGCAACTTCCACACCCTGGCTTTTCGGCTTGGTCCATCTGGAATCGAAGGATTGTTTGAGCACCACACAGGCCTGATCGATAGAGATAAGTTGGAAAACTATTTATCAGCGCTTGCAGATGGCAGTTTGATAAATCAAACCATTTTTGACGATCATGGTCATGGCGCGTTGCTTTATACAGATCAAAAGTACACGTTCCCCGAAGCTCCTTTTGGCGTTATCGTTACTGGACCCCGGCGGGGTATGATGCACGAGTCAAAGCTCAAACCGTACTACCCGGCACCTTTCGGGGATATGATGATTTCAGGGTGTTTCGGATTATTAGCTGCGGTTGGTGATGTGATTCCAGAACTTAATGATGGTATTAAAGAAGCAATGCGGTTTAACCGTCCTGGTTTTCGTTTTCCCTGGGAGGAATAGACTTTATATTTCCTTGTTATTGATGCGTTGTGTGATGAATTCCCAGAAGGCGATCTGAACGCTGCCAAAAGGGTGCAACTTGTGGCGGCAAATATAGATATCTTGGTGGATTTCCACATCCTTGATCCTGATTGGTACCACCGTATTGCACACCATATTGTCAAATACGCTTTTTGATATAAACCCGGCGCCTACCCCCTGCCTGACAGCCATAGCAATTGCTTCCGTGTTGCCTAGCGTGAGGATGGTTTGAAGGTCGTGAATATTGAAACCTTTCGAAACCAATGCCTCGCGGACAACCTCATAAGTGCCGGAGGTTTCCTCACGCATAATGAAGCGCTCATTTCTTAATTCCGATAATTCCAATGAATCCAATTGTGTCCACGGGTGATCAGGCTTCACTACCAGCAATACAGGCTCGGTGAGGAATTTCATAAATTCCAGATTGCCATCAAACACTTCATGGCTGCTGGATAAAGCAAAATCCACCTTACCCGTCGCCAGTAATTTGAGCACGTGATTTCTGGAAGTAACATGACACGTCGCTTGAATAGAGGGATACATGCGCATAAAATCTGCCATCAAGAGAGGTAGGCGGTATTTTCCCGGAGTGGTGCTGCATCCAATTTGCAGGTGGCCGTTTACATCGCCATTGATGCTTGACATAATCTCCTCGGTTCGCAATGATGTGATCACGAGGCGCCGGGCGAGTGGAAGTAAGGCTAAGCCATTGTCGGTTAGACTGAGCTGGTGGCTTTTACGCACGAATAGAGGATATCCCAGTTGAGATTCCAGGTTCTGAATATGCTGAGTAACGCTTGGCTGACTGAGGTGCAGACGCACGCCTGCCTGTGAGAAATTCAATAATTCCGCCGCCGCGATGAAAACCTGCAATTGATGAAGATCGAGCATATTAATCCTTCTTACTATAAGAGATACTTATTATATTTGATAGCCTATTCAAATACAAGATTATGATTTCTGTCACTAGAAGAAATTATGATTTTTCATACAATAGAGAAGGTATAAAACTCGGTAAAAACGGAGAACACCAATATGAAACTTCGTAGGATACTGGCTTTGGTGATCACGCTGACTGTGATCAGCGCCTGTTCACCAACCAGCACCGCAATACCAGTAACACCTGCATCAGGGGATCCTATCCCAACCAAGGCGGTAGCGACGGTCATTCAACCCACCGTGGAACCTCAGCAGGATAGATGTGTGGAATGCCACACGGATAAAAGTATGTTGATCGATACTGCCAAGCCGGAAGAGGTTGTGGAACAAGAATCAGAAGGAACTGGCTGAGGGGGCGATGTGGCTCCGTTGGAGCCCTGGGAAAAAGTTTTGGTCAATGAAGCCTTCCTTTCCTCAACACATGGAAAGGCAAGCTGTATTTCCTGTCATGGCGGAGAACAATCTAGTGATAAAGCGATTGCTCACACCGGTTTGGTAGCACGTCCATCAAACGATGCAGAAGGTACTTGTGGTAGCTGTCATAATGAAATTGTGACAACTGCTGCAACATCACTTCACAGTGATCTGACCGGTTACAAAGTGGCAATGTACAGTCGCTCAACCCCGGAAAATCATCCCTCGCTGGATGAGGCTTATGGCAACCACTGTTCATCCTGCCACACCACCTGCGGCGATTGTCACATCAGTCAGCCGGTTTCGGTTGGAGGTGGGTTCTTGAGCGGGCATGAATTTGAAAAAACGCCGCCGATGACACGCACCTGTACCGCCTGTCATGGCAGCCGGGTGGGTAATGAATATCTCGGAAAAAATGGCGAAGATATTCCCGGTGATGTTCACTTCAGACAGGCTCGAATGAATTGCGTGTCTTGCCACTCTGGCGCGGACTTGCACGCTGGTGCGGATACCACTGGCAATAAGCGGTATGAAGGCGCTGAAACCCCCTCATGCAGAAACTGCCATTCAGAAGTTGGCGCTTCTGGTGATAGCATTCCACAGCATGCCATACATCAGGACAAAGTCCAATGCCAAGTCTGCCATTCGATCGAATATAGCAGTTGTGATAATTGCCACGTGGAAATCAGTCAGAAGACCGGCAATGCCTTCTATAAAACCGATGCACACTATTTGGGCTTTTTCATCGGTCTGAACACCAGGCAGGATGAGAACCGTCCTTATGAATATGCAGTTGTTAGACACATCCCGATCGCGCCAGACAGCTATTCATTCTATGGCGAGAATTTGCAGCCGAATTTTGATCTGGTTGCCACCTGGATGTATTCCACACCGCATAATATTCAGCGTTCGACGCCTCAAAACCAATCCTGTGATGCCTGCCATGGCAATCCAGATCTGTTCCTGACTGCAGAAAAGGTTGCCCCTGAAGAACTCGAAGCCAATCGAGATGTAATTGTCGATGAAATTCCATCGTTGAAATAACAATTAAAAACCTAATCACAAAAAGGAAGAAAATGAAGAAGATCACTCTAGTAACAGTTCTTATTTTACTTTTCAGCATCATGCTGAATGCTTGTGCCCCAGCTGCGACACCCGCGTCGGTTGTTGAGGCGCCAGTAGTCGAAGCCACTGCCGTACCCGCTACCGAAGTTCCTGTGGTTGTTGCACCCGATGTTCAGGCAATCTGGTCTGATCTGGTGGCATCCATTCCAGCCGATCAGGGATATGGCACTCTAAAGGTGGATGCTCTGAATGCGGAATTAGCAGACAAAGCGCCGTTCCTGATCGATGTCCGCCAACCTTCTGAGCTCGAATCTGATGGGTACATTGACGGAGCAGTGAACATTCCAGTTCGTGATTTATTGAAAAATATGGCTGCCTTGCCAGCATTGGATGATCCAATCGTCATTTACTGCCTATCGGGTCACCGAGGTGCATTGGCGATGGGAGCACTGAAAGCCATTGGTTATACCAATGTCCGAAATCTGAACGGTGGTATTACTGCCTGGAAGAAAGCCGAATTCCCGGTTGTGACCGGCGGTTTACCCGCCGCTCCCGTGAATGGAACCGCACCAATCATTGAGGATGCAGCTTTATTCACAATGATCGATGACTATCTCTCAGCCTTGCCAGAAGGATTTGCATCCACAAAAACAGACTTACTTAATGCTGCCCTAGCAGACTCAGCTCCATTTTTGCTGGATGTTCGTACAGCCCCTGAATTTGACAACAACGGCCGCATCGACGGCGCTGTGAATGTCCCCCTGCAGGATTTGTTTGCCAATCTGGATAAACTCCCCGCCAAAGACCAGCCTATGGTTGTTTATTGTGTATCAGGTCATCGAGCTGCCTTGGCAACCATGGGATTGCAGTTGCTCGGCTATACCGACGTAAAGAATCTTGGCGGCGGGATCAATGCATGGAAAGCAGCCCAATTGCCCATCGTTGGTTTTGTGGACTGGAATGTTGTCTGGGGAGATTTCCTCACAAATCAACCCGAAGGTTTCTACTCTGTTTCGGCTGCCAACTTAAATGCTGAACTGGCAGATAAAGCCCCATTGCTGGTTGACGTTCGCGAACCTGCGGAATATGCTGAAGGTCACCTGACAGGCGCATTCAACCTGCCGGTTAGAACTCTGGCACAGAACCTGGATAAACTCCCGGCTCTGGATCAACCCATTGTCATCTACTGCTTATCCGGCCATCGAGGCGCACTGGCAATGAGCGCCCTACGCCTGTTGGGCTACACAGATGTTCGTAACCTGGCTGGTGGAATCAGTGCCTGGAAGAAAGCCGAATTCCCGGTGGAAGCTGGCGAAGCTATGGCTCTTACCGCTGGCGCAGTTCCAGCCGTGGATGCAACCGCTCTCGCAGCAATCGATGCGTTCCTGACTGGTTTACCCGATGGATTCTACTCTGTGAAATCCCCGGATCTGAACCTGGCATTAGCCGAAGCGGATGTCCCCTACCTGCTGGATGTACGCAGTGCGGAAGAGATCACCAATAACGGTTTGATCGAAGGCGCCAACAATATTCCTACCGGAGAAGTTTGGTCACGTTTAGCTGAACTGCCCCAGGAAAAAGACGCCAAGATCGTTGTGATATGCCAATCCGGTCATCGCGGCGCCATGGTTATGATGGCTCTGCGGATGAATGGCTTCACCGAAGTCACCAACCTGGCGGGTGGTATGAACGCCTGGGTTGCTGCTGAACTTCCGGTTGTACAATAATAACAATAATTTCTTATCTACTCCGGGTAAATTTTGCCCGGAGTTTTTTAATTTCAAATCTGGATATTCTCAATTAATTTATCGAATTTTTAGATTTTTCTTGACTTTCCAATTTATTCAAAGTAAACTCATTTCTAATGAACCACAAAAAATCTTACAAAGTTCCAAACCACCGATCACAATCCATGATGCCTATGGTTATGATGCCCGCTCTTTTCGAGAGCGATATTCAGGTTGGAGCATTTAGTTAGATTAAGATATCTAAATTATGATTATCAGCCCAACCGAACCAGGTTGGGCTGATTTTTTTATCAGGAACAAAAAATACATCAGCAATCAATATCTACCAGAAAGGACACATGATGCCAATCACCATACCCAATCAATTACCCGCGAAAGAAGTCCTGCTAAGTGAAAATATTTTTGTCATGGACGAAAATCGGGCGATCCATCAGGATATCCGTCCATTACGGATCGCCATTCTCAACTTGATGCCCACCAAGATCGCAACCGAAACGCAGTTATTGCGGCTGCTGGGAAACACAGCTATCCAGGTGGAGCCTGTCCTGGTGCGGATGAGTTCGCACGACAGCAAGAATACTCCTGAAGAGCATTTAATAACCTTTTATAAGACCTTCGATGAAATTCGGGATGACAAATTCGATGGATTGATTATCACCGGCGCCCCGGTGGAACACCTGCCTTTTGAGGAGGTGGATTACTGGCAGGAATTGACAGAGATACTGAATTGGGGTTACACGCATGTCTTTGCGCATTTATACATCTGCTGGGCGGCGCAGGCGGCGTTGTACCATCAGTTCGGAATCCCTAAATACCCACTACCAGCCAAGCAGTTTGGCGCATTCGAACATCACGTGATAGAGAAAAATGTCAAGCTCCTGCGTGGATTTGATGATGTGTTTTATGCACCGCACTCTAGACACACAGAAATCCGCCGGACTGATCTTGAAAAAGTACCAGATCTGAAAATACTTGCTGAATCGGACGAGGCAGGGATTTATATCGTAGGCACAATTGATGACCGCCAACTGTTTGTGACTGGTCACTCGGAATACGATCCGCACACTTTGAAGAAGGAATATGATCGCGACGTCGTGGCTCATTTGCCGATTGCTGTACCGGCCAATTATTATCCGGGTGACGATCCCAGCCGGGAACCGATCGTTCGCTGGCGTGGGCATGCCAATTTATTATTTGCCAATTGGATCAATTATTACGTTTATCAGGAAACACCATACGACCTCAATCAACTTATCTAGTACCAGGAGATTATCATGACCCAGAATGAACAACACCCGCCTTTTGGTTTCACAACCAGGCAATTACATGCCGGGCAAACACCGGACTCAGCAACAAAGTCCAGAGCGGTACCCATCTATCAGACCTCGTCCTATTTGTTTGACTCCACCGATCACGCCGCCCGTTTGTTTTCGCTGGAAGAGAGCGGCAATATCTATACGCGGATTATGAACCCGACCAGCGACGTCTTCGAGCAGCGCATGGCCAGCCTGGAAGGCGGTGTAGGCGCACTGGCCGTCAGTTCCGGGCATGCCGCCCAGGTGCAGGCGATCTTCGCCCTCGCCGGAGCCGGAGATCATATTGTTTCTTCTTCAACACTTTACGGGGGAACGTACAATCAATTTGCCTACACCCTGCCGAGATTGGGAATCGATGTAACCTTTGTTGATCCGCGGGATGCGTCCAATTTTAGGAACGCCATACAACCCAACACAAAATTGATCTATGGTGAGACACTGGGAAACCCGGGCATCAATGTCTTTCTTTTTGAAGAGGTGGCTGAGATTGCAAAGGAATTTGGTATTCCGCTGATGATCGACAATACCTTTGCTACCCCCTATTTGTTCCGGCCGTTTGAATGGGGCGCCAACATTGTCATCCACTCTGCTACTAAATTTATCGGCGGACATGGTACATCTATCGGCGGTGTAATTGTGGATGGAGGCGACTTCGAATGGAAGGATAACCCGCGCTTCCCTACATTCAACCAGCCGGATCCATCCTACCATGGACTGGTCTTCGCAGACCTGGGCGCTCCAGCGTTCATCACCAGAGCGCGGGTGCAGGTGTTGCGCGATATTGGCGGCTGTATCTCCCCATTCAACTCTTTCCTGCTGTTGCAAGGTTTGGAAACATTGAGCTTGCGAATGGATAGGCATGTACAGAATGCAGAGGCAGTCGCTTCATACCTGAAATATCATCCACGTGTTACCTGGGTAAGTTATCCTGGTTTGCCCGGCAGTTCTGATTATTCAGCCAAGCAAAAGTACCTGCCAAAAGGCGCCGGGGCGATACTGGGGTTTGGCATCCAGGGTGGGATAACCGCAGGAAAGAAATTTATCGACAGCCTGAAACTGTTCAGCCACCTGGCAAATGTAGGTGATGCCAAGAGTCTGGCCATCCACCCGGCCAGCACCACCCATGGGCAATTGGATGAAGAGCAAATGAAAGGCGCCGGGGTCACGCCGGATTCCATCCGTTTGTCTATTGGCTTGGAAGACATCGAGGATATTTTATGGGACCTGGGTCAAGCTCTGGAAGTATAGCGGTGGCATAAATGAGGATGAAAATAGCTGGATAATCTTTTGATTTAGCTTTCGCACGCTCGTTTCACAATGTGGTATACTCCACTCGCCTGATGCGTTGTACCCTTCGCATTAGAGTACCAACAATTGAAGGGCTAGACCCATGAAAGTTCTATTACTTAAAGATGTTTATAAATTAGGCCGTGCCGGCGACGTAAAAAGAGTTGCCGATGGCTATGGCCGCAACTTCCTCCTGCCACAGAACCTGGCTGTCCTTGCTACCGCTGGCGCCATGAAACAGGCAGAAAGCATTCGCAAACAGGCTACCATCCGCAGAGCAGCATTGAATGAGGAAATGAGTAGTGTTGCGGAAGTTCTCTCCACGCTCACGCTCACTTTTTCTTCAAAAGCCGGTGAAACAGGCAAACTTTACGGTTCCATCACCAACCAGATGATCGCCGATGCCATCAAGGAAAAGAGTGGTGTAGAAGTTGAAAGCCACCAGATCGATATTCAACCCATCCGAACACTTGGTGAGAAAAAAGCGCAAATCCGCCTTACTGTTGACCTGATGCCCGAAGTCAAGATCATCGTCCACCGGGAAGGTGAAGTTGTACCGAACCTTCTCGTAGAAGAAGAAGCAAAAGCGGAAGCTGCCCCGGTTGTTGAACCAGCCACAGTGATTGAGGTAGAAGCAGTAGTTGAAGTAGCTGAAGTTGCTGAAGTAGCTGAAGAAGCAATTGAACCTGTTGAAGAATCTGGCGAAGAAGAAGATAAGGAATAAAATTTCTGATCATTTTTAGCCAGAAATTCAACTTTGCTTAATAATCACCGGTCTGGCAGGGTAGCATTCATGCCAGATCGGATTGCATTTACCAGACACTCCCATGCTCGATAGTATTGGTCAAATCATTGCCCGAACCCGCAATCAGAAAAACCTAACACTGGTGCAGGTTTACCGTGCTTTAAAGATCAAAGAGCGGTATATCCTTGCCATCGAAGAAGACCGCATTGAAGATCTGCCATCCAGAGTACAGGGACGTGGTTTTATCCGTATGTATTGGGATTACCTCAAACTGCCTGCATCTCAACTTGAATCATTATTGAATCCCGCCATCGCTCCTTCTCCTCAAAACAACACGGAGGAGATTCAAGGTGAGTCAGCGGATCGGCCTGAGCCAGCAGAACATGATGGAATATCTTCGGAAACAGATACAACAGTTTCTGAATCTGAAGGAACGAATTCCTACCAAAGTGTGTTCGAAGAAATAGGGGTAGCATTAAAAAAACAACGTGACCGAATCAGTTTGTCGATAGAGAGTGTTGAATCGATCACACATATCCCTTCGCATTACCTATTATCCTTGGAAAATGGACAATTTGATGACCTTCCTTCACCTGTTCAGGGACGTGGGATGTTAAGCAACTATGCCAGCTTTCTGGATTTGGATACCGATGACTTGTTGATCAAATATGCCGAAGCGCTTCAATTGAAACGCCAGGAAGCGCTGGTGCCCGTGCCCAGCACAAAGAAGAAAAAACAATTTCGCCAGCCCAAACCGGGCGGAATGCGTAAACAGGGATTGGCGCCAACTCGCAGCATTTTCTCGCTGGATATTATGATCGTGATTCTGCTTGTCATAGTCTCGTTCGGTAGCCTGATCTGGGGCGCGAGCGCCATTGTGAGCTATCAGATCGACCCCAAAGCCACAAAAACAGCCCAGGCGCTGATCGATGCCCTGATCCAGACTGCTACGGCTGATGCAGCATTGACCCCCAGCCCGACCAGTGAAATTACATCTACAGAAACAGCTCAGGCAGTTCCAGTGGAAGAAGGTCCGACAAAAACGCTTGAAGCGCCTGGGGTTTCGAATTCACCGGTGAGTGTTTTTGTAGTGGCCAATCAGCGAGCATATATGCAAGTACTGGTGGATGGCAAAGTGGCATTCAATGGACGTGTCACGCCTGGCAACCCATACCTATTCAACGGTGTCAACCAGGTTGAATTGATCAGCGGAAATGCGGCTGCCATCCAGGTGATTTTCAATCAAAATGATCTTGGCAGTCTAGGACCACAAGGCAGTGTTGTGCACTTGATCTTCTCCATCAATTCTTTTGGCACGCCCACATTAACCCCTTCCACCACGCCAACACTGACACTGGTGCCAAGCAAGACACCAAAACCATCCAATACATATCCCCCGACAAAGACCAAGATACCGACATCCACCCCTTATCCAACCCGGACGCGTACTCCGACTCGGACTCCGACACAGTAGCAAAGGTAACTATGAAAAAAAATGACGTCTGCATGATCTCGCTAGGTTGTGCGAAAAATACAGTCGACTCCAACTCGATGGCACAGCTTCTGGAACGAGATGGCTACCACCTGGTGGATGAGCCGGAAAATGCGGGCGTTGTGATTGTGAACACTTGCGGTTTTATTGGGGATGCCAAAGATGAATCGTATTCGGTACTGCACGATCTAACGACCCGTAAACGAAAAGGTCAGCTGGTGATTGCTGCCGGCTGTCTGACCCAACGCTATCGCGAACAAGTGTCCGAAAAAATACCTGGAATAGATGGTATGCTGGGTACACGACGCTGGATGGATGTGGTTACTGTGGTTAATGCGCTGCGTAATCAAAAAAATAAAACGCCACTTTATCACCTGCCAGATGTGCCAGACTCTGGCGGTGAAGTGGATGGAATCCTGCGCACTGCCAGGCAGGGAAGCAGCGCATATATTAAGATCGCTGATGGCTGCCGCAGACCGTGTGCTTTTTGCGCCATCCCATTGATCAAAGGGACAGCTATCAGTCGTCCGCCTTCTTCCATCATCCAGGAAGCTCAAGAGCTGCAAAAAGCCGGTGTCAAGGAACTCGTTCTCATAGCGCAAGATACGACCGATTATGGCAGCGATAATGGGGTTTCAGATGGACTGGCAAAGCTGCTAGAACAGTTAACTGACAACGTGCCGGACATCCCGTGGATCAGGGTGATGTATGCCTATCCGGGTTATGTCACCGATAAATTGATCGATATCATGGCATCAAGACCTCAAGTATTGCATTATCTCGATATTCCTCTGCAGCATGGACACCCGGATACCCTGAAAAGAATGAAGCGCCCTCACAATGTAGATTGGGTACGGAAAACCATTGCAAAAATGAGAAAAGCCATGCCAGACCTGTCCATCAGGTCCACTTTTATCGTGGGGTATCCAGGCGAAACCGAAAACGAATTTCAGGCGCTCCTTGACCTTGTTGAGGAGTTGAAGCTGGATCATGTTGGGGCTTTCCCATTCTCCTTTGAACCGGGTACATCCAGTGAACCGCTGGGAGATCCGATTCCCGTCGAAGTCAAACAGGCACGGCTGGAGCGGCTGATGCTGCTGCAGGAACATATATCCATGGTAAACAACCAGGCATTGGTTGGAAAAGCCCTGAATATACTTATCGAAGGAGCAGGAGATGGGATCAGTATCGGGCGGTCTTATCGCGATGCTCCGGAAATCGATGGGATGGTGATTGTACAAAAGGAATTGCCGCTGGGAGAGATCATTCCTGTGCGCATAGATGGCGCGATGGTGCATGATTTGACTGGAACGGTGATTGATTAGATTGATTATCTAGAACGATAAGACCTCGACATGGCCAAGGTCGAGGTCTTATCGTTACTTATTTCAAAACTGCAATATCGCTATTCAACAACTCTTAAGCCTACAATCCTATTCTCTAATCTCAATTCTATACTCTCAGCTTTTCTACTTCAGCTTCACTCTGGTTGGTTTTTTTTGCATAGATGCAGCAGATGTACTTGCTGTTTGTGCTTTATTCCCATTGAACAAACGAAGGATGGTTGGCAGAAAAAGCAACACCAATAACCCGGCAAACAGAATGAAGAAGGTTGGCCAGGAGGCACCTTCTGCTACCTCTGGAACCAATCCACCGGGGTTGAAATTCGTGTTTACAGGTTCAGTCCAGGAGGAGATGCCGCCTGCTTCCAGTGAGACCGAAAGGCTGCGGTTGATCCCATCCCGCAACGTGGATTGGCTTGTGTACGTGACGGCATACTCGCTGCGCAATGCCCGTCCATATTTTTCGTAGATCAGTTGTAAAGAGGCTTGATCTGTTGCCAGACTGTAGCTGCCTCCGGCCTTCTCGGCCAGCGCGTTTAATGTCTTTTCATCCAGTGCGGTAATGTTGCCGGTGCTCTGACCTGGGTTTCCCAGACCGATCGTGGAAATTGATAAACCTGATCCCCCGATGCTGTTGATCACATCGGTTGGAGTGTGCTTACTGCGATTATCCAATCCGTCTGTCAACACAATGACAGCTTTTCGCCCATCCAATGGATCGAGGATATCGGCCGCTTTGATCAATGCGTCGTACATGGCAGTATCGTCCTTGGCGCGCAGGCTATCTATGGCGTTCTGTAAAACATCATGTTCTGATGTGACAGCCTGCACCTCCTTCACCTGGCTGTTGAAAGCAATGATCCCGGCTAGGTCATTCGATCGCATTTGCGAGACATATTCTTTTGCAACCTTTTTTGCCATCGTCATCTTGTTTCCGGAATTCATGCTGCCGGATATGTCCATTACCAGCATGGTGGTCAATGGGCCGCTGTCTCCTGCGCCTTCAACCAGATCTGCTTTCATCACGTTGCCATTTTCTCTCAGCACGATATTTCCCGGGTTAATAAAGGCAGGTTCGCCAAATGCGTCCACTGCCGAAACGTACACCACTACCTGCGGGAAGCGGGAAGTATCCACCTGGGTCACTTTCAGGCTCACTCCTTCACTATCCTGTGATTGAAGTGAAGGGTTTGAAGTGAAGGCTGAACTGATCACCAGTAACAGGCTGGCAAATGCCAGAATAACTCTATGGTAATTAAGCTTCATCATTTACCTCTTTTCGTAATACACCATTTCGGTGTTTCCAAGGCGAATAACTTGATGATCACTCAAGCGTGCCACTTCGACCTTCTTATTGTTCAAGAATGTGCCGTTCATGCTCATATCTTTGATGGTGAAATGGGTTTCAAAGCCTTTAAGCATGGCATGCTGAGGCGCGATATCCGGGTCTGGCAGGACGATCTCTGCTTTTAGGGCATCACTGCCGATGAAGGCGCTGGGGCTGTTTTGCTTCATGAATTTATCCAGGATAAATTCCATGCCTTTCAGCTTGCCGCTCTTCACTTCGATCCAGGCTTTGGAAAGCATGTAAACGATGAGGGCGATGAACACGCCAACCGAAGCGCCCAGAAGGATCAGCCCGAAGGCTTTTCCGAGAAGTTGATTGGACAACCAGCCCTGGAGAGCGCTTAAGAAAACACCGCCAAGAAAACCACCCAATAACCCTCCCAGGCCGCCTTTCCAGATTTGAGCACCACTCATGGCGCCGGCAGCCACGCCGATAAGCATTCCAAAGACAGCCCAACCGATCAGCCTGCCCCAAATCAGACCTCCGGTAAGTTGGAATACTCCCTCCGCCAGCGGCAAACCGATTGCACCTCCGGCAGCGCCCAAACCGGCAAAGATTGCCACAGAGCGCAGTGAATACACCAGGTTTTGGCGCAGCATGCCTTCAACCAGGCCGATACTGACTCCGATGCACAGGCCGATAAGCGCGCCAACGATCATCTCGGTCAGGTAAATGATGGGCGTAAAAGAGAGGCCGATCATATTGCTCAATTGCCATGCGAGCAGCCCTCCAATTGCGCCGGAAACGCCGTAATAGTACAAACGCATTAACCGCGTCATAATATTCTCCTATTTATTTTGGATTAATAGGCGGGTGACAGGTTGGTCCAATCCACCACGCTTTGATCGATACTTTCTGTCAGTTCGTAAAATCCATAGTACGAACGCGCATCCAATAAGCCATCCTTCTGTCGGATAAAGAAACCGCCTGTATCTGAGTGCGGCTCTATCACCAGCGCAACCTGCCATGTCTCTGGAAAGAAATGCTTATGCAGCCAGGTATCGTAGCTGGAGAGGAAGAGCCCCATTTTTGGATGGGTGTGAAACCAACCCACCAGCTCTTTGTCCGGATAGTCTTCGTCCAGGTGTTTCCGAAGATCCACCTGGCTTTGTTGTGTAAAGGTTAAAAATGAACTGCTATGAATGACATATTGAGCCGGGATAACCGTATCCACGATGATGAATTGTTCGTTGCTCTGCTTATCCATGCGCCATTTTCCAAGTAGCCAACCGCCCACTTCGTTTTCCATATCGCTGGCTGCATGATTGCAGCACTCGCCAAAAGATGGCCTGGTCATGAAAACGGTTACAGCTGGTTCACCTGTTCCCATCCTATTTTGGGCTGGATGCCAGCCAATCGCGCGGGGATACGGAATTCTGGATCCCCGCGGCATAGGGTGTTCTGGTGGAAGCAGGCGGATGTTGGATTTTACAGGTTCAGTACTGCTATACATGGCAATCCTTTGCAGGTTGGCTGGATACAAGTCATTTATCCGGCGGTGATGTCAGCAGTGATCATGATGCGGTCGTCCTCAGGAACGGCAGCATCGGCGAGGGTTTCAGTTTCCTGCAGCTCCCGGCCAAGCGCCTTGCTATCCAGGCGATAATTGATCGGACGACCGTCCGGACCGGTGGTAGGCAGTTCCAGTGATGTGGCTAGTTCTGGAATCAATTCTTTTACCGCTACATCGGAGGGGACTTCTGCTACACGGCTGCCGCCAGAAGGCAGCACTAAGGTTACATTGATATCGGACATTTTATTCTCCTTTAGTTAGTCGAAATATATACTTTAAGCGCTTTTTATTTACTTTAATCGAATTCGTGATGTTTTTTCTGGAACGACTTTCTTGATCTTGATTCGTTCCGGGCGCAGGAGCTCGCGCTTATCAAGTGGAAAAACATCCGGATGTTTTCCACGGTACTCCCTGCACCAGCGTGCCGCTTCCGGGTCCCAGGGAAACGGCGGTTTGGTGGGGTCATCATGATAATTTTTGTATTGCAGCATCTCACCCAGCATGATCACAAGCCTGTCAAGTGATCTGGATGCAGCCCACCAGGCGGCATCAATGCACACGCTGCCGTTCAAATGATTGATGTTGGGATGCCAGATGGGTGTCAGCCACTTCATTCCCGGCCAGCGTTGGGGGTATTGGGTGTGCAGGTAGATATCAACCTGGTGTTTTTCACCGACCTTGGGATCGCCTTTACGGTCAATACCAATGATGCTTTTACACTTGAACGTTACGATATAGTGCTCCGGAGGGATGCCAGGACGCACGATCTGCGGTTCAATGTGGATCAAGTCGCTGCGGGCATTTAACTCCTGGATCAACTGGTGATCCATTTTTAGACGCCGCATGCGCGGACTGGCATCTATGGATGCACCGTTTCCGGCGGTGATATCAGCAGATATCATCAGGCGATCCTCTTCGGGTACACCAGCGCTGCCGAGGGTCTCTTTTTCAGTCAGCTCTTTTCCGAGCGCTTTGCTATCCAGGCGGTAACCCATGGGGCGGCCATCCGGTCCAACTGTAGGCAGCTTTAGAAGCGAGGTTAGTTCTTCGATGATCTCTCCGACTGGAACATCATCAGGAATATCAGCTCTGCGGGCGCCGCCGCTGGGTAAAACGATTGTTACTGGAATATCCACCTTATTCTCCTCTATTGAGATAATTGCTAATATGATCGATAAATCATTTTTGTAGATGCGGTACCTGGCAGGTACCTGAGACATCCCAACAACTCTTGTGGTGGTAGGCATGACAAATCTGGCAGATCACCACACCGGCAGGATCCTTTTCTTCAACAAGTTCCAGACAATATGGGCAGCGGTGTTCTTCCAGGCCCACAAAGCGAATCGGTTTGCTGGTATTAACTACAGCATTGCGTCTGGAATTTTTCTTTGGCTTTTCAGTGACAACCATACGAGCTGGCGGTGATTTTCTTGGAGATGTTCGTGGTTGCACCAGAGCCGTTCGCCAACTTTGTGGAAAATGAATTTGTTTGAACCATTTAACCGTATTCTGCTGCAATTTCTTCAGAACTTTAAGGGCGGCATCGGCTGGTTTCGTGGATCTGGTGACACGCATACTTGCCGCTGTCCGCTGTTTTGGACGGGGTGATTGACGAAGGATGCGTGTTTTCTCCTTTGATCTGCTCTTGCTTTGTTGTACGGATTGCAATGTGGGTGCTGCGACCATACGGGTTTGCTGCCGGGCTGAGGCCGGCACAATTCCCGGTTCAGTTAATGTATGCGTTGCGCTCCACGAATAGATGGCCAGCCATGTGATCAATGCGCCCAAGCAGAACTGCCAAATCCCTTCCCAGTTTGCATCTGCGGGTGGTGTGAAGGTCAGGCGGAATCCTACCTGGTTTTGTGTCAGGACGGAAAGGATGACCAGACTGAATACGACGGATATCTGCGCACTAAACCAGCGCATGACCCGCATATGATCTTTCAATATCACCCGGGAGATCAGCCCGGCAAGGATGGCTGAACCCACAACCCCGGCAATTTTTAGAAATACATCCGCAAAGATGTTATTCCATAAAATTAACCAGGTCCAACCCCAACTTGCGGCTAGCGATAACTGGATCACAATGAGTATGATGGTGATTTGCAGCAGGAATTTCTTGAAGAATTTTCCCATCACACTCTCTGTTCTGCTTGTTGGGGTAGGCGCCATCGTACTCATTCGTCATCTTTCAATACGATTCGCCTGGGAGCGCTCTGTTCCGGCTGTGGCTCTTCCTCCACCTCATCTCCCAAACGGATGCGCAAATTCGGCTGGACGAAACCACTTTCTGGTTTGTCGAAATGGTTGAAGTGCAGTGCATCTTCCAGATCGCCAGTTAATTCATAGAAACGATATTCAAAGCCATTGTTCGCGCGCATGATGTGCAGGCTGGGGATTCCCATACTGGCCAAGGAACGATTCAAGAAGGGTTCATTGCCTGTGATCATGTGGGTCATTTCAATTTCGCGCAGGATGCCGCAAACAGCGCAATGGGCGCCCTGGAAAGTGACATCGGAAATTGGCTTTAACACATTTTCTGTGGTCTCGCATTTCGAACAGCGCAATGAGAGGATGATTTCCTGATCCAGTTCAAGGACTGCATCAGAGCCAAGATCAGCACGGGCAATTTGCAGCATTTCATCCAATGTGGTCTGTTCGGCTCTGGCAGGCAGCTCTGTGATGGCGCCATAGATCCAATGGCTTTCGCAGTCTTCGCGCGGCTGGTATGCGCTGGTGTACATATCGTTGGTCATGCCGTTATAGCGGATGACCTTGCCTGCTTCCACCGGCAGTTTATGGATGAGTTTCAAAGCTTCCTGGGCTTGCATGGCGCCTATGATCGATGCGATAGTGGGTGTGGTAGGTACTTTGCCAAGCAGGACATTTTCACGGGCAAGCAACGGGCAGGAATAACGCATGGAAAGATCACGGCGTGCCTGCTCAGTGAGGGTGCATTCAAAGCAGGCGCCTTCACCGGGGACGAATACCCGCACCAATCCGAGGAACTCCTGGATCGCTCCATCCACCCAGGGAATGTTCATCCAGTAGCAGAAACGGTTGACGGCCAGTCTTGCTTCTCGGTTATCCAGGCAGCCGATGACAACATCCATACGGCGGATGACGCCCAGCCCCAGCATCGTCGAAACATCACCGTGCAGGTATTGCACTCGTACATTCGGGTTGATATCTTTCGCCTGGGCTGCTGCCACCTCTGCCTTTTCACGGCCAGTATCTGATTCGCGATAGAGTATGGATCGGCTGAGGTTGGCCATCTCGATCTTGTCAAAGTCAACAATGTAAATATTACCCACGCCCATCAATACCAGGTTTTTAATCACCTCGTTACCGAGAGCCCCAGCGCCAACCACCAATACCTTTGCATTTTGTACTTTCTCCCGCTCCCACCATGAGATCAATTTGAAGGTCGCGAGCCGGTCTGAGTGAATATTGGAGATCTGTAGAGGTTTTTCCGGGGCAACTGGTAGGCGCCGCGGCCCGGCTGGAACGCTGGTATCCAGTGAAGCTGGACGTGGGCGGGTGTCTTCTTTGGGGATGTTCGCCAACTCATGCGATTTGGCAAGGTTGGTTGGATTGATGCGGTTTACGAACCAGCCTACCCCGTGCCGCCCTTCAATGAGCTTATGCTCGGAGAGGATCTTTAAAGCTTCCCGCAGCGTTGAGCGGCTGATGCCGTATTCCTGCACCAATTCACGTTCGGAGGGTAGCTGTGTTTCAGCCGGGTACGTGCCATCCAGGATATAGGTGGCGATCTTCCCCGCGACGACCTCTGTGAGTGATCTGTGTTCCAAAAATTTTATGGGCATGATTTACCTTGTTTAGTGGTCTGACTACCATACAACATCATACAGACCATTTGAAAAATTGTCAACACCCAATTTATGGATGGACATTACAAAACTGTAAGGTCCTAATGACCCGACTAACAATCACCTGCAGATTACTAGTAAGGATTAAAAAATGGGGGTTGACTTGCCAGTTTAAAAGTTGTATTCTATGAAAGAAAACGTTTGCGCAATCGTTTACTTGGACAAATACCAAACAAAGGGCACATGGCCAACATTCGGGAAGTGGCACAAAAAGCAGGGGTTTCGATCACAACGGTATCGCATGTGGTGAATCAAACCCGCTTCGTCGCCCCTGAAACAGAGCAACGGGTCAGGCAATCAATGCAGGAATTGAATTATCGGCCCAACTCCCTTGCGCGCTCATTGCGCCGTGGAGAAACAAAAACAATTGGTTTGATCCTGCCTGATTCTGCCAATCCTTTCTTTGCCGAAAGCGCGCGTCTGCTGGAAGAAGCTGCTTACCAAAAATCTTACTCCCTGATTCTTTGCAACAGCAATGGTGATCTTGAAAAAGAACGCCTCTATTCAGAAGTATTGTTCAATAAACAAGTTGATGGCATTATCTTCATGGCTGCCGGTGATGACACCCGATCCTTACAAGAATTGATTGACCATCAGCTGCCGGTAGTAATTGTTGACCGCGTCTTCGACCAGATGGATTTGGATACTGTGATAACGGATAACCGGGCAAGCGGTTATTCGGCGGTGAACCACCTAATAGAATATGGGCACAGGAGGATTGGAATCATTCGCGGGCCCTCAAATCTTACTCCCAGCGCGCAGCGGGTGATCGGTTACCACCAAGCCCTGGAAAAAGCAGGTATTCCAATTGATCCTACTCTCGAACAGATGGGGGATTTTCACTCAAGAACAGGGTACGCTGCTACAAAATTTTTTTTACAATTAACAAACCCTCCAACCGCAATATTTGCATGCAATGACCTGATGGCGATTGGAGCGCTGCGAACGATCCATGAAGCTGGTTTATCAGTTCCAGCGGATATATCAATTGTTGGATACGATGATATTGAAATGGCCTCCTATATACAACCTGCACTCACAACCATTGCCCAACCAATAGCCGAATTGGCAGAAACAGTAATTAAATTACTGCTCGAAAGGATCGAGCAACCAGGTCTGCCTCCTCGACGGATTGTTATTCAAAATAAATTAGTCATTCGCCAATCCACCCGGAGAATTTCGTGAGCGCAGAGATCCTCATTATTGGCAGTATTAATATGGATATGGTTGTTTCGGCAAATCGCCTCCCCGAAATGGGAGAGACAATTATGGGTAAATCTTATACAACGTATCCAGGTGGAAAAGGCGCTAATCAGGCGATCGCTGCTGCCCGCATGGGTGGATTAGTAAAGATGATCGGCTGTGTAGGAAAGGATGCTTTTGGCGCATCGCTTCTGGAAAATCTTACTGCAAATAATGTAGATATTACATCCGTAGGAGAGGATTCTAATAGTAGCACAGGAACAGCTTTGATCACGGTGGATGATGAAGGCAGGAACACTATCATTGTTGTGCCTGGAGCGAATCATGCTCTTTTACCTCGGGATCTGGATCGATTCGAGTCTGTAATTGCAGGCGCAAAACTCATTGTCCTGCAAATGGAAATTCCACTGGTAACAGTCGTGTATGCTGTATCGATGGCAAAAAAACATAAGATACCAGTCATGCTCAACCCTGCGCCAGCTCAAAGATTGAAAGCAGATCTCCTGGTAAATATTGAGTTTCTCATTCCAAATGAAACTGAATTGGCAATATTAACAGGAATTCCTGTTTCCACCTTACCGGAGATTCGCAAAGCTGCTGAAATAATGCTGACCTTTGGTGTCAAGCGGTTGCTGTTGACCCGTGGAGATAAAGGGGCATATTATTTGGATAGTCAAAAGGAGATCATTCTTCCTGCTTTTGCTGTCCGGGCAGTGGATACTACGGCTGCCGGAGATGCTTTTATTGGCGCTCTGGTTGTTGCTTTCGCTCATGGGGAGGAAATGAATGTCGCGATTCGATCCGGGCTGGCAGCTGGAGCGCTCGCCGTTACCAAAGCAGGCGCCCAAACAAGCCTCCCTACCCAACAGGAACTCGAGGTATTCCTTAGGAATAATAAATTACCAGGAGGTGATAAATAAGAAAATTCTGCTGTAGGATGTCAAATCAACATTAGATAAAAGGAGATAATTATGAAGAAGACTATTTTGTTCTTAATTTCTGTTATGGTGATTGCCAGTTTGGTGAGCTGTGCTCCAGCCCCTGCTGCCCCCAAGGCTGAAAAGGTTGTGTATCTTATCAATGGGTCGTTGGGCGACAATGCATTCTATGACTCAGGTCAAAAAGGCATGGATCAGATCGCCAAGCAGTACGGTGTTGAAATCCGCACCATCGAGTGTGGATATGACGCAGCCCAGTACGAACCATCCCTGGAAGCGGCAGTAGGCTATGCCGATGTTATATTCGTCATTTCCTATGGTTACGAAGACCTGGTCAAAGAATATGCCGATAAGTATCCCGATAAAATTTTTGTCAACCTGGATACTGTAGTCCAGAACGACAAAGCTACGATCACATCAGTTGATTTTATTGAAGAAGAAAGCGCTTACTTGGCTGGTATCGTTGCTGGTATGCTGACCACAGATACAAGTATTCCTAATGTCAATGATCAAAAAATCATCGGCGCGGTTGGTGGTGATGTCGATCCTGTCATTGATGCTTTCATGTTTGCCTATGAAAACGGCGCCAAATCTGTAGATCCGGAAATTGTTATGGAACGGAAGTATTTGGGCGATTGGGAAGATTCATCAAAAGGAAAGCAAGCCACGCTGCAACTTTATGATATGGGCGCAGATATAGTATTCCAAATTGCTGCCGCAGCTGGAATGGGTGTATTGCAGGCATCCGGGGAACGCAATCTTTACTCGATTGGTGTTGATACCAACCAAAATAGTATCGTCCCTGGCCATGTTGTCGCTTCAGACATCAAGGATATCGGTCTGGCAATTACTAACATTTATGCAACCATCAAGGATGGTACATACAAACCTGGGCAGGTCCTTAATTACGGTTTGGCGACAAAAGGTGTCGATGTTGTTTTTGATGGCAATGAAAACGTCCTGCCGGCCGCTATTATTGACAAGGTAAATGAAGTACGCGATCAGATTATCAAAGGTGATCTCAAGGTCGAGATCTACGTTCCCTAAATAAAAGATAATAAAATATTTTGACTGGAATTGCCGATTTTTGCAGTAATTCCAGTCAAAATTAAACGAAAGGCTGTTTCCATTGGGCGATATCATTGAAATGAAGGGCATTGTGAAGATATTCCCGCCATCACTGGTCGCACTGGATGATGTGAATGTAACCTTTCGCGAAGGGGAGATCCATGCCATTGTTGGAGAAAATGGCGCCGGAAAATCAACCCTGATGAAGATATTGTATGGCATGCAGCCGGCAGATTCGGGGGAGATTATATTCAAAGGTAATAGAATGAAATTTGATGATCCCGGTGAAGCAATCGCCAGTGGAATCGGCATGGTACATCAGGAAATCCTTTTAATCCCTGAATATACCGTCTGGGAAAATGTTGTATTGGGAATGGAACCGGTAAAATTCCTGGATCATTTGGACAATAAAAAAGCCCGTCAACAGGTGAGAAAGAAGATAGATGAATTCCACTTCAACCTAAACCCTGATGCCATTGTGGAAGATATCAGCGTGGCAGCCAGACAGAAAGTAGAAATACTCAAGCTATTATTTAGAAATGTTTCAGTACTGATCCTGGACGAACCTACTTCGGTTCTCACCCCGCAGGAAATCCCCCAGTTATTCAGTGAACTAAAACGGCTTCGAGATAATGGTCACACCATCATGTTTATTTCACATCACCTCGATGAGGTAATTGAATTATCTGACCGGATCACAGTTCTTCGTAAAGGTAAGAAAATCGGGACAATTGAAACAAAAGAAGCCACAAAAGCTATTCTTGCACAGATGATGGTCGGCCGCGAGGTCATCTTCGAAGCAATCCGAAAACCGCAAAAACCGGGCGAGATTCTTTTTGAAATCTCCAATCTTAATTATATCGATCCGGACAAAAAACCTAGGCTGCAAGACATTAATATTCAAGTGAGGGCGGGAGAGATCGTTGGTATCGCTGGTGTGGAAGGAAATGGCCAACTGGAATTGGTGAACGCGATCATGGGATTGATCAAACCGCAATCGGGCGCAATCATTGCGCAGGGTGAAAATGTGACCCGGGAACCGATACTTGAAAAAAGAAAGAAAATAGCTTTCGTATCACAAGATCGGACGAACATGGGCGCCTGCATTCCGGCCAGGATATCTGAAAACGCAATCATGACTCACCACCGATTAAACAGCCGATTTACAAGCTGGGCGGGACGTATACTGGATTTTAAACAGGTCAATCAATTTACTGATGAAATAAGGAACAAATTTGATGTACAAATGTCAAGCGGTGAAGGCATTTTTAAATCTTTATCAGGCGGCAATCAACAAAAAGTTATTCTCGGCCGTGAACTGCTTCTGGATGCCCCGTTTATCTTACTGGACCAACCTACCCGCGGATTGGATGTCGGTTCGATCGAGTATGTACATAGGCAAATCATTGAGATGCGAGCGCAGAAGCGCGGTATGCTTTTGATCTCTGCTGATCTGGAAGAACTATTCCGTTTATCCGACAGGCTGATAATAATGCATCGGGGAAAAGTAGTTGCTGAATTGGCAACCGATAAAACAAATGTGACCGAAGTTGGTTATCTGATGCTCGAAGGAATGGCTTATGAAGCGTAAAGTGATCATCAACCTTGTTGGTATATTACTAGCCTTCATCCTTGGGGCATTGGTAATGCTGTTGCAGGGGTACAATCCCCTGGAAACATATTATAGGTTGTTTGAGTATTCGTTGGCTACTTCAAGCAAACTTTCATATACCATAACCAAATCTGTACCTTTGGTCCTGACTGGACTTTCCGCCTCGGTAGCGTTCGCTTCCGGACCAATTAACCTTGGACAGCCCGGGCAGTTTTTGATGGGCGCTTTACTGGCTACCATTGGAGGCCTATACGTAGATATGCCGCCCATCTTAATGATCCCATTTCTCCTGATATTGGCAATGGTGGGCGGAGCTCTCTGGTCTGGGGTAGCCGCATTACTTAAACATTTTTTCAATATGAGCGAGTTTATCACCACATTGATGTTGAATATGATCGCAGATTACTTTACATTCTGGGCGATCAGTTATCCATTTTTTGAGGCAAATGCCAATTACCCGCAAACCCCATTTATTGCAAAAAGTGGATGGATGCCTGATTGGGGTAATTTTGGGACCAGTGTTATTGTGATGTTGATTGCTGTTGCTATCATTTGGTTCATCATGAACCGTACTACCGCAGGTTATGAATGGAGATTATCCGGCCAAAACAGTCTTTTTAGCCGGTTGGGCGGTGTAAATGTGAACAAGAATTATATTCTGGTCATGCTGCTAACTGGTGCCCTGGCCGGGTTGGCCGGAGGGTTGCTGGTAATGTCTGGCCCCCACCGCTTCATAAAAGGTTTGGGCGCAAATTATGCCTGGGACGGGGTCATGATAGCCATGGTTGCCAATAGCGGTGTTATATTGACACTGATTTTTGGCTTTTTCTTTGGCATTCTCCAAACAGGTTCTCTCGGAATGGAATTGATCACTGCTGTGCCTAGGGAATTGATCCAGGTATTGCAGGCTGTGATCGTATTGATTGTTGTAGCTGGCAGGGGATATTTTGAAACATTATTTGCCAACCTGGAAGCGCGAAGAAAAATGAAAGAGAGAGTTACATGAATATAATTACCGGTTTGATCAATGGGATGATCTCTTCCGCCACGCCAATTCTGTTGGCTGCGTTAGGAGGCTCTCTAACATACTATGCAGGCATTTTTAATATTGCCATGGAAGGTATGATGTTAAGCGGTGCCTTTTTCGCCATGCTGGGTTCATATTATTTTCATTCCTGGCCGATGGGTATTCTTTTTGCTATTTTTGGAGCCATCCTGATGGCGCTGGTATTCATACTTTTTGCAGTAGTATTGAAGATGGATGAGTTCATCACCGGGATTGGATTAAATTTATTTGCTGTCGGCTTGACCACATACATGCTGCGCCAGATTTTCAAGGTAAAAGGTGCTTTTACCAGCCCGGAGATCGTTTCTATTCCGAAGATTGAAATTCCGTGGATCAAGGATATTCCTGTTCTGGGAGAAATTTTGAGTGGGCATAACTTGATTGTTTATCTGACAGTATTAGCGACGATAGCGGTAAGCTACATTGTTTTCAAGACTCGCTTCGGTTTGCGTTTACGTGCGGCTGGCTACAACAACACCTGCCTGGATACAAGTGGTGTCTCCGCCAATAAGATCAGGATCTGGTCGTTGATTCTGTGTGGCGTATTATGCGGTCTCGCTGGCGCTTACCTGTCACTAGGGTATGTCACGCTTTTCTCCGAAGGCATGTCTGCCGGGCGGGGATGGATTTCTCTGGCAGCGGTCATACTTGTATCGGGTAATCCTACAGGAATCGCGTTGATCTCCCTGTTGTTTGGGTTGAGTGATGGGTTGGGATTGTTCATGCAAAAAACGCTGCCATCACAATTTACATCCATGGTGCCTTATGTCGCAACCCTGGTTGCATTGTTCGTATACTCCATTCGTTTAAAGAGAAAACTCACGACTGTATAACTGGAGAAATGTTATGAAAAAACTGGCTTGGGAATTGGAAAAGGAACTACGGGACGCGGCAATACCGGTAGATAGGCGTATTCATGAATCGGACTGGTACACCAGTGATATGGAAATTCCTTATGGTGACACTTTGATCCGAAAATTTTGGATTTCAAACGTACCTGGGTCGATAGCACCGGAAATACCATACCAGGAAATGGCCCAGGCTCAGTATAACAAAGGTTACGACACTTCTGCAGCAAGCGATTTGATCCTCAAGGGGATTGAACTGGCGGAACAGAAAAAGATGGATGAACTGCGGGTTCTGACGGCTGAATTGTTGAACGTCATCATTTACGCACCCATCGATCTCAAGCATCCGATCCATCAATACGAGCACCCCGAAACCTGGAATGATGTTCAGGCAGCTATGGGTAAGGTTGTAACTGGGCAATTAGTAAAAAGTATTCCAGATCTGGGTGAAAAGATCTATCAGGGCTGGCTCGGTCAGCTTGCAGGAGGATCTTTTGGTACTGCAATTGAAGGGTACACGGGTGAGCAAATCTATAAGGTGTATGGCGACATCCGGTCTTATATTACCCAGCCTGAAACAACCAATGATGATGTGATCTACGAACTGGTTCTGCTGGATGTGTTCGAGCGGATGGGAAGAAAAATCACCTCCCGTGATTTGGGGCTGGAATGGGTAAAACAGATACCGTTTGGTTGGTCAGCGGAATGGGTAGCTCTTCGCAACTTGAATATGGGCATGTTACCTCCCGAATCCGGCTCGTTCCAAAACCCATATTCCAACTGGATCGGTGCGCAAATGCGGGGCATGATCTGTGGCATGCTGGCTCCTGCCTGGCCAATGGAAGCTGCCCGCCTGGCGCACCTGGATGGCGTGGTCAGCCATGATAACAATGGCGTTTATGGCGAAATTTATGCTGCTGTATTAACCTCTCTGGCTTTTATACGGAATGATCCGCGGGAAATCCTGGTGGAGGCTGCCGAGTATGTCCCCCAGAGAAGTCAATATGCGGCTGTCATCAGAGACACGCTGTCTACCTTGAATGCTGAAGAAGACCCGGCTGCCGCATGGAAGGTGCTAGAGAAGCGATATGAACAATACAACTGGATCGATGCACACAACAACATTGCAGCAGTTATTCATGCGCTCTGGTATGGGAATGGAGACATGACCGAGAGCTTTTCCTACCTGGCTAAAGCCGGTTTGGATGTGGATTGCAACGGCGGATTGGTTGGCAATGTCTTAGGGTTGATCCGGGACGTTCCACGGGAATGGGCAGATCCATTGGGTGATTTACTGGAAACATATCTGAAAGGAAAAGAGAAGTTATCTATTAAAGAGCTTGCCCATAAAACTGCCAAATTGGCCATTATCTAAACCGCGCTTTTTCCTTGCTATGCCTGATAATACTCGAACAAATATTTTCCTGGAATATTATGGAGTTACGACAGGATCAATAGTGGGAGATTCTGTGGGATCAGGAATGATAATATCTGTTGGCAGTAATTCCGGTGTAGGTATCTCAGTTGGAGTCAGTGCGATACATTTGTTGTTGGCTTTATTGTAGGCTTCACCAACTTTTCCATTTTGGCCAACCTGCAGGGATTGCAGGTAATAAGGTACGGCTTCGCACCATTTTTCTTTCGCAGAGAGATTATCGCCAACACCGGCCAGGGCAATGCGATAACGTTCCGACGCGGTTTGTTTTCCGTTGTCCATCATATTCGGGAAATTCGTGTAAACAACTGCCAGATCAGTGACCACCTTATACCAGTCAATACCATACCAGCTGGCGCCATAGATATATAAAGATGCCCACTCAGTGGCATCACGCGAGTCTTTGTCTATTGGTCCATAGCGGGACATCAAAGTGATATCGAAAATGCCGCTTTCCAGTTTCCCCAGTTGATAGATCTTTTGAATGCCGCGGCTGCGTAAAGCCAGATAGTACAAGCCATCCACTTCCAGCGTCTTGAAGGATGGGTTTTCCTTGCGGATCGCATCCAGCGCTGCCAATGCGCCTGTCCAATCCTGGGCAACCAAAAATTGCTTGGATTGCGCCAGCATGTTCTCCACGCCGCTTAGATCCAACGTAGGCGCGGCTGTAGCGATCGGTGCGTCAGTGGGGATGGCAGTCGCATTCATCACTATAGCGATCTCAGCCATCTTTTCGAGCACACCAGGGAAACCTGGATCGAGCTGGATCACATACTCAAATCGTTGTTTTGCAAACTCTAAATTTCCATTTTGCAGGTCAGTCAACCCGAGTTGATACTGCATGGATGCCGCCAAAGAGCGGTTGTTCTGCTCAATAGCTCTACGGTTGGCAATGCCGGAGTAATATCCGCCCAAGCCGCCAAAAGCAGTGATGAGCAATACACCGACAATTCCGCCGACCACCCACCATTTGACACCTTGTTTTCGTGGTTTGGCAGGTGTTGGTGTTTCATTACCCGGTTTAACAGGTACCGGATTGACTGGTTGAGTTTCATTCATAGAATTATCTGACATGCTGGCTATTATACCTTAAACAAAAAGTGCATCAATCAAATGTAAAACGAATCACAAGCTGCGAAGTTCCATGATGTCTTTGCGGCTGATGAGGATCACGGCTGCTCCAGCCACAGCCATACTGAGTATGGACATCACCGCTGAGTCTATTGGCTTAATGAGTGAGATGGCAGTCATCAGGATGGCGGCAGCGAGGCTGGCGAGGATGGTGCGGATGAGCGTGGGCGTGACAGCCAGATTGAAGTGGAATTTTCGCAGCAACAAGTAGATGAGCAGCAGCATCTCTACCATAAAGGCAATGCTGACCGAAGCTGCGATTCCCACAGCGCCGAATCGATTTGTGGTTAATATTCCACTGATGATGAACACGATCGCAGTTACCGCCGAAGCAATTAATGGTATCTTTGCATTTTGGATGGAATAAAATGAGCGTGCGCCAACTTCGATGATCGAATGCGCGATCAAACCGAACAAAAAGGCACGGCTAACGTTCAGGATCAGGTCGGTGCCGGCAGGGTCAAAGCCGAAAGCCAGAGCGATCAGCGGACGCAACCCCAGTGAGAGGATAATGAATATCGGGATCGTCAGTGCAGTGAGTATTCGTATCGACCTTGAAATGACCTTTGTGAACTCTGTCCATTGCTCTTTGACCGCATACTCCGACAGAGTGGGCAGCAAAGCAGTGCCAATCGCCGTGCCGATCAGGGTTTCCGGCACCTGCATGATCATCCAGCCATACGTCAGGGCTGAAACTGCGCCTATGGTTAGCCCGGATGCCAGGTTATCCCGCGCGATGAAGATCAACTGGATGAACAGCATGGTGATCAGGCGCGGCCCCAGCAGTTTGATCACCTTGCGCACTTCCGCGTCACGCAGGTTGATGCTGGGGGTCCACTTGAATTGGTATTTGATCAACCCGGGAACCTGGATGAGCAGGTGCATTGCCGCGCCGATGATGACGCCGTACACCAGTCCATGCACCCCCATGTTGTACGCTGGCAGTTGGATCGGTCCGAGGGTGAAACCGGTTGCAGGAGCCAGAATGAGGGCACCGAAGATCTGCCCCAGGTTGTAAAGCAGGGGTGCAATGGCAGGGAACAGGAAGTGCTGGTTGGTCTGCAGCCCGGCCATGACCAGCCCGCTGATGGAAAAAATGAGGGTGGCGATCAAATTCAGGCGCATCAATTCTGCCACCAGCTTCTGCTGTTCCTGGTTGAAACCGGGGGCAATCCCCAGCCGCCAGGCTACCAACGGTTCCGCGGTCAGGGCGATGATGACTGCCATGAAGGCAGTCACGATAAATGCCAGGTTCGCAATGCGAGAAAATAACAGCCATGTGGCGTTTTTGCCGGATTTTGTCAGCACTTCTGAGAGCACCGGGATGAATGCGATAGCCAGCGCACCGCCGGAAATGAGGGCGAAGAGCAGGTCTGGCAGGTTGTTTGCGGCATTGAAGGCATCCAACTCTGTGGATAATCCGAAGATCCTGGCGATTAACAATTGGCGGGTGATTGCTAATACTTTATCCACCGCAAAAAATGAAGCCAGCAGGATGGTTATTTTTGTGAGTCGAGACATGGGTCAGATCCTATGAAGTCAATACAAAATCTTTCAGGAATTGTTCGATCATACTGTAATATGTTTCCAAAGTCTCCGCTTTACGCCAGCCGTGCCCCTCGCCGGCGAAGACATGATATCGATGTGGAATATTGTTAGCGGAGAGTGCTGCGGCGATCTCAGCCGATTGCGAGGGCGGAACCACCGGGTCCGAATCACCGTGAAACAGGATCATTGGGGTATCGATATTATTGATGTGGTTGATCGGCGACCAATCTATATATTTTTGCTTTTCCTCAGGATAAGGACCGATGAGTGAGTCATAGTAATGTGCTTCAAATTTGAAGGTCTCATTGATGATCGTCAGCAGGTTTGCCACGGGGTATGAGCAGACAGCCGCCCGAAACAGCCCCGGATGTCTCACCAGCGCATTCAACAGGGTATAGCCGCCCGCGCTGCCGCCTTTCAAGATGATCTGATCCGGGTTCGCGAGGCCGTTTTCTCTTAGAAACTGCACGCCACTGATGACATCATCCACGTCGAACTCGCCCCAGTGACCATTGAGCGCTTGCTGGTACTCGCGTCCATAGCCGCTGCTGCCGCGATAGTTAACCATCAGCATTCCGTAGCCGCGGTTGGTGAAGAATTCGGCGTCAAATGAAAAGCTGGTATCAGCTTGCGAGGTTGGCCCGCCGTGGATGTGAATGATAACCGGCGGCAATCCCGCGGATGTGTATTGCGCGTTAAGCGGCGGGTAATAAAAACCGAATACCACTTCCCCGGACTGGTTCTTCCAGCTCACCGGTTGAGGTATGGAGATCTCCTCAGGTGAAAGATCAACTTCAATACTGCGTCTGATATCGCGGATTTTCCCATCTTCCCATTCAATGATGCTGGGTTGGGATGAGCGGGGAAGAAGCGATGCAGGCAAAGGCCTTGCTGGATGGCGAAACGCTGATCTGTGAGAACGAGGAATATCCTGGGATGGGGATGTCTTTGCTGTTCGTGCTGGCAATTTCCACTTCCAAAATGTCGGCCATACCAGACCTCTGGCGGATCACGAACAGGCTGGCAGAATCCGCTGACCAGCCATACACGCGCTGACCCATCAACCAGGCGGGCTGGATGAGGATCTCATTATGCAGCACAACTTTTTTGTCACCGCTTGCCAGATCAAATAAGATCAAATCATCTGTATCACCCGCCCCCTGGATATAGCTTATAAACCTGCCATCGGGCGAGAATTCGGGTTGGAAAACAGGGGTGGTATTACCACCTGCAATGGTTTCAATATTCGAAATGGTTTTTGTTACTGGGTCGAAATGGGCGGTTTTGACTTGCGATCCATCCCACGACATGCAGGGAGCGTTCCACTCCACCCAGGCGATGGTTTTGCCATCAGGATGCCACGCGGGCTGCATGTAGAAACCCGCGCCATGGATTAGCCTGACCGGCCACTCCATAGAGGTGGTATCCACCAGCCCGATGGAGTCTTCCTTCCCGTCGGTATGCAGGAAGAGGATGTACCTCCCGTCGGGTGAACTGTATGGGGAGGAAATGTTGCCGAAACAATGAGAGATCGGGCTCGGTTCATCCGCTGTGCTGGATGTGCGGTGGATGCTGGCGTCCTTATTGACGTATAGGATCGAATCTCCAACGGTGGAAAACTCGCCGCCGCCGTAGGCCAGCCCGCCGTGGGGTTGAACGGACGGGGCAACGGCCAGACCTGCTCCGTTATCCGGCAGGTGCATCAGCACACTCCCGGTGGAACGTCCTTCCAGCCATACCAACCCGTCAGCAGTGTACTGGACGTCGGAAAAGCGGAGCTTGTTGGCGATCAGGGCGGGAGTGAGTTCGCTTTCCCAATGACCGAATGGTGCTAGATGTTTTTTTCATGGTAAGGGAAACCGGGTTACAGGTGCTTGCCGAACCGCTCCACCAGTTTGTCAAGCGGCTGCAGCCCGCTCGTCCGGTCTACCGCTCTGTTGTCCTTAAAAAGGATCAAGGTGGGGACACCCATCACCTGGTACTGCATGGCAATATTGGGTGATTCGTCCACATCCAATTTGACCACGGTCACTTTGTCTTTCCAGCTTTCGGCCATTTTTTCCACATGCGGCTCGATCATCTTGCATGGCCCGCACCAGGTGGCGCCAAAGTCCACCAGCACCGGCAGGGTGGATGTTGCCAGCAGGTTGGGCAGGGTTTTGTCGTTTACAGATGCAATTTTTGTCATGAAAGATCTCCTGAGATAATTATAACGGCAAAATTACAGTTGACGCTGTGTGGTGTCGGTGGTAAAATCCTTCATGCTTCGGGCGAGTAGCTCAATGGTAGAGCAGTGGCCTTTTAAGCCATTGGTTGAGAGTTCGAGCCTCTCCTCGCTCACAAGTAATAAACAAAACATCCGCAAGGGTGTTTTTTTGTTGGTTGATAGTCCCATCGAGGGATGATATTCGAGCCTCTCCTCACTTACAAGTAATAAACAAAACATCCGCAAGGGTGTTTTTTTGTTGGTTGATAGTCCCATCGGGGGATGATATTCGTGCCGCCTCCTCGCTTACAAACAATCATAAAAAAGGACCAGGTGAGCTGGGGGTAGTATAAGATAAATGTATGTTTGCCTAAGGTGGGGAATTGAATTGAATTTATAAAATAGTAAGATCTATCTGTGAGGTAAATTAAATGCAGGTTTGTCCTGGCTTAAGAAATTGTAGGAATGATGCATTAGGAAAGCACATTCATACTCCCCATGCAAAAAAACTCAGGGTTTAGCCAAGCCTACTTGTTTTTATAATATACAATTAGTAATACTTTGACTCGATCATATTATTGTTGTTATAAATAACATAAGCAGCGAAAATGTAAAACCCATCAAATTGGAAAGGTAAACTGCAAATTATCCGTATAATTTATTATTGGGCAGATCCTTCTATCCAAACTTTGTATATCAACGCTAACAATAATCCGGGATGTATCATAGGATTAAAATTGTTGGAGGGTCAATATGAATAAAGGAAAATTTCGCAGAATTCTTACCATCATCATCATCATTGGCGTACTTTTCGGAATCGTCGCGCTTAGCGTGAACCCACTTCGCTTCCATACTGTCTACCGCCAGGGGATGAACATAGTAAAGAACGATCCAGCAGTTCTCGAATATTTTGGATCTCCAATCAGGGGTGGTCTCTACGTTCTTGGTACCACACAAAATATTTACGATGGGGGCGGCTCTGCCAGCCTGAGAACACCTTTAAGCGGCCCCAAGGCGCGAGGTACGATCAGTATCTTGGGAACACAGGTAACCAAGGATGGCCCGTGGAATTCTGTTATAACCATCCAGGTTCAAGGAAAGGATGTCTTAAAGTATTCTAGCTCTTATCCAGAACAAGGTTTTCAGCTATTACAAACACAACCTAATCTCAACGCGCCATTGGCTTCTCCAACACCACCGTAGAAAATCATTAGACCTCTCGGTCAAAGACGCGCACGTGGTGAGGTCCCACTCCGTTCTACTACGGGGATGCTAACACCGGCGCGAACGGAGGTGCTAACATCGGCGCGAACGAGGGAACGCCTGACGCGAGAGATTGAATCCACAGACCGGGAAATCGATCAGTTGGTGTATGAGTTGTATGGTCTGACCGAGGATTAGACTAAGTTAGTAAAGGTGGCGTTGTTGGAGATGATAAGATGGTCGAAAAAAAAGAACATTTTCAGTTAAGTTTAATACACCCATCTGATGCAGTTCAAGGGGCTTTACAAGAAGCATATAATCTTGTGGCATTCAGTCTACAAATGGCTGAGTATCAAAATGTTGATACACTTAAAATACCATATGTAATGATGCAAGTAAATACAAGTAAGGAAGCTAGTGTACAAAAAATTGATATTTGTGAAAAATTCAAAACATGGATCATTGCAAATGGAATAAGAGACTGCGTTGAAGCAATTGGACCAAGCCTTGAGTGGGCAAGGAAAATACTTTCCATTTATTCAATCACCAGTATTACATCACTGAATGAGAATAATGTCGCACATCTTTCTGGTGAAATTTCAGGAAAAGTTTGGACCGAGAAAATTATAAAATTTGCAGACAAATTCGAAAATTTCTCTTTAAAAACGAAATTTGATTATCTTCAAAGTACGTATGATATGAAATTACCTGAATTAACAGAATCAATATTAACTATTAATAAAGCAAGAAATTGTATGTCGCATCGCGATGGAATAGTTGGAAAACAAGATTGTAATACTAATGATGGTCTTAATATATCTAGGATAAAATTACAATTGGGAATAATTAAAGGAGGAATTAGGAGGAGATAAAAAAACCTATTCAAGTATTTACAGGAGATACTCTTACTTATGAGGTGAAGAAAATTCACAAGTTATTCCAAATTGGCGATAAAGTAGAATTTGATTCTACAGGATTTGCTGATATTTCCTGGACCTTCCTGGTTTTTAGTCAACAAATTGGTGAAAGTATAAATGGATACTTAAATAATAAAATAGCAAAGTATAAAACGAATAATATATGATTAATCCTATTATAGTTTTCTAATAAACCTCTGTTCGCGGCGATCTTCTGAATGTTCAAGCTTTCTAGCTAAATGATACTCGGTTAGAAGACCCGTTCGCGCCGTTGTTAGCATCCCCGCAGCGCATCGAAAAGGATCGTACCGCGCGAGGGAGGTTGACCGTATTACCTTAAGCTAGGATAATTAATCCAATAGAATTATCCGCCAATTATTTCTCCCATTGTATTTTTTCGGAGCAAAAAATGAAATTCAGGTTATTAACACTTATTGAGCGGTTATCATATTGCTTTTTTTGATTTAGCAAAAGGAAGTATATGCGACTCGATGCTAGGTAATGGTTGTGAAATTAGGAAAGTTTAGATCTCACCAGATAAAACTAATTTTATATTCAATGAACAAATACGGGTAAATGTAGAAAGCACCTGTGGCACAAGCCAATTCTATTGGGATAGTAGGGATCATATTTTTTATGAGTTGGGCACAACGAATTTGTCTGCTGATATCAACACAAAAGACATTGGCCCGGGATCACATAGTATTTGTGTCTTAAGCCGGGGTGACGGTGGTTGGGAAAACGCAAATAAGCAATGTATTGGTATTTACATCGGTGACAACCCACCTACTATATCACCTAGGCCAACAGAACCTGAACCAAAGGGTGGTGATAATTGTTGGGTTAACAGTTTTTCGATTAGTCCTTTATCTGCCAAACTTGGCGATAAGATATCATTTACAGGCTCAGGGGATTGCGCAGATGGAGGTCCAAGAGCAGTCAAATTTCCAGTAGATGGTGTATCAGTTTCAGAATTAGGGGCTCCTTCATTATCCGGTACCTGGTCGTCACAACACGCATACACTGGCTACCACAAAATCTGCTTCTTAATTGTAAAAGGTGATTGGTCAGGCGCAACCTCTCAATGTAAAAAATTTACAATAGGTAGTGGTTCAGTACCAGAACGAGATGCCGAAGAAAATTTAAACTGCTTGTCCCAACTAAAATTAGTCAAAGATGTCACAATTCCAGATTACACAGAAATACCTACTAACCAGTCATTTACAAAGATTTGGCGTGTGAGAAATGCGGGTTCTTGTACATGGTCAACAAAATTCCGCTTTCATTTTGAAAGTGGTGACCGTCTGGGTGGAAATGATATCAGCCTACCAAAAAACGTTAATCCAGGCGAAGAAGTTGATTAAAAGACAATCTTAAAGCACCATCCAACCTGGAACTTATCAAGGTTTATGGCGGTTGTGGATGAATTGGGATCTGCCATTAAAGGTCGTCCATTTGTGATAATTGTTGCCCTGGAGAATCCAAGGTAATTTAATGAATCTGATGGAAGGGTCTTGATGTATTGAATTATTGCATATCCAAAGGCTATTCAGAGGCTTTCGCAAATAAAATCCATGATGCCAATAGTTGATACGACCAATTATAAACTTCTCGCAAAGACTCGATTCCATTAAAAGACTGAAGTTACACCTTTGTATCGGTGATGTCTAGCATTGTGGTGTTCTAAGAAACGCATATTGCACACAATAGCATTAAATCAACGAATCGTGAGATCATGATGAAATTGTTTTAAAGAGTTATTAATGAATTGATTTCAGAGTGATATTAATATGTGGGGTTGATATATTCATGAATAGAAAAATATTTAGAGATGAAATTGCCAAAGAAGCAGCTGGGTTCAAATTTCGGAACGTAACACCAGCAACATCCCTCACCCCTCCCGAGGTTTTAGGGCGGGATTTGTTTGGCGTAGTCGGCATCCCTTTTGATCCAGCCAGGGCGAAAGACCTGTTAAAACAGGCTGGTTATGAAAACGGTGAGGGTTTCCCGGCGGTTACCTTATATGTGACAACCAGGGGAAGCGATGCCCCAGGTGCATACTATCAAATGGCCAAGTCGATTGTAGGCATGTGGAATAAGAACCTCGGTATTAATGTAAGTAACGATAAAAACCTTTGAAAATATTTCTGGGTATCGTGAGATTTGGGAAACAAACCCAGCAGATATTTATCAACTGGGTTGGGGGTCGATCAAAATGACCCAGATAATATTCTCAGAATATTGTTCCATTCTGATGGTGATTACAATATTGGGAATTATAATAGTGCAGTATTTGACGCAATCGTAGATAGTGCTGCAGATAAATCGGATCCATTGGAAAGGCAGTTGCTCTATATTCAAGCAGAGCAAATAATAACTGAGGACGATGCAGGCGTCATTCCGTTATTTCATACATTATATTACCAAAATCCGTAAGTTCAGGTTAACAATATTGGTTTGGATAGACTGGGCCATTGGTCTCTGTTCGCGCCGGTGTTAGCATCCTCCGAAGGCAGAAGACCAGGCGACTTACCGAGCGCGCGGTTGTGACCGATAGATCATCCCGGTATGAGTTTTTGCGCGAAGCACCCTGATGGTGGTCAATTCAAATCATTTTGTATTTGAATAGTCGTAGACCAACGTCTTTTTACTCATTGTATGGAATATAAAGTACTTTCATGTGTTGCCCGGAATCCACGCCGACATCTGTGAACATATCGGAAACCCCGTACGAATCCGTGAAGATCGATCCATCCGGGTTTTGGAATTGAACATGGACTTCGTATTGACCAAACTGGGAAAACCCACCGCCCGGCAAAACATTCAACACCGGCAGGCAGATGCGCGTCCCGCCGGCACAGATCTGTTCCAGCAGGCTGGGTAGATCAGACGTATCCAATCCGATGGAGTTTGAAATTGTCGACCTCATATTTATCCGGCTGGTACAGGGCTGACGCTAGGTTGTCGATCTCATACTGATCCGGCTGGTATAAGGCGGCGGCGGCTTCGTAATCTCCGCGGCTGAGCGCGTCGAAGAAATCCTTCACCACTTCGCGGGATTGGATGATCTGTTGATCCATTCGGCTCCAACGCCAGATATCTTTGCCGTTTGTGGCGAGCATAAATTCACCATCCGCGGAAAAAGACAGGTTGCCGTTATCTGAATAACTATTTAAGACCCCCTGCTGCTGCCAGGTGTTCACGTCCCATATGGTGATCTTGTTCATCACTTCAAGGTCGGTGAAAATGCTGATAAATAATAGCTGGTTGGTTGGGGAAAATTCGATGGAAAGGATTTGCCCGGGTGGTCCATCCAGTATTTTCACCTGCTGCCCGGTATTGGCATCCCATACCCGGATCACAGATTCGTCATTTCCCTGATTCGTAACGACCCAATTCCCATCCGGCGAGATATCAACCGAATTGCCGAATCCAGGTGGATCCGGCAGCTGGAATTGGCTGATCTCCACCAGGATGCAGTATCGAAAACCGTGATCTCACTGCCATCTTCCGAAGTATTCATTGCCAGGCGTGAACCATCAGCGCTATAATGCGGAACGTAACCAGGACCCGTGAAGTTCCTTCAATACCTTGCCTGATTCATAATCAATGATCCTCAGGCTGTCCGACGAAGATTACGGCAATGGATCTGCCATCCGGATTCACTTTCATTCTCAATTTGGTTTTTGCTTTATCGTTATTGATCAATGTCTTCTCGATCTTCTGACCGGCAATATTCCAGATCACGACTCTCTGCGGGTAGGCGGCATACACCAGTTGGCTGCCATCCGGGGAGAATTGCAACCCGGTGATGGTCGTTTCTTTTTCTGGAAGGATGCTTATCGGCTCTGCAGTAACTGCATCGAGAATGACCAGGAAAGCATAACTCCCGAATACATCATTGGGGCAGCGAAATCTATAACCGAAGGTGCATCCGCCGATGGCAATATAGCGGCCATCGGGGCTGATCGCCATTCCATCGAACACAAAACCATCTTTAAGTCCTGGGACTGCATTCCTTAATCCAGCCAGGTACTGAGTGGTGATTGCGAAGTCGGAATAATTATCCTTTGAGATTCCAGGCGGGGTGGCGGTCGGTGAAGGTAAGGGAGTAGGTGATGGCGATGGAGTTTGTGTCGGGGCTAACGAGGACACAGGTATTGTCGAAATACTTTCGATGGCTGGATCGACAGGAGTGGCGGATGGATTAAGTTGGGCTGTCTGATCTGCTGCTGAAGGTGAAGCGCAGCCGGTAATGAGGATCGAGATTAAGCCAATTAATAGTAGTGAATTTTTCATTGGTATCCAATTTGTAATCGTATGATTTTCTTAATATTATGACTAATAGATATCATACGACTGCGCCAACCCATTAATGTGTGTTTGTATCAAGTTTGGCAGGCTAATACCTACCCCTATTCATGGGGGCAGGGATATTTCTAATTTTTGTAAAAAGTTTCCGGTGTTTTTTGGTTTTTAGCTCCCCATAGAAATCGTGCCCGCCAAAGGGGCGGATGCAATATTTGCCGGTTAGACCAATCCATTCTGAATAGCATAATATGTCAGCTCTGCATTCGTTTTCATATTCATCTTGATCAATAGTCTGGTTCTGTAAGTACTTATCGTTTTCGCGCTGAGCATCAGTTCTGAAGATATTTCCTTAACTTCCTTCCCTGAAGCAAGCAGGCACAACACCTGATATTCTCGATCTGATAGGTGCTTGTGAATCGGTTGATCATCTTCATGACGGGCATACATCACCAGCTCATCGGCGACCGATGCACTGATGTATTCTCCGCCGTGCAGGATCTTCCGGAAAGCCTGGACCAATTCTTCAGGGGCACTCTCTTTGTTCAGATAACCTGCTGCACCGGCTCTTATCGTCCGAACCGCATATTGATCTTCAGGGAACATGCTCAGGATCAACACCGGCATTTGCGGATGGTCATGTTTTATCTGCTTTAATGATTCCAATCCGTTCCCGCCGGGCATAGCCAGGTCCAATACTACGATATCCCAGCGCTCGTTTCGCACCAACTCAAGCAGTTCATGCGTATTTTGTGCTTCCCCAAATGTAGCCTGGGTGAATGCTTGAGCGAGAATTTGCTTTACACCATGACGGACAACTGCGTGATCATCGGCCAGTAGAATTTTTAACATCAATTTTCACCAATTTCCTTCGAATCATGATCCGGGATGGACTGGAATAATTACTTTGAGGAGGGTACCTTCTCCCGATATACCTTGAATGTCAAATGAACCTCCGAGCCGCTTGGCTCGTTCCCGCATCCCTAACAAACCCAACGATTGCGTGCCCGAAATTTCATTCTCCTTTATACCGCGTCCATCATCATAAATTTTGAGAGACACAATCTCCGGGGAAATATCCAGTTTCACTTCGATATACTGTGCGGTGGCATGGCGCGCAACGTTGGTTAAAGCTTCCTGGAATATTCGAAACAGGGCAATGGATTGAGCCTGGGGTATGGGGAAATCTTCAGGGGGTGTAACGCTCACATCGCAAACAATGCCGGTACGTTTTTCAAAGTCACTGGCATGCCATTCGATGGAAGCTGCCAATCCAAGGTCATCCAACATAGCCGGTCGTAATTCTGTGGCAATGCGGCGTACTGTTTTAATCATTTTGTCCATTTGATCAGTAACCACTTTTGCCTTCTGTGCTAAAGAAGTATCCTTTTGTACCAGGCGATTAGTTAACCAGGCCAGGTCGAATTTCATAGCCGTCAATGCTTGCCCTAATTGATCATGCAGTTCCCGTGCGATTTGGGTCCGTTCCTCCTCGCGCGCCAATTCCATATTGCCTGCAAGCGCCTGTAGTTGTTTTGAAGACTCTTTTAATTCTGCAACGGTTGCCAGACGCTGCTGGTATGCCAGGGCATTCTGAATAGCGATGGAAGCGACGGGGGAAATCGCCATGAGCATTTCCTGGTCACTAATCGTGAAACCGTCTCCATCCATTTTGTTTCGAATGTTAAAATATCCCAACACCTCGCCCGCTGAATCGAGTATTGGCGTACAGATAATTGAATTCACAGCTGAATTAATGGCAAGGTCATGTTCGATAATTGGGTCATTGCGAGCATCACTGGTTCCGTACGGGATCTTATTCTGCAGCACCCATCCAGGGATTCCTGACCCAACTGGCCAAGTATACTCAAATGGGATAATTTCACCAAGATTGAAATACTTGTGAACACTCATACCTTCAGATGTTCGGAGGCCGGAAAAGCCGCTCTCTCCATTGACAATACTGATAGCCTCCCGGGCGAGTTCATCCAGGATCGTATCCATATTCAGGGTAGCATTCAATTTATTACTGATACGGAAGAGCGTTAGGATGGTTGCTTCGGAATGTATTAACTGCGCGACTGTAGAACTTTAACTCAAGCGTTCTTTCGTCCACTCGTTTCTCGAGTTCGGAATTCAATTGCTGGCTTTCATGGTACAACCTGGCTTTATCAAGATAGATGGCGATATGGCTGGCAAGGTTCTCAGCCAGGGCCAGCGCAGTCAGATCAAAGTGGCGGCCTGATTTCGCACTAACAAAAGTTACAGCACCAAGGATTTGCGGACGAACGACCAGAGGTATCGTCATGTATGATTTAATTTCTGCCGCAGTAGCCCAGTTATCCGGGGTCACATCGGTAACCAGTTTAGGTCTACCACTACGCAGCACTGCGGGCAATCCTTCTGCATCATCATTTAGCAGATGATATTGCAGCCAGTCATAAGCAGTTTGCAAATTTGCTATTTCAGCAGGGCTTAGTGCCACTTGTTCAATCGAACCATCCGACTGCAGGAGGTGTACTGCACACCAATCTGCAATCTGAGGAACTGCAAGCTGGGCCAGAGTTTTAAGTGGCGCTTCATAATCCACAGCATCAGCCAGAAGAGCACTGGCCTCAGCCAATAATCGGTTGGCTTCTTGAAGTCGAAGATATTCGGTTCTTTCAGTGGTTACTCCAACGATATTGACCAGGGTCCTGCGTTCACTTTGGATCAGAGAAGCAGTGAAATGAGCCGTGAAGGATAAACCACTCCGGCGTTGAACGAGGAACTCCCCCAGCCAGCACTGTTCCCGCAGGAGCTGATCTAAATTCGAGTGAGTCGCCTCCATCAACTGCGGGCTTGACAGGATGTCTCCAATATTGCGACCAAGCACCTCATTAACATTCCAACCATAAAGAGTTTCAGCATAATGGTTCCAAAAAACGATGGTGCCAGTTAAGTCAACAACCAGAATAGCCTGTTCAACTGAATTCAGCAGCTGCGCTTGTAGGCGGAGTTCGTCTTCAGCGGACAAAGATACCGGTTCAAATTTCAAAGGACAACCAACCTTTCCTGAAAAAATACTATGAATTTATTTTCATTATAGCCTCAGATTTTCTGAATTGCACTCATAAAACTCCATTATTGTCCTGGTGTAGGACAAATACTTACAAGAAAGATCAACATTGACTTACAGGTAAATAAGCCTCACGCCGATACCAGGAAACCGGATACATCGATATAGTAAATAGAGCAACAAGAATACTTTCAATCTTGTGCTTTGTAACATATATCAAAGGAGAAAAGAATGAATTTACTTATCTATCTTATCGTAGCGGCAGTAATTGGTTGGTTAGCAACAGAACTCATGCACGACCGATCCAACCTGTTGATCAATATTATCGTGGCAGTTTTAGGCGCCTTCCTGGCTGGATACTTCCTGAGCCCCATATTCAAAGTCGGAACGATCAATGATGCAATTACAGTTCCTACCATGCTGGTTACGCTTCTGGGTTCTATAATTTTGTTGGCAATAGTCCGTCTATTCAGGAGGAGTCGCAGGCATTAAACATTGGGAGAATTCTGATTAATTTCCAATACCTTGCCCATCACATAGTGTCTGGTATTGGAAATTTTCAACACCCTCCAACTATTCCTTGATAACTAAAATTCAAGGAAAAACCAATTAAATTACTCAAATTTAAGGATCAAATAAATGAGAATTACTAGAAATATCGGAATGCTTTTACTGGCCATCTGGCTGATCATATATGGATTGATAGCGGTATTAGGATTAAGTTTTGCAGGACTCGGGGTGATCATGGGGTTGCTTGCTATTGCAGCCGGGATATTCATCTTACTGGGTCGGTAGGATCAAGAATAATAAACAAGAAAGATCACAGTCGTCAGGGTACCTGATCTGGCAACTGACAATTAATCAAAAAAGGAGAAAGACCATGTTATGGACCATCGTAGTTGTTTTAGTCGTCCTGTGGCTGCTAGGCTTTTTCGGCCGAAATATTAGTTCAAGCTTCCCCAAAACCGGCAATTGGGTTCATGTTCTCATCGTAATTGCCATCGTTTTGGTCATATTGAATTTATTGGGAGTAATTTAATAAGCTCTAATTCAATCACCATATGATAGGGTGTCACGATAAAAGATAACATAACCGTAATTATGAACATTAAAGGAGTAACTGATATGGATGCAACCAAAGATATCTTACAAGGCAAATGGCATGAACTCAAAGGCCAGGCGCGTCAACAGTGGGCCAAACTTACATATACTGAAGGTGCTCGGAGTGGTTTAATAATCTCTAACTAAGTCACCACATGACCAGGTGCAACGATCAAGAAAACATACACATAATTCACATAAGATTTCCGGTTTATGAACCGGAATATAGAAAATCAAAGGAGTAACTGATATGGATGCAACCAAAGATATCTTGCAAGGCAAATGGCACGAACTCAAAGGCCAGGCACGTCAACAGTGGGCCAAACTACGACGATGATCTTGCCCAAGTGAGCGGAAAGTCTGAAGAACTTGCCGGTGTTTTGCAGCAGCGCTATGGGTATGGAAAAGCACAGGCAGAGTTAGAGATAAACAAATGGATAACTAAACACGATCCAAGGACTAAAAAGTAATTGAGTAAGCCACTGAGCTAATCAAATTCATATAAGGGGATAATGATTACTCCCCCGAGAGGTTCAATTGCTGAACCAAAATTCAACTAATAGGAAGACGCATGAAATGACAAACGAAAACAGAACAACAGAAGTAAGGTCAGTCCAGAGAGAACCGGATCGCGAGAAACGAATTCTTACGTTTAAAGCTACGCAATTGGTGTGGTTCCTTTTTGGATTACTCGAAGTATTGATCGGATTGCGAATTATGCTGAAGTTGTTAGCGGCCAATACAGAAAGTATGATAACAACCATTATATATGGATTCACAGATTTATTCCTTTTTCCATTCAAGGGAATATTCCCGACCCCGGCAGCTGGCAACATGCAATTGGAACTATCCTCGTTCCTGGCAATGATCATATACGCTTTGATCGCCTGGGCAATTGAAAGAGTAATCTGGGTGATTTTCTACCGCCCGCGTGGCCCTATTGAAAAAGTCACACAAACAACGAGTAGTGAAGATCGCACAAATATTCAATAAGAATATATTTATAAAAAGTAGGTCTAACAAGAATATTCGTGAGCAGGTATCTGAGAAAAAGCTACTGCAGACTTAATAATCGGTTGGCTACGTAAGTGGGTTGACCCTAAATATAATACAGGGTATTCCCAGCCGTACTTTCTGAATATATACCAGTTCATCCTGGAAGAAATTGTACTTGAGTTCACTTTAATGAATCAATAGTATAAAAGAACTTATGACAAGAAAGTCATGAGTTCTTTCGTTCGCGCCGGTCTTTTCAGTGCGTAAGGTCCTCGAAACGTAGTGTAGGTGGAAAGCCTCCTTGCATTATTGGAGAAATACCTGGACCGGGTGCATAATTGATCGCAAGGTCTCATCACTTTACTCAAAATCAATTCATTTGTCCGAATAGAAACCTGTTCCCACCACCTGTCATTAATGACAGCTTGACCAATCGCAAGCAAGTGCTACCATATATATATGATATTACCGTTTTCTCTATACTCGTGCAAAAACAAATAATTGTTCCAAGATCAAATATTCCACGCGATGCCTGTATTGAATACATTCTTTACAAAATTCAAGCACGAATTTTTATATTTAGAAAGTAATTATTCAGTTGAGCACAAGAAAATGGTGAAAATGGAAAAAAGCCATGTCATATCATAATTCAAAAATTAATTGCGAGCAGGTTACTTAGTAAATGCAACCTGCTCTTTGTGTTCTCCAAATGTTATCGATCGTAATGTTGGGTGGGATTGAAACTCCTACCAGGGTGTGACAATACAGATGCAGTTCACCGGATCCCAGTCATAGAAGTTGCCTGAGCAATACGGCGGCGGCTGGCAGGCTTCTTCCGGTGTTCCCGGTTTAGGGGTGGGTTCGTCCCGCGGGCAGAGCTGGGGTTCGAAACCGCCGGCAATGAAGCCAAAAGCCTCTCGGCAGGAGTTATCCACATTGAACAACTTCTTTAATGGGAAGTCCTTGATATCGCGTACAGGCGAGCCGGCTTCCGCCCGGGTAAAGCGATCCACGTAATCCAGCATGCCCACGTCCCTGAAACCGGCATCTGCAATCACACCCATCATGAATTTATCACCGGAAAGGGACTTCTTAAAAGCGAATTGCACCGTAGCTCTTCTGCCGGCGTTGATGCGCACAAAAGCCAGGTCGGGGTCATCACCGATGCCGCCATTGAAGATCAACTTCTCGTAGCCGTCGCCGGGGAAAGGCGCATCGGATTTGGCGCCGGATAAACCGCCGGTGTTGTGGTTCTCATCTTTATAGACCTGCACGTTGTCAGCGCTCCAGGCGGGGGTGAAAGGCGGCTTGCCGATGATGACATAGTCCCCGAAGCCATCCCGGTCCAGGTCCAATTCCAGGCCGTATTGGATTCCGATCGTGTTATTCGGGTCAAACCCGACCAGCTCGATGGAGACGTAATACCATTCCTTATCCTCAAGGAGGTTGAAGGTGACAATATCCAGGTCTGGGTTATAGACCATGTCCTGGTCGAATGGTCTTTCCAGCCGGTTGATATCGTATGAATCTCCGTAAGGAGCGCGTCCTTCCGGGCCGGTATCTTTGCTGGTGACATCATAAATAATTGCGCCATTTTTGGTGATGGAAGCAGGTGTGCTTAAATGGCTGATGGTGGCGGTTGGTTCGATCGGCGGTTCGGCAGTGGGGGGATTTGGTGTCTCGGTTGGTGGTAGAATTTCGGCAGGGGCCTGGGTTGCCTCAACCACCACCGTGATCACGATCGGCGGAGCAGGCGGGCATAGTAGCTGCCGGGATCTGATTTTGACCGGGAATGCTGCAGGCAAGGACGAGGACGATCATGGCTAGAATTATGGGAAGCAGGCGGGTACTCTTTTTTGTGTCCATTCTCTCTCCTGTATTATTAACTTGTGTGATTTAATCATTATATAGACAAATTTAAAGAATAAAACCCTCAATAGTTCGATCTGGTGTGATATGAACCGGCATTTTGATGGCTTCGGAGATAAAAATGACCAAACTTCACAGCAATGACATTACCCTGGCACAACTCGCCAAAGTGATAGACCATTCATTATTGAAACCGGAAATGACGCGGGCAGAAGTGGCTGCGGGCTGCGAACTGGCGAAAAAGTATCAAGTTGCTTCAGTCTGCGTCAAACCCTGTGATGTGAAATTAGCTTGTTCTGTCCTGGATGGGTCGGATGTCGCAGTCGGCACTGTGGTGGGCTTTCCGCATGGCAGCTCGGCCACCGAGGTGAAGGTGTTTGAAGCTCGGCAGGCGATCCGGGATGGCGCCACTGAATTGGATATGGTGCTTAATATCGGCGCGCTGCGTTCTATGGATTTTGACTACGTTCGGGAAGACATTCGCGCGGTGGTGGCGGTGTCAAGCGGCCGGGCACTGGTGAAGGTCATCCTCGAAAATGCTTACCTGACCAACGACGAAAAGGTGAAAGCCTGCCAACTCGTTGAAGAAGCTGGTGCGGATTTTGTCAAAACCTCTACCGGATATGCCCCGACAGGCGCCACTCTGGAAGACGTATGTTTGATGCGATCCAGCGTCAGCGAAAAAGTGCAGGTGAAGTGTGCAGGCGGTGTACGCACATTGGATGTGTTACTGGCGATGATCGATGCCGGAGTGACCCGTTCTGGTGCGACCACAACCGCTGCCATGCTGGATGAATTCAAGCAGCGCTTCCCGAACCGGTAAAGGTTCTATCGCAAATCCGATGACCATCAGGTAAAATAGAAGGATGAACAGACAACAAGGGAGGCAGATGTTTCCCTGTTGATTATTCTCGAACAGATAGGCATTGTATATGAAGAAATTTATAGGAATTGATCTGGGCGGTACGAACATGAGGGCTGGGATTGTTGACCTGGAAACCGGTCAAGTGGTTGTTAATAAATCCATCCCAACCCTGGCCAGGGAAGGGCATGAGTTTGTTCTTACCCGCATGGCGCAGCTGGTAGATGAAGTAATCTCCGGCAATGGTTTTACAAAAGAGCAAATCGGCGGCATCGGTGTGGGTGTTCCTGGCGTGTTGGACCTTGAAAAAGGGACAACCGTCTTCCTGCCGAACCTGCCCGGAACCTGGCCCAATGTACCTCTTTGCGGATACTAAGCAGTCAAACCGGGTTGCCGGTGGATATCCTCAACGACGCGCGCGCGATCACCTATGGTGAGTGGAAGTTTGGCGCTGGACAGGGCGTGGAAAACATGGCATGTTACACCATCGGCACCGGAGTTGGCGGCGGATTGGTCATCAACGGTCAACTGCACCTCGGCATCGGCGGGACGGCTGGTGAACTGGGTCATACCACCATTGATTACAACGGTCCGCGCTGCGGATGCGGCAGCTTCGGCTGCCTGGAGGCGTTCGCTTCTGCCCCGGCCATTTCAGCCATGGGATTGAAGGCTGTCGTCCAGGGCACGACCACGGAAATTGGCGCGATGGTGGATTACGACCTGAACAAGGTCACCCCTGAGATCATTGCCAAAGCTGCCAGGAATGGCGATAAGGTGGCGCTGGATATCTTTGAGAGGGTTGGCTTATACTTTGGCATCGCAATTTCCACGCTTCTGATATCGGTTAGTCCGCGGAAAGTGGTCATCGGCGGCGGGGTTGCTCCAGCATCCGATCTATTCTTTGGATCCATCCGCAAGACTTTGGAAGAGCGTGTGCGGGTGATGCCGGTTGAACAGGTAGAGGTAGTGACAGCGACATTAGGCAGTAATGCCGGCATCCTGGGCGTTGCGCAGTGGGTGAGCCAGACTAGATAACCTTTCAACTAAACTCGAGAAAAAGATCTGACATATAATTATCACTACATAAAATATTCCAGCAGCCAACCAGTTCAAGGATAGTGCATGGATCATCGTCAGAGAGTAATGATGGCAGTCAATTTACGGGAACCAGACCGCGTTCCTGTCGCCCTGTGGGGCAGTAATTACAGCATCTCTGACTCTGTTTATTTCGACCTGCTCAAGGAATTATCCATTGGAAAACCCATATTACCCGCTCGCAGCTTCAAAGGAGTGGATTACAACTATATGGATGACCGCATCCTGGATGCGCTCGATGTGGATACCCGCTATGTGGATACCGGATTTACCGATCTTGGGGGAGCCACCCGCGGAGGCGGGAAGGACTGCTGGGGAGTGAAATATGAGGAACGGGATGGTCAGCTTGTCCCGGTCGACCCGCCATTGTTGAATGCCACAACCTCAGACCTGGAGAGTTATCCTTTCCCAGTGTCGTGGAAATACATGCGCATCGAGGAGTTTAAAGCCAGGGCTAAATTCCTGCATGAGGAAACGGACTATGCCGTGGTGAGCAGGGCGATCGATACACTTGGTCCATTTCAACGCTGCTGTGCCCTTCGCTCGCAGGAGAAATTTCTATCAGACCTGATCACAGACGAAGAATTTGTATTTACGCTAATCCAAAAAGTGACCAATGTGATGTGCCGCTCGCTGGAGATCCTGTTGACCGAAGCCGGTGATTACCTGGATGTGGTGGAGCTGCCCGGAGATGATTACGCAACTGACCGCCCGCTGATTTCTCCCCGGATGTTCGATCGTCATTTTGCGCCCTCCTGGCAGATCCTTGTGGATATGATCCGCAATGCCGCACCGCGCAGCCGCATACTTTTCCACTCCAGTGGAAATATTGAACTTTTGATCAGCCGGTTATGCGCCATCGGAATAGATATCATCCACGGATTTGATGAAAATTCAGGTATTGATATGGAAAAGATGAAAGCTGAGTATGGCAGCCGGGTTTGCTTTTGGGGAGGGATTGCTCCTGACAGCACCCTGATGAAATCAAAAGGCCAGGTTGTCGATTCTGCACAGGCATTGATCAAATGCCTTGAACAGGATGGCGGGTTTGTGCTATCCCCATCCTCCAATCTGCACCCGGGTATCCCGGTAGAAAATGTGATTGCACTTTATCAAAGTACTGTTCGGGATGGCAAGTTTCCCAAATAATTTCAGCGCTTTGGATAGTAATTATAAAATGGTCATCCACCCGATTCTATTTGCTCTTCAACCCATCTTATCCTTATTTTCAGCGAACTATGGCGAGGTCTGGCTATCAGTCATTCTACGTCCCATTTTGTTTTTGTTGGCGCTGGTCGGGATCTTTTGGTTGATCTTGCAGGCAGCTTTTCGTAACTGGCATAAGTCGGGAATACTGACATCTGTAATCTTTTTCGAAGTTTTTAGCTACGGACAGATATATAACTGGTTGGATCAACATCCAATAGCTGGTATAGATCTGGGAAGACACAAATTAATGATCCCTCTGGTGGTGTTGATCACTGGCTTGGTTATCTGGCAATTGGTTCGCACGAAGAAATCACTAAAAGACCTTACAATATTTCTAAACATCTTCGGCGGTATCGCATGTTTAATCCCGTTGGTAATGACAGCCCCATCCGTAATTCGAACCGAGTTGATAAAGCCGCAGAGGGCAGCTTCAACAGCAGTAATATCAGCAGATTCTAATTTCCCTGATATCTACTATATCATTCTGGATGGGTATGCCCGATCTGATTTTCTGAAGAATGAATTTGATTACGATAATTCCGCTTTCATCGCACAACTAACCGACCTTGGTTTTCAAGTTCCGGTATGCAGCCAGAGCAATTATTCGGTAACAAGAATGTCTTTAACCTCTTCGCTGAATATGGAATACCTTCAGCCATTATTGGAATCAAAGGGTATTCCTTGGAATGACCAAACCAATAAAAGCCGCATAATCGATTTGCTCGATCATAATCAGGTACGCAATGATCTGGAACAGCTTGGTTATCACACCTATGCTTTTGAAACCGGATACAGGTTCACGGAATGGAAGGATGCAGATGTATATCTCGCGTCTGGAAAAGACTTGATCGCATTAGATAAATACCTGACAGAGAAACCGAATAACTTTGAATCTATGCTCATCAGGTCGACTATTCTGCGGGTTTTCATGGACACTGGTGCGAAAGTCGGCCAAAAACTGGTAAAGTTGACTGAACAGAATGAAAAGCAGAACCATTATCAACAAATCATGTTTGCGCTGGACAATTTATCAAAATTGCCGTCCTCAAACTCTCCCCGGTTTGTATTTGCGCATATCGTCATACCGCATTATCCATTCATAGTTAATCCCGATGGAGTCTTCATCAGTTCCATGGAGAAGGAAAACCCGGGTTATATCAACCAGGTAAAATTCTTAAATAACCGCATGCCTGTGATCCTAAAGACCATCATTGATCATTCAATCACCCCTCCCATTATTATTGTCCAGGGCGACCATGGCGTGAAGCGGTTTGGTAAGGATGATGTAAAGATTTTGAATGCCTATTACTTTGGAGGAAAGCCAGAGATCGAGATTTACGACTCGATTACCCCGGTTAATACATTTCGCCTCGTGTTTGATCAGTATTTCGGGAAGAATGTTGAATTGCTGCCGGATCAAAGCTATTATTCAGCAGAGGATGATTTTTACCGAATTTCCCCGGTAGATAAAAGCTGTCCAAATTAATTTATCTTGCGCAGGAATGGCATACGGATTGCGGTGAAGATCGCCAGGACGAACAGCATCAATCCGCTGATAAAGACAGTAACCTGTTCCCCATACGTTTCAGCAAAGATCCCAGCCAATAAAGAACCGATCGGTGAAAGACCGAAAAAGGTGAGGGTAAAGATGGCCATCACCCGGCCCCGAAGTTCATCCGTCACCTCGGTTTGGATCATGGCGTTGGACAGGTTGACTGACAGGATGAAGGTCAATCCGATGAACATGAGAACAGTCAATGAGATGGGGACATTGGTGATGAAGGAAAAAATCATCCATAACAACGGCAGCCCCAGGCTGCCAACAGCCCAGGCGCGCCCGCGAATGTTGCGGGTGCCGATGTAAGCGATGATCAATGTACCGATCAGCGCGCCAGCGCCGCGGGCGGATTGCAGCCAGCCGTTCATCTGAACACCGCCATTAAGCACTTCCACTGCCCAGGCAGGAATCAATGCGACGACGCCAAATCCAAACAAGCTCATAAACCCGAGATTAAGAATAAGCGACCGGATGATCCGGTTGTGAGCGACATACGAAATACCCTCTTTCAATTCCTGCATGGCGCTGGTGCGTTGGGTTCTAGCTGCCTGCAGGTCGATATTCATTAATAGCAAAGCGCCGATGACTGCAATAAAAGAAATGCCGTTGATCGAAAAACACCAGGCAGGGCCAATGGCCGCGTAGGTAAGACCGGCAATTGCCGGACCAACGACCGTTCCCAGGTTGAAGATGGAAGAATTCAAGGCGATGGCGTTGGTCATGTGTTCGCGTGACACCAATTCCCGCACAAAGGATTGACGGGTGGGTGCATCAAATGAGTTGGTGATGCCCAGCAGAAAAGCTAGGACAAGAATATGCCATGGCTGCACCAGGTTAGTAAAGACCAGGAATGAAAGAATGAACGCCAACACCATCATGGCTGATTGTGTGATGACCAGGAGAGTACGCCGGGGGATGCGATCCGCGACGACACCGCCGTACAGCGTGAAAAACCACGCTGGAATGCCGGAAGCGATGGCGATATACCCAAGATAGGCGGAAGATTCAGTGAGGGTGTAGATCAGATAACCCTGGGCGGTGATCTGCATCCAGGTTCCCACCAGCGAGATGAGCTGCCCAATGAACCAAAGGCGGTAATTTCGATGTTTGAAGGATGCGAATATCTGATTTGATGAAGAACTATTGACTAGTGATGCCACCACACCTCGATTGATTTTTCTGATGTAAAGTTATTATAATTCTTAAAGCTGGCTAAATTGAAGGTGATAATGAATTGGAACGAGCGTTATTCTCAAGATTCCTCGAAATGGGCAGGACCGCCGCGAGCGTTGCTGCGTAATAATCCGCATTTACTACATGGCGGATTGGCATTCGTCGCCGCGATGGGCATGGGAAATGACTTTCCACTCCTGCTTGAAAATGGGTACAAAGTTTTTGGTGTTGATCGGTCAGAAGTGGCGGTGAGGTATGTACATCAAACCTATCCGGCCGCAAAGGTTTTCTTGGCGGATTTAAGTATGTTTCAGGCTTCCAGTGGCCAAATTTGACCTGATCTGTAACTTTTATTATTTGGAAAGAAAGCTTTGGACGCAATATGAGGCATCATTAGCGCCAGGAGGGTTACTGCTCGTTGAGACCCTTAATGTTGATATGCTGTCACTGAAACCAGATATAAACCCAGAGAGATTGCTACAGGTTGGTGAATTGCGATGGCTATTTTCCTGAATTGGAGATTTTGGATTATCAGGAAGGCTGGATCGATTCTGATCATGGCGGTCGAAAATCTGTAGCCACTCTGATCGCCAGAAAGAAATAGGTTTAGGCTTTAGCTTTGGATAAATATGGCTGCAAGAAGTATGAAAGCAAGACCAGCAGCAGCCCAGCGATCGCAGTGATCAGAATAATGACAAGGGCCAGCAATCCAAGAAAGTAAGCGTCCAGGCGAGGCAAAGTCCAGGTTGGAATGAAGCCATTTTGCCAGAAATTCCAGCCAACTGGGAAAAGCAGCAGGTAAATTGTTGTAAAGGCATAGCCAAGTGCCATTTGGGCTGCGTCCAACCTTTCCTTAAGAACTGGATTCATGATCAATAACATGGCAAAATAACCCACAATGACAGCGATGATGGTTGTGATTGCGGTATAACTGATGAATGCGGTGGGCGTATCAATGACGCTGAATGAGAACAGCTTGCCATCAATTAGCGCGTAGCGAACATAAAATACTACGAGGGTGATCAACGCGCCAATCAGCCAGTACTTGAGGAATTTATTTTTCCTCCTAAATACGACTATCAGAGGGACTGTTAAGAAAATCAGAACAAATGGTAAACGGGCACGGCTTTCTGTGGCGAGTTTGGCTGCCCTGGTGAGCTCTGGTGTTTCACCTGATAGTTGAGGTTCACCCACTTGCTCGCTGTAGAGCTTGTTGACTTGTGTATGGACAGTTTCTTCCGCTGTGGTGTAACTCTCGGCATAATTTTGAGGCAGGTTCAGCATATTCAGGAGGACGTGACCGGTGCTGGAAGCAGGGAAATTTGCACCGAGAATGGCTGAGACTGTTGGAGCGATATCGACCATTTCCATATCCGGATATGCTCCCGGCTTGATGGCATTACCAGCCATGACAAATGGTTCAGTGCAGCAGAGTGTTTCATGTCCGCCGTGGCCGCCGGCATCGATCTGGCCGTGGTCACTGTGTACGATAATAGTGTCCTTCGCAAAATCCAACTTAGATGCGATTTTCTCAAGCAACAAATCTGATCGGCTGGCAGGCGTCCTTCCAACCCTGGCCGATTGGTCCACCTTCATGGTGTCCGGCGTAATCCACCTGGTCTATGTGAATGAGGATGTATTGATTTCCGGGTTCATCAAGCCAGCCTAAAGCCGCATCAACCACATCCTCGTCAGCGGCATTGTCTTCGCCGGAGGTGTAAAACTTGAAGATCAACATCCTGTTGCGGAACGAGTTTTTCGAACCAGTTAAATGCTGAGATGCCGGTTGTGATCCCGTTGCGGTGGGCGGCAGAAAACACATTGTCCTGGGTCCACTCGGGGATGTCGTCATATTCCAAATTAAATGCAGGTCCATCGTGCATATATGGCCAGGCACCGATGAAAATGGTCGAATAGCCTGGCGCGGAGTAGGATGGGGTTTGACTGTGCATGGTGGCGTATGCGCCTATTTCACGTAAATAATTAAGGTACGGCATTAATTCTGAGTCAAGGGAAGTGTCATACCGGAGCGCGTCAATCAGCACGTGGACTACTTTGCCAGATAGCGGTTCACCAATTGGTTCGCCCGCGTCTGGAGGGAGATTAGAAATTGGACTGCGGAAATCATAGATTCCATCGATCATCTGATTTGCCCAAAGGTACGCGCCTGAAGAAAAAACCATTAGCAATAATGATAATAATGTGACGATGAGGTTTTTTTTCATAAGGACGCTTTCCGCGGGTGATGAAATCGCAACTATATAGTTGGTATTCTTTAGAAAGATAATATGTGAATTATTATATTACAGTTAAGAAAAAACACGCGGACTTTACGTCCGCGTGCATATTAACTCCATAATAGCTTACGGGTAAGTCTGGTTATAAAACCAATTGTATCCATATAGACCGGAGTTTGGATTGACGATGCGCACAGAGATGGTGCCCATTCCAGCCAATTCGGAAGGGATATCGTAGGTGGCTGTGACGCCGCCGGTTTTTCCACTATCCAGCGTGGCGACTTTGACGCCGCCTTCAGCCATTGCTCCAAGTGACCCGAGGTACACGTCAAACTTCTGATCTTTGGGCAAGTTCATAGCTTTGATGGTGACTTTTACATCCTTCTCAACGGCATTGATCTCTACACTTGGATATCCTTCGTAAGTCTCATCTGCTGGTGTGCTTGTCTCTGCTTCAGGCGTTTCACCAGGTTTTGGAGTTGCATCCGAAGCGCTGGTCGGTTCAGCGATAACAGGGTATGTGGCGTTGAAAAACCAATTTACGCCGTAATATCCAGATTCAGGGTCTTCAATTCTAATAGAGATCAAATAAACACCGGCGAGTTCTTCGGGAATATTATAAGTTGCTGTGAAGGAGCCTTTATCGCTTGTTGCCTGTGATTTGACCTCGTAGCCACCTATCCCGAAAGTACCGACGACGTTCATCGTTATATCAACACTTGTTTTAGGTGGAAAATTCATCGCCTCAAGGGTGACGGATTTGTCAACTTCCACCTCTGTAATGCTAAACGACGGGAAGCCTTCATAGCCTGGAATGGTCGTTTGGGTCGTATCCGTAGATGCTGGCACTGGAGTGGGGATCATATTCTCAAACCAGTTATAGGCATAATAACCTTTGGTCGGGTTATACAAACGAATTGCCAGACGAGCTGAATTTTTTAATTCTTCCGGGATGTTGTAAGTCACTGTAAATGTGCCACCGGTTTTTGAATTTGTGGTTTCCACTTTGGTACCATCGATTCCATATGAACCATATGTTCCGATCGTGACATCAAAATCGAGATCGGGTGGAAAGTTGTGTGTTTCCACCGTAACCACAGAACCAGGCACAACGCTGACGATGGATATACTGGGGATTGTACCGCTATCAGTTGCCAGTGCGGCGCTGATCGGCAGGATAAGTAAAGCTAAAACTGCAATGGGGATGATTACCATCATTTTTTTTGACATCATGTTCGCTCCCGGTACAAATGTACCAAAATAAAATAACTTCTCAATATCCTTGCCTTACGAACGCGTAAGGCGATAGTAAATGCAATAATTATTTAATCAATTTCACAATAGGTTATAATTTGTTCCATGTTTCTGACCAAATATCGCTTCACCAATACCTTGATCCTCTGCATAATTCTGGTCGTCAGTACAGCCGGATGCAACCCACAGCCGCAGGTAACCATAGAACCATTAGTTACAATAGACGTGCCAACTATATCCACGCTTGAACCGACGCCAACAGCTGAGCAGATGGCTATCATGGTCAATGGAGAAGGTATCAGTTTGATTGAATTTGACCAGGAAATGCAACGGTATCAAGATGGATTGACCAATGCTGGAGTCGCTTTACCAGCAGAAGCCGAACAAAAAAACCTGGTTACCCTGGAACTAACCAACCAGTTACTGCTCAAACAGGGTGCGGTTGAAAATGGTTTCTCTCTTTCATCGGAAGATGTGCAGGTGAAATTGGATGAATTGGTATTAAATCTTGGCGGGCTGGATGTATTGAAATCCTGGCAGGTGGTGAATTTCTATACAGAAGAGACATTTATGACCGCGTTCGAAAGATCCATTTACTCAACCTGGATGCGGGATGAGATTGTCGTAAAGGTTCCCACAACAGCAGAGCAGGTGCATGTGCAACAGATCAGAGTCCAGAGCGAGGGCGCAGCCCGGAGTGTAATTGCGGAATTAGAGGCTGGCGCGGATTTTGCAACATTAGCGCAAGAGTATGACCCAATAACAAAAGGCGACCTGGGTTGGTCTCCACTTGGATACCTGACTCAGGCTGCTATTGATGAGGCTGCTTTTACATTGGAGCCAGGCGAAGTAAGCCAGCTGATCCAAACTGAAATCGGTTTTCACATCATCCGGGTGATCGAAAAAGACAGCAACCATGAGCTAACATCGGATGCTTTGCTATTTATGCAAAAACAGGCTTTGGCAAACTGGTTGGAACAAAAACGAAATGATTCTGAGATCGTTGAAAGAAAGTAACAACGCCGGTTAGCTTTCAGAGGAATTTAATGACTTTTCTTGATGAACAGGATTTGGAAGAAAACAAGTTCAAAGACCCAAACTTTATATGGAATGTTTTTACCTATGTTTTTGCGGGTGGGACGGTAATCCTCGCCATTGTTTTCACATGGATATTTTTCAATCCTCATGCAGCAATTAACCCCTATCCGCCTTATATAATTCCTTCGCCAGTGGTGCTTCCAACAAGTACTGAGACACCATTACCGACAATCACACCATTTCCATCCAAAACTCCGCGCCCTAGCCCAACGGCAGAACCAACCGAAATCAAGACTTCTACCCCAGAAGTGGTTAACACACCGTTTGTGTTCATGCTTCCCACGGTATCGGTTGAACCAACTATTCCGGGACAAAAAAATACAGAAAGTCCATACCCATATATTGCACAACCGGGCAGTCCCGCTTCTGTTTCTTCCAGTATTATGCAGCCTGAAGTAGGATGCAACTGGCTGGGCGTGGGCGGCCAGGCGGTTGACCTGCAAGGGGCGCCAATCGTAGGATTGCGAGTTCAATTATATGGATCGCTGCACGGTGAGATCAAGCAAGCTACCAGTATCACAGGCACAGTTACCCGCTATGGACCGGCGGGGTATGAGATCGTTTTGTCTGATTTTCCGACGGAATCCAAGCGGACACTCTGGCTGCAATTACTGGATCAGGCTGGCGGAGTGTTATCTGATAAGATCTACTTCCCGACCTTTGCAAGCTGTGATAAGAACCTGACCATCATCAACTTCAAGCAAGTTAAGTAATAGCCGAATATAAAAAATTAATTGCGGGGTGAGATGGGTATGATGCCGTCCATTGCCAGAAGACCGGATAGTGAAGCTGCGTCCGGGTCAATAACGCGGCTGTTGGCGAAGTAGCTGAAGTCAAATTCTGTGGCTTCCCCTATGGATTTCCCGGGAATGGGCATTAATCTTGCGGTCAGCGGCTTCCTAAGGCGCAATGACAAAGCGCCAATATCCAACAAGATTGCATAAAGTTGATCAATAGTCGTATCTCCTGGCAGGGGAATGGTATCCAGACCGGTGCCGCATACGGTGGCGTATAGCAGTAAATCCTGGATTCCCAACGTCCCATCCGCGGCGCGTTTTGCCAGGATGCTGTCTTCAAGGACAGGCGTCATCAGTCCGTTGAAACCAATTCTTGGAATCTTCACCTGCTGCATGACACTCATCAAAATGGAAGCTGCGGTTACCGAGCCTGCCATCCCCAACGAGGATACACCCAGGTTCTCCAACGCTTTGCCGATGGAGACGTCATCACCAGGATAGGGTGCAAGTGTAAAATCTATACCCAGAAATTCCATACCTTTTTCAGAAAACGGACTGCATATCTCAATGAGCTTTTTTGATATAGTATTGATCCGCGCTATGAGTAATTTTTGCGCTTCAAGGACATTTTTCGCATTAGAAAAGGTCTCCACAGCCAGGTCCGCACCTTCTATTGCAAGTCCGAAGCCTTCCCCGCGAGGACTTGCGTACGCGGATGGGAAAAACGGGCTGCCTGCCGGGACGTTGCCAAGGGCAGCGAACCGCAGGTTTGTGAAACCGTCTGGAGATGCGGAGGCGGATTCGTAAATGATCCGCGCACAGGCTTTGACGGCGCGTGTATCCAGAGCTTTCCTGGCGGTTGTCAACATGCCAGTGGCAAACAAGTTGGTGGAATTCAGTATTTCGGGGATCAGTTCGTATGCCGGCAGGCATTCTGATAATGCCGGGCCGATGGATACGAAATCGAACCCTTCCATCGCTGTTTGTTCGTCCAGTTGATGTAGTTGCTCCAATGCTTGCCTGGGTTGCTTTGTATCCAGCCATGTCGAAAAAGGCGTGAGTGCAATGCGGCAGGTTTGAACTTCGATCCCGGCAGATTGTAGGGATTCTTTGGTTTGCCTGGCCATTGTTGCTGCCCGGGCGATCTTTAACTCAAGTTGATTGGATGGATTGATGAAATACGTGATGGAACGAATTCTCATGATGATTTCCTTTGCCGAACCACCTCGAAGAGAAGGACGGCTGCTGCGATGGAAGCATTAAGGCTTTCAAAGCCGCCTGGCATGGGGATGTGTACCTTGTGACTTGCCAGTTCTTTCGCAGTCGGGGTAGCACCTGTTGCTTCATTGCTGATGATGATTGCTGTCGGTGAGAGGAAATCGCACTTCCATAATGGAGCGCCATCTTGAACGTCCGACAGGTACACGACGGGTTTGGGTGTCAGCTTTGATAATTCTGCGGTAATTTCTTGCCAGTCTTTCGCGATCACAGGGATGTGAAAGTGAGCGCCCATGGCCGCTCGCAACACTTTTGGAGAAAGATGATCGGCGCAGTCTGGTGATAGGAAAACAACCTGAACCCCGGCGGCGCAGGCAGTGCGCAAAATGGTTCCCAGATTACCTGGATCCCGAATGGAATCCAAAATGAGTGCAAAATCAAATTGGCTGGGTAGAGACGATGTTTGTTTGGCAACAATTGCGATGATTCCCTGGGAATTTTCAGTAGCACTGACGCGGTTCAGCAGGTTGGGTTCCAATTCTTCAACAGCGATGCCATTTGAATTGAGTTTCTTGACAAGCTCCATTCCCCGTGGGTTCAAATGACTGCTGAAAAATATCGTTTCAACATGTGAGCCAGTATGTGAAGCTTCTTCCACCAGCCGAATGCCCTCAAGGACGAAGGCGTTTTGTTCCGTACGGAAGCGGGAATGTGCCAACAGGTCTCGAACCCTCTGAATTTTTGGGTTATGGATGGATGTGATCATGCGATTAATCCTTACTGAATTTTAGCACAATGGACTCCCCTTTACCTGCGCTCTCCTGTTGGCAGAATGTGGTTAAAAAAATAACCGGGATATGATCCCGGTCTGGTTTGAGAGAGTTTGGTTACGCAGCTTTAGCTTTGGCAACAACTGCTGAAAAAGCCTTTGGATCGCGAACAGCCAGGTCGGCTAAAATCTTACGATTCAGTTCGATCTGTGCTTTTTTCATACCGGCGATCAATCTGCTGTAGCTGATGCCGTTGAGGCGGGCGGCAGCATTGATACGGGTGATCCACAGTTTTCGCAAGTCGCGCTTGCGGACTCTGCGGTCGCGTGTCGCATAGAACAGGCTTTTTAGCATTGCCTCGTTCGCCCTTCGGAAAAGGCGGTGACGAGAACCATAGTAGCCCTTGGTCATTTTTAGAACTTTTCGATGTCGCAGGTGACCTTGAGGTCCACCTTTCACACGTGACATAAATTACTCCTTTGCATACCCCTGGGCGCCGGTTATTATTCAACCAGTTGCGAGCACCCAACAGCAGCGCTAATGATTTTCCGCGAATCAGGAATTCGGGAAATTGATGACCACCATACTAGTTTTTCTTCATGTATGGCGCCAGACGACGCACGGTCTTGATGATCTTGTCGCCCTGAACGGGGACCATTTCAGCAAGCAAAGCTTTGGTGCGGTCTGAAGTGCGTCTGCGAAGGTGGCTTTTGCCGCCTTTTGTGCGCAGAAGCGTACCGGACCCGCTCACGCGAAATCTCTTGGATGTCGCTTTGTGGGTCTTCATTTTGATCTTTCCTGCTTTTAGCTTACGGGGCACAGCATACTCCTCTCAATAAATTTGCAACAGGTTTTTCCGTTGCAGGCCTTACCATTCTAAAAATAGAATGACTATTCCCTGACTGGTACTGGTATGGATTCTGATTCTGCGGCTTGTTCCGCAGCTTTCTTTTTGGAGATCTTACCTGGCGCCAACACCATATTCATTACCCGTCCTTCCATGGAAGGCGGTGTTTCGACGATAGCGATATCAGATAAGGCTTCGGCAATTTCTCTCAAGTCTTCCAGGGCAATTTCGGGGTAGGTGATCTCACGACCCCGGAAGCGGATGGTGACTTTGACTTTCATGCCAGCCAACAACCATTTTCGGGCATCACGGGTTTTGAATCCGCGGTGATGTTCATTCGTTTTTGGTCGAAGGCGAATCTCTTTGATCTCGATCTTTGTTTGGGCTCTACGTGCTTCTTTTTCTTTCTTTTCGCGCTCGTAAAGGAACTTGCCAAAATCCATGATCCGGCAAACTGGGGGATCAGAATTTGGGGCGACTTCCACAAGATCTAGTTCCGCTTCACGCGCCATGCGCATGGCTGCGGACGTATCGATTACACCGACGTTTTCACCTTTTGCCCCAATCAGACGGACTTGAGACGCTCGAATGGTATCATTTACCCTGAATGTAGTTGTGCTGATAGCTCTCTCCTATATGATAATAGATTGTAAACCGGTCTGAAACCGGCGACAATTGTGCATGATGATAACACAATTCCATCGGAATCGTCAAATTAATTGGCTCTAACACCCCGATTTTATGAATTATTTAATTAGAGTATAACAATGAAGAAGGAAAATGTCATACTCTGGCACAATGATCTATCAATCTCCTAATTCGATGTCTTGCTTTGCCCGCAAGAGGAAATCTGTAAGGCTCATCGGTCCGGGGTTCTCGCCATTGCGCAGACGCAGTGCCACCTGTTTGTTTTCCATTTCCTGGTCGCCTACAACGAGCATGTACGGGGTCTTCTGTTTTTGTGCGTCCCGGATCTTGGAATTCATCCGTTCACTGCGCTCATCCACTTCGACCCGCAAACCCTCTTTGCGCAGTTTGGCGGCGAGGTCTTTGCAGTAATCCATGTGCCGGTCAGCGATGGGAATGAGGACTGCCTGCACCGGGCTGAGCCATACCGGGAATGCCCCGGCGTAATGCTCGATGATTACTCCAAGGAAGCGTTCGGTTGTACCTGTAACGGCACGGTGCAACACAACCGGAACGTGTTCCTGTCCATCCTCACCGATGTAGGTGCAGCCCAGGCGATCTGGCTGGATGAAATCTACCTGGATGGTGGAAAGCTGCCATTCGCGTCCCAATACATCCTTGGCCATAAAGTCAGCTTTAGGGCCATAGAAAGCAGCCTCTCCTTTGGCTTCGTAGAACTCTACATTATTCGCGATCAGGGCAGCGCGCAGCGCAGCCTCTGCTTTATCCCACTTGGCAGGATCCTGAACGTACTTGCCACCTTCACCGCGCAGGGATAGCCTGACGCGGTAGTTTGTGAATTTATAGCGTTCCAGCACTTCTACGATGACCTGAAGGTCGAGTGAGAATTCGCTTTCGATCTGTTCTGGAGTGCAGAAAGTATGGCAGTCATCCTGGGTCAGTGCGCGGACACGGGTTAGGCCGCTTAGTTCACCAGTCTTTTCATAGCGATACTGGGTGGCGAATTCCGCGAAACGCATGGGCAGCTCGCGGTAGGAGTGCCGGCCCATTTCATTGTATAGAGTCATGTGGCTGGGGCAGTTCATCGGTTTAAGACGGAAGGTTACGTTTTCGTCCACCATAGGCGGGAACATGACATCTTTATAGTTGTCGTAATGCCCGGATTTTTTGTACAGGTCTTCTTTTACAAGATTACCGGTCCAGACATGCTGGAACCCGTATTTGGTTTGAACGTCGCGGACATAGGTTTCCATCAGGTGGCGCAGCATCTCTCCCTTGGGGGTGAACAGGGGCAGCCCTGGGCCGATATCATCCGAAAAGTAGAATAAACCAAGCTCTTTGCCAAGCTTGCGGTGGTCGCGTTTTTTAGCTTCTTCCAGTTTCCACAGGTACTCTTCCAGTTGGGCGGCGTTTTCCCAGGCGGTGCCGTAAATGCGCTGCAACATGGGTTTCTTTTCGTCACCGCGCCAGTATGCGCCGGCAACGCTCATCAGCTTGACCGCAGATGGATTGATTTGCCCTGTGTTTTCCACGTGAGGTCCTCGGCACAGGTCAGTGAATTTATCATGCGTATAGGTAGAGATCACCGGTTTCTCGTTGATGGGATTGCCATATTCGTCCAGACCGCCCTGATCGAGTCCATCGATCAGCTCCACTTTATAGGGCTGATCCCTGAAGAAATTGCGGGCTTCCTCGGCGCTAAGTTCCTGGCGAACGAACGGGTGATGCGCGGCAATGATCTGGCGCATGCGTTTTTCGAGCACAGCCAGGTCTTCTGGTGTCAGGGCGCGCGGCAGGTCAAAGTCGTAGTAAAACCCGTCCTCGATCGGCGGCCCGATGGTCACTTTCCCGTCCGGGAACATTTCTGTCACCGCCTGGGCCATAATGTGCGCGGCCGAGTGCCGGATGCGGTAAAGTTTGGTGTCTTCGTATCTTTCTTCCATTTTGTCTCCTTGCCCTCACCCTGCCCTCTTCCCATTGGGAGAGGGTAGATTACGGGTACTTAAAATAAAAAAAACTCACCCACACTGGGGCGAGAGTTTGGCTCACACGGTTCCACCCAGATTTGCCTCAGATAAGGCATCTCATTGGTGCAGGTAACGGCTGCTGCCGGATTCCATACTTGCCTGTAGGTGTTCTGGTTTCAGCTCGCGGGTGGTTTTCGCCGGTTGCATGGGCATGCTTTCAGTCGTGGATGCCCTTCCTGGATGCGAGGGGAGTCGGCTACTCGTCCCGGTTGTTGCTATTCTGTTGTTATTATAGTATGTTGGTTCTACTTTAGCAAGTTGAAAATAATTAGATTTTGTTATTTTCTTCATTATCAGACTAATTTATACTCGAAGTAGGTAATTGTAATCAACAGGTTGAAAAAATATGTCCTTTTCTTTTATTTTTTTATAAACTAATAACCTTAGTAAATTGAAAACCGTGTGATAATAATGAAATCACTCTAAACAAAGAGGTTATCTATGTCTTACCCTGGCGTCATTCAATCCTATCGCCCCCTGCTGGATATACCAGCACACACAACAAACGTCACTTTGCTTGAAGGCAACACACCACTCATCCCTGTGCCTGCGCTTGCTGATAAGCTTGGCGGCGGGTTTGAACTTTTCGTCAAATTTGAAGGGTTGAACCCGACCGGATCTTTTAAGGATAGAGGAATGACGGTGGCCATCAGCGAGGCGGATGGACGGGGAGTGAAAACCGTGATGTGCGCCTCGACAGGAAATACCGCAGCATCAGCGGCAGCCTATGCTGCCCGGGCGAGGATGCGTTGCATTGTCTTGATACCCGAAGGCAAGGTGGCTGCCGGTAAACTGGCCGGGGCAATTGCCTATGGTGCCGAGGTACTCCAAATTCAAGGGTCATTCGATGATGCATTGACCCTGGTGGTGGAACTGACAAATAAATATCCCATCGCCCTGGTCAATTCACTCAACCCATACCGGTTGGAGGGACAAAAGACAGGTGCGTTCGAAATATGCGATACGCTGGGCAGCGCCCCGGATTGGTTATGCCTGCCGGTCGGTAATGCTGGGAATATCAGCGCTTACTGGATGGGGTTCAAACAATATCACGGTCTAAAACAAACGGGTTTACCAAATATACTGGGTGTGCAGGCAGCCGGATCTGCCCCCTTGGTTTTAGGTCATCCGGTGGATCACCCGGAAACTGTGGCAACCGCCATCCGGATTGGAAAGCCTGCCCGCGGTGAACAGGCGCTGCAGGCGGCTGAAGAATCGCAGGGGCGGATCATAGCAGTAAGTGATGATGAGATTCTTGCAATGCAGAAGATGCTGGCATCCAACGGGGTGTGGGTAGAACCAGCGTCGGCGGCTGGATTGGCCGGATTAAAACATGAGATCGAAGCCGGCAGATTTGATCCGAGGGGGAAGAGAATTGTTGGGATATGCACCGGACATGGCTTGAAAGACCCTGAAATTGTCACCCGTGGCTTCAGCTTCAAAGCGCTGCCATCTGAGATCAGCGCCATCGAAGCGGTCATTACCGGGAAGGTGTAACGAATATGTCTGATGTGATTGTCCATGTCCCTGCGACCACAGCCAATCTAGGGCCGGGCTTTGACTGCCTTGCGCTGGGACTTGATCTGTGGAACACGACCTCATTTTCATTGTTGGATGCTGGAATTGAGATAGACATCCAGGGCTTCGGCAGTGAGATTTTACCGCGCGACGGCAGCAACCTGATCTATCAATCGATGCAGCGAGTTTTTCAATTTATTGGCTGCGAAGCCCCCTCTGGGATTTCCATCCAATGTGATAACCAGATCCCATTGGGCTCCGGGATGGGATCCAGCGCAGCGGCTGTGCTGACCGGTATTTTGGGAGCGAATGAACTTTGCGGCGGGCAGCTATCTAAGAGTGATGTCATCCATCTGGCGAATGAGCTTGAAGGCCATCCCGATAATGCTGCTGCGGCGGTATATGGCGGACTGGTCATTGTGGGCAACAATGGTCAAAAAATGATCGCGCATCCGATGGGAATGATCCGGGTGGGCGGAGAAATACTCCAGACCGCGGTCGTTGTGCCGGATTTTCAGCTATCTACGCATGAGGCGCGCCAGGTATTACCAAAACAGGTACAGTTCCAGGATGCGGTGTTCAATGTGGGTATGACAGCGCTGGTAGTCCAGGCATTGGTCGAAGGAGATTTGGCATTGTTAAGTGATGTGATGCAGGACAGGCTGCACCAATCCAATCGCATGAAGTTGATCCCTGGTGCTGAGGCAGCGATCATGGCTGCGAAAAAGAAAGGCGCGGCCGCTGCGGCTCTTTCCGGTGCCGGACCGTCAACCATTGCTTTCGGCTTGGAGGATATGCAGGCGGTGGCAGAGGTGATGGCCGGCGCTTTCAGAGAAGCCGGTTTGTCCACGCAGTCATTCTGCCTACCGGTCACGGAACTCGGTGCATGGGTGGAGCGAAGGGACGCAGATAATATCTAAAGGAACCAGGAAATGAAAAAATCGATAGTCGATTCGCCACCGGGGCACGCATTGAAGTTTGGATTAAGACTGCCCATCTGGTTGTACCGTGGCGGATTGGGCTGGTTAATGGGAGAACGTTTTTTGATGATCACCCATGTCGGGCGGATAAGCGGGTTACCCCGACGATCAGTTGTTGAAGTCGACTTCCACGATAAATCAACAGACACATACTATGTAATTTCCGGCTGGGGAGTAATATCTGACTGGTACCAAAACATTGCGAAAACACCGGCTGTAATGATCAGTGTAGGAAAACGGAAATTCCAATCGACAGCACAATTTATCTCAAAGGAGAAGGCTGGCGAAATCCTGGCGATTTATGCAAAAGAGCATCCGACTGCATTCAAAGAATTGTGCCGGCTCTTCCTTGGAGAGAAGGTGGAAAATACTTTTGACGCGATCCAATTTCTGATTGATAAAATGCCAATGGTATCGTTTTCTCCTGGGGCTTAGCGATTCTGAAAAAAACACTAATACAGAGGTGACAGATGTCTGATGACTATTTATGGTGGCGGGATGGAATTATCTATCAGATCTATCCACGATCTTTTCAAGATTCAAACAACGATGGATTTGGCGACCTACCTGGTATAACTTCACGCCTGGATTATCTCGCTGACCTGGGCGTGGATGCCATCTGGCTTTCGCCGATCTACCCCAGCCCGGATAAGGACTTTGGCTATGATGTGAGCGATTACGTGGGCATTGATCCGCAATTCGGCACGATGGAGGATTTTGAGAATTTAGTCTCGCAGGCACATCAGCGCGGGATCCACGTTATTCTGGACCTGGTACTTAATCACACTTCTGATATGCACACCTGGTTCAAGCAGTCCCGCAGCAGCCGGGACAATCCATACAGGAATTGGTATATTTGGCAGCCGGCTAAAACGGATGGCAGGTTGCCAAACAACTGGCAGTCTTCTTTTGGCGGCAATGCCTGGGAAATGGATCCCCAAACAGGCGAATATTATCTTCCACATGTTCACAAAAGAGCAACCGGACCTCAACTGGCGCAACCCGGAAGTGCGGAAAGCTATATTGGATGTATTTCGCTTTTGGCTGCAAAAAGGTGTGGATGGTTTCAGGTTGGATGTATTCAATGTGTTTTTCAAAGATGCTGATTTGAGGGACAATCCGGCGAAGCTTGGCATTCGAGGCTTTGACCGGCAGAAACACAGCTACGATGCCAACCAACCGGAAATGATCCCGCTGGTTGAAGAGATTCGCGGGCTACTGGATGCCTACAAGCAGAGATATGTTGTCGGCGAGACCTACCTTGCCACACCAGAGGAAACAATTGCATATACGGGGAATAGTCGGCTGCATGCCGCATTCAACTTTGTGATGCTCCATAGCCCCTGGAATGTGGGAAAATTCAAAGCGGCGATTAAAAAATGGGATGAGCTCAATCAAGACGAGCACTGGCCGAATCATGTATTGAACAACCATGACATCAAGCGTTCAAGCACCCGTTATCACTTTGATGATGAAGACCGCCTGGCAAAAGTTGCCGCAACCCTGATGCTTACCCTGCGCGGCACGCCATTTTTGTATTATGGTGAAGAAATCGGTATGCGGGATATTTCACTATCGCGCAATGAAATACTGGATCCACCGGGAAAGAAATTTTGGCCGTTTTTCAAAGGCCGGGATGGTTGCCGCAGCCCGATGCAATGGAACAATGAAGTCAATGCCGGGTTTTCAGCAGCACAACCCTGGCTTCCAGTCCATCCAAATTATCCAATGCGAAATGTAACAACACAGAAGGACGACCCTAGTTCGCTGTTGAATTATTATAGAAAACTTATCCAACTGAGGCGAACAGAAAGATGCCTGCAACGCGGTTCGTACAGGTTGATCGAAAACCTGCCACGTTCGGTTCTTGGATATACACGGGAACTGGGTGTCGAGAAATTAATGATCCTATTGAATTTTCGATTAAAAAAGGTACACTTTACACTACCAGATAGGTTATATCTGCACAATTACAGAGAATTGATCAACTCACTTCCAGGAACCGATTCAATCGATATACAGTCACAGAAGATCGAATTACAGCCTGGTCACGCTCTGGTGCTGCGACTTTCATAGATCAGGATTTTCAGGAGGATAATGTATGGTTGTCAACCCCCGGCAAAATGACAACCATTTGGACTTCGCCAGTTTGTGCTCCCCTTTTGTTTTAGGTGAGGGTGGCATCCCTTATTGGCCGTTACAGCGCTACCTACCGGAATTGTCGAGTGGATTATTTGGCAACTGGATTAGTAATTTTTTACCTGCTGAAAGCTGTGTGTTGGATCCATTCGGCAGCTCTCCCGCAATGCTTACCGACCTGGCTAATCAGGGATATAAAGTGGTCACATGCGTACTCAACCCGGTCGTAAAGCTGCTTTTGGAGGTAGGTTGTCGTTCTTTTTCAAAATCTGAGTACAAGTCGGCTGTTGAAGAACTTGCAAGGTCGATTAAGGAAGACGTTCGTTTCGATCAATATATCCTGTCTTTTTATCAAACAATCTGTACGGCTTGCGGGGCTAAAATTCAAGCAGATGAATATATCTGGGAAAAAGGGGCGATGTACCCCGACCTGGTTGTATATGAATGCCCTGCTTGTGGAACCAGCCACCAGCACGAACCCACCGATTTTGATAGAGAAATACTGGATCAATTACAACGATCCCCCTTATATAAGGCGTTGGCAGTTGATCGAATAGCAGGGGCAGATGCCGACTTGAAACAGGATGCAAAGGAGTTGACAGAAGCACACCTGCCGCGTGCGCTTTATATTCTGGTTGCACTTTATACAAGATTGGATGCCTTGCAAATCAGCAGGGAGAAGCAGGCAATTCTCCAATCATTGTTGCTTTCGGTGATGGATTGCGCCAATACGCTGTGGCCGGTAGACCAGCTTAACCACCGGCCAAAACTACTAGCCATGCCAACACAATTCCGAGAATTTAACCTGTGGAATGCGCTAATTTCTACTGCTTCTGCCGGTTCGCCAATTAACGCTCAGATCAGGACAGTGAAATATCCAGAAGTGCCAGCGCCCGGGGAAATATGCATATATCCGGGTAGAGTACGAGACTTGTTGACTGCATGGGATAGCCACCTCTTTGATGCTGTGGTTACATCAATTCCACGGCCAAACCAGGCTTTTTGGAAGTTATCTGCAGCGTGGTCTGCCTGGTTGTTGGGCAGGGAAGAAAGTGAAAAGTTCAGCCGTATCATCATCAGGGATCGCTATGATTGGTCCTGGCATGCCAGCGCATTACATACTGCTTACAAAACGATCCGTGATTCAAACAAGGTGAAACAGCAGATGTTTGCTGTGGTACCGGAAGTAGAACCTGCCTTTTTGTCCAGCGTCATCCCCGCTGCACATCGGGCAGAGTGGAAATTATGCAGTTTTGCGATTTCTCCTGAGGATCATCTGGCCGAAATCCAATGGTGTCGGTTCGCATGACTGTGATGTGCAGACAACAAATTTGAACAGGAGTGTTATCAAAGGGGCGGAATCATATTTGCGGCACAAAGGAGAGCCGGCAGATTATCTCGAAATGACCTGTGCCACTTTATTGCAATTGGAATTTGACCATCAGTTTATTGCGGATCAAAATACCAATTCAGCGCAGACACAATTGAAGACCGCATTCTCCAACCCATCGGTTTTTGTGCATATTGGCCCGGGGGAACAAACGCTTGAAAGCGGCCATTGGTGGTTGAAAAGCGATCCAGTAATAGAAATGACGTTTTCCGATCGCGTTGAGCTGAGCATATTAGATATCCTCAAACCAGGTGTATGGGTCGGTCTGGATGAGATCGAAAAAATGATTCGCAGTCAGGTCCCAACACATTTTGGTGAAATTAGAGACTACATACGTCATATCGCAGTTAGCTACGCTGATAGAAATGCAGAAGATTCCAACCTTTGGAAACTCAAAGAGAAAGAAGATAGAGATGTCAGGGTGCACAAGGTTTTCGAACTTGAAGACAGGATAAAAACTCTTGGCCAATCACTAAATTGCCAGGTTGAAGGATCACATCCGGTTGTATGGCACGATGGCAACAATAAGGCCATTTATCGTTTTTATATATATCATCACACTGCTTTTCTGGGGGATTTGATGCAGGAAGACCAGACAAGTGCACAGAGGATCCTCGTTCTTCCTGCAAGCAGGCTCGACTTGTTGAATTACAAAACCAAAGAATTTCCGGCAATGGAAAAAATACTTTCCGATAATTGGCACATCGTCAAGTTCAGGTTAATGAGCCGCCTGCTTCAGAATCCGCTGGTAACTCTGGACTCTTTTGCTTCCATGATAAGAACTGATCCGGTTGAAAACAACCCGGACCAGTTCTTATTATTCTAAATACTAGTTGTGTATTAAGGCAGTGTTGGAGCAACAGATGGCAAAATAGATAATGTCGCCGTTGCAGTTGCGGTTGGAACAGGTGTTTCGGTCGGCATGGGTGTTGATGTTGGTAAGTCTGTTGGCAGCGGAGTGAACGTCTGTGTGGGAGTGGGTGTCAAGGTTGGCGTGGGAGTGGGCACCTGCAAGTTCAAAGTGATCATTCTTTCAGCATAACCGCCCTCTGCACTCTGCATATAAAGCTTGAGTGTCACTTCACCGGCTGGCAGGTCTGCCAGGTCCCAAGTATAGAACGTGTCTGGTGATTTAAATTGCTGATTGGTTGGCTCAACCAGGGTGATCCAGTCACTTGGTTTTCGACCTTCCCCATATTGCAGGCTGAGGTTCTTGAAATTGTCCTGAACAAAGGCTTGTATGTCGATATCCAGCGTATCCTTTGTAATTGTTTGTCCATCAGATAAGCCAGTGAATTTCAGCACCGGACGGGCAGTATCTGCGCCGCATTCGTTATTTGGTGTGAAGACGATGGGACGCGGAAAGTCCATGATTTTTGCCCATTGCTTGCCTTCGTCGGTTTGCTTTATCCACTTACGAGCGGTCGAGTCGCTGATGTTGGCTGTGAACTTTTCATCCACAAAGTCACTGCAATTTCCAGTCGCTCTCAACCCGGTCCAAGTATCAATAATGGAATTTTGCCACAAGTCATTTTCCTTGGTTAACGGGAGCTGATCAGCGGCAAATATCTCTGTCCTGGTGTCCGGGCACCATTCGGATGGTTCAGTTCCGGAAACAGAACAAATCTGTTTTTCTATGATGCCCTGGGGAACATTGAAAGGCGTTGGGTTTCCGCCTGTCATTTCTTGAATGGCAAATTCCATGAACTGTGCCCAGATTGGAGCCGCGCCTGTCAGCCCGGTGGTATTGTTCATAGGAGTATAGTCTGCGTTCCCAACCCAAACGCCGACAGCAACATCCGGGGTATATCCCATGGTCCAGTTATCTCTGAAATCATTGGTGGTGCCGGTTTTGACGGCGGCCGGGAAAGGCAGGTTAATGACTGGATCTGATCCGAACATGGGTGTTCGTGCTTTTTTATCCGCGAGAATGGAGCTGATCAGGTAGGCATGTTCCGGACGAACGACCTGATTTCCGCTTCTTGGTTTGTATTCGTAAACAACTTCACCCTGATAATCGGTGATCTTAGTAATGGCGACGCCGGGAAGCAGTATGCCATTGTTGGCAAATGCTCCGAATGCTTCGGTCATTTCGAGCAGGGTCACTTCTCCACCGCCAAGGGTCAACGAGAGACCGTAATCATCCCTGGTCAGGGTGGTGATGCCCATTTTCCTGGCAAACTCTATGAAGCCATCTTTTTCCTGGGTGGCAGGGTTGTCGTAAATTCCGACGAAATTGAGGGTTTTTACGGCAGGTATGTTGAATGAATTCGCCAGTGCAGAGCGTAATGTTACTGGCCCGTGGAATCGACCATCATAATTTACAGGTTGATAAGGCGGACGTTGGTCTTCTGGATTGCCTGACGGCGGAAACTCTGACGGCACGTCCCAGATGAGGGTGGCGGGTGTCCAACCTTTTTCGAAAGCGGCAACATATGTCAATGGCTTGATGGATGAACCGGGTTGACGCGGGCTGATTGCCATGTTCACCTGGCCGGAAATGGCTTCGTTATAGAAATCTGCTGATCCCACCATAGCTAAAATCTCACCAGTCGCGGGCTGAACGGCAACCAGGGCACCGTCTGTCACATGCCGGTCTGCCAGGTCGTTGATCTGGTTTTGCACGATCTTTTCAGCTTTTTTCTGCAAGGTCGGGTCAATGGTCGTATGGATTGTGAAACCGGAACGGTAGATCGTCTGGGCGTCGTAATCTCTCTCCAGCAGGGTCTGAATGTAATTCACCCAATGAGGAAACTGCATATTCACAGAGACGGGCTGAAATTCATAGCCTTCAATTTCAGCGACTGCCGAAAGGATATCCTCGTCCGAGACGCAAACCGGTTGTGGATTGTTACTGACATAGATGCAGTTATTCTCCCGGCTCATCTTGATCAATAAGGTGAGCGCCTGTTTGAATCTAAAAAGGGTAGCTTCTCGGTTATTATGGATGTCATAAACTGAGGGAGCCTGCGGCAAGCCAGCCAGGAAGGCTGATTGAGCGAGGTCCAAATTGGCTGAGGTTGTATTGAAATACGTTTCCGCGGCAGCTTCAACGCCGTATGCGAGACTGCCGTAAAAGTTTTCGTTCAGGTAAAGCTCTAAGATCTCATCTTTTGAATAGCGTCGGGTGATCTCTGCTGCCAGGACGATCTCGCGCGATTTACGCCTTAAGGTCTGCTGCGAACGTTCCTCCGGGGAGAATAACAGGTTGCGGGCAAGCTGCTGGGTGATGGTTGACGCACCGGATACGATCTCCTGATTGGTATAGTTTTGAATAAATGCGCGCGCGATGCCGACCGGATCAAAACCGGGATGGCTATAATAAGCCTGATCCTCGGTAGCGATGGTGGCGGCAACCAGGTAGGGGGAGATTTTGCCCAAAGGGACGTACGTTCTCCGCCCGGCATTGGGATCCAGGATCTCGTAGAGTAAATTTCCATCTCGATCCAAAATGCGGGTTGTTTCAAATTGGGCGGCATGAGAGCGCAGGTCTTCGATATCCGGCAATGAGGCGGCGATACGGAAATACTCAAACACCATTACCGAGCCGGCGATCACGAAAAGGAATACTATCCCAAACAACAACCCGATGATGCCTTTGACCATACAGCCGGCGGATGGTCCGTTTCGTTTTGGCGGTTTTGCTCTGGGGGGCGGTGGTGTACGACTGGGCGGTTGGTTGGAAGGCCGCGGAGGGGTGGCTGGCTGCGGTTTCTGTTGAGTTTGAGGAGGACGTTGGGGCACAAGATTTGGCTTTGAAACCGGCGTCACTTCCCGCTGGATGGGTATTACGCGGGTGGCATTCTGGTCGATCTCATCCACACGCCGTGGAAGCGGCATACCGCTGGCATCCACCGCTGGTTTACGGTATACCGGTGTGGGGGTTTGAGAGAGCATTGGGCGGCCGTTTGCATCTTTTTGATCCATGAATGGGTCTTTATTAACCGGTTGATTCTCGTCTTCGGATATGGTTATCGGCGTACCAGTATTGGGCGTATCACCGGTGATCAATGGGTCTGAGTGGGCAGAACCAGTTGCATCCATCCAAACAGTGGCTCCAGGATCGATCGGTTCGGGTAGTTCGATGCCTTCGGGTAATTCAAAATCCTGCGGGGAATTGGATTCACCGTTTTGTGAGTTCAGTATCCTGCGAAACTTATCGGTTGCTTCTTTTTTATCATCTTCAGGCAAATTAGTGTCCTGTGTCATTTCACCTCAATCTATTGGTCAAATTCTAGCACATTACGGTACGGATATAGATGATTGTAAAGTGATGCTGCAAAAATAAAAATCATTTTTCAATTAATAGAAATAACAGTCATCAATGATTCCATATTTATGGGTGCAACTAACTTGCCGCATATCAACAAACTCTCAACACTACTATAACGAAAGAGTTGGATATGAGTTCCCAATTGATTTAGGAACAATTCACGAGGTTGTAAATGGTGGACAGCAGTATATAATAATATTAGGCATGCAGCGTTGGCTGTGTCATAATACTTGTAATTAGATTAGTCAGAATATTTACCAAGGCAAGGATGAGCTTTCGTTAGCCACAACAAGGAAAGGAGGAGCATGGAACCTGAGAGTACGAATATCATGATCATCGCAGTCGTCCAATCACAGGATGCAGATAATGCTACAAATTCGCTGGAAAAACTGGGAGCAAGTGTGACCAAATTGCCGAGTGTGGGGGGGTTTTTAGGCAGGAGAAATGCAACTTTAATGATCGGTATCAAACAGGGTGATGAGGAAAAGGCATATCAGGAATTGAAGAAAAGCTGCCGCCAACGAGTAGAATATATCTCCATTCCACTGGAAAGCGCACCTCTGCCTCTGCCCGCGCCTACCCCGGTAACCATTGGCGGCGCAAAAGTATTCTCCCTGGAAATTGAAAAGTTTGAGGAAATCTAACATGAAAATGATAATCGCAATCATACAGGATCAAGACACAGACCCGGTTTCCAAGGCGCTTACCTCGATGAAATTCAGGGTTACCCAAATTGCTTCCACTGGCGGGTTTCTGAGGAGGGGCTCTTCCACCCTGCTGGTTGGATTGGATGACGACCAGGTGGAACAAGCGCTGCAGATCATCCGGGATACTTGCTCGATCAGCAATGATCCGAACCAAAAGCGGGCGACCATATTTGTACTAAATGTTGCAAAGCATATTCAACTATAAAATTGCAATTTGCAACTCTATAAAGAAAATTTCCGTATAATTAATATGTTGTATTACTTCAATATTATGCTAACATTAATATTAATTAACTAAAGGAGGAACTATGCAATTCGGAAAGCCATTTTCATTTGTTTTTGACGACCCAGATTGGTTAAAGAAGATCGCCATGCTGGCCCTGCTCGGATTTGCTCAACTTATCCCGGGTATCGGCACCCTGTTCATGGCCCTGGTATTCTCAGGTGTTATGATCGATATTGTGAGGAAAGTGATCACAAAACAAACTCCAACCGTTCCCAACCTAAATATTGGCACACAATTCATGGATGGATTAAAGATGTGGGTAATCCAACTTGTTTATGGGATTCCCATGGCTATTTTGGGCATCATCATAGCCATTGTCTCAGCACTGGGCGGTGGATTAGGAATGTGGGGAGCAAGCAACGATAATGCTGGCGCCGCGGGCGCTGCAGGTGTGATTGTCATCATTCTGGTTAGCTGCATCGCATTGATCATGGTGCTTTACGGTCTTTTGGTGGCCTTCATTTCGCCAGCCATCTATGGACGTTACGCTCAATTTGGTACCATTGGCTCTGCCCTGAAATTCAAAGAAGTCTTCAAAGCCGCCTTCAAGAAACCAGTACCTTACCTGATGGCGCTGTTGGGTATCATTCTTGTGGGTATCGTTGGCGGTATTGCAGCATCAATACTTTCATCTATCGGGGCTATTGCCCTGGGGATTGGCGCCTTGTACGGAATGGCAATCGCAACGGTCTATATCAGTCTCGCATCCGGCCACTTCTACGGACAGGCATATAACGAGTCACTCGAAGAAGCAATTTAATCAAATCAAGCATAAAGAACAGGGTTTCGCTATCAAAGGGAAACCCTGTTTGTATTGTTAACTATAATGGTTATTTCGACCTGATGGTCGTACGGGTCGATACATACCAACGTGGTATAAAGTGAGATCGCCCCGACACGTTAACTGTACAGCTTATTCGTGGAATTCTTCCACCTGGTAGGTGAAGACCGCCAAGTGTTTTTTCCGCCAGGCATCCGGAGCTGCGCCCATTTTCATGCAAAGCTGGTCCAAAAAGGATTCTGGACTGGATATGTTTTCCCAAACCTGGGGCAGGAAGGTAGCCCGGTGGCGGCCATCTTTGAGGATCACACCATCAATTTTTGGGCGCAGCCATTGCAATAAGTCGCTGGAATCTTGGTATTCCAAGGGTACAGGTGGGGTTAATCTCGATACTTCAATTCTAATACTGCCGAGTTCAGCTGGTCTCACCGGCGGAAAGCGGTAATCATCCAACGCTGCGGCAACAGCATGCTCCTGCACATCCAGAGCAAGCGGCTGGTAGGCTTCCAATGCGCCAATGCAGCCACGTAAATCACCTCTTCGGGTAAGTGTAACAAAAGAAGCTCCGGGTTCTTGCAATGAAATGGACATCCGGGTCAAATCCAGATCTTGTAGAGATCTAAGAGAGACCGCATCCTCCAAAGCCTGCCTGGCGATGACCAGCAGGGATTCTTTTTCCTCCCGGGAGAGTGGTGTGGATGGCATTATTTGTGCAATGTTTTATATGCGCGATTGGAGTATAGGAGCGGTTTTAGATCATCGTCGTATTCGGCATCCAGTATCTCGCCAAAGAATACAGAGTTATTTCCAAAAACAATGGTTTCGATGATCTTACAATCGAAGTAAGCCACGGCACCTTTGATGATGGGTGAACCTGTCTTCATTGTTCTGGTATCGATTCCTTTGAATCGATCATCGGTTTCAGGCACCAGGCCGGCGAAAACATCCGAAATTGATTCTTGAGATTTCTCAAGGATGGATACAGCAAAAACACCGGACTTCTTCATCAAATCATGTGTTCTGGCGACTTGATTGATGGAAACCAAAACCACTGGCGGCACGGCGGAAACTGATGTGAAGGAACTGACTGTCATGCCATGCTGGATTCCCTCGTAAGTGGTTGTAACGATGGTGATACCGGTGGTCCATAATCGCATGGTTTGCCTGAATAATGTTTCATTGATTACCATGATCTTCTCCTGATTCAATCTATAGTATTGTTATACAATGCAGTAAGGTCAACGTCAAGTGGAACGAACAGTGGTTGGAATCGTCTATAATATGAAAGCTTGAAAGGTTCGTATATTTCTTGCATGTTTTATCCAAGCTGGTAAAATGAATTTACGGTAAAGGATACTATTTTTGAATCAACCACCGATTCCAATTCGAAAACCGCTTGTTCAAGGCGCCAGGGAACCCAAGTTTAATTTCTGGCAATCGTTAGGAACTGTATTAAGCGTTGCCATTTTAGTAGCAACGCTGTTTACCATTTGGACGCCATCCAGCTTGTTTTCGAACCGATTAGCCGATAGCATGTCACAGGCTTTAAATAACCGCAATAACCCACGGATGGGTTGGGCAACTCCAACTTCCCCGCCCACGCCTCATATTGCTATCGTCGCCGGGCATTGGGGAAAGGATAATGGTTTCACCTGTTCCGATGGATTGACGGAAGGTGATGTCAACCTGACCATAGCAACCATCGTTCGGCAGAAGTTACTGGAGCAGGGCTTTTCCGTAGATTTGTTAAAGGAGTTTGACACAAAACTGCAGCAATATAGCGGACTGGTACTGATTTCCATCCATAATGATTCTTGTGATTATATTGATAACAATGCTACCGGATTCAAAGTAGCACCCACCCTTTTTGCGAGGTCCCAACCGGATCAGGCGACCCGTCTGACCGCCTGCCTGGTCGATCGCTATGAGAAGGAAACTGGCTTGAGGCTGGTAAATGATGTGACGGATGATATGTCCACATACCATACCTTCGACGAGATCAATGCAAATACACCTTCCGCGGTGATCGAAACCGGATTTATGAACCTCGATCGTGAATTTTTGACTAAGACGCCAGAAAAAGCAGCCCAGGGAATCGTTGACGGCATCCTATGTTATATTCGCAACCAGGAGATCGTGGTTGGGGAGACTAACACCCCATGACGATTTACTCAACAGATAAAGCAATGCAGGCAGTAAATGCCGCAAAGAATGCGATAGTAAAGAAAAATACTTCTGAAGCAAGGCGTTTTGCCATGCTTGCTGTAAAAAATGATCCGATGTTGGAAGATGCCTGGTTGGTGATGGCTGCTTCGGCTTCGCCTCATGCTGCTGTGGAATATTTGGGCAAGGCGCTTGAGATTAACCCAACCAGTGAGCGGGCACAGAAAGGTATGCAGTGGGCTGTTCAACGACGAGTCCAGTTTGATCAGGAACAACACACCCATATCAACGTAAAGGATGTTCCGACCACTCAATTAGTGGATGCACAAAGTTCACCTGATGCGACTATACAGAAGGCTGTAAGTGAATACGCAGTTACAGAGACCGCTGGGAAAAATGACCAAACCAGCGAGGTTGAAGAAATTTCCGATGAACTACCAGGAATTGTCTTCCCAAAAATTGCTGACCATAAATATACCTTACCAAGAGTATCCATGCTTTCCTGGGCGATGGCAGTAGTACTATTGGGTATCGGGTTGGTAGGGTTCTTTATCCTGCCGCCGTTGTTACGCGGATCAGCCAAAAATGTCAGCTCTACGCTGCCAGCGGGTGTGTTCATCAAACCGAGTTATACTCCTACTCCAACAGCGACATTCACCCCAACACCGACGCCAACTAAAACGCCAACGCCGACAGCTACTCCAACTGCCACGAACACGCCATACCCCACTGACACACCTCTGCCGCCGCCGGTCGTTGTCGAAGAATATTATGTCTATGACCCGGGTGAACTGCCCAATGTCAAGAAAAAGGAGCGCTGGATCGACGTGGACCTCAGCTCTCAAACGGTTTCGGCGTATGAAGGCAAGAGCAGTGTCAACTCATTTTTGGTTTCAACCGGAACCTGGCAGCATCCAACCGTGACAGGCAGGTTCCATGTGTATGTAAAATATCGTTATACCGACATGGCTGGCCCAGGATATTATCTGCCGGACGTGCCTTACACCATGTATTTCTACGATGGTTATGGCCTGCATGGTACCTACTGGCATAGCAATTTTGGTACTCCCATGAGTCATGGGTGTATAAACTTACGGACTGAGGATGCAGCCTGGTTGTATAATTGGGCTAGCGTTGGCACATTGGTCAGCGTACATGAATAATCAGATGTAAAAAGAGTAATGAAAGATGACACACGAACCGATATTTAAGGGATTAGTTTTTGACGAAGATGATCAAATTGTAGAGGTTTCACAGATCGGCGGTGAGCCATGCTATATTGTGGATGATGCCGGTTTCATGCGCCATATTCCTTCTGAGCAGGTTGACCGTCAGGTGCTGGATATGATGCAGGAACAGATCAAGGGGAACGAAGACCTGCTGGCAGAGCAGACAGCGAAGGCGCTTGGGCAGGAGGATATATTCTCACGTGCATTGATAAATAATCAGCTGAAACAGATCGGTGAACAATTTGAGCAACTCTTTAAAACTGGCATTCCAGAGGATGGCCGGGCTTATATGGGTATGCTGGGATTCAAGGTGGTCATTAACCATCACGGCGATGTCATTGATGTGATCCAGCCTTCGCGCGCTGCTCCGGAAGACGAATAAGAAGAGCTTGCAGTGTGCTGAATGTTTGATGGAAAGAGACAAACCCCTGTATAATTGTTAGCAAGGCGAAAAAATGTCTAATGATTTTGTGCTGGACGTAACTGAAAACACCTTCGAGTATGAGGTTATCGAATACTCTCAAAATATTCCTGTGCTGGTGGATTTTTGGGCTGAATGGTGCCGTCCATGCAAGGTATTAAGCCCAATGCTTGAAAAAATGGCTGCCGAAGGGCGGGGAGTGCTGCGCCTGGCGAAGGTGGATGTGGATTTCAACAAAAATTTGTCGATCCGCTATGGAATCCGCACGATCCCGACTGTGAAAGCCTTCATGAAAGGACAGGTGGTCGCAGAATTTTCCGGTGTCCAACCTGAAGCGAAATTACGCGAATTTATCCGAACAATCGCACCCAGCCCGACCGATCTCAGCGTTGAGAAGGGTTTTTCCATCATTAGGATGAACAACTGGCTGGAAGCAGAGACTGTTTTTAGGGAAGTTTTGAACCAAGATGAGCACAGTTCCAAGGGATTGTTAGGGTTGTTGATCAGTTTTATTGGACAGGGAAAGAGCCAGGAGGCGGCGGAAATACTGCGAATTTTCCCGGCCAGCCCGGAGTTTGCGACTGCTGAATTGCTTAAACCGCTTGTGGAGGCCTATGAGCAGTTGGATGGGCTGTCAATCACGGGCGACGATGAATTGGAAGCTGCCTATTGGAATAACATCCGCCTGGCACGCAGAGGAAAAATCCCGGCGGCATTGGATGGTTTCTTTGACATACTACGGAAGAATAAGCATTACAAGAATGACAATGCCCGGAAGATCGTCCTTGCATTGCTGCAAATGTTGGGGGAAGAAGACCCGGACGCAAGGCAATATCGAACAGAATTGGCGTCCATTTTATTCTGATAACAAAATAGGTCGGTGCTTGCACCGACCTATAGGAATATTATAACGAGAAGTAGTTCATAAGGCAGAGCACTGGCTCTGCCATTGCCTGGGTTACTTTACAAGGATAAGGTCCCCCCATGTGGTTGGATCTGTTAGTATGCGATTAGGTGAGGTGGAGACCATGCTCTGCTGACTGCCACCGTGCTTAGAATCATCATCTGAAACCGATGCAGCAAAACCGTATCTTGCTCCGGTGTATGGCGTGACCCCTAGCGTCTTCCAGGGAATGCCAATGGTTACCCGATACCCTTCGGAAAATGTTTTCGTTCCTACAATGACTTTGGTTGTGGTCCCAGCACGATCGGATGGGAACCACAGGTAAGCCTGGGGTTTGTTGCCGACAGAATTCTTGCCGGGAGAAGCTCCGATCTGAACATCATCCCAATTAAGGTATTGATACCAGTAATCCGATTGGACGAAAGTATCAAGCAAAACTTCTACGGAGTCTCCCAGGTAAATTTCATCGCCGGTAGAAATTTGGACATATTTGTCGTCATAAACTTTCCATGCGACATACAAATAGTCCTCATCCCATTCGACCATCACCGAAGCTGATAGATCGCCTGCATTTTTCCAGTTCTGTGCTCCGTAAACAACATAATTGGCTGGATATTCAATCGCGACCCAATCTCCCCAACCGCCGTCCAATTGTGGCGCTTTCTTAACATATTGAGCCTCAATATGCGGACTGGATCGATGCGACGGTGGGACAGCTGTCGCAGGGATCGCAGTGTTGGTTGGCGTATTGGTCGGAGAATCCGTGGCAGTTGGCAGGGGAGTTTCGGTTGGTTCCGGTGTGGCTGTGTCTGGAACCGCGGTGTCCGTTGGGATGATTTCTGTTGGGGCGAAAAGCGCAGTCATCGTCATGTCAGGTGTGGGGAAAACAAACGGGGTTGGCGCTGCCATCAGGGGAAGATTGCATGACATAGAAACTAAGATTATGATCAATAGTAACAATGAGAGTGGTCGGTTTTTTGGTCTCATTCTGCCTCCTGCATCGGATAAATGGATGCTTGTTGAATATCCTTTCGATGCAACAATCAGACCAAATAGACAGGAATGTTGTATTACCTTGAGGTTATTTCGCTCTGAATAAGCTGATCGATTCGAGATGATGGGTTTGCGGGAACATGTCAAAAGGGGTGATCTGAGTAAAAATGTATCCACCTTTGACCAACCTGGCGGCATCTCTGGCAAGGGTTGCCTGGTCACATGAGATATATATGATTTGCGAAGGATGCATTTTGATCATGGCATCTAAAGACACTCGGCCAATACCTGCCCTGGGCGGGTCGGCAATGACCACCTCCGGCTGGATTTTCAATCCAGGCAGAATGGCATCTGTAAAGCCTGCATATAATTCCACATTATCGAATTCATCCAGATTTGAGGTAAAGTCAGAACAGGCAGTCGGGCTGGATTCCACACCAATAAGGTGGTTGGTATTATTTGCGACAAATGCGCTGAACAGGCCAACACCACAAAATAAATCAATGATGCAGTTTGTTTTCTCATGCGGCAATAGGGATAAGACGTGATTTACCATTTTTTCAGCTACTGGAAGGTTGACCTGAAAAAAGGATTCTGCTGTTACCTTGAACAGCCTATCCTTTACCATCATCCAGAGATAGTCGCTTCCAGCCAGGACGATCTTCCCTGCGTCACTCAAATGAACGACTGAGGCAGGAAGGTCAATTTCCATTTCCGGTAATTCGCTGCCGCCGCTTTCGAGGACGATCATGATATCCTCGTCCAATCCTTCCCGCAGTGTAACACGATCAATGCCAGACTCGACTTCCAGATCCAACCGGCTGCGCAGCTCTCCCAGCGCGGCTGTCGGCAGGAAACACTCCTCGATGGGAAAGACTTCGTTGGATAATTGACGTTGATAACCCAGTTTTCCTGACTCGTGTATGTGATGCTGCACATTGTTGCGGTATTCCCATGGTAGCAGGCTGGGGACGATGGGCATGATGTTTATATCAGACAAACCGCCGACACGAGAAAGTACGTCTTTCAAGATGTCTGTTTTGATCGATAACTGGTCAGCATAATCAAGGTGTTGGAGCTGGCAGCCGCCGCAAACACCGAAATGCCGGCAGTGTGGAACGATGCGTTTTGGCGACGGATCAATCACTTGCAGCAATTTTCCACGCACGAATCCACGTTTTTCTTCCACGACTTCGATTTGGACCAATTCACCAGGGATGGTAAAAGGGACGAAGACTGCGCGTCCATCCGGCAGACGACTGATACCTTCGCCGCCATTGGCGATGCTGTTTATCACCAGTTCAAACAGGTTCTGATCCATAATTGGTTTTCCTTTTCCAAACTTCAACCAGGTATAACAATCCACCGGTATAGATCGTCAACAAAATACTATACACATCGTGTTGGTTCAATTCAGCGATGTAGAGCAAAAAAAGTGAAACGATACTGAATAACAAGGGAATTGAACTTACGACCAGATACTTAAGTTTCATTGATGAGATCACCCTGGTGATATAGAGAATAGGTGCGATCAAAAGAATTTGGTCATATGTCCAGAGATAGGGGGTAATTAGCAATGAGATGATGATAGCGAAGCTGCCGGCCAACCAAATATTCCAATTCTTGGAAAATTTCCAGAATACGAATATTGCAATAAGCGTGATTATGATAAAGATGACTCCACCAAGGATCTGTGTACACTCTCCATTAAATCTGCAAATCACACCGGAAACCCCCCATGTGGTGGGAGTTGCCTGGAAGACATCCGAACCCTTTCTGAGGCCGACATTGAAGAATGCTTTGATCCAATCCGGCCGATGGAAAATACTCGCACCGAATATGAACAGAGCTGAAGTGATGTTTGAGAGGATTGCTTTTGCCCCGTGGTTCCTGATCAACCAGATAAATAACAACCCCAAAATTGGGAGTCCAAGCGTGGGCTTCAAGTAGAGAAGGGATGAGAGAATCCCTGTTGCTAACCAATACTTTTTTGAGACAAAGAAAAGGACTAGTACGATGATGAGTAGATAGAATCCACCAAGCTGCCCATTGCGAATGGTGACCAGAACTGGACGGAATAATGCCAACCCCAGGACAATAGGAAAGAGATGTTTTAGCTCCAATCCAAGAACTCGTTGGGATTGCAAGATCACTATGGCTGCGAGAATGCTGCACATGGATAGGAACAGCCAGATCGGTCCAGCCCAGAGGATCGGCAAGGCGCCGATCAGGGTCATCAAATAGCCAAGGGGTAGTGGATAGCAAAAGATCTCATTTTCGAGCCAGGTCGAACCAGCCAGGTCATGCCCTAGCTTCCAGACAGCCGGATCGAATGGGTTCTGTCCCGCTAAGATCAACTTACCTCCAAGCCAGAATGTAAAGAAATCACTGTCGCGCAATGCGTTTTGGGAATCGGCTGCTTTCCATGCAATGAATGCGAGAATAGCCAGAGTCAATATTAATAGCAGGATATTTCGGACCGACTTCATGTGGTAATTATATCTGTGTGGAAGGAATAAAAAAAGCAGAAGAAAATTTTCCTCTGCTTAATATTTACAACTGTTTATTAATTACATTTGTTTCAAGAATTCATCCATCGCAGCCAGAAGTTTATCCACATCTGCAAGTGAGACCTCACCCATGTGGGCGATACGGAAGGTCTTGTTCTTAAGGTCACCATACCCATTGGCAATACGCATGCCTTTGGGTTTGAGGAATTCATTAAGAGCAGGAATATCCATGTTTCTAGTGTTATTGATGGTGGATACAGTCTTGGAGCGGAATCCTTCCGGGGCAAGCGGGAGCATACCTTGCGCAGCAGCCCAATCCTGAGTCCTTTTTGCCATTGCAGCGTGGCGGGCAAAGCGTTCTTCCAATCCTTCTGCGAGGATCCTATCCAGTTGTACATCCAATGCCCAGATGAGTGACATGGCCGGGGTCATAGGGGTAGAGTCTTTTGCCCGGTGCTTTTCCAGCAGCAGCAGGTCAAAGTACCAGCCGCGATGCTGAACGGTTTCGGCTTTTTTCATGGCGCGTTCTGACGCAGCGCCAAATGCCAGTCCTGGCGGCAGCGCAAAGCATTTTTGGGATGATGTGAGCAAAAAGTCCAACCCCCATGCGTCAAATTCGACCTTGGAGCCAGATAGGGAGGATACAGCATCCACAAGGATGAGGGTGTCCGGGCTGGTTTCGTGGACGACTTTGGCCAAATCTTTTATGGGGTTCTCGGCGCCAGTGGAAGTTTCGTTGTGGACGATGGTGACCACTTCATAATGTTTTTGTTTCAATGCATCAGCAAGCTGATCCGGTTTGACCACCTCACCCCACGCAACTTCCAGTTTATCCGCCTGCTTGGCGTTGGCGATGGCGACATCATACCATCGTTTGGCGAATGCGCCATTTACACAGGATAAAACTGTGCTATTGGTGAAATTTCTGATGCCAGCTTCCTGTAAGCCGGACCCGGATGAAGTGGAAATATATACCGGGCGTTCGGTGTAAAATACCTGGCGTAATTTTTCATCGCTTCGACGAAAAACAGCTTCGAAATCTTTACTGCGGTGAGGGATCATCGGCTTTGTTTGCGCTGCCAGTACATCATCAGCGACATCAACCGGACCTGGAACAAACATTCGTGACATGCCAATCTCCTTTTTTGTAATGATCTGGATATGAAACGAATCAACCTCCGTTATTCGACGGAAGTAATCTCCAAACTTTTACTTCAATATAAAAGTAAGGGCGATAAGGATAATGATGAAACTGCCAGCCAAAACCCCGATCCTTTTGAGTCCGACTTTCACCTGAGTGTAATCAGGGTCGAATTCTGTGGTACTGCTAAAACGACGGGTCAACGTTGGGCTGCTCTGCGTCTCAGTGGATTTCGTTGTTCTACCTGATACTCTTCTTTTTGATTTGCTGCTCATAAATTGCTCCTTAATTTTGTAAAGTTGCCTGGATCACTATTCTTTGTTTATCAACCAGATAGGGATAGCATGAGACCAACGTGACAGTTGGTTCGGCAGTATCTTTCATGACTTCCACCTGGGTTGGCTCGACGATCAATGAGCGTTGGATTGTATAAGTGTATTGCCTGGTTGATGTGAATAATATCACTTGATCTCCATTTTGTAACTTATCAAGATCTCGAAAAATTTCACCAAACACATCGTTGTGTGCCGATAAGACAATATTACCAGTTTTGCCGGGATTCGCCGACCCAATGTGTTGGCCGACACCTTTGCGCAACTGATCCCATCCATCTCCCTGTACTACAGGAGCATCCACTTTGATTGCAGGGATTTGGATTCGGATGGTTTGTTCAGGGCTGGCTGTTGGAATGGGGATGTTTGCCAAACTTTGAACAATTGGCATGAGATGCTCTGGGATCTCTGCTGTATTGGGTTGAGCACCTTCAGCGCCGATAGGTGGCGTGTGGCCGCCAGGCAGCACTACGGCGACAATGAGCGGTGTTGGGGTGAGAGTAGGCTGTTCAAGCGCTGCGATCACTTCATTGTTGAGGTTGCGCAAAACGGAAAATCCATTGAAAAGTACAAAAACCAATCCGATCACTGCTGCCGCTTCCACTACGAGAAGGAACCGGTCAACAAAACGGGAGCGGGACTTTCGCCTGGGAGATTTTTTTTCAATAGAATCTACAGTATCAATGACATCTGGTTGATATGCAATGGCAGAGGCAGCTGTGGATTCTCCGCTTATTTGAACAATTCGGCCGGTCTTCTGGAAATGCGCCAACCGTTGATCGTGAGCCGTGCGCTGTTTATCCAAGAGCAGACGGCGAAGCTCTGGGATTGAAAGGTTATCAACGGGTTTTCGTTTGCGAGTGGGCATGGTCCTTATCGCTTTTCTCCAATGAAATTATACTCCATCCGATGGTGGGGGACTACCTGCGGATAGGTGAAAGTCTATTTACCATTGTCATTTTAAGGATGATTATGTATAATGCTTTCTACCCGGGCGGGTAGCTCAGTTGGTTAGAGCACACGGTTGACATCCGTGAGGTCGTAGGTTCGAGCCCTATTCCGCCCACTTTCTATTTAAGATACAAAATAGGTTCGAGCCCTACCCTGACAGGAGTCAGGGCATTTCAGCTTACAATAGATTGTTATTTCTGGTAGTCTATCTTCTCTATTATTAACTTGCTATCAACAAAAAAATGTGTTAAAATGGCTATGCTTTAACACTTACCGATATTGCTTTCACCGAAAAGTGGGTTTCCCCCACTTTTCTGCGTATAATTATCCTTGTAAACTATTGTGGAGATTGGGCACGAATGAAGAACGAGTTTGTACTGGCTTTCAATGAAGTTTTAGAAGAGAAACAACTTCCAAAAGAAGTCATTTTGCAGGCACTGGAGTCGGCCATGGTTTCGGCTTATCGCCGTGCAGTAAATGCATCCGGCAAACAACTGGTCGAAGCAAAGATCGACTCAGAAACCGGTAAAGTTGCCATTTACGTGGAAAAAGAAGTTGTTGATTCTGTGATGATGGATGGCACCGAAGTGACGCTGGAAGAGGCGCGCAAGGTTAACCCTGAAGCAGAGTTGGGCGACCTGGTCGTCGTTGAATCGACGCCCACGGATTTTGGCCGGATTGCCGCACAAACAGCACGCCAGGTGATCCAGCAGCGCATCCGGGAAGCAGAACGCGCCTCACAGATGGAGTATTACAACAAACAGCTTGGCGAAATAGCCACAGGAATCGTCCAGGCGGTCAATTCCACCGGCGCTACGATTGGACTGGATCTTAAAGCAGAAGGCTTGCTTCCTCGTAAAGAGATGATCCCACAGGAGCGATTCAGAATACACGATCGCGCCAGGGCATTATTACTTGAGGTAAAAGATACTGCCCGTGGACCGCAGATCATCCTTTCGAGGGCACACCGCAACTTCTTACGCCGCTTGCTGGAGACCGAAGTACCGGAGATCTACCATGGTGTTGTGGAAATTAGGTCAATCTCCCGTGAACCGGGTCAGCGGGCCAAAGTAGCAGTTGCCGCCACCCAGCAGGGCATCGACCCAGTCGGTGCCTGTGTGGGTATTCGCGGTGTACGGATCCAGGCGATTGTCCGGGAATTGCACGATGAAAAGATTGATGTCATCGAATGGAGCAATGACCCGGCAGTATATATTTCCAAAGCCATCAGCCCCGCGAGGGTGAATGGTGTCTATTTGAATGATGCCACCAGCGGTGGAAAAACAGCCACGGTGGTCGTACCGGAAGATCAGTTGAGTTTGGCAATTGGCCGTGATGGTCAAAATGCACGTCTGGCAGCTAAACTAACAGGTTGGCGAATTGACATTAAAAGCCTTCCAGAAGCCGCTGCAGACGCGATGAATAAACTCAAGACAAATGAAGAGTTCAAAACGATAGCTGAGGCTGAAGAGGCTGCAATACCGACACTTGAAGAAATATTACAGCGCAAATCTGAAGGCCGCCCGCTACCGCCGGAAGATTATGATTTGCTGGCAAAGTTTGTTGATCGTGTGGAGAAGAAGTCTGCTATCAAACGCCAGGCAGAGAAGAAACCGGAAGATATTTTACGCGAGAAAGCTTTGGAAACCCTGCCTGTTCGTGCCTTTGAAATGGCTCTGGATGTATTACAACTGGAAGATCACATTTCCAATATCCTGCTCGAAGCTGGTTATGTCACTGTGGGTGACCTGGCTCTACAGGTAAAGATAGATTCAGATACCATTTTAGGCCTGCAAGGCATCGGTCCAAAAGCGATGTCTGAGATCCATTTGGCGCTGCACAATGAAAAAATAATTATAAATGAAAAAATACATGCGGAAGCAGAGCTTGGAGTTGAAGCAACAGTCGTCGATGATACTGAAGAAGCAGCTGTGGCTGAAGGAAAATCTGATACCCAACCTTCTGCAGAATTAGAAACTGCTCCGGTGGCAACGATTGCAGTTGAAGAGGAAGAAGACCTGCCGACTGACCTTAATAAGATTTTTGAACTGAATCCGGAAGTTTTGGTTCCGACTGTTTCAGTTGATGAAGACGAAGACGATCTTCAGAAGAAGGAAGCCGGCAAGAAGAAAAAGAAAAAACATGTTGAAATTACCTATGATCCTGATCGTGATATGACGGTTGTGAAGAAGAAACACAAACGTGGTTCAGATGGTGGATGGGATGAATGGGAAATTTAAGTGATTGCCTGACTTTTGAAATAGCATGAACGCCAAAGCAGGAAAAAAAGTAAAGCGAATACCGCAAAGGACCTGTGTGGGCTGCCGGTCGGTTCTCTCGAAAAGGCAGTTGATACGCCTGGTGAGAACACCGGACGGAGTTGTCATCGATCACACAGGAAAAATGGCAGGACGCGGTGCATACCTTCATGATAATAAGTCTTGTTGGGACAAAGCGCTGAAAGGCGCGCTGGCAAACGCGCTGAAAACAGAATTAACAAATGAGGATAAAGAACGGATTGCGAGTTACGCATCCACATTAACCGTAAAAGAGATGAGCGAACTAGGGATGGACCCGAAGCAGGAATCCAATCAGATGTAAACCTGACTATCATTCAAGACCCAACTCGCTCATCAGGACAGATATCCATTGGATATCTAAACCAGATCAATATGCAAGTGAGCACGATAGAATTAAGGAGGTGCCACATGAGCGAGAAAACAATCGCAGACACAACAAATAACATCATAGAAATACCCGGCAGCATCACAGTAAGAGACTTGGCCGGAAAACTTTCTTCCAGCCCCATCCAGGTGATCAAGACGCTGATGAGCAATGGCGTCATGGCCAATATCAACCAACTGGTGGACTATGATACGGCTGCCATTGTTGCCGCAGAATTAGGCTTTGAAGTGGCGATGGAGGAGCAGGTACAGGATGAAGTCATTGATGAAAGCTCCCAGGCTGGATGGAAGAAAGAGATTGGAAAAGAAGACCGAAATAACCTGGTTCCACGTCCACCAGTAGTTACCATATTGGGCCATGTTGACCACGGAAAAACGACACTGCTGGATGCGATCCGGCATACAGACGTGGCTGGTGGTGAAGCCGGCGGAATTACACAGCATATCGGCGCATATCAGGTGGAACACAAAGGTCAGATCATTACATTCCTTGATACTCCAGGCCATGCAGCTTTCACAGCCATGCGTGCCCGTGGAGCGCAAGGAGCGGATATTGTCATTTTGGTGGTGGCAGCGAACGACGGCGTAATGCCGCAAACCAAAGAAGCAGCCGCACATGCGAAAGCAGCCCAGGTTCCCATCATCGTGGCGATGAATAAAATGGACCGCCCAGACGCCAACCCGGATTTTGTGAAAAAGCAGTTGGCAGATATTGGCCTCGTTCCGGAGGACTACGATGGGGATACCATGGTCATTCCTGTATCTGCAAAGCAAAAGCAGGGCATAGAGGATTTGTTAGAGGCTATCCTTATCATTTCCGAGTCTACTGAGATCCTTGCCAACCCCGAAGGAAAAAAGATCGGGTCAGTTATCGAAGCTGAACTTGATAAAGCCAAAGGCGTCATAACCACCTTATTGGTACAAAATGGCTCCCTTGATATGGGCGATGTCATTGTTGCAGGTACTGCGCACGGTAAGATCAAAGCGATGTTTGATTACAAAGGTAAGAAAATTCGTGCGGCTGGTCCATCCACTCCGGTATCTGTCATGGGTTTGAGCGATGTTCCGTCTGCCGGTGATGTATATGAAGTGGTATCTTCTGAAAAAGAAGCCCGTGCAAAAGTGAGTTTGATCAAGACAGCAAAAAATGTTGCGGTTCAAGCGCCAAAAACCACGTTGGAAGATATATTCAAGCAGATTGAAGATGGAGCTTTGAAAGAACTTAACCTTATCATTAAGGCAGATGTCCAGGGATCGTTGGAACCCATCATTACATCCATGAATGATTTGAGCAAGGGAGCCATCAGGATCAATACACTGCACGCCACAACCGGAAATATTACTGAGAGCGACATTCTACTTGCCTCTGCTTCTGAGGCGATTGTGATCGGATTCAATGTTAATGCGGATACTGCCGCACGGCGCCTGGCTGAAACCGAAGGTGTATCTATACGTCTTTATTCGATCATCTATCGCTTGATCGAGGATGTTGAAAAAGCTCTGAAAGGTATGCTTGCGCCTGAGTTTAGAGAAGAGATCATTGGGCAGGCAACTGTTCAGGCAGTGTTTAAGATCACAAAACTGGGTAATATTGCCGGTTGCCGGGTTAACAGCGGTGAGGTTAGGCGCAATGCAAAAATGCGCGTGACCAGGAATGGCGAAGTCATTCACGAGGGTGAAGTCTCGTCCTTGAAACACGAGAAGGATGATGTCAAAGAAGTTCGCCAGGGGTTTGATTGCGGTATTTCATTAAAGAACTTTTCGGCTTATGAAACCGGAGATATCATGGTAAGCTATACCGTTGAAAAATTAGGAGCGCTTAAGAGCGGTTTATTGGAGTAAACATGCCTTCAAAAGTAAGAATGGAAAGAATTGAAGACAGAATAAAACAGGAACTTTCCAACCTGATCCTACAGAGAGTGAATGACCCACTTCTTGCAGGAGTATATGTGAATGATGTCAAAGTCGATCGCGAGCTAGCCTTTGCAGATATTTACGTCTCTTCTGTGGAGGGTGTAGAAAAGTCTGGCGAAATCCTGGATGGGTTCAAACGTGCGAACGGATTTTTAAGACGCGAATTAGCATCGCTGATCGAATTACGTACATTCCCCCGCCTGCGTTTTCACTGGGACCCTACACCTGAACATGCTGACCATATCGAGAAAATTCTGGCAAGTATACGACCAGAACTCAACAAAACAGAGGATACAGATAAAGATGCAGAATGACATTCACGAACAGATCCGTTCCAGGTTAATCACAGCGGAACGTATATTGATCGTGTCCCATGTACGCCCAGATGGTGACGCCATTGGATCATTATTAGCCATGGGGTTGGGATTAGTGGCAAAATCCAAACAGGTGCAGATGGTTTTGACTGATGGCATTCCAGCCAGCTTCAAGCATTTGGAGGGGGCAGACCTTGTCAAGCATAAAGCAGAAGGCGATGTTGACCTCATTATTGTTGTGGATTGTTCAGATTTTCAGCGAACTGGCTCAGCTTTGGATGGCTACCCCAAACCCGATATTATCATTGACCACCATGTTACGAATAATGGTTTTGGCTCATTGAACCTGATCCAACCTGAGGCAGTTGCCACGTCTGAAATTATGGCGGAAAACTTGGAAAAATGGGGATTAGAGATCACACCGGGCGTAGCCAATGCACTGATCACTGGCATCGTGACTGACACATTGGGTTTTCGCACTTCCAACATGCATCCAAAAACCATGCGGCTGACGGCAGACCTCATGGAAAAAGGCGCCAACCTCACCGAGCAATACAGCTATTCGCTGCTGCGCCGTTCATTTACTGCGGCAAAATACTGGGGCGCAGGGTTGTCATCGCTTGAACGAAAGGATGGCATGGTGTGGGGCACTCTCAGCCTGGAATCGCGGGAAGCATGCAACTATCCTGGAAATGACGACGCGGATTTGATCAATATCATTTCCGCTATCAATGATTTCGATGTCTCAATGATCTTTGTTGAACAGAAGAATGGTACCGTAAAGGTGAGTTGGCGCTCAATACCAGCGTTCGATGTTTCGAAAATTGCGGTGCAATTTGGGGGTGGCGGGCATCCAGCCGCGGCTGGAGCTGATATCCCTGGGACATTGAAAGATATTCAAAAGGAAGTATTAGACACAACAGAAAAACTATTGAAATCCCATTACAAAAAAGGGTAATATATAAACAGGGTCGAAAAATAATGGAGAGATCACAAATATGAACAAAGATAACCGGTTTGAACAGAATGCAATTTCGGGGGTATTGGTTGTTGATAAACCAATAGGCTTGACTTCACATGATGTTGTTCAGGTTATTCGAAAAGGCACAAGTATTAGGAGAGTCGGACATACCGGCACGCTTGACCCCCGCGCTTCCGGGGTACTCGTGGTTCTGGTTGGACCTGCAGTTCGATTGAGCGAGTATGTCTCCGCTTCGGATAAACGCTACCAGGCTATTATCCGGTTGGGTGCGACCACTGATACCTATGATGAAGAGGGAAGCGTTCTCACCAATAATCCCGTGGAGATCTCAGAAGAACAATTTGAGACTGCCCTAAAACAATTCATCGGCGAAATAGAACAGGTTCCACCACCTTACTCGGCAGTCAAAGTGAATGGTAGAAAGGCATATGAAATGGCACGTGAAGGTGAGGAAGTGGAACTCACCCCGCGGATCATCAATGTTTATAACCTGGAATTACTCGAATGGGCGCCACCGGAGGCTGTGATAGATGTATATTGTTCATCTGGCACATATGTACGGTCATTGGCGAATGATTTAGGTGCTACGCTTGGATGCGGTGCGCACCTGGTTGGATTGCGCCGAACAAAAAGCGGCAGGTTTACCCTCAGGGATGCAGTGCCGCTGCGCAAATTGCGGGATGCTTTTGAAGATGGTAATTGGTATCAATATCTCATCCCCGCTGCCGAAGCTCTTTCTGATTGGCCATCAGTGGAACTGGATGTAGAGAAAATGGATGCCATCAGACATGGCCATCGCATTCCTTCCGAACCAGAATCCAAAGGTTGGGCAAGAGGTATTTCTGAGCAGGGCGAGCTGGTTGCGCTGTTACTGCATGATGATGAAACCTCAGAATGGCAGCCGAAAAAAGTATTTTTCTCGTAAAACTACTACATAAACTATACAAGTCAGTGGGTCGATCTCGGAATGCAGCGTTACACTCAGCTAAATGACCTAAACACAGGCAAAACCTGGTTAACTATTGGATCGTTTGATGGCGTCCATTTAGGGCATCAATCATTGATAAAACAACTGGTTGAAGGCTCTCATGCGAATGACGCTCAGGCAGTTGTTCTAACTTTTCACCCTCACCCATCAGAAATTCTGCGGGAAAAGAGCGATCCGTTTTATCTAACCGGACAGGATGAGAAGTTCGACCTGCTAGAAAAGCTTGGAGTGGACCAATGTGTGAGCATGAACTTCACTTTGACGGTTGCTTCTTACACAGCGCAGTACTTCATCCAACTTTTGACAGAATCCATGAAACTTGAAAGATTGATAGTTGGGAATGGTTTTGCCCTGGGGCGCGGCCGGATGGGGGATATTTCCACACTTACAAGAATTGGAGAACAAAAAGGTTTCACTATAGATGTAGTGAAACCGGTGGAAATCGACGGAAGAACAGTATCTTCCAGCAAAATAAGACGCTTACTCTCTGAAGGAAATATGGATCAGGCATGTCAATTTCTAGGCAGAGATTATTCCATTTCCGGAATTGTATCTCATGGGGATGGGAGAGGAAAAACTCTGGGGTTCCCAACCGCGAATATCGCGATTCCACATAAACGATTGCTGCCAAAACCAGGCGTCTATGCATGTAATACCAGAATCAAAGGTGTTAAGCATTTATCTGTGGCTAATATTGGCTACCGGCCTACTTTCAATTTGCCGGATCCTATCATCCAACTTGAAGTGCATATACTGGATTTTGATAGTGATCTGTACGGGCAACTGGTGGAGGTTGAGTTTGGAAAATATATCCGTGGCGAGATAAAATTTAATTCCATAGAAGAATTGAAAGAGCAGATTTCAAAAGATATTCTCACAACACGGGAGTTACTCAATGGCATACGATAGACAGGTTTACCTATTAAATCCGAGGGATTATAGCCCGGAGACTATTGCTGTGGCTTTTGCTAAAACTTCCCGATCTCCTGAATCCTTTCGCGAAATTGCTAAAGAGCTTAACGATGAAAAAAGTGCTGATTTTCACGAAAAATGGGTGGTAGGATATGGGCACTCATCTGTTGCGGAGCACGCAGTATTACATCTGGCGATAGAAAACGTCTCGCGCCTGGCAGTGGAAACGATCGAATCCAACAGGTTGGCGTCTTACACCGAGAAATCCACCCGCTATCAAAAGTGGTCATCAGACGCATTCCATGTTCCGGCCGAGGTAGTTCAAGCTGGCCTTGTGAATGAATACAATCAGGTTTGTGGCCTGCTTTTTGATGGGTATTCAGAAGCCCTCGAATTGTGCAAAGTGGTAGTCCAAAAGGATTGCCTTCAGAAACCGGATGAATCCGAAGCTGCCTGGGAGCGGCGGATACGGTCGAGATATGTAGATGTCTGCCGGTTTATTCTTCCTGCAGCTTCCCTGGCAAATTTGGGTATGACTGCCAATGCTAGAGTGTTGGAAAGTATGATCCGCAAGATGCTCTCAAGCCCGTTGCAAGAAGTGCGAGAAGTAGGAGAACAAATAAAGCGGGTGGCCATCCAGGAAGTGCCGACACTTGTGAAATATGCAGATATTGTTCCGTACCTGATTGAGGCACCAATGAAACTTAACTGGGATGCCCAAACATTGAATTTAGACATTAAACCCGGGGGAGACTGGTGCAGATTGATCGACTGGACGCAGGATGGAGAGGACAAAATTGTTGCGGCAGCGCTTTTTCGGGTAACCGGCGGCTCTTACGATCAGATTTTGAATTCTGTAACAAACTTTGGGCCGGAGCAGAAACAACGGGTGATCAGCCACATCCTCGAAAAGCTGGGTAAATTCGATTCACCTTTACGCGAGTTGGAATATATCTCTTATACATTTGATATCGTCATGGATCAGGGAGCTTATTTCGAGATCAAGCGCCACCGCATGATGACACAGACACCGCAAGAGCTAACCTGTGATCTAGGGTATGCTGTTCCTGCCATGCTTAAACCTGCTGGATATTATGATGAATATTGCTCATTAATGGATGGCGTAGAGAAAAAATATCGAAAGTTAAATTCCGCAATTGCCGGCGCGTCCGCGTATCTTGTGCCTAATGGGTTCAATCGAAGAATATTGATGACAATGAATTTCCGGGAAGCCTATCATTTTTGTTCTCTGCGCAGTTCACCAAATGCGCATTTTTCCGCAAGGCGAATTGCACAACGGATTGCATCTGAGATCAGCAATGTTCATCCAATGCTCGGCAAGTATTTACGGGTAAATGAGAATGAAAGCTGGAAGAGTATCGAGCAAACCGAGTTTATTACGGTTTAGGTGATTATTATTTGGCAATTGGAAGTGTGAAGTAAAAAGTTGACCCCAGGGCAAATTTGCTTTCAAACCAGATATTTCCACCCATTAATTCCACAAAACGTTTTGAAATATACAGACCCAGACCGGTGCCGGGAATGTCGCGAGCCTGGGCGTCGTCAGATCGAAAATAGCGCTGGAATATCCATTCCTTGTCTTCATTTTTGATCCCAATACCAGAATCTTTGACTGCAATCTGAATATGACCATTGTCCTGAGATTGGGTGATGGTCACATCTATTCTACCGCCGGGTAAAGTATATTTTGCAGCATTACTGATGAGATTTAGGATGATCTGCCCCGTTCGTTTTTTATCTGCATAAATGGCTGGAATACCATTTTGCACATCAAGGTTGAACTTCAGATTTTTTTCATCGAACTGTGGCAAAAGAAATTTTGTTAATTCTTCCAGAAGATCTGGTATTGAGAACGAGGAATTTTCAAATTTTAACCGGTTGGAGTCAACAAGGGATACCTCTGACAGGTCTGTTATCAGGTCGTTCATGCGTGTGATATTAGCCTGTATAGTGGCAAGGAATTGCCTCTGCTGGGTGTTTAAGTCACCTACGGCATTGCTGAGAAGCAATTCGGTATAACCCCGAATGGAAGAGAGAGGGTTTTTTAGCTCGTGCGCAACCATAGACAGTATTTCACTTGAGTGAGATGGATCATGCGCAATTGTTTTCACATCGTTTTCCTTAGACATGTTAGATTTATTATTATTGTCTGAATTGGACATTGATTATGTTTTATCATCGAACAGGTTATAAAGCAAATGACAGGCAGCCTTGTTATTTAGGTATAATGAAGACCGAAGAAATATTGAAACTCAAATCGGGAGGACGGGTGAATCAACCCCTATTAATTGTAGAACTTGTTCCACGTTCTTGTTTTTTTTCAAATCTTCGGTCCAACCTCACCCGAAAAGATTGGGAAAAACTACGACATTTAGCCATAACTAGCGCTAGAAACAGATGTGAGATATGCGGTTCAACCGGCAATGGTCATTCACTGGAATGCCACGAGATCTGGCATTACGATGATGATGAAAACATTCAGACCCTGACCGGCCTGGTTGCCCTGTGTAAAGCCTGTCACCGGGCAAAGCACATGGCGCTGGCGCGACACAAAGGGTGGGAAGATGTAGCGGAAGCCCATATGATGCGTGTCAATCAGTGGGATAGGAGAACTTTGGAGCTTTACCTCGAAGAGGCTTTCATGATCTTTGAAAGACGCAGCGAGCAGGAATGGGGGCTGGATATTTCATTGCTGGAGTCGTTTGATGTGGTAATCCCGGATATTTTGGATCGATAGTAATCTGGGTCTACTAGAAAATAGTATGAGGCAGGTCAAATGAATATTTCGATCATTGGATTGGGTGGAATTGCTGAGGTGTATTATCTGCCAATCCTTACATTGCACGAAAATGTAAATATACAAGTTTACTCCAGGACAAGAACTTCCGTACAGAAAGCTGCTGCAAAGTGGAAAATCCAATCTTCGGCAGAAAGTTTAGGCGATGTTATTCGATCAAATCCTGATGCGGCTTTTGTTCTGACCAATTCAACTGCTCATTATGAAATTGTGAAAGAGCTCCTTGCGAGAATGGAATTGATGTCTATGTTGAAAAACCGGCAACATTACATGTGGAACAGTGCTTTAGAACTGTCAGATCTGGCTGAAGAAAAAGCATGTATTTGCATGGTTGGTTTCAACAGGCGGTTTGCGCCTATTCATCAACGTGGAAAGGAATACTGGGGCAGTCGCAATATAGAACTGGCAGAATTCACCAAGCTGCGGACGAAACCATTTCACGACTTTGCCCGCAATCACCTTTATGATGACACGATCCACTTACTGGATACCATGCGCTACTATTGCGGTGAAGTTGAATTGGCGCACAGGGAATTGCGTGTGGATGGTCAATTGATAACGGCAATGGGTGTGTTTAAGCTTGCAAGCGGTGGGATCGCCATTGTAAAGAACAGCATGCGCTGTGGGCAGTGGAGTGAAAATTACATTCTTACAGGGGATGGGTTGACGATGGAAATTGATCCATTCGCCAAACTTACAATCTATCAGGGTGATGAACAGCGAAGTTGGAGAGAGAACTATCAGGCAGGCTCGAATCCACTAGTTGGCCGGGGTTTTGCAGGAGAGATAGATCATTTTTTTGAGTGCGTGACCAAAAGACAACAACCTGTTACAAACCTGAGTGATTCCATAAAGACCCAGCAGCTTGTCGAAGCGCTGGCAGGTGAAGAAGATCAATAATCTAATTAATCTACAAACCGGTATTTGAGCAAAGCCCAGACTGCATAGAAAGCATCACTCAGGTGGATTTTCTTACCCTGTGAGTAATCCCTTGGGTTGAAATCAATCGGTACTTCATAAATGCGGATGCGGCGTTTCAACACCTTTGCAGTAAATTCAGGTTCAAAATCGAAGCGTTTTGAATGCAATGGTATATCTTTAATGACCTCGCGTTTGAAAACCTTATAACCGGTTTCCATATCGCTGAGGATGTTGTTGTAAAGAATATTGGTCATGAAGGTTAATAGCTTGTTGGCCACCATGTTCCAATACAGGATCGGCCGGCGGGCGCCTCCCAGGAAGCGCGACCCATATACGATATCCGCTTTCCCATCCTGGATCGGCTTTAACAGGTTCGTATATTCCTGGGGATCATACTCCAGGTCGGCATCCTGAATGATGATTATGTCTTTGGTAGCAGCCTTGATCCCGGTGACAACAGCGGCGCCTTTTCCCTGGTTGACGGCATGCAGGATGACGCGGATTTGGCCGGTTTTTTCGATTTCAGCCAGCTTTTCCCGGGTGCCATCTCTTGAGCCATCATCGACTACGAGAATCTCATCCACCAGGTTGGTAGCCTGTACACGCTGGATGATCTCTTCTATGGTTTGTATTTCGTTATATACGGGGATTACGACGGTGATTTCCATAACAGGATTATAAGCAAGCATCTGATTTTGGGCAAGTATTTTTATTCGGCGGGAATTGATTCAGGCAATATCAGCAAGGTATCGATAATGATTGAAGGATTTCGCCGATTAGTATTTGGTTTGATGGCATTGGCGTGCTATAATTTGTTGGGGAAACTCATAATGATTTTTCCGTAAGGTTCTTTCTTGGAGGTTATCAAAATGAATACGTTAGGCCAAAAACAGCCCGACCCACTTGCTGCTTCATCCGCTGCGAATATGCCGTTTTTCCCGCCGCCAATCACGCGGATCGAAGACACAGGTCTATCTCCATTATGGCTTCAGGACCTTATCTTAAAGGTATTTTATTATCAGGGGTATATGACAGGTTTCAAGCTGGCAGAGGTAATTTCGTTGCCATACGTCGGCGTTGTGGATCAGTTATTGGAAGTGCTAAAAAGAGAAAAACTGGTGGAGGTAAAGACCTCCCAGGTGGGATTAGGGGAGGGGGCCTATCAATGGGCGATAACTGGTTTAGGAATTGCCCGCGCGAGGGAAGCTCTGGAAAGAAGCCAGTATGCCGGGCCAGCTCCTGTGCCGATCAGTGATTATAACGAATCGCAGCGCAAGCAGAGCCGCGGCAGGATGCTGGTTACCGAGAAGATTATGCGCCAGATCTTAAGCAGCCTGGTGCTTTCTGAAAAAACCTTCAAGCGGATTGGTCCCGCGCTAAACTCTGGGACCTCCATGTTCCTCTATGGACCTCCAGGTAACGGGAAAACGACGATCGCTCGGGCGATAGGAAACCAGATCCTATCTCAGCATATATACATTCCATACTCGATCTACATCGATGGGCAGGTTGTAAAATTATACGATTCTGTTAACCACCAGATGGCGCCGGATGAAGAGACAACCTATACAGGCACAGGGACACTGCGTGGCGTCCGCCGCGACCCGCGTTGGATAAAGATTAGAAGGCCATTTATTGTAGTCGGCGGCGAATTGAGCCTGGCTGGTTTGGACCTCGTCTTTGACGACGTGCATAAGTATTATGAAGCACCGTTCCAGGTGAAAGCCAATGGCGGGATCTTCTTGATCGATGACTTTGGCCGTCAACAGGTGAGGCCGCGTGACCTGCTGAACCGCTGGATCGTTCCGCTTGAGAACCGCATCGATTTCCTGACCTTGCACACCGGCCGAAAGATCGAAGTGCCTTTCGATGTGCTGGTAGTTTTCTCGACGAATCTGCCACCAAAAGACCTGGTCGATGAGGCGTTTCTTACGAAGACTTACGTCATAAGATCGAAATTGGCGATCCATCCTATGAAGATTACCGTGAGATATTCAAAAGGGTTGCTGTAGACAAAAAGGTGAAATATAACGACACAGCATTGGCGCATCTGCTGCAGGAATGGTATATCAAGAAGGATCGCAAACTCCGAGCTTCGCACCCACGGGATCTTTGCGATCAAATCGTGGACATTTCCAAATATGAAGGCATTGAATGTGCGATGACCAAGGACCTGATAGATCGAGCAGCAGAATCCTACTTTGTCGAGTTGTAGGATGAAGTCGGGCGATCTTATTTCTCCTCTGGTTTATGCGCACCGCGGCGCATCTGCGCATGCCCCCGAAAACACAATATCTGCGTTCCTGTTAGCTGCCGAACATGGCGCTGATGGGATTGAACTGGATGTAAAGATCACTCGGGAGAGCCGGGTGATCGTATTACATGATCAAACCCTTCAACGGACCACAACGGGAAGCGGGAATTTCAAGAAATTCTCTTTCGACGACATGCGAAAGCTGGATGCCGGTTCCTGGTTTTCTCCAGAATATGCTCAGGAAAAGATACCAACCCTCGAGGAAGTGTTCGAAGCTGTTGGGGAATAAAGTGGGAATCAATATTGAGCTAACGAATTATGCCACACCTGGGGATGATTTGATCGATAACATCGCAAGAATATTATCTCAAGTTAAAGATACTTCAAATATTATGTTTTCATCTTTTAATTGGAAGAATTTGAGGAAAGCAAAGGCTTTGTGCCCATCCATTCCATGCGGATTACTGGCAATGCCAGGAATCACTGGATGGTTGAGCAAGTCAATCTTTGCTAAAGAATGTTCCACACGAGGCATTGCATCCATATTATTCGGATGTAACCGCGGATAAGGTTTCAAGGCAACATCAAAGTAACTTGAATGTGAATGTCTGGACTGTGAATGATCCTGTTGAGATGCAACGATTGAAAGTCACTGGGCGTGGATATGATCATGACAGACGATCCAGCGCTTGCGAAATCCACATTAAATCCGCTGTGGAATAGTTTACATAGACATAAAAATTTCAATACCAGTTCGATTTGTACCCGGATTCATACATGAATACCTGGGCATTTTGTTGCAAATGAAAAAATGAAATTTTCATCGAAAGAGATTGTTTTTATCATTGAAACAGCCCTCAATGGTAAAATTGAATAAATATTTACATAGAAGGTTGAGAGTATGGTAAAGATAATCAGTAATGGAACATGGCAGCGTCTTGAATGAATTTATTTTCTAAAACGAAACTAAAAATGAGCTTTGCGAGGATAATCATCATCCCTGGTTATTTTTGGATTCCTTTTCGCGCCGTTGCATTCAATAAATGCAAATCACACATCACAAAACAATATTCCGTTGGATAAAGCTCAAAAGTTGTTAACACAATTAACGCCTGAAGAAAAAGTTGGGCAATTATTTCTGGTGACTTTCAATGGGACAGATACTTCTGATAAATCACCAATATTTTCCCTGATATCACATTATGATATCGGCGGGGTTGTTCTTCAAAGAAAGAACGATAACTTTACAGACAAAACACCTACCGTGAATGCAGCACATGAATTGATCTCTTCGCTGCAGGATATTAACTGGCAGCATTCTCTTGAAGGAGCTGGTTCAGGGGTCCAGAATGTTGGGGACAATGCTTACGTTCCTTTATTTGTTGGAATTTCACAGGAAGGCGGTGGCTCGCAGTATTCGCAGATCATCTCCGGACTCAGCCAGTTGCCTAATGAAATGACCATAGGGGCTACATGGAGTCCAGATCTCGCTGAAGCGAATGGAGAGATTCTGGGTGATGAGTTGGATAAGCTGGGGGTAAACTTGCTTTTCGGTCCATCGTTGGATGTATTGGAACTTCCACTCCAGGAGGGTGGCGAGGATCTTGGCACCCGCGTCTTTGGAGGAGATCCATACTGGGTGGGTGAAATGGGCAAGGCATATATCCGAGGTGTGCACCAGGGCAGCGAAAACCGAATCGCCGTCATGGCTAAGCACTTTCCCGGAAGAGGCGGGTCAGATAGACCATTAGATGAAGAAGTTGCAACTGTTCAAAAATCGCTTGAACAGTTGAAACAAATCGAACTCGCTCCATTTTTCGCCGTGACAGGCGCCATTGAAGACCCGAATGAAAACGCGGATGGGATGCTTGTTTCACATATTCGATACCAGGGTTTTCAGGGGAATATCCGGGTAACAACCAAACCTGTAAGTTTTGATCCGGCCGCATTGTCTCAAATTCTTTCACTTCCTCAGTTTTCTACCTGGCGTGAGGCAGGCGGGGTCATCATCAGCGATGACTTGGGAAGCAGCGCTGTTCGCAAGTTTAACGACCCGACGATGCTTTCATTTGATGCCCGGCAAACGGCTCGCAGCGCATTTCTGGCAGGCAATGACCTATTGTTTGTGGACAATTTCACTGCAAGCGGGGATCCGGATTCTTTCACATCGATCGTAAATACGATAAATTATTTCACTCAAAAATATACCGAAGATCCAACATTTGCCCAACGCGTTGATGCATCTGTTCTTCGGATACTTACCCTAAAATATAAACTGTACCCAAACTTTACCATTAAGGCGGTTATTCCTTCCCCTTCTGGATTAGATTCTATCAATTTGGAAAACCAGGCTGTGATGGATACAGCGCAATCCTCGGCTGCGTTAATTAACCCGTCATCTGCTGAATTGCAAAATGTACTGCCGGATCCACCTGGCTACCAGGAAAGGATCATTTTCCTGATGGATACCGAAGAATACCAACAGTGCAGCTCATGCGAGAATATCAGTTCGCTGGCATCCGATTCATTGAAAAATGCTGTATTGCGGTTGTATGGTCCAACTGCTGGAAACCAGGTTATCCAATTGCGCCTGACTTCTTATTCTTTTAAGAATGTCTCTGAATGGCTGAATAATATTGAACCACTTGAAAATTTTGAGGCAGATCTCAGGCAGGCGGATTGGGTGGTCATCGGTCTACAAAATTTGGATGCCAAAAGACTAAATTCGCTGGCATTTAAGCGCCTGCTCACTGAAAGGTCTGAAATATTGCGCAATAAAAAGGTGGTAGTCTTTGCCTTCAATGCGCCTTATTACCTTGATGCAACAGATATATCTAAAATCTCCGCATATTATGCTATTTACTCGAAAATGCAGCCTTTCATCGATCTGGCCGCGCGAATTTTGTTTCAGGAGGTATCTCCTCGCAGCGCTCCACCTGTATCGATTCCGGGCGTTGGATATGAACTGATCACTGCCACTTCGCCCGATCCGAATCAACTTATTACATTGCAAGTGGATACCCCGCAAGATCCAGGCGCTACAGCAACACCTTCGTCCTCTCTGGAACCGGCATTGATCCAGGAGTACAAATTAGGCGATATGCTGCCCCTTCGGACTGGCGTGATTCTCGACCACAATCAACATTCTGTACCCGATGGCACATTGGTACGTTTCATTATCCGAACGGATGCTGACACCAGTACATCACAGCAGATCGAAGCGACAACGACGAGGGGAATTGCACGCGCTGTGTATAGAATCCCATCTAATGGATTCATCGAGGTCCGGGTCATCAGTGAACCGGCACTTGCTTCTGAGATTTTACAATTGGACATCCCGCTTGGGGAAGGGGCGCAGATCACAGCCGTTTCTCCATCTCCAATTCCAAGCATTACTCCTACGCCATCCGTGACACCGACCGTAGAAGAGACAGAAGTTCCAATTGAAGAAGATCAAAAATCTGGTCAGCCAACGATTTGGGAATGGCTGCTTGTGACACTGATCATTGGGATCGTATCCGCGCTGATTTATACGCTTGGAAGACGGATACATTCCATCCGCTGGGGTGTACGTTGGGCTTTTTGCGCTATGATCGGGGGCTTGACAAGTTACATTTATATGACAGCCAGCTTTCCTGGCGGTGCAGCCTGGCTGAGACTCACAGGTACTTCAGGTTTGATGATCGTGGTGATATTATGTATGAGCCTGGGGTTGGCGGTTGGGGTCTTGTGGCACGCCATTTCATGGTCGTCCGGGAAATTAATCCTCAGTGTATCAAGGTAACCAATAAACTAATTCCGAATAAAGCGCCGACTGCATATAATAGGTATTTTTCTGGTTTGGTCTTTAAGAAATCCTGTATTTTTACCAATGGTTTGGTGTGATGAGTTCTGGTAGAGGGGATATAATCGCCGAGCAGTGATTGACGGAACTCTTCCACAGTTTGCGGCCGTTCATTTGGATGCAAGTCCCATTGCCCATAGGATGGCGCGTTCAGTTCGCAGGCTTACATTGGGGTTGATCTGGCGCGGAAGGGTCATTGTGTCTGGATTAAGAAATCGCTCGCGGGCATCCATGGGTTGTTGATTCGTCAGGATGTGATACAGGGTGGCACCGAAGGAATAAATATCGGAACGGGTATCGGTATGACCGCTATCGCCGCCATACTGCTCCAATGGGGTGTAAAGAGCTGTTCCACGGCCCTGCAGGATGGTGATGGTCACCTCGCCCGGAGCTGCCAGTTTGACTAGGCCAAAATCCACAAGTTTTAGAAGGTTGGAAGGATTGATTTTCAAATTACCCGGTTTGATGTCACGGTGTAATATCGGCGGCACCTGGTTGTGTAAGTAACTAAGTGCATCTGCAAGTTGACTGGCCCAATCGAGAACATCTTTTTCCGACAGGAATGTTTCTGCCTTGCGAGCGTCCATCATCAATGTTCGCAGATCTTTGCCGGGAATGAAATCCATCACCAGGTAGTCGCGCGGACCTATGGAGAAGTAATCGGAGACCTTGGGCAGGTTGGGATGATCCAGCCGGGCGAGGACGGTAGCCTCGCGTAGAAATTGTTCGCGTGCCTGGCGGACAAGTTCTTCCGGCATGGTCTTATCGTGTTCCACTTCTTTGATGGCACACTGACGGCCATCCAGGCGCAGATCATCTGCCAGGTAGATGCTCCCCATCCCACCCTGACCGATGATACGGTAGATCTTGTATCGTGCGCGAATAACTTCACCCGCTTTTAGCGAAACAGGCATGGAACCTTTCGATGAATTTGACAAGAAATTATTGATCATTACTTTCGGCGAAGATCAATATTGCCTTTATGGTATTTTCTGTTATATTATACCTTATCAGATTATCAGTTATTCACAGACCACACTTTGAGGAGAGCAAATGGTCAACAGGGGAGATGAAATACCCGTTTTTATCGGGCAGACTGGGCCGCTGAATGGTCAGCGCTGGACGATCTCGAAAACCATGGTGGTAGGCAGGGATATCTCCTGCGATATCGTCATTCCAGATAGGCAAATATCCCGCTTTCACGCGAATATCATGCCGGCTGCCAATGGAACGATCCTGGAAGACCTGGGCAGTAAGAACGGTACCTATTGCAACGGTAAAAAAGTAGATAATTCGATCATGCTCTCTGATGGAGATTTTGTGCAGATGGCGCTAGTGCAGCATTTTGTATATCTAAGCTCTGAATCCACCCTGCCACTGAATGCCAGCCAGTTACCAGCAGTACAGACAAAGACGGCCAAACTGCACTTTGACAAACGTTCCCGTCGGGTTTGGATTGGTAAGGACGAAGTGCTGCCACCGCTTTCTGCTTCTCAATTACGATTATTGCAGCTCCTGGTGGAACAGGAAGGGGCGGTCGTCTCGCGGGATGAGTTGATCCCCAAAGTGTGGGGGGTGGAGGAGGCGGTAGGGGTTTCAGACCAGGCTTTTGACGCGCTGGTGCGCCGTCTGCGCCAGAGGTTGAAAAGCATCGATCCGGACCACAATTACATTACGACCTTGCGGGGATATGGTGTGAAGTTTGAGAATAAGGTTGAGTAAAACTACACATCTAAATTGCGCACATCATGTGCGTGAGTGGTAATGAACCGGTTGCGGGGTGGGACGGCTTCTCCCATCAGCATGTCAAAGGTGCGGTCAGCTTCGGCGGCATCGTCAATTCCAACTACCAGCATGGTGCGGTGCTCGGGGTTCATGGTTGTTTCCCACAACTGGATGGGATTCATTTCGCCCAGACCTTTGTAACGCTGCAGGTTGGCTTTTTCGGCTGTGACTCCCAATTCTTTCAGGATGACTTCTTTTTCATTTTCGGTATAGGCGTAACGCACCTTGTCGCGGTGGCTCATGCGGTAGAGCGGCGGCTGGGCAATGTACAAATGACCTTCTTCGATAATGCGCACCATATAACGGAAGAAGAAGGTGAGCAGCAGGGTGCGGATATGGCTACCATCCACGTCGGCATCGGTCATGATGACCACTTTACCATAACGCAGCCCGGAAATATCAAAACCATCGCCGATGCCGGTGCCGAGGGCGGAGATCATTGCTTTGACCTCATTGTTGCCCAAAATTTTGTCCAACCGGGCGCGTTCGGTGTTGAGAATCTTACCGCGCAGCGGGAGGATGGCCTGGAAGTGTCGGTCCCGGCCTTGTTTTGCCGAGCCGCCTGCGCTGTCTCCCTCGACGATGTAAAGTTCAGTCTTGGTTGGGTCGCGATCGGAGCAATCTGCCAGTTTACCTGGCAGTGTCATGCTTTCGAGGGCAGACTTGCGGATGACCAGGTCCCTGGCTTTGCGGGCGGCATCGCGGGCGCGAGCGGAGGTGAGGCATTTCTGGATGATGGACCTGGCAGTCTGGGGGTTCTCTTCCAGGAAACGGGCAAAGCCTTCACCAATGACTTGAGTGGCATAAGTTTGCACTTCGGGGTTCATCAACTTGACTTTGGTCTGACTTTCAAACTGCGGGTCGGGATGCTTTATACTGACGATGGCTGTCATGCCCTCGCGGGTATCATCGCCGGTAAAGTTGGTATCTGCATCTTTTAACAATCCGGAGCGCCTTCCGTAATCATTGATAACACGCGTGGTGGCAGTGCGTAAACCGGTAAGGTGGGTTCCGCCATCGATGGTGTTAATGGTGTTGGCGAAAGAATATACTGATTCTGAATATGAATCGGTGTATTGAATTGCGGTTTCAACCGTGATGCCTTCAATTTCTTTTTCGATATAGCATACCGGATGCAGTTGCTCGCGGTTGCGGTTAAGGTAGCGCACAAACGAGCTGATTCCGCCTTCAAAGTGGAAGGTCATTTCCCTATGAGATCGTTCATCCACGATATGGATGGTGACGCCGCGGGTGACAAATGACATCTCCCTGAAACGCTGGATAAGGGTGGTAAAGCTGTAATCCAGCCCGGGTTCTTTGAAAATCTCAAGGTCAAATTTGAAGGTAGTCTTGCTTCCTGATGCCAAGGGGTCGCATTTACCGATCTCTTTGACCGGTTCTTGGGGCACGCCGCGAATATAGCGCTGATAGTGCACTTTGCCATCTCTGCGGATCTCAACTTCGCACCATTCGGAGAGCGCGTTTACCGCAGAAACACCAACGCCATGCAAACCGCCGGAGACCTTGTAACTGCCGCCGCCAAATTTGCCGCCGGCATGGAGGATGGTCATGACCACTTCTAGAGCGGATTTTTTCTTCTCAGGGTGGATGTCCACCGGAATACCGCGACCATTATCTTCTACAGTAACGCTGCTATCCGGGTGGATTGTGATCTCGATGATGTCACAGTAGCCGCCAAGGGCTTCATCGATGGAGTTATCAACCACCTCATACACCAGATGATGCAAGGCTTTGATATCGGTTCCACCAACGTACATTCCTGGCCGGCGGCGAACAGCTTCCAAACCTTCCAGAACTTGAATATCTTTAGCGCCGTAAGAACTAATATTTGACGAGTTATTCATAAAATCTCCGTTAGACGTCCTTCGGTCCCTCAACAGGCGATACCTGCGAAAGGTTATTTTTTGTAATGATGGATTGGATCCATTTGACTGCATCTCGATAATATATAAAGATCGCTGCCAGCAAGCTTGTATTTACCAGGGCATTTCCGGCAATTCCGATCAGCGTGAACCAGGAATTTTCGCCTGGAATCTGCCATAACAATACCAAACCCTGACTTAAGATAATGACCATAAGGAAAAACAGCCCGGTCGTTGGCAGGGCGAACCGTACCATGCGAATACTCGAAAGGATTGCTTTCAAGGCAGACTGATGCTGCATGAAGATCACCTGCGGTGCAAACAGCATGGGTGTGACGATCCAGATGATGATAAGTCCGCCCGCAAATAAGGCTATTTGGCCAAAGAACGGAGTGAGAAGGGATAAAAAAGATACGATCATCATTGCCGGGAAGACAATGACAAGGATAAAAAGGATAGATAAAATGGTGAGGTATAGAAGTTGTAGCGTCTGCCAGCCGATCGAGCCCGGATTTAATTTTGTTTTTTCAGTGGTTATCACCTGGCAGATCGAGTTGTAATAGAAACTGGAGACAATCAAACCAACCAGGCTAATCACCAGCCACATCATAAATGTGCTAGAAAAATTCTTTGCTTCCATGATGATTGGCGACCCGACAGGGTTAATAATCGGTGAGATGTTGTTCATCAAACTTGGAATACCAACCGGCAGGGTGCGAAAAGCTGAAAAGACATTGAACCTTTCCGCGATGAGAAGGTAGAGTTCACGGGTGGTGGTAAACACCTGTTCAAAATCCGCATTTTGCAAACTGGATGGCAGGATCAGTCCTTTGATGAAAGGTTGGATGATATTGTTAATCCGCACATGCGGTCCAAACCATAGGAAAAGATCGAGGACAATCGGGATGATGATCAACTCCAGGTGATTGGCAACAGCCTCAAACCCGGCAAAAATACTGGGTATGAGTTTGGGTTTTAACTCGAGATTTAGGTCGGGACGGCTATTCATACAATCCTTAATTTTACCATAAGCGGGTTTGATAGTAAAATGAGAATGATGGAGAAAAGCTCCCATTTACCTGATCCAAACCGGTTGAGCATGCTTACGGGTGTGATTCTATTGGCATATGCCATGTCGCAATACCTGGTGATTCCAGTCAATCCAATAGCGATCCAATTGCCAGGAATTTTCATTCCAATAAATTTTGAATTTCGCCATCTTGTCACTGTTACTGTCGCAATATTAGCGGCAACCGGGATGGATTGGATCATATCCGGCCACCCGCGAAAGCGGGTAATAGACAGAACCCAGCATTGGATGCTGCCGGCATTGACAGCCTGGGTGATCGGAATTCCACTGTATTCCACACCGGTAGGGATCACATGGTGGGGCGTTTTTCTTTCCGGTGGAATATTGTTCATCCTGGTGATTCTTGCCGAGTACATCACTGTTGACCCAGAAGACACGAGATCAACATTCGTCGGTATGGGATTATCAGCGTTATCCCTGGCGCTATTTTTGATCATGGCAATCAGTTTACGGGCTACTGGCATTCGCTTGTATTTACTACTTCCGGCAGTTGGAATTGGCAGTGGCCTCGTAGCGTTGCGCATCATCCATCTGCGTTCCGGGAACACTTGGCAATACTCGTGGGGATTGGGTATTTCCATGATCATCGTGCAGGTTACCGCTGGTTTACATTACCTGCCTCTCTCTCCCGTTCAATTTGGGTTGGTATTGATCGGTTTGCTTTATGGACTAATCTCGATCTCAGAATCCGTCTTACGAAGTCAATTTAACCGGCGTTCTTTGTTGGAACCGGTCATTATTTTTGTTTTACTTGTGATCCTGGCTGTGATCATTGGATAATTTGCTCTATATGAATTTAATAATTGAATCACTTATCATCCCAATAAAAATTATACAGTTGATGAAAGCACAATCTGAGGCTGGTCTTCCTGAGGAAGTGTGCGGACTCCTTTCTGGAACTGGCAAAGCTGTTCAACGTCAATTTTCTATCACTAATACTTTGCATAGTTCAAGCAAATTCAATATGGATGGGAATGAAATGTTGTCATCCTTTAATTGGATGGAAGAGCACAGCCAGGACCTGATGGCAATCTATCACAGTCATCCCAGTGGTCCAATCACGCCATCTGAAACAGACCTTGCTGAGGATTTCTATCCAGGAGTAATAAAAATAATTGTGTCCAAAGTGATATGTGATTGGCAGATAAAAGGATTTATAATCAAAGATGCTGTTTATCGGGAATTTCCACTAATTATCAGCTATGAAAAACTTGCCTGAAACTAAATTTCTTAAGAAGTGTTATTTATTTTGTTAATAGGATGTGAAATGATTGTTTTGAAAATTATTACAGTTATTGCTCTTGCTTATCTCATGGGTTCAATACCTTTTGGTTTGATCTTCGTTAAAATTCTAAAAGGGCATGATATTCGAACCATCGAGAGTGGTCGAACCGGTGGAACGAATGCCGGCAGGGCAGCCGGTATCGGCGCGGGTGTGTTGACCGCGGTGATGGATTTTGTCAAAGCGATCATTGCAGTTCTGATCGCGCAATCCATCTTTCCAGGTAATCCATGGATGGAAGTGATTGCAGCTGTCTTTGCCATTCTGGGCCATAACTATTCGGTATTTTTATTGGAGCGGCCCGCTCCTGGCAAGTACGTTCTACGCGGAGGGGCTGGCGGCGCGCCGTGTTTGGGAGGTTCTTTCGCCTTCTATCCCCTCAGCCTTTTTGTCATCCTTCCAATCGGATTGCTGATCTTGTTCGGGGTTGGCTATGCTTCAGTGACTACACTCTCGGTCGCTTTTCTCTCTATCATTTTCTTTACTATCAGAGCCATTTACTTCAACTCACCTTGGGCTTATGTCGTTTATGGGGTGATTGCGCAAATCCTGCTGGTCATCGCATTGTTGCCCAATATAAAAAGACTGCTCAGTGGAAATGAGCGTATTGTTGGTATACGATCGTTGATAAACAAACAAAAGAAGAAAGCTAAATAGCAGATTAAAGCGGAGTTCCATCAGGAACTGCCTCTGCATCTGAAAAAAGCTGATATTGATAACGTAAATTGCGCTTGTGCAGATCGGCTGCCAGACCGCCTAGGAGCACTCGGCTTTTCCCACAGGATTCAATATCAATTTCCGCCAGGTATTCCAGAGGATTTCGCCTCTTTGTCGCTGTCTTTGCTGCTTTGCGGACCGCATTTAAGTAGTTAACGTTATCCTTACAGGCATCTTCTATCTCTCCGCGAAGAATAATATCACCATGTCCCTGGACAACATTTTCCAAACCCATTTTGCCAATACTTTTTAGCGTATTGGCAAGTTCATCTATTTCTCCATCTACGATATATGGGAGTGGCATGAAGCTGTCTCCTGCAAATAACACTCGATCTTCTTCCACCAGAACGCCGATACCATCCTGGCTGTGTCCTTTCAGATTCATCATTACGAGATTTTTCTTCCCAACTCGCAAAGACATGGATCCTGAGTTAAATGTTAAATGTGGAGCCACGATCTTTACCTGTCGGAGCGCTTGATTGCCCTTTTTTGCCTGCTCCAAGGCTGAAGATCCTGAATCCAACAGCAATCTTCGGCAAAGATCATGCCCTATGATGGTTGAACCTGGGAAGAAGCTGTTTCCCCAGCAATGATCGGCATGGTGGTGGGTGTTTATCACATACCGCACTGGCACACTCAATTCTGTTTCGATAAAATCCCGCATGGCGAGAGTCTCTTCTGGTAATGCAAGCGTATCCACCAATACTGCCCATTGCGGTCCAGCAATGACACCGGCAGTAACCTGAGCGTACACATCGCTTTGAAACCAGTAAACATTTTCAGAAACACGTTCTCTTTGCATTTTCCCTACTCGAACATAAGATGCGTTAAAAATAGCATACTTCAAGTTAAATGTCAAAAAAAAGTCCAAAAAGCCAGGTATCTACGAATTGTTTGAAATTGAATATCTTAAATAAATAGACACCACATTTCCATCATGCAGTGTCTTTTATTGATTAACAGCTTACTTTGCCAGATTGGCTTTCATGGATTTTTTCAAGATCAATTTGTTGATCTGGCGCAATTTATCCAAAACTTCCGGGGCTTCCTTCTGCGTCTCGGCCTGGTTGATCAGGCCCGGTATTAACTGGGTCAATTCCGCCGAGATCAATTGCGGGTTCTCATCCAGCAACTTCTGAATAGCAGGTTCATCTTCTGCTTCCAATAGCTTTTCGATGAATTCATATTCTGGTGGAGGTGTTGAAGCCTTTTCAATGACACTTACCATCTCTTGTAATTTACCCAGGCGGACAGAGTCATTTTTCTTTGCTGCTGCATCGAGTTGTTTTTTAAGTACTTCAATGAATAGCTCATTGACAGCAGGTAGGATTTGTTCCATCACTTTGGGAATATCCGGCGCTTGAACGACCTTGTCGATCAACTGCTCAATTTGGATGACTTGCGCCTGGGTTTGTTTGTCTATTTCATCAATCATTTTCAAGATCGATTCGCGCAGAGTCAATAGTTTTTCTTTTTCGCTGTCTTTGGCTGCTTCGATGCGTTCAGTAAGAATCTGGAAGAAATTGTAGTCCATTCCAGAGCGGGTCATTCTGACAAATGTGGCCACGCGAATATCATTTGGCGCCTGGATGATCAAATCCAGGAGCTTTTCGCGGGTAAAACCAGTCTTACTTAATTCTTGCAAGGATTTAACAGCTTCCTCTGCCTCGAGAGCTTGTTTCTTCATTTCCTTGCCTAGATCAGTGTTCTCAAGGAGCAGGTTTTCAACAGCGGATAATTGTTCGACGCTAGTTTTATCCTGGCTGGCAGCGGCAGATTCAATGATGCGGCTGAACAGGGAGAAAAAAACTTCATCTACCAAATCTTTTTGTTTCTCAAGAATGGCAGGTCTGTCGGCATCCGAGGCAGTCATCAATTCACGAATGAGGCCAATCTTCTTCTCCTGCTCTTCGATCATTTCACGAGTAATTCCTTCGCCTTCCAAAACTTTTTCGATCAACACCTGCATGGTCAACATGGTTTGCGGGCGAAGTATGTATGCCTTTCGTTTTTCAAGCGGCAGCTTGTTGACTGCCTGGTTGATCAAAGGTCCGATCATCTTTTCCTGTTCGTTTACAGGCAACCCAAGTTCAGGCGGGAAAAAGGTAAGCAGTAATTCTTTCTCTGCATCATGATAAACAAGCGGGGTGGATAAGTTACCCTGATATCCACAGCTTGGGCAATTAACAACATTGAACTGTCCGGATAATATTTTTTGTTTTGCCTGGGGGTCGATATTTGTATCAAAAAGCTGAGTGATCTCAGCCATAACGGGCTGCCGGCAGCGCGGGCAGGAGGTTCGTGTTTGGGGCATGTTTTCTCCCTTTATTTAAGATTTAATCCCTGAATTATACCATCTGGAAATCATCTCTGATTTTATCGTGAAAGGTTTATCGGGGTAGCGAAAAACTGATTCGAACTCCCCTGTGTTCCTCCCTCTGTTCAACCCAGATTCTACCCCCATGCGCTTCGACGATCGAACGGGCAAGGTAAAGGCCCAGTCCGGCTCCTTTCGTTTTTCTGGCGGACTCAGGCGATCGATAAAAGCGGTCGAAAACGTGTGGTATGTCTGTCGCCTCGATGCCAGGGCCGTCATCGCTGACGCTGACAATCACTTCATCTGCAAGGACCTTCCCGCTGATGATGATCTCACCTGCTGGTGCGTATTTAATGGAGTTAGTGATGAGATTGCTGAACACCTGACGCAGGCGATGTTCATCTGCCAGGATGACGGGAAAATCAGCGGGGAATTTATGTGAGAGATTGTGCACCTGGGTCTGGTTTTGCAGCCTTTCCATCAACCTCTTCACCAGATCAGGGATGGAAATATCATTTTTCTTTAATTTTAATACTCCGGATTGCAATCGGGTGGAATCTAATAGGTCTTCGATGAGGGTGGCTAAACGATCCGCTTCCTCTTCGATAACAGTCAGGCTGTCATCCACGATCTCACTATCCCAATCGGCATCTTTCCTTCTCAGAGTTCCGGCGTACCCTTTGATCAATGCGACAGGAGTTTTCAATTCATGACTGATAATTGAAATGAATGTACTCTTCAATTCGTCAGCCTCCCGGAAACGGGTGATGTCGCGGACAGTTGCGATGATGTTTAGAACACCGCCATCTGCATTTAATAACGGCGCATATGTGATACCGATTGGCAACGGAACGCAAGGATCCGGCCGTGCCAGATCGCCTTCTACATATAAATATGCTTTTTGACTAAGTGGCCATCCACCTTCTACTGCTTTTTCCAGTGTGGGCCCCTGGGGTGGATTTGCCCATTGCACAATCTCGCCATGTTGTCGGTTGGTGATTTCTGCCGTCGTTCTATGTGAGAGTGTCGCAAATGAAGGATTGCAAAGTGTGATGGTTAGTTGAGGTGTGAGAATTAGGATTCCATCTGCAGCAGATTCAAGAATGCCATCGAGCCGGTGTTTTTCTTCCTTAACTTGCTGGTACAGTTGTGCATTGGCTACGGCGATGGCTGCCTGATTAGCGAAGCTCTTCAACAAGGTGCGATCGTTGGTAGAAAAAACACCCTGGTAGCTGCGGAAAATAAATATGACACCGATCACGTTGCCGCGTGCCACGAGAGGCAGACCGACACCAGCCAATAATCCAAATGTTGCAAGGTTGCTTACTTCATTGATGATGCGGGTTATGGCTGGAATTTCAGAGGCAGCCGGGTCATCCAGGTCTGGTATATGTTTTAACAATGGTTCAAGGAAGCGTATAAATGACGCAGCCAGACTGTCGGTGGCAGCTAGCCGCCACCCTTCGCCAGCACCGCGCAATGCGATCAAACCTGCCTGACCGGCCATCATTTCAAGAGCGATCTTTAAAATACGCCCAAGCAGTTTGTCCAGATCCAACTCTTCGGTTAAGGCTCTGGCAATCTCCAAAAGGTAATCACGTTGACGGACACGAAAATCTGGCAGCATTATCCATTCTCTGCAATGCGAATTGCTTCTTCAAGGATGGCAAGTCCCTCATCGACTTCTGATCGCGTTACGGAAAGCGGTGGAGAAATTCGGATAACACTCTTTCCGCAGCCTAGCAGTAACAATCCACGTTCGAAAGCCAGGTCAACCACGTTATCCCTCAATTTTGGAGCGGATTCTTTCGTGATTTTATCCGTGACAAATTCAATTCCAATCATCAAACCTATTCCACGCACCTCTCCCATACTGGGATGACGATTTGCGATTTCTTTTAATCCATTAAGTGTGTAATTTCCAATTTCGGATGCATTGTCCATCATACCTTCTTCGATCAGTTGGATGGTGGCTAGAGCGGCGGCACAGGAAATTGGATTTCCACCATACGTATTTCCATGTGAGCCTTTTGGCCAATCCATGATACTCTTTCTGGCGATCATGGCGCCCAATGGCATGCCGGATGCGATCCCCTTAGCGGAGCAGATAATATCAGGTTCGACGCCAAAATTCTCAATGGACCACCATTTGCCGGTTCGTCCCATGCCAGCCTGGACCTCATCTGCGATGAGAAGAATGTCGTGCCGGTCGCAGAATTTTCGCAAGGCAGGGAAGAATCCTGGCGGGGGCACAATATAACCACCTTCACCCTGAATGGGTTCGAGCAGGATGGCAGCAACATCGTCTTCTGGAAGGATGCGACCTAATATTTGCTCTTCTAAGTATCTGACTACTGTCTCACCATAATCTTCACCGGATTCTGAATGTAAAATTGGCCGATATGGATCGGGGAATGGAGCGTGCACCACGCCATTCATCAGTGGATAAAAACCCCGATGATATGAGGATTTCGATGCTGTAAAGGAAACGGCACCGATTGTGCGGCCATGAAAACCACCCAGAAATCCAATGAATTGTGAGCGGCCGGTAGTGTAGCGGGCAAGTTTGATGGCTGCCTCCACGCTTTCGGTGCCTGAATTGGTCATAAATGATATAGCTGGCTCATCAAATGGAGCTATCTGGTTCAGTTTCTCGCCCAACTCCACCCATTTTTGGTGATAAAAATCGGATGATATGTGAATGAACTTTTCAGCCTGTTCCTGGATTGCTTTCACGACTTTGGGATGGCTGTGTCCGGTTGAAGCTACTGCGATACCTGCTGCGAAATCGAGGAAGCGGTTTCCATCGACGTCCCACACCTCTGTTCCCAGTCCATGATCCATGACAAAAGGATAACCTCTCGGGTAGGATGGCGATATGACCAATTGGTCACGCGCTATCATTTCAAGGGCTTTTGGTCCAGGTAACTTCAAGGTTTCCATATTCAATCCTCCGGTCTTATTTGGGGTAAATGATGATTTTTGTTAAATTGCAGGTGAAAACAATAATTAAATTATATCATCTATGCATATTTGGGTTTTTATGGAATGGCAATCAACTTTGAAATGAAATTATGAATTTTGTAGTGGAGAATGCTTGATTCTTTCACAAAGAGAGAGTATTCTAATCTACAATAACTGAGTTAAAAGAGGCATGCATGCAACTGGAAGAGTATAACCCGATACCAATGCTGGTCACAAAGAAAACCCTTGTGAAGCAAGCACGCTTTCCTGTGATCGACGCCCACAATCATTTGGACGATGAATTTGGTGGAGGGTGGATTAATCGTCCATTGGAAGAGATCCTCCACGAAATGGATGCTGTAAATGTAAAAATGATCGTTGATCTGGATGGAGGGTGGGGAGAGAAGATCCTGCAGAAACACCTTGCCAAACTGAAACCCGAACAAACAGACCGGTTTCAGGTATTTGGCGGGATAAACTGGGACAAATGGAAAACCTATGGTGATGGCTTTCCTGATTGGGCAGCCCGGCGCATGCGGGAACAGGCAAAATGGGGAGCCTCTGGTTTGAAGGTCTGGAAAACCCTGGGGTTATCTGTACGTGACCACAAACAGGAACTGGTCGAAGTGAATGATCGTCGGTTGGATGTGCTCTGGGAGACAGCGGCTGAGTTAAAATGGCCGGTAATGATCCATGTTGCAGATCCGGCTGCGTTCTTTGAGCCGAAAGATTTCAGGAATGAAAGATGGGAAGAAATAAATGTCAATCCCGATTGGCATTTTCCAAACCCGCCTTATCCTTCAATGAAAACTATTCTGGATGGGTTTGCCCAAATGGTAAACCGAAATAAGAATACCACTTTCATCGGTGCCCACGTTGGCTGCTATGCTGAAAACCTGGCCTGGGTTGGAAGGATGCTGGATAAAAACCAAAATTTTTATGTTGACATTTCTGCAAGGATAGCAGAACTTGGAAGACAACCATACTCAGCAAAACAATTCTTTCAAAAATATGCAAATAGGATTTTATTTGGTCTGGATATGGGAATTGATCGGGCAGCATATCAAATTGCATTTCGATTTTTGGAAACCGAGGATGAGTACTTTCAATTATTCCAGCTCCCATATACCAACTCAGGGTAGGTGGGCGATCTATGGTTTAGGACTGTCGGATGAAATATTGCAGCAAGTCTATTCAATCAACGCGGGGAAGATATTGAATTGTTCATAAGCTGCAATAAAACTGCGCATAGATAATATGAAACAACTACCAAGTACCGATAGGATCATCGCTGCCATTGGAATCGCCATCATCTTCTCTCTGGCAGGAGATTTAACGCTGTATGCCGTCCTTCCAATCGTAGCCGTGACGGCTGGAATCAGCCTGACCGGGATTGGGGTGATTTTAAGCGCCAATCGATTTGTTCGTTTTATTAGTAATCCAATTGTTGGCTACCTCTTGGATTCGCGTCGCAGAAAAAGATTTCTTATTACTGGCTATTTTATTGGTGCATTTGCCACACTTATGTACCAGTTTTATGAGATATTTTGGATATTTCTACTGGGCAGGATTTTGTGGGGAGTTGCTTTCTCCATTTCTTATATCACTGCATATTCCATGGTCATGGATTGCACACCTGCGGATCAACGAGGTAGAAGTTCGGGCTTGTTGCAGACATACTATTTGATCGGTCTTGCGCTTATGCCGTTTTTAGGGGCTTTATTCTATGGATGGTTCGGTTTTCAAACAACAATGTATATCTGTTCTTTCCTGGGTTTTATTGGAGCGGTTGAAGCCTGGATATTTGTTCCAGAGACGTTGAATTTGGAATCAATCACTATCGATGATAACCGAATCGAACTTGAAACACAACCAGGGAAGATTAAAGGATTCACAGCCATTATTCACGCGATCCGTAATTTTGATGTGGTTTCAGGCAATCTGATCTATGGTATTACTTTTTTTGTAGGTGAAGGCATTCTGATGTCCACGATCACCTATTATTTTATGACGGTTTATGGTGCGACATTAAACCTGGGATTAGTAGTTATTTCGGCAGCAACAGCCGGTGGGATAGTTCTTGGTGTAAGAGCAATCGCTTCTGCTATGCTTTCTCCACTTGTCGGGAAATATTCCGATCATGTTTCAAATCGTTGGGTCATAATTTCAAGCGGTTTAATCGCTGGGATTGCCGGTCTATTGATCATTGTTAATGTCAGGACGCCAGTGTTTTTCCTCTTAGGGATTCTCACTTTTGCCATCAACGGTGCAGTGGTGCAGACGATCATCCCGGCAATACTGATCGACAGTGGTACATCCGGAAAGGAATCGTTAAAGTTGGGCATCATGGCTACATCCGCGGATATTGGCCTTGCATTGGCTCCGGTGGTAAGTTATGCAATTTTGGGCAAATTTGATATATCCACGTTATATTATGGTGGAGCATGTATCCTGGGTGTAAGCCTGATAATTTCATTTATTTCTGTAAGGCGGGAAAGGGTTGTTCAAAAGCAAGCTGCAAATTTCTAAGTTATGCAATTTCAAGATCTGCCTGGGTTAAATGATGGATCCATTTTCTGGATCTGTAGCGGGAGAAAATTAGAATAAATTTAATTATTTCCTCAAACGCGACAACTGTTGCCACCCAGTACACAGGGAGATGAAAAACGTTGGCGCTGATATAAGCTGCCGGAACAGCGTAGATCCACATTGTTAGCAGTTCAACAAACAAGCCGAACCGTGTATCACCGCCAGCACGAATGATACCAATGATCATGATCATGTTGGTGGATTTTACCAGTAGTGCGACAGAGAGGACAATGAGAACCAGGTGCGCTAAATCCTTTGAAGTCTCTGATATTTTGTAAATGTTCAATATCCAGTTTTTGTTCAGGAGAATCAAGGCGCCCATTAATAAGGCGATGGCACCATTGATCAACATCACCCTTTTGCCATAACTGGATGCTTCATTGATATCACCGGCCCCAATCCGCTTGCCGATCATGATTGCACATGCATTTCCCAACCCGATGAAAGGGACGAAAGCAAGGTTCTCGATAGTGAATACAATATTAATTGCTGTGATCGATTCAGTGCCAATGTGAGCGTAAATGGATGTGTAGGCTGAAATTCCCAAGGACCAGATGAGTTCATTGACGGTTACGGGCATGGCTGTAGCTAGATATCGTTTAATAAAAATTGGTTTGATTGGAAAAACAACCGCGGGTTTTATTACGACACTTGATGATCTAACTCTTGTGATTAGGACAATAACGATGACTTCGAGGATTCTGGCAGACACATTCGCAATCGCAGCACCGTTGACTCCTAATGATGGCATGCCAAATTTTCCAAAAATTAAGATGTATCCCAGTATTGTATTGAATGTCAGGATAGAGCCGCCAACCATCATTGGAATTTTCACATTTTCTGTGCTGCGAAGTACGGTGAAGATGGCATAGCTTATACCAGTAAATACAAATCCAATTGAAAAAATGCGAAGGTATTCGCTGCCTACCCGAATTACATCCGGATCACTGCTGAACAGTCTTAAAATGAACTCAGGGAAGATCTGGGAAATGATTGTAAAAACGACTCCTATCATGATATTTGAAATGATATTTAAGCTGAGAACCTGTTGAATGCTGTCTTTATCTTGTTTTCCCCAGTACTGTGCCGTAAAAATGGCAGACCCGCTGCTCATACCGAAATATAGGAGCGACAGTATAAAGTAAACCTGGGTGGCCAGGCCGACTGCAGCTATTGACGTATCACCCAATTGACCAACCAGCATCACATCCACCATGGCTAACCCGGCAACAAAAAGCTGCTGGATGGCAATGGGAATGGATAATGATATTAGAGTCTTATAGAATGGTTGGCGAAGATTTAGCATGATGGCTTGGATTATACTTGAAATGGGTTGAAAACTATTTTCCCAGAATTATTTAAGTTGCTTGTTGACACACTAAAGTCTCAAAAAGGAACACCATTACCAATAGACAAAACACACCATGGTGGTCGTTGCATGGGTAAAGGGAGTTTTGTAGCTCTTTATTAGGTTGGATATTTACTAATCTATTGGTGAAAAATCCTGGATCACTCTTATCCGATTGGTTGCTAGATCGTCTTGAATTGTTATCAATAATTCATCCAGCCCCGGCGGTGTGTTTTGTAATGGAACTTGGATGGAGATGCCAGAGTTTAGATCCATCAGAATATATCCACTCCGATTACCATTCATTATATTTTCTAAAATCTTCATGATGGGAATGTTGAAATCATATAATGCGGATGTGATATAACGATCAGGGGCCAGGTTGCTTTTGTCTGTGTATTTTGATGTGAAAAGAATTACCCTTTCCGATTCAAGGATCGATTTGACAGCCCCTGATATACCCAGATTGATGGAGGCAATAATTACATCCACGCCTTCATCAATCAACTGTTGAGCGCCCAACTCTGCAAGAGCGGTATCGTTCATGTCTCCGACCCAAACGGGATAGAGTTCAACCTTTGCACCGGAATCTGCGATAGACTGTTCTAAGGCATGCACCTCGCCGAAGGTGAAAGGCAGGTTCAGTCCAGTCAGATATCCAATTTTTCCTGATTCACTGCATATAGCCGCTATTCTTCCGAGGATGTAGAAACTCATCGGAAAATTACGATCGATGAACCACACATTGGCAGGGGAATCCACCGGCTTGCTATCGGTTTCCAGGATGAAGGTTGTTTTTGGATTTTGCCTGGCAAGGGCAAGCCCCGGGTTTAGATATTGGCCGCCATGGAGCCAAACTACATTGGAACCGCTTTCTATGTACTCATTTGCAAATTTTGTGCAGTTTGAAACAGAGATATTTTCCAAATAGCGTACGACAACTTTGTTATTCTGTAATTCTTTAATGGCGGTCAATGCGAGCGCGTTATAATCCTGGTCAAGGACAGAGCCAGGCAGGATGACGGCTAGAATTATTGCTTCTTCCTTGTTGGACGATACACAACCGGAAAGAAATAATGAAGCAATTATTGCGAAAATCAGGCTGCGTCTAAATATATGGATCATGGTTATATCATTAAGTAGTTCATTTATTATATAATTAATTATTGAACAGTTGTTTAAACAAATCAAGCGGTAATTGTAGGATATCATATCAACTATTGAAAAAGCAACAAACTGGTTAGACCAATCATAATTATTCTCATCATCAAAAGCGATTAGGATTCTGAAGGAGAACTTATGGATCGACGAAAACTTATAATTCAAATCCTGGCAGTATCCATCCTTTGCATAGTGCTGGTTGCTCTAGCTATCAATTTCAATGTTTTTTCTCCCAAAGCGGCATCCCACAAGGTGACTTTTCGGATCGAATCTTCCGGTGGTATTGCTTTTATTAACTACAAAGATGCCCGAAACAACCAAACGGAAAAACTTCAAATATCCACCCCATGGGAAAAAACATGGACAAACCCTTCAGGCACAGAAGTTTACCTTACAGGCGGGAATCCGACCCAGATGGGAAATATCAAATGTATCATTAAGATAGATGGTAAAGTATGGAGAACTAACGAGGCAAAAATTCCGAATGATTCTGTAACCTGTTCGGGAATAGTCCCTTAGAAGATTAAACAAATTGAATCAAAAACCGCCTCCAATAAATTTGGAGGCGGTTTTTTTCTTATAAAGTTTCAAGGAAAATATCAACAATGGATGGGTCGAATTGCTGGCCATGATCATCCGTGATATATTGTTTTACTTTCTCGTCAGGCCAGGCGGTTCGATATGGGCGGTCTGAACTGAGTGAATCCCATGTATCTACGACAGAGAAAATTCTAGCTTCGATGGGTATCTCATCGTATTTCAACCCTTGCGGATAGCCAGAACCATCAAATTTTTCATGGTGTGAATAAGGGATTGTCAGGGCAGGTTTCAAGTACGAAATATTGTGCAGTAGATTGTATGCAAAGGAGGGGTGCTGCTCCATAACATTACGCTCATAAACTGAGAGAGGACCGGGTTTGAACAATATCGAATCTGGGATTGCCATCTTACCAATATCGTGTAGTAGGGCTCCATGCCGAACATGCATGATCTGCTCTATACTGATGCCCATTTTCAGGGCGATGTCGATCGTTTTATCAGTGACTCTGGCTGAATGCCCTGGCGTTTCGCGGTCACGCAATTCCAGACCGCGGCTCCAACCGTTTAATGTGGCTGTAAACGACATTTCCAGATCCATGTGAATTTGCATGGAGTGTTCTTCTGCCATACGATAATCAGTGATGTCATGGACGATCATCTGCGCTGTTGGGAGGCTGGTTTCACTGAATGCGCCGATGGCGATTTCAGCGTAAAAAGTTGATCCATCCTGGCGCTTAAAGGATGCCTCCAGCCTTGTGGACGGGACCATCCCCATCAAGACCATATCGAGAGCGCTGGCAACCGTTTCCTTATTTGCCTCTGCCAGGTATTGGAAAACATTGAAGGTTGAATCCAATTTACGTTCATCCGCAATTCCAAGCATCCATAGCATTGCCGGGTTTGCCATGGAGATACAGCCATCTTTGCGAAGGATAAGTGATCCCATCGGGTGAAAAGCGAAACAGCCTGTCAAAGTTATCATTGGATGGCGCGAAGCGGCGCAGTTTATATAGAAGGGGATGTTTGGAATTCAGGCGGTATATCTTAAAATTTGAGCACATAATACCCTCGGATCTATTGCAAATTAAATTGCGAAATTGTGGCATGAAGAGATTGGGCCATCCCTGCCAATCCATTCACCGATTTTGTTACCTCTTCTACTTGCTCCGACATTTCCTGTGCGGAGGCAGATACCTGTTCAACAGCGGCTGAATTCTGCTCGCTGATACTGGCAATATCTTCGATCGCTTGAGTCACCATGGTGGAGCTGGCAGCCATTTCTTCTGTCGCTGCAGTATTCTCTTCTACTACCGCAGAAACGCTATCCACTGCAGACACCAATTCCCTGGCTGAAATACGCATGGAATCTGCAGCATCTGCTGATTCGATTGCCTGACTGTTGACCATTGCTATGACATCCTGGATTTTTTCCAGTGCTTTGCCTGCGTTGCTGGCCATTCCAACACCGTTTTCTACTTCATCGGTTCCATCCTCCATGGCTTTGGATGCTTCTTTTACAGTATTTTGAATGACCTTTACGAGTTCGGCAATCGATTTTGCCTCTATGGTTGTTTTTTCGGCAAGTTTTCTCACTTCGTCAGCTACAACAGCAAAGCCTTTGCCGGCATCTCCTGCCCGCGCTGCCTCAATGGCTGCGTTCAGAGCCAGTAAGTTGGTCTGAGATGATATCTCTTCGATGGCGTCTACGATGGCAACGATCTTCTTGGATTTATCCCCCATCTCCTTGACTTTCAATGAAGATGTTTCCACCTTATCTTTAATCCGCTGCATACCAGCCAGTGTATCGGTGATTGTGCCAGAACCATCATGAGCAGCTTTGGATGCATTCTCAGACTCTTTCTTTACTCTTTCTGCATTTTCCGCAACTTGATTAATGGATTGATTCAACGCATCTGTGATTTGTGCCGCACGATTGACTGCAGAGGGATTGCTCCTGTGCACCTTTTGCAACGCCATCGATGGCGCGGGCCATTTGTTCGATGGATGCAGCCGTTTTCGTGATCGAATCGGATTGCTGGGTGATGCCTGTGGCGACCTGTTGAATGGTCATGGCAATTTGAGAGGATGCCGTTCCTGCCTGCGAGGAATTCGACATCAGCAGCTCGGTGGAAGATTCTAAGTAGATTGGTATTCTCGGCGACATTGTGTAATGAATTTTTTAAATTGGAGATCATTCCTGAGAATGCGACCCCTAATGTATCCTGATTGGATCTTGGTTCTATTTGGGCGGTTAAGTCACCTTCAGAAACCTGAGCAGCAATGCCGGATGTCTCTCGCAGGAAATGGATGAATTTATTCAGACTTATTTCAACTTCATTTATTTCATCTGTACTTTTTAATGAAACATCATTATTGAGATTCCCAGATAATAATTCATTGAAATACATGTCCAACTTTTTAATCGGTTTGACCAAATTATTCAATAATTATAACTATAAGTATGATAGCAATAGGAAGAGTCACAGCCAGTGTAATTCCAGTATTCGTAATTGTTACGCCGCTTTTTCCAAGGATGAAACCGGCGATTGCAAACATACCGCATAATGCACAAATGATGGCATTCATTCGAATTGCAATCCCCCGCTTAAAGATGACCAAAGTTATTCCTAAGGCAATAGCTGCTCCCAATTACAACAGCGCCGATAAAGATCAAATAATCACTCATCTTTCCCTCCATCATTCAGGCAAATTGAAAGTCAAAATTGTTTCCTGCAATGTTTTTGCCATTTGCCGTAATTCCAACGCAGCATTCGAAACCATTTCTACTTGAGATTTCATTTCTTCCGTTGACGCTGAAACTTCCTCGACTGCGGCCGAATTTTGCTCACTGACAGATGCAAAATTTTCTACCGCCTCGCTTACTTCATTAGAATTCTTTGACATTTGCAGCGTTGCTGCTTTATTCTCCTCGACAATTTCTGAAACCGATCCAACGGAACTAAGCATCTCTCCTGTCAGGTTGTTCATTTCCTGGGCAGCCAAAGCTAGCAACGTCTGCCTGATTGGTAACAGTTTGTACGGCAGAGATAATTGACTCGAGAGCCGTTGTTGATTTTTCAGCAAGTTGGGTTCCATTTTCCACTTCCCTGGCGCTTTGATCCATTGCATTGACCGCCTCAGTTACAGACTTGCGAATTTCCTTAATTATCGCGGCAATATTCTTGGCAAACTCTTTCGCATTCTCTGCCAACCGATATACTTCGGAAGCAACCACAGCAAAACCACCCACCTGGAATTGAAATGCGGTTAGTGAGTCTGAGTTGAACCCTACCTGGACAAAGCCTTTACCGTCCGAGCGGGATATTCCAATATACTTGTACATTTTTCCATCAACGTTTCGCTTTCGTGGCGGTTGGCATACAACGCCATTTTTCTTGCCAATCAATTGACGGAATACATAAGACTGTTCTTTTGGATTATCCGAATAGCGGAACCCTACCAATTTTGGGTCGCTTGATAATTCGTTAACACCATCCTCGTTGGCGATGGATATGATGTCCATCTGGCAGGTCTTGGCCAGTTCTGGCAGGAAGCCAGCGCTGCGTTGGTTGTTTTCGCTATAAATATGATCTATCAAAACAGCCTGGCTGATCATTTGCCGATTCAGAATTGCCTCTACAAGCTGGGTTGCTTGCGATTCAGCCCTGGCTGCTTCGATCGCGGCATTCAATGCCAGCAGGTTTGTTTGACTTGCAATATCATCAATGGTATCTGCAATATCTGCAATTTGATCCGACCGGTTTCCCATCTGATGGATCTTCTCTGAAGAGACATCCATCGTTTCCTTGATCGCCTGCATGCCTTTTACCGTTTCAACCACAATCTTAGAGCTTGTTTCGGCATTCGTTGAGGCTTTGACCGATTCTTGTGCAACTTGCTTAATACTTGATAGTACTTGCTGAATCATGTCTGCGATGCGATTGGAAATTGATGCGGCACGCTCAACCGCCTGTGCTTGATCTTCTGCGCCATTCGACAACGCTATCGATTGCCCTGGATAATTGATCTACTGCTGAGGCTGTTTTGTTGACCGAGCCCGTTTGTTCGGTGATCCCGTGGGCTACCTGTTGAATGGTGTTTGTGATCTGTGAAGTTGAGTTATTGGCTTCGGTGGCATTCACGGTCAGGTCCAATGATGCCATTTCAACCATGTTTGAGTTCTCAGAGAAAATTCTAATTTTTTCACACAGACTTTGAACCATTTCCTTTGTTGACTGGCTCAATACATCTTCCTCGCTCTGCGGTTCAATTGTGATTGTCAGGTCTCCCTCAGAGATTTTTTTCGATGCATGTGCAATGTCTGATAAAAATTGGATCAAGTCGCTGAATGATCGATAAACATCTCCAATTTCATCCTTCTTTTTTGTGTCCAGTGAAATCGCGAAGTCGCCCTTGCTCAATTCTGCTGCGACTCCCTGTAGTTTTTTTATTGGCTTGAAGATAAGCTTATTATTCAACCAGACAAAAATCGCCGCACCAATCCAGCCTATTCCGGCAATAATCCCAATGAAGAGATAGATGGTATTGCGGCCTTCCTTGTAAATTGATCTTGCAATTTCCAGTTTCACAACGATAGCTGGATCATTGAAGATATCTTGTATGAGGGTGTATCCATAGATGGTGTTGGCATCGAAATTTCTGACAAAATTAGGGGTTTCCAGAGATATATTATTTGCCCATTCTCCTGTAACAGGATCATTGACCAGGTTTTCGAATGGTAATACTTTTAATGGAGTGGATGTATTTGGATAAAGGTTATTAATATATGCATCGTCTAAGTTTCTTCCGATCACCATAATTCCACCGGAAGAGCCTGGATCGTCTGTAGTGGTTATTGCGATGAGTGGCAAACAGGATTGGTTGGCCGCTAATCAGTACAAGCCCGCTTTTTTCTATATGGCGGGGATTAAGTAAATCTTTTTCTTTTAGTCCAGAAATAATATATGGTGATATTTCTTTTAGTTGGCCAAATGTATTTTCTTTGCTGAATATCAGCTCCCCATTGAATATCGGTAATGATCCAATAGGTTAGGTCCAGATTATTAAAATTTTCCTGAGTTATATTAGTATCAATGAAGGAGATATTTCTATCCTGTGTGAACTGATATGTAAGATCCCAGACTGCATAGTCTTTTACTGTCGAAGAGAGGTTAATTCTTTCACGATCAATCGATGCGCTCAATTGCTCCAGTTCAGATTCAGCTTGTTTTTGCTCGACATTAATGAATTTGTCTAATAAAACAGTTTGAGAAAAAAGAACCAGAGCTGCTGCAATCGTTGCCATGATTGCAAAGAAAACCAACAATATCTTTTTTCTGATAGACATAAATAAACCTCTAGTATAAAATTATTGCCTGTAATACTTCTTTGCAAATCGAATTTGTTCCCACTTTTATAATCATAATCGCCTGGCTAAAAAAACCTGTAAAGCACCTGTAAGGTATTGATTAACTTTGCATAAAAAAATATCGCCCAATCGATGAGCGATATTTTTTTATGTTGATAAAATCAGCTCTCCTATACATAGCAGGAGCTTTAAACAGGGAATGCCTGTTCCATCCAGAGACAACACTTTGGTAAGATCCAACAGCGTGACCAGACGGCCATCCAGCTTGGCTATGCCGCAAATGAAGGCAGTGTTGACATTAGAGACCATTGGCGGTGTTGGCTCGATGGACTCTTCCGGGATACGCAGGACCTCTGAAACACCATCCACGATCATACCTATTTTGGTTTTTTCCATATAAACAACGACAATGCGTGTGTCTTTTGTATGTTCGAGCGCTGGCATGGTAAACCTTTTGCGCAAATCGATCACAGGTACAACAGTTCCGCGTAAGTTTGTTACCCCTTCAACAAAGACAGGCGCTTGCGGCATTTTGGTGATCGCCTGCATTTTTATGATGCCTTCCACTGCTGATATATCCAGTCCATATTGCTCATTTGCCAATTCGAAAACGACAAGTTGTTGCTCCATATTATCTCCTATTTCCCGACCCCTCTTTGTAGTCATTTAGTAATTTATCTTCACAATTTATATCTTAGTTGTCCAAAAGGAAATATCCATAAAACAGGAATAAAGAGTGAGTAAGTTAAGGCATTAATATTGTCACAAGAAAGAAAGGGACTATTTAACTGAGGCTGAATATGTTTGTTTCAGCCTCAGTTCTCTTTACCTAATTGGTTAATTTAAATTGATAGACCACATCCTGCAATTGTTTGGCAAGCTCTGCCAAGGATTGAGCGGAGGCAGTGACCTCTTCGACCTGGGCAGACATCTCCTCGGCGGAAGCAGAAACCTCTTCGACGGCGGCAGAATTCTCCTCGGAGACAGAAGCAATGTTCTCGATCGCCTGGGTCACTTCGGAGGAACCGGCGGCCATTTCTTCGGTGGCGGCGGTGTTCTCTTCGACCACAGCGGAGACTGAATCAACTGCGGCAACGAGCTCATTGGCGGAAGCAGACATCTGCTCGGCGGCAGCAGCAGCCTGGTCAGCCTGCTGGTTGACAGCTTCGGAAGCCTTCAGGATGTCGTTGAGAGAAACACCGGCTTCATTGGCGATCAAAACACCGCGTTCGACCTCTTTGGCGCCTTCATCCATGGCAGTTACTGCCTCAGCGACGGTCTTCTGAATGGATTTGATTAGATCACCAATCTCCCTGGTGGAAGTGGAGGAACGTTCGGCCAGCTTGCGAACCTCATCCGCGACGACGGCGAAACCTTTACCGGCTTCACCGGCGCGGGCAGCTTCGATGGCAGCATTGAGCGCTAGCAGGTTGGTTTGAGAAGCGATATCTTCGATGGTGGTAACGATCTCTCCGATCTGATCGGAGCGTGAACCCATCTCCTGCACCTTTCTCAGCGGAGATACCCACTCGCTGTTTGATGTTCTGCATACCTTTGAGGGTATCCTGCACCTTGGCCGTACCCTGTTTGGCGGCATCAGAAGCGGCGGTGGATTGCTGGACGACAGCCTGGGCATTGCCGGCCACCTGTTCGATGGCGGAGGATAGCTGTCCGGTGATGGTTGACGCCGTATTGGCTGCGGCAGCCTGCTCCTGGGCGCCCTTGGCGACGCCATCGATGGCACGGGTCATCTGGTCCACGGAGAAGCGGTCTTGTTGACCGATTCTGCCTGCTGGGCTGTACCGCTAGCGACCTGCTGGATGGTGGTGGCGATCTGGTTGGTAGCTACAGCTGGCGGGAGATTCTGAATTGATTTGAAGATTTACTGACTAATCCAGAATTTTCAGTTACCTGGGTGATCAAATTATGAAGTTTGTCTACCATATGACTAAAAGCTGTTCCAAAAACATCTCTACTGGTTTTTGGCTTAACAAGTACTGTCAAATCTCCACTTGCGATTTGATCTGCAACCCTAGACATTGACTTAAGATAATCGACCATTTCCTGGAAAGAAGATGACATTTCACCAATCTCATCTTTAGACACAGTCGTAACTTTCACATCCAGATCCCCAACAGCCAATTGTTTTGTTAATTTGGTTAATTGGGAAACCGGCGTAACAATAGCCCTCGTCAGAAAGAAGGAAAACCCTAACCCAAATAAAGTGGCAAGGACACCGGCAATAATTAATGCGTATCTCATCTGGGTGATGGTATTTTGTGCACTGATATTTGAGAGCTCTGCGAATTTCATGTTAACTTCTACAAGGTTAGACATTGCTGCTTTCATAGAAGCAATATCCTGGTTAATACTATCAGTGGAAACCTGTTGCCCTACGAATAGTTTATTTTTCCGGTCTGTAAAAGAAGCAAACGAATCCTTGAAACGCTTTAGAGAATTCGCCTCATCTTCCTGTAATGATTGTTGACCCAGGGCATTTAAAGTGGCAGTGAATTCTGCGCTTCCGCTCGAAATCCATTCAGATTCATACCTGGATACAATATCGGATATTTCTTTATCACTAATGTTAATAGTGGTTTGAAGGTCCTTTTTCTCTTGTTCCGATAGATTGGCAAACAGATAATTCGATATACCAGCGCTAATTTCTGATAAATCATTTTCAGCTTGGTTAATATTCGTGATTGGAATGAGCATAAATCCATACAGGTTATCGTACTCATATTTCAGAGTGTTTGAACGAGTTAGGCCGATTCCCGCAACTATTGCTGCCGTTACAGGTATAAATAAAGCTAAAATCAATATCTTATATAAAAATCGTAAATTTTTGAACATAAGGTCTCCAATAATAAAATAATAATAAGTATCTTATTAAACTAATTTGATCACTCCTTTGAGTTTGATTTCCTTACTTATAGTAGAAAATTTATGGTTTATCTATAAACATTCCCTAACAACGATATAAAAATGGTGTAAACATCCAGGGAAACAAATATATTTCGGTCAACTGTGGCAGGCAAATGCACTTCGTTTATCGGATATCCTGCATGGAGAATAAAAAAACAACAGCCTCGTTTTCAGAGGCTGTTGCATGATAGGAAGACGGCTAAGTTGTTATATGATGGATTTTAGATGGTCCAGATCACTTATCACCTGTTTGGATACATCTTCAAATTGCAGCAGGACCGCGGCAGATTTACCATTGGCAGAAGAGTTATATGCATCAACATAGGACCTTAACAGCTCATGGAAATGGTGATGAGGCTGCTCAATGGCCTTAAACTCACCATGTTCGCCATATTCCGCCTTGCCGATGCCGTAATACCATTTGCCAAGGGAGCAGTTGGTATCACTGGAAATATCCTTAGCAAGGATTGCCTTGCCGCCAGCGTGCATGGTTTTCGCTGCGGTTATCCATTTCAGGTGGGCGGCTTTGAAGGTATCGATCTCCTCGGCACGATTGGCAGCGTTATTAGATAATTTGAACTGGTAAACGATCTCTTTGAGATTTTGAGCCAGATTTGCCAATTCTTCTGCGGAAGCGGTGACCTCTTCGACCTGGGCAGACATCTCCTCGGCGGAAGCAGAAACATGTTCGACCGCGGCGGAATTCTCCTCGGAGACAGAAGCGATGTTCTCGATCGCCTGGGTCACTTCAGAGGAACCAGCAGCCATCTCTTCGGTGGCGGCGGTGTTCTCCTCGACCACAGCGGAGACTGAATCTACTGCTGCAACGAGTTCATTGGCGGAAGCAGACATCTGCTCGGCGGCGGCAGCAGCCTGCTCAGCCTGCTGGTTGACGGCTTCAGAAGCCTTCAAGATGTCGTTAAGGGAAGCACCGGCTTCGTTGGCGATCAGCACACCGCGCTCGACCTCTTTAGCGCCTTCGTCCATGGCTGCCACAGCCTCAGCGACGGTCTTCTGAATGGATTTGATGAGATCGCCGATTTCCCTGGTGGAAGTGGAAGAACGCTCGGCCAGCTTGCGAACTTCATCCGCGACGACAGCGAAACCTTTACCGGCCTCACCGGCGCGGGCAGCCTCGATGGCAGCATTGAGGGCAAGCAGGTTGGTTTGAGAAGCGATATCTTCGATGGTGGTGACGATCTCCCCGATCTGATCGGAGCGTGAACCCATCTCCTGCACTTTCTCGGCAGAGAGGCCTACCCGCTGTTTGATGTTCTGCATACCTTTGAGGGTATCCTGCACCTTGGCAGTACCCTGTTTGGCGGCATCGGCTGCGGCGGTGGATTGCTGAACGACAGCCTGGGCGTTGCCTGCCACCTGTTCTATGGCGGAGGAAAGCTGCCCGGTGATGGTAGAAGCCGTATTGGCGGCAGCAGCTTGTTCCTGGGCGCCTTTGGCGACGCCATCGATGGCGCGGGTCATCTGGTCCACGGAGGAAGCGGTCTTATTAACCGATTCAGATTGTTGCGCTGTCCCGCGGGCGACCTGCTGGATGGTGGTCGCGATCTGATTAGGGCCTGACCGGCATCATTGGCTGCTGAGTTGAGCTGTGTTGCAGCTGAACTCACCTTGGCGGCGCTATCGGCGACATCCGTGATCGCTTTACGCAGCCCTTCTATCATTTTCTTAAAAGCATTTCCCAGTTGATCATTGTCACATTTTGGAGAAAATTCGACTGTAAGGTCATTTTCTGCAAGACGTTTCGCTACATCTGTCATACTGACCATATACTCTTCTGTATTTAGTAATGCGTTAATGGCTATGCCAAATTCATCTTTGCGGGCAAGAAGTTTTCTTTGTCTTTTCATCCGTATCATGGCTGATAATGCCATTTTGCAATTTTTTCAATGCATTCGTCATTATCTTCAATGGTTGATAATATTTGAAGCCAGCCAGAAACCAATGATCATAGCAAGGATTATCGAGAGAAGTACGACAGCAAGAATGGTTATCCAGGCAGATTGAAAACTCTTTTCACCATTGGTAATTAATCCATTTGCAATTTCCTTATTGATATTTGATAAATTTCAATCGCATCATCAACAGCTTTCCGCGAATCGGATAAACGTCCATCATCTAATAATGTTTATGAGCGAAGCTTCATTATCTGAATCAACCATTCGAATATAATCATTTATCGCAGATTGATACTCTATCCAGGCAGTATTAAAGACCTCAAGGGCAGCCACTTCAGTCTCCAATAGGTTTCTATTGCTATATCCACTAGTCAATTGATTTACCTGTACAACCTGTTCATTTATTTTTGACTTTGTTGCAGTCTGTTCTTCAGGTAAAAGAATATATTTATAACAATCGCCACGAATACTGTACAATGTCTCTGTTACTGTTCCAAGGTCTACAATAGGCATTAGTCTGTCGTAATACATTTCAGTCATTCCATTATTAATGGAGTTTGTATTCGAATAACCAATTACTCCGACCAGAATTACTAGAAAACAGATTATTGCGAACCCACCAAGTAATTTTGTTGATGTTTTTACATGATTAAAGAATTTATTTCTACCTTTCAAGCAATGTCAAATAATTTGAAATCTATCATGATTATGGTGATTGAATAATAAATATAACCTTACTATACTGAATAAATATATATAAAATCGATTGGTTTTACAATATTGTTGCACAGTAATTGATAAATAAATGAGGCGTGATGATTTTGTAAATAAGAGCATTAATAAATTTAAAAGGACATCCACTCAAGGTGAGGCTGTCTCTTTTGAGCTGATTTCGAGTTAGGATGAAAGGAGAATTCGATGTCAGAAATTTTCTCTAATTCAGCTTAAACTGTTGCACCACTTCCTGCATTTGCAGTGCAAGATCAGCCAGGGACTGGGCTGATGTGGTGACTTCTTCCACCTGGGCGGACATCTCTTCTGTCGATGCAGATACATCTTCGAATGCGGCAGAGTTTACCGCTGAAACAGAAGCGATGTTCTCGATCGCCTGAGTCACTTCAGAGGAACCTGCAGCCATCTCTTCTGTGGCGGCGGTGTTCTCCTCAACCACAGCCGATACCGAATCCACTGCGGCAACCAGCTCGTTGGCGGATGCGGACATCTGCTCCGCCGCAGACGCTGCCTGTTCAGCCTGCTGGTTAACGGCTTCGGCAGCCTGTAAGATGTCGTTCAATGCGGAACCGGCTTCATTTGCCATGACCACGCCCATATCCACTTCTGCGGCGCCGTCATCCATGGCTTTGACGGCTTCTGTTACAGTCTGCTGAATGGATTTGATCAACCCGCCGATTTCCTTTGTGGCAGATGAGGCGCGTTCAGCCAGCTTACGGACTTCGTCCGCTACGACGGCAAAACCTTTCCCTGCCTCACCGGCACGGGCAGCCTCGATGGCGGCATTGAGCGCCAGTAGGTTGGTTTGGGAGGCGATATCTTCGATCGTGATGACAATCTCTCCAATTTGATCTGACCGGGAACCCATCTCTTGTACTTTTTCAGCAGAAACACCTACTCGTTGCTTGATGTTCTGCATACCCTGGAGCGTGTTCTCCACTTTGGTGGTTCCCTGTTTGGCGGCATCAGATGCTGCGGTGGATTGCTGGACGACTGCCTGGGCATTACCGGCGACCTGTTCAATAGCGGAAGAAAGCTGGCCGGTAATCGTTGCCGCTGTATTTGCTGCTGCGGCCTGCTCCTGGGCTCCTTTGGCTACTCCATCAATGGCGCGGGTCATCTGTTCCACAGATGCGGCGGTGCTGTTCACAGATTCAGATTGCTGTGCTGTGCCACGCGCCACCTGTTGAATGGTCGTGGCGATTTGAGAAGTTGCCTGCCCGGCCTGTTCCGCGGAATTTGCGAGTTGAAGAGAGGCTTCAGTGACCTGATTGGAATTATCGAATACCTTCGTAATTGTTTCCCGCAAATTGGCAACCATACGTACAAAAGTATTTCCCAGCAGGTCTGATTCACCTTTCGGTGAAATGGAGACCGTCAAGTCGCCATCTGCGATCTGGTTGGCGGTGGAAGACATATCATTAAAATATCCGATCAATTCTGTAAATGCCCTGCCGATCGCTCCAAGTTCATCAGATTGGATGTTTATGGATTGAATGGCTTTGCGATCGATCCCAGTGACATTGGCATCGCCGTTTGATAGTAATATTGCACCCTGGGTGATCACTTTAATCGGTTTGGAAATTGATCTGGAAACAAGATAAAGGAGGAACAATGAAATGAGGAACATCCCCATGCCAATTCCGATCATTGCCCACATGGTTGTAGCCGCTTGACTGTTTATGACATTTTCCGGCAGATTCACATTCGCAGCCCAGGGATAATCATAATTGCCAAATATTATTGGGGCTAAAACAGATATATTTCCCTCATCCAGTTCTAGACTTGGTTGACCTGCCTGTATAACCTGTAGAACATCCTCCCAATCCGCATGTAGATCCCCCAATGGTTGTCCGGATAATTCCGGGCGCGCGGTATAGCTGGCTATTGTACCGGAGTAACTGTAAATACCAAATGCAGCCTCCGGTCGAATTTTTTGTATACCATCCGTGAAATTCTGTAGAAAATCCAAGGTCATGTCAACACCCACGACACCATGGAAGTTGCCGTCAATGATGATTGGTACCATCAAGGATGTCATCAATACATCCTTGCCGTTTACCGGATATAAATATGGGTCAATCACCGCTTCGTTCATTGTTCGTTTTGGGAAGGTGTAATAGGCGTAAGCCGGATCATCATCGGCCATTTTGGGCAGGAAGGTGAGTGAGATCGAATCGCCTTCCCTGACCCAGTAGGGCGAAAAGTGACCCGTCTCGTCTGATCCTTCCTGACCGGCATACTGGGCATCGAGACCATCAAAGGCGTTGGGCTCCCATTCTGTAGAAACCCCGAGGAAACCAGGGTTTTGGATAAGAACTTCTTTTAGCATACTGGTAACTTCATCCCTGGATAATGAATTGCCCGATGCCACATTTGAAGATAACATTTGCGCAATTGCACGGGCTGTATCCAGCGGGACTTCCAATTCCGCATCGATAATCGCAGCTTGTGAATTAGCCAATGCGGTTAGCTCTTGATTGGCGCTCTCCAAAGTCTTATTACGGATGCTGGTCGCTGAATAAGTGGTTAATATCGCTGCGGTAAGTAAAATACATGCACCCCCTAATAACATCAGCTTTGTTTGAATTGATCTAAAACGTAACATGGGTTTCTCCTTATAGAAACCGGTAAACAGGAGACCGGAAATATATGATTAAGAAATATTTTCAAATTTATCTAGTGATAGAGTAAGTTTTTTCGGTGACTCCTTTCAACAGATGACTGGTTCAATAATGAAAATGTAATTAGGTTCACACGGTGTTCTGTGTTTTGAAATGTGAGACAATTTCTATTAAATCCACTGCCATTTTGGCAAGCAGTTCTGCGGACAGATTAACCTCATCCACTTTAGCAACCATCACCTGCGCAGAGGCAGCCACTTCTTCAACGGATGCCGTGTTCTCCTCTGAAACTGAGGCAATATTCTCAATTGCCTGGCTGATTTCGGCAGAACCGGCTGACATTTGCTCTGTTGCAGCAGTGTTTTCTTCTACGACAGCCGAAACGGACTCGACCGCGGCGGCAAGTTCCTTTGCAGATTCCGAAATGGAGGTTGTAGCCTGGGAGGCAGCCGAGGCTTCGTCTTTCACTTTTTCTACACCCAAAAGAATTTTTTCCAGGACTTCACCGGAGTGATTCGCAAGATCCAGACCCGCATGCACTTCCTTCTCGCTATCATTCATGGCAGAATTGATATCAACGATATTTTCCTGCAGGTTTTCGATCAGTTCTTCGATAGATTTTGCGGACTCTTTCGCTTTTTCAGCGAGTAGATAAACTTCATTTGCTACGACCTTGAATCCACCAACCTGCAGCGATAATGATTGGATTGTCTCTGCATTGAAGGCCACCTGAATAATGCCAGGTTTATCCGAGCGGGATACTCCCACGAATTTATACATTTTGCCGTCAATGCTGCGTTTCATGGTTGGTTGAGTGACAACCCCATCCTTCATCCTTAATAATTTTCGAAATGCATAAGATTGCTCTTTGGGATCTTCTGAGAAATGGTAACCTAATACGGATAACTCATTGCAAAAATTCGTCGTTCCATCCTCATCTGTTATGAGGATCATATCAATACCAACCTTATTTGCGAGTTCTACCCAGTAACCGTTGTCAACCGAATTTCAGCCTGACAGGCTATGAATTTATCGATCAGCCGGGCATTGGACTACCATTAGATTATCCAGAATGTATTCACTCATGGCACGTGCCTGGGATTCCGCGTGGGCTGCCTCGATGGCTGCATTAATGGCTAACAGGTTGGTCTGTGATGATATATTTTCGATCGTAACCACAATATTGCCAATATCTTCCGATCGCGCGCTGACATCATCCACTTTTACTGATGTGAGAGCAACCTTTTCTTTAATACTGATCATTCCCTTTACGGTTTCTTGAATGGATGCAGCGCCTTCTTCTGCAATGAGACCAGTTGCCAATGCCTCTTTCAGAACTGCTTCTGCATTTCCTGAAACTTGTTCCAATGCAGTGGTCATTTTCGATGTATAGGATGCAGCTCTATTAACGTGTTCTGCCTGATCTTGAGCGCCGTTGGCAATACCCTCAATCGCATTCGACATTTGGTCGATCGAGGAAGCAGTCTTATTGATCGATTCAGCCTGTTGAGCCGCGCCGCTGGCAATTTGTTGGATCGTGAGAGCGATCTGCTGTGTTGAGTTTGCCGCATCCCTGGCAGAGGTATTCAATGCAATGGAAGAATCAGTTAATTGCTTCGACGTTTGATTTATCCGTCCAACTGTGTCTTTGAGTATTTGAGCCATTTGTTGAAGCGCCAAACCCATTGAGTCATCATCTGATTTTGGTTTGAAATCAATTTCGAGGTTTCCAATGGATATCTCAGTCGCGTTTTGAACAATATCATTCTGGTAATCCATCATTTCGCGAAATGAATCTGCCAGTTGGCCAAATTCATCCTGGCTGGAATACACCAGCTTTTCATTTATATTTCCCATTGCAAGTTGAGATGCCGCAGAGGCAATTAGTTTTAACGGTTTTGTAAAGGACTTGGCGATCAGGTACCCTAATATGCCAATGAGCATGGTGAGGATGACAATGATGCCAAGGGTGATCAATCCCTGTTGGCGGATTTTTTCCTGAACTTCTGAGATTTGCTTTTCAAGGATGATTCCCCATCCAAGTTTGGGGATAATAGAATAATATCCCAGTACATCCTGCCCGATGTAATTACGATATTCCTGCTGCCCAGACTGGCCTTTTGATATAGCATTGCCAGCCTGAGTATCGAGTTTGAAATTTAACAGATGGGTTGCGTCTGATGTTGAATTCAATTTAATCTGAATGATAAAACGCGGGTTGGTAATGATGACCCCGGAAGGATTTGTTAGATATATATCAGTTGTCTTGCCAGAAATACCAGCGTTCAGAAGCTTTTCAACGTTCTCCATGGTGACAGATCCGCCGGCGACGCCGACAACCTTTTCATTCGAAATTATTGGCGAAGCAAATACGATAACGACCTCACCCGTTAGCCGCGATACCAGGGGTTCTGATATCGCTTTGTTTCCAAGCATGGCTGATTTGAAATATTCCCGATCAGAGACGTCTGCAAGAATTTCGTTGGAGGAAATAGTCATCATCCCGGTTTCATCAGCAATAAAGATCGTCTCAAAGGTTCCCCAGAGATGAAAGTATTGCATAAGGGCATCGGTTGCTTTCACAGGATCCATGGTTTGAACGCGTGCGGTACCGGCCAGGGTAGCCATATCCACTTCACGCTGGTTCGCCCATGTTTCAATAATTGAAACCTTTTCTTTAATTTGTGATTGTTGTTCTTCTTTAACCCTTTTTATGTTTGAGGAGCTACTTGTGATATATGAATAGAGGCTGACAGCTAAGATCGGAATAATACTTATGGCCAACATTAAAAGGGAAAGCTTACCTAATAAGGACCGATAAAATGGTAACTGGTTCCAATGTCTGCGCCTCTTTTTTGGAAAAATTTTTCATCGCTTTTATTCCTCAACTACATTAACATTAATCAATAGCAACGATAAGTTGACAATTTGTATAAAAGAAGTTAAACGCTGGGTTTTGCAGGCACCGGTATCTGGGCGGTTTTCTGCGTTTGGTTCATACCATCACGCAGGGCGATGTGAATGGTGATGGTTCCAATTTGGCTTGAAAGTGGGATAACGAGGCGTGGAAAATCCAGCGTGGAAATTTGCGATCCTCGTCCGATGATGAGGGTTGGCGGCGAGATGGTTGCTTCATAACCGGCTTGCGATAGTTTGACGCTTGCCCGGCCGGTGATCACATTCCCCAATTCCGCGATGCCGCTTTGGGCGAGGGAGTCGAATTCGGTTAAGTTTTCGCCCATCATTTTTGACACCAGCCCGATGGATGTTTTTTCTGTGAGGCTGTAAAAGACCATTCCTTCCACGCTGCCAACCAGGGCGATGATCACGGTAATATCGTCTGTGGTATATGGTCCTTTATCCAGTTGAAGCTCACCTTTGACTGCTTCGATCCCGGTCTCTGTTTTAAGAACTTCGTAGATCGCTTCAAGAAATGGATTGAGAAATTTTACATTCATAATCTTTACCTTCTTCCCAGGATCAGCTTTGCTGCCCCACTGCCTCTTGAATTAATGGTACAAAATTGATATTTTTTCCATCAGGCGGGCTTTCTTTCAACGCCAGGTGAACGGTTACATCCCCCATTTCTGTCTGGATGGGGACTACAATGCGGGGAAAATCGATGGTGGATATTTGTGTTCCCTTACCAATGATCATCGTGGGTGGGGAGATGGTGGAATCCAAGTCCGACCTTTGATAATTCAACGGTTGCTTTACCGGAGATCACATTGCCCAATTCAGCGATGCCGCTTTGAGCCAGGTTGTCAAATTCGGTGAAACTTTGTCCCAGCATTCTTGAAACAAATTTTATTGCCGTGTCACTGGAGAGTTCATACAGTACAACGCCTTGAATTTGGCCAACCAGATTGATAAGAACGGTTACATCATTTGTGGTGAAGGCTGTTTTTTGGACACTGACAGCACCACGAACGATATCCAGTTGAACCTCTTTCTTTAATACCTCTGCGGCTGAATCTAAAAATGGATTGAGGAATTTAACGTCCATTTTGTGTTTCCCATCCTTTCATGTAGTTCACAATGTTGCTGCCACCCCAATGAACTCTTCAGCAGATTTCACCTGTTCCATGACAACACCGAATAGATCGGGTAATCTTTCAGCATTCCATCCCGTCACTTCAAAAGCAATTGGATCAATGTCATATCTGAGTCCGTCTTTTCCTATCCCTATTCCAAGCATGGTTAATGCGATATCGGCAATATGCACAGCAGATGCTATTTGAATATACTCACCTGCCATTCCCGGGTTATGGTGAAACTCGATCCCTTTTTGGAGGGATATTGGCAATTTCCAGTGATTTGCCATTGCAGCTCCCATGCGGGCATGATCCAGGCCGAATACTTCTATTTCAAGGTCATTGAAATTTCTGCCCTGCCAGTTAATCTGGGACATATTGATCTTTCGGAGAAGTGATTCAAAAGCGAGCTTTCCCAGATCACACATCAGGCCTGCATGATATGCCTCTTCAGCAATCGACGGGCCAAATCTCTTGGCCACAAATTGCGCACCAGAAGCGACACCGATGGAGTGTTTCCAGAGGTCACCTTTATCCAAATCATATCCTGGGACTGGTTTGTAGAGATATGTAGAGATGGATGCTGCCAACACCAGGCTTTGAACTGTTTCCTGCCCAAGATAGACAACTGCCTGCTGAACGGTGGAAACGGATTTGGTAAGACCATAATAGGATGAGTTTACCCACTTTAAAACTGCACTGGTCAAGCCTTGGTCCATCACCAATACCTCTGCCAGGTCAGCCATGTTTGAATTAGGATTACGGATCAAACTCAACGCTTTCTGAGCAACTTGGGGCAAAGGAGGAAGTTCGCCAACTTTTTTTAATAAGGCATCAATCTGGTCTGACATTATACGTTTCCTTTTTGGTAGAACGAGCCACCTTTATTGGAGAGGCCGATTTCTGATGGGCGAGGGATGATCTCTGTTCCCCCCAGGAATAGATACCCGCCATTTCTTAAACCGTCATGAAACTTCTTATATAGCGCTGCTTTGGCTTCCATGGTGAAGTAAATAATGACATTTCTGCAAACGATCAGGTCAAAGTTGTTTTCAAATGGATCAGTGAGCATGTTTTGTTCTTTGAAGGTCACTCGCTTGCCAATGTTCTCTTTTACGAAATATCGAGAATTTTCCGCATCAAAATACTTGAGACGCAATTCTGGTGTTACATTGCGGGTGTCCTCGGCAGTATATGGTCCACGCGCACGGGCTTTGGCTAGAATGCTGCGATCCAGATCTGTCGCTAGGATGTAATGGTTGCGACCCGGGGCGATTTCATTCAGGATGATAGCCAGCGTGTAAGGTTCTGATCCATTCGAGCAGCCTGCGCTCCAAATTCGCAAACCATTAATACCTCGGCTGCCGGCAGCTTCTTTGATCAAGGATGTAAGGACAGTCTTCTTAAGGGTATCCCAGCGGTCTGCGTCTCTGAAGAATTCCGAGACGTTTATGGTGAGGTAATCTCGAAATTTTGCGAGATCGGTAGAGCTTTTTCCCAGAATTGCAAAATACTCATCCCAGCTCGCTGCCCCGACCCTGATCAGCCAGGAATCAAGACGGCGCTGCATCTGCTCATTTTTGTATTGATTGAGATCAATATTGAGCAGCTTCTTGACATGTACTTTGATCTTCTCGTAAACCAAATCTTCCATAATTATTTACCGAAATTATTAATTCGCATTTCTATTAATACGCTTACTGATTGAACCTGCAATTTTGTGAAGGGGCGCTACTTCATCTGCGACCCCAGATTCAAATACGCTGCGCGGCATACCCCAGACAACACAGGTGGATTCGTCCTCGGCAATGATCTGACCACCAGCTTCATGGATCAATTGTGAGCCAGTTGTGCCATCGCTCCCCATGCCTGTGAGAATGACACCAATAAGCGACTTACCATAATGTGAAACAAGTGAAGCCATGGTGACATCAATAGCCGGGCGGACGCCGTGTACCGGGGGATTTTGATTCAAAGCTACCTGCCCATTGCGATCAAAGGTCAGGTGGAAACCACCCGGGGCCAACAAAGCCCGCCCTACTTCCAATCGATCACCCGGCTCGGCTTCTTTTACTTTTATGCTTGAGAGGCTATCCAGACGGTCGGCAAGCGAACGGGTAAAACCGGCTGGCATGTGTTGTACGATCATGATCGCTGCAGGAAAATTGGCAGGAATTTCTGGAATGAGGGCATTTAATGCCCTTGGTCCGCCTGTGGATGATCCGATGATGACCACTTTGTCTTTCGTAGACAAAGAGCGTGAGATCTTGGTTTCGATCGGTCTTGGAACTGTTGACGAGCGAGTACTTGCAGAAAGTGAGAAAACCCTCGACCCGGCAGCTTTGCGAATTTTTGCGGCAACTTCATCCATCACGATCTTGATGGTGGCTTTATTGACCGGCTTGGCAATGAAATCAACAGCACCTAGTGTGAGCGCCTGTACAGTTTCGGCAGTACCTTCGGCTGTCAGGCTGCTCAGCATCACCACTGGCCGCGGGAAGCGGGTCATGATCTCACGCAGGGTGGAAAGACCATCCATGTGAGGCATCTCAACATCGAGCGAGACCACATCCGGGTTGAGCCTTGGTATCAGTTCCAAAGCTTCAATATCCGTCACGGGCAGAACCAATCACCTGGATTCCAGGTTGTTCATTTAAGTGTTTGGTTATAGTGAAACGCATAAAAGCGGAATCATCCACCACCAGCACTCGAACTGGTTTGTCGGTCTCGAATAGAGTCGCGTTCCCAACACTCATAAAGCAGCTGTCCTATCCTAAGAGCTTATTAATGGCGCTCATAACGCGGTCGCGCTCAAATGGTTTGACGATGAAGTCTTTGGCGCCGGATTTTACTGCTTCGAGCACTATGGATTCCTGCCCGAGCGCAGTGAGCATGATCACTTTTGCGTTTGGATCCAGCTTCCGCAATTCTTTTAATGCTGTCAAACCGTCCATTTCTGGCATTGTGACGTCCATCAAGACCATATCCGGTTTGTTGGCAATAAAGGCTTCGATCGCTTTCAGACCATTTTCTGCCTCAAACACCTCATAGCCATCACCGACCAGCATTTTACTGATCCGCACCCTCAAGAATTCTGCATCGTCAACAATCAGTACTTTTGTCATTCCCTTACTCCTTATAATGATTTATAGATCTCGTTCCGTTCCACCAATGACTCTGACTGTCATGCGTCCGGAAGAAATATACAAACGAACTGTTCGGCCGGTATTTCCACCTACTTCTGAATTTCGAAGCCTTAATCTCATCTTTTCAAATGTCTGTACCGCAGCTGCAACGTTTCTAGTGCCAATATCGAAGGACTTTGATAATTGGATATTAATTAGCATGTTTGCGCCGCCAGCCATATAGATCACAATACTGTTTGGATCAGCCCCATTGTTTTTTATTTTTTCCAGGAGAATTGGAATACCAGTGTTTACGAACTTTGTTGCTGTTTCCACATTATTATTGGTTTGTTCAGGTAATACAGCGTGCAGCAAGCCGCCTGTTTTAGTAATGGGATTGTACATTCCCACACCCACACAAGAACCCAAACCATACGCAACCAGAACATCGTCCGGATTACGGCTGATTACCAACTCTCCCAACCCCACGCTCAATGAATTTGTCATAATTTACAATTTTTCTAAAAATATATGTAATGTGATCGGATCTGGTATGACCCAAAAATCGGATTGCACTGACCTATCTTTGCAAATAAATGATGCCTGGAATGTGAGGACATATTCCCCAATTCCACCTGTGGCAGCGACAATAATGTCCAAAATAGCCCCGACCATACCCACTATTACAGCCGGCGGTGTTGGGCGGGCAGCTACACCAGTTAATGAAGCAACAGCGTTCAAAAAGAATGCGGTTGTCAGGTTGCCAACTTCTGCCAGGGCGGACCTTTCTATCGAACCCAATTCCACGGTGGTACCAGGCGGAACTTCCATTAAAAGATCTGCCAGGTCAAGCGCTTTTTGATATGGGATTACAAGCATAAAATGACCTGAAAGATCCCCTTCGGATTTCAAATATATTCCGACAGCTTCATTTTCCGGACCGCCTAATGCTTCTGGAATTTCTGTGACGTTAATCATTTTTACACATGGATTATCCACGCGGAGATTTGCGCCAACCATGGTGGATAAGCCGCTGGCAGCATTCGTCAATCCTTCTTTCGCAATGGATTGAAGTAATGTGAAAAGCTCAACATTGATATCAGGCCATATTTCCGCCATATCTCTCCTGATCATTAATATAGACCTGATACTTTGTAGATTCCTGCAATATCCAGGATGAGGGCTACCCGTCCATCACCCAGAATAGCGGCACTGGAAATTCCAGGGGTTTCCCCAATGATCGAGTTGAGTGATTTCACGACTACTTCTTCTTCTCCAATAAGCGCATCAACCATCAAACCTATTTCAAGTTTGTTGGATTTTACAACGACCATATATCCATTGTTGGAATTTTTGTCACTTTCTAATTTGAAGATCTCTGAGAGGTGGACAAGTGTGATTACTTTGTCCCGCAATTGAATGACAGGCTTTCCATTTACCAATCGAATATCTTTTTCTTGAAGGTGTTGCGTTTCGACGACCATAACCAATGGAATGGCGAAAGTGATCTCACTAACCCTGACCAATAATGTAGGTACGATTGCCAGTGTGAGAGGCAAAGAAATGCTGAAAACACTTCCTTTTCCCGGGTGGGTATCCACTGTGATAGCGCCATTCAGTTTTTCAATATTGGTACGGACGATGTCCATGCCTACTCCGCGGCCAGAAATATCAGATAACTTTGTGGAGGTGGATAACCCGGAAAGGAAAACAAGATCTATGGCCTTCTCATCGCTCATGCTGGTTACATCGCTTTGGGTGACAAGTCCTTTTGAAACTGCGCTTGACTTTAGTTTATCGGTATTAATGCCCTTGCCATCGTCTTCAACAGTGAGTATGATGCGGCCCTGTTCATGACGGGCGGAGAGTGTTACCGTTCCGCGCGGATTCTTACCAGCGGCAACCCGTTCTGCTGGTGATTCAATGCCATGGTCCACAGAATTTCGAAGCAAGTGGATGAGTGGATCATTGATCTCTTCTATTACAGAACGATCCAGCTCCGTGTCCTGTCCACGGATCACCAGGTCAAGCTCTTTATTGGTTTTTTGGGCTAGGTCGCGTACCAACCTGGGAAATTTGTTGAAGACATTTGAGACTGGCAGCATGCGAATATGCATCACTTCTTCTTGAAGCTGGTCTGTGATCCTGCCAATGTGTACGACCGTATCCGAAAACATACTCACTCTATCATTGCCGCGGTAGGCCGTCTCGAACTGATTTCGCAGTTGGTTTAAGCGGTTGCGGTCAGTGATCAACTCTCCAACCAGATTCATTAATGCGTCCAACCGTTCTACAGATGTGCGGACGGTTTTATCCACGCTTTTTTCTTTGGCTTTTTCAGCACCCTGTGCTGCTGCTATGGCAGCTTTTTGTTGCTGCATATATTTTGCAATGGCGCGGTCTATCGTATCCTGCGTACAAACTCCCATTTGAACAAGTATCTGCCCAACGAGCGGAGTGATCCCGCCGTCGTTGGATAAGTCGCTTTCTGTGTTTTGAGCGCTTCTGATAATTGCTCTTGTGTGATCGTTCCATTCTCAACCAGGAAATCACCGATTTTTAATGGTTCACTATTCTTTTCTTCATCCGCTTGTGCAGGAGAACTGGATTTGGGTTGAACCAATTCGATGACAGTATCGTCAAGTAACAGGCGATCCACTTCTGAAATTCTTGTGAGGTCCTGGCGGATAAGATCGATGGGTTGGTCGGGAACGAAAACCGCCTTGAAATGAAGGACTGGTTGAGAGCTTTCAATCTCTTCCTGGGTGGGACTCATTTCTTTGATGGTTCCAGTGGACTGCAATGCCAGCATCAATTGGAAAGCCCTGGCTGCAGAGGCAATACTCTTGGGTGAGATATCTGCTTCAATAATGATAGATTTTTGCTCAGGGGTGACAACTTGTATTGTCTCAGCTTGCTGTGGGGTTTTTATTGATTCTTCCGGTTTGGTAACAACAGATTCTGTTTCAATTTCAGTAGTCTTAGCTGGGGTAACCACCGGTTTTGTTCTTTTGTTTTTATCAGAAGTCTTTGTCTTAGGTAGTTCTGGTTGGTGGATGACTACTTTTGCTTCATTTTGCTGTTGGATTTCATTTGAACTGGCGGTGGCAATGAAGTTGTTGATATTGTCGACCATGTATTCAACTTCAATCCCCGATTCTTCTCTATCGATCACTTCGCCGCGCAATGTGCGAAGCGCATCAATCGAATCAAGGCATACATCTATGAAATCAGAGGTGATCGAAAAGTTGTCTTTTCGTACACCATCAAAGCCGGTTTCCAGGGCATGGGTCAATTTCACCAATCGGGTATGACCGATCATTCCGGCCATTCCTTTTAATGTGTGCGCAGACCTGAACAATGCCTGGATCAATTCAGGATCGTCGGACTGTTGTTCCAGCTTAACCAATCCTTCTTCAAGCACCTGCAGGTGATCTTCAGTCTCTGCCATAAATAGAGGCATTTCATCTTGGCTGATATCTAACTCTAACGGCATTGATTTTCTCCAGAAAGATACAACAGAAATTCGCAGAATTCATTCTGATCGAATCAAATGAATTTAATAATCTTGTATGGTTTTAACATATCAAAGTGGATTACCCTGTAAATCACCCGTAAAAAGACCGATAAGAAAACATGAAACTTTGATTGTTAGAATAAAAAATACCTGTTAGCAATTTGGCTCACAGGTAAATAAATGCTCAAAGGTCTTTTTTCAGGCGGAGAGATTCTTTGGACCGATTGGCAAACCATTGAAGTTTGCCGGGTCAACCGGTTTATCGTTGATGCGGACTTCGTAATGCAGGTGAGGACCGGTAGAATTGCCAGTCGATCCTGATAGGCCAATGGTCGTGCCGCTCTGTACTGAATCTCCTGCATTCACAGGGATTTCTGAAAGATGGGCATAATAAGTTTTGTATTCGCCATTCTGGATGATGACCAGATTGCCATATCCTTCATTATTCCATCCAGCGAAAGTCACTTTTCCATCCATGGTGGCTTTGATGGGCGTCCCGATGGGAATTCCGGTATCCACACCGATATGGCCGCGATGAAATTCCTGGGTGAGCACGCCATTTACCGGCGCCATATGAGGTTTATTTGCGGCGATTTTGGGGGTGAGATAAGAGTTCTGCAATCCGGCTGAACCTGTGGAGGAGGATAAACGATCAAATATGGATATTAACGCGGGAGAAAATAAACCTTCACTTTGGGATGAGTTCGAATTAATGCTTGTAAGGCTCGTTGCCAGTAAAAGTGTTACAAGAAGTTGTTGAAAATCCTCGCCCAGGGGTTGGCTGCTGGATTGAACAAGGTTCCTGTTTGGATCGAGGCTGGCATTGGTTGCTAATGACTGGATGATTAAATTCATGTCCATGCGCTGGATTATATATGATTATTCAAAATACATAATAAAAAGGATATAAAATTCGCCATTTATCCATCCTTTATGCAAGTTTCAGTTCGCTTTTACTGTCTTTCCTCCGAGATAGGCTATGATATTAGAAATTGTTCATCATCCCGTCTTACGGGTGTTACTTTACCTATGAATGGAACTATGGCATATTCACTGACCCAACTCACTGATCTGAACATTAGAAAAACTGTCGGAAGAGGGCATCTTTCTGCCAACCGGCTGCGGGAAGCACTGGATGCATTTGCCAACCTGATGCGAGATTACCCAACCGATTTCGAAGCTTACCTTGTGCTGGGTGACCTCTACCTGGCTGGTGATATATTTGGCACAGCCCTGGATCTTTACCGCAGAGCTAAAAGTTTGAGCCCGGATAACATTGAATTGGAAAATCGGATTACTCTTGCGAAGATCGAGGGGGAGGAAGATTTAGTCAGGTTGGATCCAATAGCCAGTTCTTCATTGGATATGCTTTACGCAGCTTTAGCTGGTAGTGAACAACCAACCAACACAATCGAAATTGATAAAGCAACGGAGCTGTTGGACGAGATCATTCACAGCAGCAAACCTGCAGAGTTGGTAGCACAACATCTAGATCAAATAGAAACGCTGCTTCCGGCTTTACTGGAGTTGAATATCCGGCAGGCCAAGGTGGAAAACAGGACAGACCTGATTTCAAGCTTGGAGAGTCTGCAATTTGCCATTAACCAGGGGAATAGCCCAACACCAGTCGGCGTGGGAGGTAAGCAAGTTGAATATGAGGGTGTATCTGGGCGTTTTGCAGGAAAGGTAGCTCTGTTAGTGCCAGATAAAAACCAACCATCCAGCAGGGCATTATTCATTGCAGAATGTTTGTCTGCGGCTGGATGTACCTGTAATATCATAGATGAAACCAATGAGGCCGATAAAGCCAGGGCGGATGTGATGATCGCATGTAACCCGCATATTAACCCGTGGTTACTGGAATATATGGCTGCGAATACAGCCAACAAACTTCCAGTAATATTAGACCTGGATAGAGATTTTGAGGAGATGCCAGTCTATGCTCCTGATTACTTAAAGATGGGCTTGGGGTCGCCGGCCAATGCCAGGGCATTTTCGGCCGCCCTACTGTTGGCGAATAAGATAACAGTTCCTTCACAAGAGTTTTCTAAGCAATTGATACAAATGGGTTACAAGGCGGTGGCGGTCCCGGACGGCTGGTCCAGAAGCAACCCGTTGTGGGATAAAACATCCAACCCCAGAAATACGATCAACATCGGATGGCTGGGAAGTACTGGTTTGGTGGAAGATATCGCAGAGATTCGCCGAATTATTAATCGAGTGATTCGCGAGTTCCCCCGCACTCAACTACTCATCACAGAAAATGCGAACAGCTTCCAACTCTTCAGCAGCCTGCCGGATAATCGAAAACTGTTTATCCCTGAAGTATCTCAGGAGGACTTGCCTTTTATTCTTGGGCAGTTTGACATTCTAACAATTCCACTTAAGAATATTCCATACAATTTGACCCGACCAGATACATTATTAATGGAAGCTGGTGTAAAACGCCTACCCTGGGTGGGAAGCAGAATACCCGCTTTTATGGAGTGGAACAGCGGTGGATTGCTGGCCGGTACTTTGGAAGAATGGCATACAAATTTGCGTCAACTGGTGATGGATGGTGAAATGCGTTTAAAAATTGGTGACGCTGGATGTAGAAAAGCGCAACAGCGTGAGATGCAGCTGATGAAAAATTCCTGGATAGCTGTTATTGGTGATGTTATCAAACAACCAACGGCAAGAGGTTTGAGTACACAGAAAATGACAGCCATGCAAGTATAGGCGCATATCGTGAAAATCCTATTCCTTTCCCCACAAGAAAGTAGTTCATCGCAATCCAATTACAGGTATGAGAATTTAGCCGCGTCTATTTGCCAGGATCGAAAACATTCCGCGAAAGTTGTGACTGTGATGCCCGAGACCGCCGTTGTTGAGGCAGGAATAATTGACGTCTTTAACTCAGAAGTTATCATTCTTCATGCCGAATTATTATCTTCAAACTATAAGACCATCCAAAAGTGGAAGGCAAATGGGAAAATTGTAATCGCAGATATGTGCAGCCCCATCAGGCGCGATGATATCGAGGAGGATGGCTGGACAGAAGGTCCATTCACAGGATACACCAGAGAGCTATTTTCGCCAGGCAGTGGTCAATCAAGGATTCGAAGCTTCAAGTGGGGCATCCGGTTGGTAGATGCGGTGATTTGTAATTCCAGAAAACTGGCAGAAGACTGGAGCGAAAAGACCTCCGTTTATTATTTGCCGGATTTTATCAGTATGGATGAATACCTGATCCATGGACCTGAACAACATGAAGGTGTGATCATCGGATTGAAATTGTTGCAAAATGGTTATGATAAGGTGGCAGAAACCGGGTTATTGACTGCCATTGAAAGCATCGGAAGAGAACAACCGGAAACGAAATTTCTATTTTACGGCGATTTGAGCGAACTTCAGAGAAAAATTATCTTGAATCCAGATCAGAAGATATACATTCCCGCCAGAGATAATGGAGATTGGCAAAAGACTTTGTCAACCATCGACCTCGGGTTGATACCACTTGCCGGCACGGAAGATGACAGAGTAGGCAGGTTTGATGCTTTGGAGTATATGCTCATGAAGATCCCATGGGTGGCAAGTGAAGGCGCAGCTTTTGCGGAGTTAAGGCAATATGGCTGGCTGGTTCAGAACCATGCAAGTCTGTGGGAAAGGGTATTGTTGGATATGGTTGGGAATATCAATGCCTACAAAGAAGACACAGCGGGTGAACCCTATCTCTTCGCGATAGGGCAGGGAAAAGATGAATACATCGAGAAATTATTTAAGATTATAAATTTCAGCCAAGCAAAACCTGTAACGAGAGAGTTGATCAATCATGACACCGACGAATACTATGCGCGTAGATGATACCCGAGGTGAAGATGGTGAAATCAGAAGACTTACCGGTAAAACAACCGGATATGGTTCCTATTCCAACTGGCGCCTTTTGGATGGGTACAAGCGAAGCACAGGTTGCAAGCTTGCTTGAAAAGGAAGATTGGGCAGTGGAATGGAATGCGTCGGATATGTTCCAGGTGGAGATGCCGCAACACCAATTGACATTACCTACTTTTGAAATTGGAAAATATCCAGTAACGAATGCCGAATATTATGTGTTTATTTACAACACAGG
>CAWJEB010000006.1:0-83340 GCA_963841805.1 uncultured Chloroflexia bacterium
ACCTGCCCATGCGGGTGGTGCAAGGGGGCACACGTGGGAACAGGAAAGTTGTGCTTCAAGAGTATCTTAAGTATAGCAAATGGCTGTCTTGATCGCATCCAGGCTTAATGCTCGAATACTGCCAGGTTTCACTTATTTCAATGTGCCTTGTAAACAAGAAGTAGTTTCTTCTTCTGAAAACTGGCGAAACAATGCTACGCACGCTTCCTGCAACACTCCGCCAGTATACCTGCGTACACGCTTTTTGATATAAGGAATAGCATTTATTGCTAACCTTCCGTGAATGTAGTTATCTGGCATCCCGAAAACAATTTCTCGAATGTTAGCCATGATGATTGCTCCTAAACACATTACGCAGGGCTCGCAGGTCGTGTAGATGAAGCAATCGTGTCCGTACTGTTGAAGGTAGGCTGAACATGAAAGAATCGCGTTCAATTCAGCATGAGCGATATCGCTCTTCCCAGTTGCAAATGTATTTGATGCTCGCGCGATTACATGATTATTATGCACAATTACCGCGCCAATCGGTCTGTCTCCCCTTTTTAGAGCGGCTTCTGCTTCTTGGAGTGCTTCTCTCATAAATGTATCGTCATTGGATGTAGAAGTTATAATCATAATTTACCTTTCCAACCAGCCAACAAAATGAAAAACTGTGTCAGTCTAAGTAGAGAGCTGCCCAACGGTTTCGACATCGTCCCCATAGGGGGATATCGGCGCGGGCGATAGTCAACAACTTCAGGTGCACGGATTGTTAGGTGTTTGACGATAAAATGCAATATTGCAACACAGAAAAGAGCCGATTCCGCCGTGATGTTTCTGAAAGTAGAGGAAACTATCAAACAATTGTAAATAATTTGCTTAGGTATTCCGATTAAACTTTGTAAATACCTTTGAAATAAATATACTAAAATAATTAACCAATACTGCGTTTATTGCACCAACTATTCCTAGTACAGCAAACCAAATAATTTTATCAATCGGTGTCAGTGTAACACTTGGCTCTCCACTTGAGGTCAGAGCTGTAATTAATGCAATTACAATTCCTGCAAGGAAACCTTCAAGGCCAACCTGTAAGAGGCGATTAGTTTTGTGGGTTATTTGCCATTCAATGTAAACAGGCACGCGAAAATAAATAATCAAAGTAGCCACCAAGTCGAAAATGATGACCAGAATGAACCCTGATGGTGGTGGGTGATCTGCTCCTGCATATAAGATGCTAAGCTAGATCACGAAGAAAAAGACAGCAGTTGTTAGTGCAGTATTTTTATGAGTCATTTAGCAATCTTATCGAACGGAAGCAAAGCCTGACCATTAATTATACAGATTCTTGAGGCGCAATAATTATGTCACATAATAAAAAAATGCCAACCGAAAATGGAGGGCGTTTCATCATTTATGCTTCATCCTTACCGACTCAAAACCAGGTGGAACTTAAGATCAAAAGGAGCCCTGTGGGTACCCGAATTTACGAACTCGGTCCGCGCGGGGGAGGTTAGGGTGACCTTTTAAGAGGCTGGCTTTTGGATTCGATTCACCAATTAACAACTCTGACATACCTTTTAGACTGGTTCCCTCACCATGCACCAAATTGCAAGATCGAATTTTTGAAGCACGTCTGTGTGAACCAGGGAAAAACCCTGCCTTTGATAATATGCAACGTTATTTTCGTCATGCGTTTCCAGGTATATTGGCTTGTTTTCGGCATCCGCCTTTTTGATAACTGGCCTTAGCAGGGCAGTTCCTATTCCCTTTCGTTTCTGGCTCGGATCAACCGCCAATCCCCACAAATAATAATGGGGGCGATCACCCATAATCTTTTCGTGCTGATCTGCAACGAACTTTTCGCATTCCTGTGACCGCACATAATCACGAAATCCTAAAAGCAAAGGAGTAAGGAAAAAACCATTTTGAATATACTCAGTCTGGGAAATCTTCGTATGGCCAGGAGGCAAAGTAAAAATTACACCCGAAATCTCAACGGTAGTATAAACTTCTCCGTAGCGTAGTGCACAATTCAGCACGTTTCCCAGGTACCATGGCAGGACCCGAGCTCGCTTTTTAGGATCCGGAAAATAAAAAGTGAACATTGGGTAATCAAAAAAAGCCGCTGCAACAACTTCAGATGCTCTTTTCTTTTGTCTGGGATCCAGCCTAATAATTTCCATACGGCTTTCCTTGGTTTACAGTTCGTAAGTTGCATTACATTTGGAATGCACTAATGTTAGTTTTGATCCTCTGGGGAAACCAACCCAAACAGTCAAGCTTGCTCATTTCCCCACCCTATTAATTATAGCAATCCCTCCCTTCAATGCAACAAGGAGCCCTGTGGTTACCTGTAAATACGACTCGGTCCGTGCGGATGGGGTGAGATTGGTTGTCTAAAAATTTGAATTTGAGGTAGGGTATCAAAGCAAAAGCAGTTAAAATATTGAGTCAATCACATCAACTGCTCATTTTATCTTCATTGCATTATTGCGAATATGGGAATATGAGTTAAGATTCAACTAATGGATCATTACTTAAATGCAAATGTAGTATTTATTCCAGCAAACCATAAGGCGGATAACCACTTAACAACTCAATGTAGCTAGAGAAAATAAGGAATAATTAATGAAATCAACGATAAGAAACAAAATTCCGATCATATTCAGTGTGTTCATATTCGGGATAGGCATTATCTCATGCAGCCCTCAAGCCCAACTCATTACAACATCCGAGAATCCAATACCAGTCGAAGTGATATCTGAGGTCGTTCCAACCGCGCAGGCCACCCTTACTGATGCACCAATACCAACAGCGATTATTACCCCAATCCAGACACCTTCACCAACTGAACTAACCATCTATAAAAGCATTGTGGTTTCAGACATTCCAAACAATCTTGGAGGAGGATCCGGGGCGATGCTTGCATTACCAGGACAAATCTGGACGGGTACATTGTTCTCAGGCTTGCAGCAATGGGATCCGCAGACCGGGGAGCTTGTTATGACTATAACGGGGATCGAAGCAAAGGTGTTTTTTGACATTGAGTTCGAATCCAACAGATTGTGGGTACTTGCCAGCATCAATGATCCAAATCAAGCGGAAATCCTCTATGTGATCGAATTACCCCAAGGTAAGGTCTTGAAGATAATTCCCATTTCCGATGAAGGGGATTATGGCACAGCTCCGACGCAGCTTGGGAGATCGCCGGGAAAAATATGGGTCAATTTTGGCATGGTTGATACTGAAACCCTTGAGTATTTGTCGTTGCCAAATGGATTACCCAGCGAGGCTCATTTTGTTTATGATGGCGAGAAGTGGATGTGGATCACTGGCAGCTGGTGCGATGGTTGCGGGCATGATCTATGGCTTGTAAACGCGAATGACCCAATGGAGCATAAAGATAACAACAATTCGGGTGTCCTTGGCACTGGCGTGTTAGGTAACCCACTGGCCCTGGCAGATGGAAAGGTGTGGTTGGTTGCACACTATACTGATAACGGGGCGTATTACTTGGACGGTTATGGTATTCACAAGACCGACCGACCGGAGTTTCACATCGACGTAACCAGTGAAATTTACGACCACGGAAATGTAAATATTACTGCTGATGACCGGATGGTTTGGGTTGAAGCAGGAGGATTGTTGTTTTATTTCGACAGTAGAAACGGTCAAAAAATAGGCGAACTAAAAGTTGGTGAATATATTGATAGCATTGGATTTGACGGAACCAGCTTATGGGTATTATGTTCCGATGCAGGCTTATTGCAGATATTCCTGCCCTGGGTACCTTGATAAATTAATAAACAGAGGTGTTCTGATAATTGGCCAGTAGTAAAAGTAGCATTTCATTCTCTTGATATGCTGCAATTTGCCCTGTATTAAAAGAAACGTATCCTCGTAAGAGTAGTCCTCCAAAAGATTTGTTAGCCAAATCAACCGCGGACCGGAAAGAAGCGGGCGGAACTTGCGACCAAAGGGAGTGCTGTGCACGACCGAAGGGAGCCCTGTGGGTAGCCGTACATCCGACCCGGTCCGCGCTGCAGCGGTGAGAGTGGAAATCTAACGGTTTGCGACATCGTCCCCATAGGAGATACCCGCAGGTGGGTGGGACGAGATGAACCCGATTTGACGGAAAAATTCGAGCGCAGGATCAACTCCTTTTGGCAGGAAGAATCCCACCTGTCGGGTGCATTACCCAGATGTTTTTCGGGACGCTGTGTTGGGCAGCTTCTTAATTTTTCAGCGGCACATCTTCTCACTACTACGCGATGTTGGGTTCCAAAACAATATCACGCGCAAATCCTGTGACGAAGGTCAATGGAAGAGCTATTACTTCCAGCCCAAGGAAAAATAGCATAATTGGTAGAACTACTTCCGAGTCGTCCACCCCGGGTAAATATCCGGTGGTGGCAATTACGAGAACAAATACAAGCAACCCTGCGCTGATTACCAGGGAACAGGGCCATAACCTGGCGAGCGGCTTTTGAATCTTGATTGGCAGATTCTTTTGCCACCAGGACAGGGGTTGATTGATACGAGTAGCAATAAGCCAGATAAATGGGAAGAATAAGATCTGCGCGACTCCACCTCCAACCAAAAGAAGCACAACGAAGAGGAGGATGAGGACTGTCGGTCCATTTTTCCTGTGAACGAAACCGAGCGACCATAGGATGATGGCAAAGCCCACAATCATCGCGGAGATACCTGCCAGCAAAAAGCTGGGGAGAAGTGTGAAAGCGGGCTCATTTCCATGCGGCCACATCTTCTGAGCTTCTCCAATAGCAGAGATAAATAAGCCGCCCGTGGGTATATTCCCCTGAAGAGCCTCAAAGAAGCCATGGTTCATCCCAGAGATTCCAAAGATCGTTCCCAAAGTTGCCACGTTGATTCTAGTTGCTTTATTCATTTTCCTCTTTCTTCATCCGCTTCGATAAGCGCTGCCCAACAGTTTGCGTTCGCGAAGCACAATGACGGGGCGCAAGTGGGAGCATGAAAACTATGCTTCAAAATCACCTTAAGTATAGCAAATGGCTGTCTTGATTGCTTCCAGGCTGGACGTTTGATGCTGCATATAACCCTTGCGATATCCCCATCCGCGTGGATCTTGCGGGTGACCATCATGCAGGTGAAGGGTCTGGAAATTAATGGAGGACTGGTGGTCTAAACCACATGCACGGTAAGGTCCTTATCGTGGTGTTCCAAGGATGATAACACCGGCGCGAACAGGAATAGCTATCCAGGATTTGAGCTGCACGTTCCTTGATATTTTCGTGCTCTTTATTTAATGGGTAGGTTCTTGGAAAATTTACACTGGACATTTGAGTTCAATTATTAAGAAATTCCAATATGCGATTGAGAGGGTGCGAAACGAACCCGCCCTACCGACTTTGTATATGAAACTATTTGCGACCAGTTTCTAATTTTCTGCGCACTTCTCGTACAACCCGCATTGGCAGCACCTTCTCATACTTGGCGATGAATGAAACCACGGGCTCGGCTTCTCGTTTTGCTAATTCCCTCAAAGCCCAGGAAAGCCCTTTGGCCACCATTCCATCGGTATCATGAGCTACAAGCTGGCATACTTGAATGGTCCTGGCCGCATCACCCTGCCCCCCTCTGGCTTTTTGATTCAAAGCTACTGTACAGACGACTGCTGCCCGGCGCCACCAGCGATCTTCCGAGGTTGCCCACTTATGAATGACCTCATCCGCAATTCGTCCATCCCTCCAAGCCGGCCCAGCCAGCAGGCCGGCAAAATAGTCCACCGATATCCAATTATCCATCCCTTCGCCGAAAACAAGAATATCCGCCAGTGTGAGACTAGCGAGAGCGGTTCGATGGTTATCCAGCACTTCGATCGCAATTTGCTGAGCCTCGAGGATTCGGGTGGCATTTAACTGCATGGCAAATTGAATAACTTCTACTGAGGGAGAGAGCTTGAAACGCATATTGAGATCTTTTACAATTGGGCGGAGGTTTGGAACGGTTACCCCTTTTAGAATCATCGAGGTGGGATAAGTCTGTTTCCCCCACTCAATTCGGTTTGGATCAGATAATTTGTCCAGTTGATTTACGATGTCTTGGATTAAGTTGGGAATATTCACAACACGACTCCTTCATGAATATCAATAATCTTTTATTTTTTTGAGGATTGCCTGCCTGACAGTGTATATAGCCGTTTTGTTGATATAGACAGGTTCATCCTGTTAAATCAAAACTGTAATTAATTGTACTATCCAATATTCTCTCATCCAAACCCTCGAAGAATAAAAAAATTGAAAGCCGCTCTAAAAACTCCTGGACCATGAACACTATGCTATCTGTATAAGGCGTGATGGCCCTACTCCGCGCGGATCGTGCGGGTGACCATAACATTCAAAACCACGCGCCGAAAAAAACATCGGGATCCTCGCTACGCTCCGACGCACTACGAAGCCCCGATCAGCTTCATTCGGGGAGGTTGCGCAAACGAAGACGCGGGCGGAGGGCGCTTTGTTCGGGGGTCTTTCATAATTCTGCAACTTTGTATTTGACAAGATACGAATGGCAATCATCTTTCATGTTATATTGCTGCAACAAAACGCTCACGGTTAACCCAGCGAATCTTTTCTTTGTAGTGTTCTCTTTGGTAGAACGGATGCCATTGACCAGGTGGATTAATGGAGACAATATCATTGCCCTTGATAATGAGAGTATAGGAAACACCCCCAATAGATGTCTTTACTTCACGCTCGGAAATTGGGAAAATCATGGCTACAACATTTCCACTCTCTACAGACCCTACCTGTGCATAACGCCCTTGAAAATCGATCTCTCTGGGGATATTATTTACAAAACACGAGACATCCCCAGGTTTTACCCATTCTGGAATGCGTATCTCGACATTACAATCTGTTTTTATTATTACCTCTATCTGTCCTTCGTATGGTATTAAACTGTTCACGTCTGCCCAAAGCGAGGCGCGGTTGAGTAATAGATGGATTCTTAATAATTTGTTGTTATACTCAAGTATATTTTCCCAAACGTAGTATATGGCTCGAGCTCCGTTTCCTGTACAACAACCAGATATTATGGGCATCTCACTATTTGCGCAGTAGTCATTGGCTGAAGCCCAACCCGCAAAACTCCCTACGACCCGCTCAGATACTTGATCTCCATCCTCATCCTGCCCAACCGCAGTGTATGGATAGTGACTGGCAACATCATTGATCCAATCACCACTCTTCATCTGCATTTCTATGAACTGATTGCGCACATAACGATCTACATCGTCCCAGTAATCGCCTTGGCCGAGTTTGCTTAGGTTGATTGCCATCATTATCATGTCCACTGTGGCGCACGTTTCACAGTCGATGTACGGGCGATCATCAGGCCAATCCCTGATATATTCAGGAAAGAAGCCTACCAAAGGCCAGCCGACGGAACGAGCATATTCATACCCCTTTTGAACAAAAGTAGCAAATTCATGAAGGTTGGTTGCCAAGGCATATTCGGAGAGGGCAGTCATTGCATTGCCGTTATGATGAAAGTGGAGTGCAGGACCCATTCCCGATTCGTGACGTGCTAAAAAGCGCCCATTGATATCAAATAATTGTGCGTAATCCTTAATATAGCGTGCAAGTTCATCTGCCAGCTTTCTTGAAGACGACGAACCTGTGATTGAATATGCGCTTGTAACACCCTGCAGAGTCCACCCCTCTTGGGTAGCTTCCCATCCGATATTCATCTCTCCTTTGTTGTTCGTTAGGTAACAATAATCCTTTTCATGGGTCAATATTCTGGAAAGGCGACTTATGGCTTCTTCGGTAATTTCTTGCCAGCAAATACTTTTCTCCTGCCGACTGTTATTGGCAGCCCAGCAAATAAATCTCGCGTCCGTAAAAGTAAGGCCAATGGCATCTTTCTGGAACATATCAAGGAAGAATACCCTCCAATGTTGGTCTACTTGGGTGTTGAAAGAACTCCCTGTAAGATAACGCATCAGCGACAAGCCCTCACAAAATTTAGAGTTTAATCCATCTGCCTTAAACATAACGGGAGGATTTCTTGCCGAGCTCCCGTAAAAGTAAGTTTCATGGTTGCCTTCGGGGTTTGTGCAACGAGTTAGAGCGTTGACTGCCAAATTTGCGTTTTCTTGGAGGTCTAGTGAGTCCGGCACATTTGCTAGGTATCGTTTACCTTCCGGCACAACGACTTGTGAAAGAGAATTGATGGCATCAGCACTACATTTTGGTTGTGATGTGGCGATTGGAGATTGGTTCCCGGGTGTTAGTATAGTTGATGTTGGCACGGGTGTTTGCGTGAACAGGAGACGTTCGCAGGCAGACACAATCCCAGATCCAATCACAACAGCAACAATCTTTAGATAGTTGCGACGACTAAATCGCGTTTTCATGGTGCTCTTCTCCTAATGTTCTCATCTGACAAGAATCTAAGGTGCCAACGAACGGCGCTGGTGGTGGTTGGATTTTTAGAAATTGAATGTAAACCAGACGGTCAAAACCACGCACTCAGTGAGGTCCCACTCAGCTTCGTTTTGGGGATGCTTCGCGCACACCGGCGCGAACATAGGATACCCTTATTTAGGCAGGACTAGTTCAATTTCTGGATTGTCTGGCCAATGCAGAGTAAATTTTTGTGCCGTGGTTGGTGGGGTAAATCCTAAAACGAGTTCTCCTGATGCTATCCCCCCAAAATATCTCTCTGTCTTAGAACCGTCATCGCCAGTTATGTAAACATTTTCACTCGCCTCGAAAAAGTTACTTATTTTTTCCCCATTTGCACCTTCAAACCAAACAAGTAGAATTTTGTGGCCTGTGGCTGCTCTATTATCTGCCGGGTCTTTTGCGGCAATCTCAATTTTTGTTATGATCACTTCGCCAGCTGAAGTCGTAATTTTTGATGCAGGCATAATTGTCGAACATCCAATCAGAAATAACACCATCATTCCCGAGATGCTTACTATCATAATTAGTGTTTTGCGTTTCATCGAGGTCTCCTTTTTCCTTACTCAGATTTTGCTTGTTGATAGCTAACCGCTTGCGCCAGGCAGGCTAACTATTAATCATACAGCCTCGAAATACGTAGCACTTATGCCATATTCCCACCCTTCTTTGATCGGTTATACTGCATATTATCCGCTATATTCGCAATTAATAAAAGCCGAAGTTAGTAGGGTGCATTCGATTTTGAATGCACCGTTGTGCATCATCTCATTTCCCGCTGCATTAATTATAGCCATTCCCTTTTTGGGTGCAACAAAAAGCGCCCCCCATTTCTGGAGAGCGCTACAAAAATTCAAATGATCTCTACGCTCCCATCACCGGGCGATACATACGACCGAAGGGAGTACTGTGCACGACCGAAGAGAGCCCTATATGCTCCCATATTTACGAACCGGAAGCATTTTTAATGTAGAGGTTGTTGTGTATGGGCTTTGTCCCGCTGCAAGCGATGTTGTTTCACCTCAATCTTCGATTTTTTGGTACCATTTTTTTACAACCTGCCCCCCTAGCTTCCCAATAAAGGGTCCGTCTGCGTCTTTTAGCTGCCATTCCATATTATCACCCGGGCTTATGAGGTATAGCGCCCAAATATACATTCCTTCTACCCAATCCAAACCTTCAATTGCTTGAAACACAGCCTCATAGGCGTCTGCTTGTTCCTGCAGATCTAGTTGTGGTGAAGGTGGAGTGTTGAGTACAAATTTTCCGCTCCCATCATAACTATGGTAGCTGACTTCGGTAAGAATTAACGGTTTGTTATATTTTTCGTAGGCTTCCTTACCCTGGGAATTTAAAACTTCTAAGAAACCATTTTTCAGCTCGTCGATGGTTGGATCAAGTTTATCGGTAAGCGAATAGTAGGGTTCGAAACCTATATAATCCAAATCTCCCCAAAAATTTATACCTTTGATACCCCAGCATTCTTCATGGCAGGAAGAAGAATAAGTAAGTTTTCCGCTATAAACCTTTCTAACTTCTGCAATGAGATTACTGAAATATTCTGTCTGCCCTCCGCCAGCAGGACCATAACCATGTCCTTCCATTGCCGCGGGATCTATTTCAGTGCCAACAACTAATATCTCTACTTTATTTTTCTCGGCTAATTCAGCGTAATGCAAAATGAAACTTGTGTAATTGGAATACCAGGTATCCCAATCCGTGGGTTGAATATCTCCTCTTCCTTTTGGTTGTTGGGGGCTCCAATCGAACGGATCAACATGAGGTTTGAGCATTATTCTCAATCCTCTGGCCCTTGCAGCTTGAATAATGGATTCGATCTGTTCATCAGTAAGCGTTGGTGTTACCCAGCCGCTCGAATTTGGAAATGGTCCATCGGTCACATACCAGGGTCTGATATTCGAACTGTTAAGGTCTGGATAAAAGAACCAATCAGGGATGATTGTTATCCAATCAATTCCAAAATCTTTGGCCAGGTCCAGGTTGTGTTCGATGATTCCATCCTCTGCCAATTGTTCTGGCCGCCAGAGCATTCCCCCGAAGGTTACACCTTTCTGGAATCCGGATAGCGAAATATCCTTTTGCGAGTCCGCCCAATCAATAACCGCATTTAACCCTTGTGGTAAATCTGTTGGCTTAAAAGTGTTAATGGACTTTGTTTCAAGCGTTCCTCGTGAGTAGTAATATTCAGCATCTTTATTAAGTGAGGCGGTTCCCTTATAAGTCGCTTCGTTTACCCGCTCAAGTTTGAGGAAGGCGGGATTGTCACCAATCCCAAGATAGACGTCTCCCTGTGTCCAATAAGGCACAGAGATCGTCAAATCAACTGTAATTATCTCTGGTGTAGAAGTAAATTGAGCGATCGGTTGTGTTTCTGCTGGCGCTGTTGTTGGCTGAACTGAGGGAGAAGCAACTTCAGGCGCGCACCATGGAGGCATTGGCCAGGGTCCCTGCGGTGGGCATAGGTCTGCAAAGAACATTACAGCCACTCCGGCAACAACGATGATCACAAAAACCATAACTAGAATCAAACAGGATTTAACACTTTTATTCATAACGGGTACCCTCCAATGAGCATACTATAAAGCGTGCAGTATTTATATTGTGTTACACACTACTGTCCAAAGTTTTATGTTCGCTTCGCGCTTTTTAGGATACGTGCGCTGTGGCGAGTGTAGAATCTGTTCGCCGGCACTTTGCCGCAGGTACATGTGGGAGCAGGCATAATCTCTGCTGTAGTAATCAGCTTTTAGAGATTCCATACTTCACACATCTATTATACAAATTGATAATATACATGCAACAAAAAAAGCGCTCTCCGTTCGGAGAGCGCTTCAAATATTCAATAGGTCGTTACGCCCCCATCACCGGGCGGAACTTGTAGCCGTACACCAGTATCCCGCGCGCATCGCCGTCCTGGCGGATCTTGCGGGTGACCATCTCCACCGGCATGCCGATCTCCACCGGCTGCTCGCCGAGGTCGGTCAGTTGGGCGGTCACCACCGGGCCTTCGTTCAATTTGACGAGCGCCACCGTGTAGGGGGCGTTCTCTTCATAGCCGGCCGGGGCATCGCTGATGGTGGTAAATGAATACACTTCGCCTTTACCGCTGAAGGCGAATTTGGTCTTGGCATCCTGTCCGCAGTGCGGGCAGATATCGCGCGGCGGGAACAGCTTGGCATCGCAGTGCGGGCAGACTTCGCCAACCAGTGCGTATCTTTGATTTTTAATTCTCCAGTAACGTGGTACTTCCATGATACATCTCCTTTGATTATCGCATCATGAGTCTAATCACAGAAGACTCTCAATTGCTATCAAGTTGGGAGATATGGAAAATATGCATACTATAAATAAAAAATGGTCGGCACCTGTTTATCAAATATTCTTTTGCGTTCATTGTGCAGCTTGCGGTGAATCATATCCCTGCGCGCGCGAAGATATCCAGCTCCTCATAGCTGCTCAGGTCATCGGATGGGGCGATCATAAAGCCGCGGTCCTCGCGCAGTTCTTTCACCCGTTCCCACCATGTATTGATGAGCGAGGACTTGCCGGCGCAATAATGCATCTGTTTTTTGGTTACGAAAAACATCATGCCGAAAGGATAATGGTGCCCAAATTCCTGCGGTGTGAGGAAGTAGTCTTCGGTATAGGTTAGGCAGTTGAGTTCATGCGCCTGGAATCTGCAATCGTCAAAGAAATACGCGGCCAGGTCGTGTTCCCGCTCCAGAAAGACCGTCATCCAGGGTTGGATGCGCTGCTTATTATAAATACCCGACAGCATGACGACCAGCTCACCAACATTCTTGCCATACTGCTTCATGATCTCCTCTATGCGATCGCTGATATATGGGTTGGTGTACCAGATGGTTGAACCTTTGATCACCGGGGAAAGCTCGGGTTCAAGATCCGGTTGCAATTCTTCAGGGTTGAAAGGGAAGGTGTTCTCCAGGTCGGCATCCGTTTTACGCAGCTCTGCCAGTTGGTCGTTCAGCTTGCTGGCATTGGTGACGAAATCCGGGTCTAACGCATCAACGAAGACCGCCCAGGGAGAATTCGGGTCTTTATCCTTGAGTAGTTCCCACGCCTGGGCAGCTATCGGGCAGCGCTGAGAGGAATAACGCAGCCGTTCCTTGGTACGAAACCACCATTGTCCAGCATTCGGATAATCATCTTCCGGTGGATCCTTGTACGCCCGATATGGCAACTCGTACTTATCCCAGCGCTTCGAGGTGATATGCCCTCCCAATGGATAGTCCTGGTCAAAGTAGATGGTCGCGAATGGGAAGTTGCGCCGGTAGCACACAGCGTAAGCCTGCTCCGCGTTCCAATCATCCAGTGGACGGTTGTACCGTGCCAGGATGGACAGCAGCCTGGATTGTGCCGGCTCCGGCAGAGTGACGATCTCTTCCGGGGAGAATGCAAAATCCAATTGAAGGTTGGTCGGTCTGATGTATGGGTATGCTTCGGTCATAATGATCTCATTTCCTACAGAATGTTTAACCCTTGATCTTCCTCGCTTTTGCTTCCAGCGCTATCACATCAACCTCCGGGTCATATCCTGTGCCAATTCAGCTTTCACGAATGATTCCCATGTCCCATTCTCGATCATGATCTCTTTATATGTCTTCCCCGGATTTTCTTCCAGCTCGCGCTTAAATTTGAGTAAACCTGTCCTCTCAAACTCTTTCACAAAAGCTTCCACCTGCTCATCATTGGTTAACCTGTAGTAGAACCTGTCTTCTTTCATTTTGTTTCCTTTACTGGATGAACAGACAACATATCCTGTGGCATATACCCCAATGTTCAGCCATGATGATATTTATAAATGGGTCACGAATGTTAGCCGCCCCTGGATCCTGAAGACCGGTTGATCTTCAGGATCCTTGCGCGTCCCCTGGCTTCCCCCTTTGAATATTATTATGTTATTTGTTGAACCGTTTTCGGTCCTGGTAATTCTGGTTATGGCTGGATTTACGATCCATTTCATCCATGCCATGCGCCATGCGTTCAGACATTTCCTGGTACAGAGCCCGGCTGGCACTCGGAAGGTGTTCCCTGTCTCTTGAATACTTTGGGCAAGTGTATTTCGAGCTTCGTGCCTGCGGCCCTGGCGTTCCAGCTTGAGGGCGGCATTGGCAGCTTCAGCCACATCCACCACCGCAAAGCGGCTTAACATTTCTTTGTCCAGCGGTGCTTTATCCACGACGGCGTCATCTTCATAGACGAAGATCAGTTCATCGCTGACAGACAGCGGCACTTCATCTCCTTTGGCAGTGACTTCCACACGCAGGTTCAGGCGCTTTTGGCTGCCTTCCTTCGGCACGTTCAGTTTCAGGTAAAACTCCGACTCCTGGCCCGGAATAAAGGTCGCCCGGGAAGATCGTCAGGTCCACACCGGCACGTTCCACTTTCCATCCAGCCGGTACAGTTGCATCCACTCCCTCAGGCAGATGGGTCTTGATCTCCACCCGGTGCGCTACAACAGAGGTCAATTCGGATAATTCTTTGGCAAAGATGGCCGGTATCTCCTGTGGGTTGCCGATGAAGTAAAACTTCCCGCCACCCTGGTTGGACATGGCTTCCAGCAGGTGCTCGTTGAACCCCCGCCCAACCCCGAACGTGGAGGTGGACACGCCTCGCCGGTGCAGCTCACGGGCATGCGTGGCAAGTTCTTCCGCATCGATGATGCCCTGGTTTGCCTGCCCATCGGTGAGCAACAGGCATCGGTTTACAGAAAGTTCTTTCAAACCATCCGCCACCAATTCGCAGCCACGCATCCACCCACCGCCCAAATCGGTAGAGCCACGATCACTGAGATTGCGGATGACCGATTTCAATTCCTGGCGATTGGATGTTGTAACCTGAACTCCCGGTGACAGCGTATATATCTCATCATCAAAGGCAACTATGGATACTCTATCCTGATCGGAGAGCAGGTCCAACACATGCATGGCTGCTTGCTTCACATATTCAATTTTTTCCCCCGCCATGGACCCGCTGCGGTCGATGACCAGCGCCAGGTTGACCGGCGAGCGCTGTTTGCTGGATGCAGCCACAGGCGCTTTGAGTGATATTTCGATGATACGTTTGGTTTCGACGGTCCGTTTCACGAGCACGGAATCTGGAGACAGCTTTAATACGATGGCCTTTTCAGTCATTTGAAAAACCTCCTTGTGCCCCTGTGAGATTGGTCAGGAGGAGAGGAGCACGCAGCCCTTCCTGATCAAATTTAATTGAACAACTGTCGAATTGCAGTGATGATGTCTTTTAATTTCCCGCCAGACCGTATTTCCACGTCACTGCGGATGTTTAGTTCCACTCCTTCTGTAATATCGATGCGCTGCCAGGTATTGGGGCTGGCTTCTTCCATGTCTGGCATCGCCATCGGAGGTGACATAAGCCTGGATGCAAAATCCATGGATTCTACCGGCGCGGCAGGTTTTTGCGAGCGTTTGCGGATGAAGGCCGGTTTCTTCAGCGGATCCATATCACTCAGCTGAGAAAGGAAAGTGGGACCTTCATCCTCTCCGTCCTCATCAGCCTTCCGGTTGTATAGCCCAACCTCCTCGCTGACGCGCTGAACCAGCTTGCGCTGCATCACGTTGTGGATGTATCCACTGGCAGAGTCTGCATCGTCGTTCTCTTCCGCGTCCTCCGCCTGGAAGCCGACTTCCTGCTGCAGTCGCCGCAGGGTCTCTGAAGACTTGAGCAGCTCGTGAATACGATCGGGCGTGATGTTGTTGACCAGCATTTTGATCTCCTTCAACGGCAGGTAAGCATCTTTCAACTGGCGAATGAGGATGATAAGGTCAATGTATTCCGGTTCGTAGTAGGCATAGCGTCCACGGGTGGTTGGCGGGGGCAGCAGCCCTTCTGAGATATAGTAACGAATGGTGCGAGTAGATACTCCAGTTTGCTTTGCCACCTCGTGGATCAGGTACTGCTCATCCATGTATTACGAACCTTTCTCAATGTACCAGTGATACTGTCATAATAACAGTATTACGTAACATTGTCAAGAGGGAATTTTATTATGAAAGGGAATTGATAAATGAGATTAGAAATTGGAATTGGCAAGCTGAATTATGCTCAAACCATCGGTTCTCAAACCACTTCTCTCAATTCTCTAATTTCTTTTATCATTTCTCATCCCATTTCCGATCATTATTCACCCTAAGCTTCTCCAGCACCGCCTGTTCCAGGTCGATGCCGCTGACCATGGCAAGCTGCAACAGGTAAAGGGCTACATCCGCCAGTTCGCCAGCCAGGTCTTCCTGCTTACCTGCGTTCTCGCCCCACTGGAAGTGCTCCAGCACCTCGGAAGACTCCAGGTTGAGGGAGATTGCCAGATTACGGGCTGTTTGCGGTCGCGGACTGGCGGGATCGTACCAGCCCTTGCCGCGCACAAATTCATCCATTAATTGGGTCAGGTGTTTGATATCCATGCTGATATGATAGCAGGTTTAGGCGGGTACTGCTACAATGAATGGCATCAAACCTCACCTCCCAGGAACTCAGCCGCCATGAACCCAACCAACCCAACTTCAAACTTATTTTCTGATACCTACGACGAATCACGGCAAAAATTTATAGATGCGCTGCCAGTCATTCAAACCAAATTCCCAAACGCAGTGCACCATGCACATGCACTGGCTAATGATCCCTCCGTCAGCATCGATTGGATTACAGCCGAGCCAGCGCAAAAGCAGAAATTATTCATTCTCACCACCGGGCAGCATGGCATCGAAGGCTACACCGGCACGGCCATCCAACAATTGTTCATTCGCGATTATCTGCCGCGGTTCGACAGCAAGACCACTGGCTTGCTGCTGGTGCATGCCATCAACCCCTGGGGCATGAAATACCGCCGCAAAGTCAATGGCGGCAACGTGGACCTCAACCGTAATTTCAACATGCATCCTGCTGAATTTGACCCCAAATCCAACCCTGCCGCGCGGAAACTCGAAAAGCTGGTATATCCCCGTAGTCCTGCAAATGCCGGTTGGTTCAACCGCTGGTGGTTCTTTATGCGGGTGCTATGGAACGTTATGCGAATCGGCCAAAAAGACTTTATGGCTGGCTCGCTGATGGGGCAATACTGCTATCCGGACGGGATGTTCTACGGCGGCGCAGAACCGCAGGAAGAAACCCGGCTGATGATGGAACTTTACCAATCCACCCTGCAAACTTACCCGCAGGTTTTACACCTGGATATGCACACCGGCTACGGACCGCGCTACCAGATGAGCCTGGTCAACTCCACCCGGGAACCGGCCTCCTCTGCCGAACTGTCTGCCCGCTTCAACTACCCACTGGTGCAAAAGACCGATGCAGACGAATTTTACAGCATACACGGCGACATGATCGATTACATGCACCGTCTCAAAGCTCAGAATCAGCACATCAAGCGCTTTTATAGCTCCTCCTTTGAATTTGGCACCTATGGCGGATCGATCCTTGCCGGTATCCGCAGCTTGCGAACGATGGTCTTTGAGATGCAGGCACGTCGTTTCGGAGTGCAAAGTGAAGCCTCCAAAAAGTGGATCGAAAAACAGTTCGATGAGCTCTATGATGTGCGCGAACCGCGCTGGGTGGAAAAAGCCATCGCTGACGCGCGCCAGGCTTTTGATGGCATTTTTGCGGCGGAGGAATATCTACCAAAATAATCATCCTAATCCATGTCAAACCGGGTGATTGTTGTCCATACAAGTTCGCGCTGCAAGCAGGGCTTCATGTATAATGAACAGAGGGGAAAATGAAAACTAAGAAGGATGGAAACAATAATGAACGACCGAAAATTACCAATGCTCCATTTATCCGGCTCGCACCGGGAGATCGGCCGCCAACTTGGAGAATCCTGCCGGGGGAAAATTGCTCATTCATTGGATAACGCGCGTGTTTTGCTGCAAGAAGCGTACAATGAGCTTCAGCTTACCTGGGAAGGCGCCCAGATCCAGGCGCACAAGTATCTGCCATTTGCCGAGGAGAATTATCCACAATATATAGAAGAAATGGCAGGCATCGCAGAAGGTGCAAATGTGCCATTCGATGATATCGCAGTAACCAATGTCATGGAAGCGGTCGCAAGTGATGCACTGCATCTCTCAAAATGTACAAGCATGGCGGTCAATCAGTCTCGCACATTAAATAACAAGGTTCTGGTTGCCCACAACGAGGACTGGGTACCTGAGGATGAACCGGATGTGGTCATATTGCATGTTACCCCGGATGATGAACCCGCATTTCTGGCTATGACATATGGTGGATTACTGCCAAACATCGGTTTCAATGACCGCGGCATCAGCCAGTGCTGCGATTCTTTGTATCAGGTCGACAGCCGCATCGGGATTCCACGCCTTGTCGTTTCGCGCGCGGTCCTGGCAGCGAAGACGATCAGCGACGCAATTCGGAGGACACTCATCCCCAGGCGCGCGGCTGGTTACAATCACCTGATCGCTCATGAAAGCGGAGAGATCTACAATGTCGAGGTTTCCTCGCTCCAGTTTGCCCTCCAATATGGAGAGGATGGATTTCTGGCGCATACCAATCACTTCCACGACTACAATATGAAGGAGATTGAGGATGAGCCCGAAGTGCTTGTTGCAACCAGAGTACGATATTTTCGGGCTCTAAGGCTGTTGAAACAGAACCATCAGCATACGCTGGAATCGCTGCAGGCAATTCAGAGAGACCATGTGAACTTGCCAGACTCAATTTGTAACCACATTGACCATCTAGATAAACCTCTGGACAGAGAAAAAACGATTACCGCCATGGTCTTTGATCTAACAGAACGCCGCCTGCATGCTTGTTGGGGAAATCCCTGCGAGAATACATACCACACATATCAACTGTAGTAAAACCTGCCATGCAGCACCCAACCGGTAAGCAACCCGGAAAGAATTTGAAATATGCGCCCAATAGGATTGGAATGAATGCCGCCTTACGACCCTAAACTCATTGACAAATATATGATCCGCACCCGGTACGATGATGAGCTGAAATGCTGGCTGGCGTACAGGAATGTCAGCCCCACTACGCAGATCGCCGGGGATTCAAAAGATGAAGCGATTGTCAATTTCCTGCGCTTTGATTTAGATTTATATGACAAACCTCATAACGGTGGGGATTGAAGTTCGGTTTAATCCTTCCTAATATATGTGCTGAATATTGCATCAAGTTCACATATCGATACACCACTACCAGGAAAAATTACCGTCGTAAGGGACTGCTGCGTTTCGATCCAGTACAAAAGCTGACACACAATACTAATCAGGGATAAAAGTGAACCTTAGTCGAGAGAGCGCTAATCTTAGGTTTTTCAATTATTATCCGTTCTCTGTGTCCTAAGTAGTGAAATAGCAAATACATATTTTATTCTATGCTCCCTAGGCGCTTTTTGTGGTGATCAGTTTTCTATATCCGGGAACTAAAACCTCTCCCATTCGTCTTATTTCTGGCACCATTACTGCAAAACTATATCGGACAAAATCACTCTTATTAAATGTTATAATCATGGACATGAATTCGTACACTTTTGCGAAACAGCAAAAACCAAAACAGGACGGTATCTCGATTCCCGGGATGTTATTGGGGCTTGGGATTACGCTCCTCGTTGGGATGTTGCTGGTCTCTACCATATATATGCTGGGGTCCGCCAACCGCGTTTTGACTGGCGTGGCTGTGAACGGCATCGACCTATCCGGTAAAACGTTGGATGAAGCTTCCAGTATTCTCTCCAGCCAGATGGCATACTCCGCATCCGGCAAGATCATCCTCACGGATGGCGAATCATCCTGGCTGGCCACACCAGCCGAACTGGGTCTATTCATTGATGCCCGCACGTCGGCGCAGAAGGCACTCGAAACCGGCAGAACACTCAACCCCATAGCCAACCTGATCGGATCTCTCAGAGCCAGGTATGCGGGTTACAACCTCGCCCCGACCGTTTACTTGGACAAAAACACCGCCCAACAGTTTCTCGTTAATATCTCCGCAGAGATCGACCGGCCGGTGGTTGAAGCTGGCATCAATATCAACGGCATCGAAGTCTCCACCAACCCCAGCCAGGTTGGGCGCACCCTCGATATCGAAGGCACGCTCAAAGTGCTTTCGGTTCAGTTGCAAACCCTGCAGGATGGCGTCGTGCCGTTGATCATCCGGGAGACGCCGCCGCAACTGGTGGATGCTGCACCGTTGGCGGATGCTGCCCGCAGCATCCTCTCTGCACCGCTGGTGATCACCGTGCCGGATAGCAACTCCAACGACCCCGGACCATGGACAATCGACCAGGCGACCCTGGCCAGGGTCATTGCCATCGAACCTTATCCTGAAAATTCATCCTATCCATACAAGATCGGGTTGAATTCAAACGCATTGCGGGGATACCTGGAAGGAATCGCCCCTGAACTTGATCGTGCGCCTTCCAATGCTCGCTTTATTTTCAATGACGACACGCGCCAATTGGATAACCTCGAAAGATCTATCTGCCGGCCGCTCGATGGATGTGGACGGAACGCTTTCCAGCATTAACACAAAACTCAGCGCTGGCGAACACAATATTCCGCTGGTTGCATACACGACCCAGCCACAGATCACCGACAGTTCCACCGGGCAGGACTTGGGCATAACCGAACTTGTCCATTCGGAAACATCTTACTTCTACGGTTCAAGCGCCGCCCGCATCCATAACATCCGCACCGCTGCAGCCAACTTTCATGGATTGCTGATTGCGCCCGGCGAAGAGTTTTCCATGGCTAGCGCCATGAAAGACGTCACTTTGGATAACGGCTACTCGGAAGCTTTGATCATCTTTGGCAACCAAACGATCAAAGGCGTGGGCGGTGGCGTTTGCCAGGTCAGCACCACGCTGTTTCGGGCTGCTTTCTTCAGCGGATTTCCCATCGAGGAACGTTACGCGCATGCCTATCGTGTGGGTTATTACGAACAAACGGCTTCGGGAGGATCGGATTCAAACCTGGCCGGCCTGGACGCGACTGTCTTTATCCCGGTCGTGGACTTGAAATTTACAAACGATACCCCCTACTGGCTGTTGATGGAAACTTATGTTTCAGATACCTCCATCACCTGGAAATTCTATTCCACCTCAGATGGCCGTTCGGTGGAATGGCATAATGGCGGTTTGAAAAATGTTGTCGAAGCGCCCAAGCCATTATACAAATTGAATTCCGAATTGGATAAAGGCGAAATTAAACAAGTAGATTGGTCAGCGGATGGCGCGGATATACAGGTAAGCCGCATTGTTTACAAGGACGGCCAGATCTACTTCCAGGATGCGTTCAATACCCATTACGCGGCCTGGCAGGCTGTATATGAATATGGGCCAGGTACAAAGCTGCCTAAAAAAGCTCAGACGGAGAATTAACTTCCAGAAACCCTATCGAGAGTTTAGAATTGGATCACAACGAAAATTATGCTCTACATCGTTTTATCCTTATCTGAACCAGATTCTCTTTGTGGTATCATTAAAAAAAATGAGAGTGACCTATTGGAGGTCGAATGGTAAATGCAGATCTATTAGAAATTTTACGCTGCCCGGCATGCGTTCGGGAAACCGAAGGATTATTAAAACTGGAACATGAAACCTGGTTGATTTGCCAGGATTGCGGCCGTAAGTACCCTATCAGCGAAGACATTCCAGTAATGTTGATAGATGAAGGTGATAAATGGAAAGACACAGCAGTCAAAGATTTGCCTGTGCCTCCCCCGCCAATTTCATAGAATAAAGAATACACACCTTATAATTCAAAAACCTTAGCGTATAGGACTGGAACATCTCTTGCAACATTACCGAGAGGTTTCGTATCCTTGACCCTCAATATAATCTGGAAACTTTTATGGCTAACACGCAAAATAGAAGATCAAAAAAACAAAAAAATAATACAAGAACGATCATCTTGCTGGTAATGGGAGTGGTAGCTATTGTGGCTGCTATTCTGGCATTTGTATTCATTCGCAACCTGGTCTCCAGTTGGACGTTGGGAACACTTCCTGGTGAACCCAGCATCGATGAAAACGCCCTGCCAACGCTGGCAACTGGAGAAAAGTTCCCGCAAGGCGGAGATTCTTTGCAGCCATCCACTGGACCGACAGCCCAACCATGGGATGGCTCCAGCAGGGTGACTGTATTGCTGTTGGGACTGGATTACGATGATACCGAAGCCCGCAAGATCCCCCGAACCGATAGTATGATGCTCATCTCCATGGATCCGCAATCCAGGACGGCCGGTATTATGTCCATCCCCCGTGACATGTGGGTGAACATTCCCGGCTTCGATTACGCAAAGATCAACACAGCCTATTTCCTGGGTGAATCCTATCAAATGCCGGGAGGCGGCGCTGGGTTGGCTGTCCAAACCGCGCAGGATTTCATCGGCGTTCCCATCAACTATTACGCCCAGATCGATTTCGATGCCTTTGTGCAATTCATAGATGAGATTGGCGGCGTGGATATCAACGTTCCTGCCAAGATAAAAGTCAGTGTCATGGGTGGTTACGAGGTGAAATCCAACAGCGGTAAAACATACATCCGTGAAGAAAAGGTATTAAAGAAGGGGATGCAAACCCTGGACGGAGCGACTGCCCTGGCTTATGCCCGAAACCGTCACACGGATGGCGGTGACTATGATCGCGCAAGAAGGCAGCAACAAGTGGTAGATGCCGTTCGAGCCCGAGTGCTCGATTTCAACATGCTGCCAACCTTGATCACAAAAGCACCCAAGCTTTATGCTGAACTTTCAAAAGGCGTGAAAACAAATCTTTCACTGGATCAAATGATCCAGCTGGCTCTTTATGCTGCAAAAATTCCATCAGCTAGCATCAAACACGGACTTATCACCGAAGACTCAGCTTTTCAGGGCATGTCGCCGGATGGACAGTCCATTCTCATCCCAATTATGGACAAGATCAGAACAGTCCGCGATGAGACCTTCGCCACCGGCGGCCCATTAGGACCTGCGCTGGTATCCTCTGACCCAACAGAGCTTATGAAAGCAGAAGCCGCACGAGTCTCAATTCGTAATGGATCATCGTTGGAAGGACTGGCAGCCCTTTCTGCTCAATATTTCCAGCAGCAGGGTGTAACAGTGGCTGAGGAAGGCACCGGAGATCCATCCACATATTCTTATGTGATCGATATTACTGGAAAGCCTTACACCCTCGCGTATTTTACCAGCGTATTGGGCTTATCACCTGCCCAAATTCGAAATGCAAGTTACGACCCCAATTCACCCGTGGATGTGATCGTCGTCCTCGGACAGGACTGGGCGAACAACAATCCAATCGGCAGATAGCCATCTTTTAAATCCTTGGAAGCAGACTCAATATTTGAGTCTGCTTCTTTATTATCCGGTAAATATTGAGGTGATATCCAATTTATTGGTTGTATAATTGTACTCTTCAAGGAGATTTGTCATGATTGCTGATCAGGAAATCATCATCAGAATTGTCATCGCAGCGTTGCTGGGTGCGCTGGTTGGGTGGGAACGCGAACGCCAGGGGCAGCCAGCCGGATTAAGAACTCACATCATCCTGGTGGTTGGCGCTACTTTAACTATGACACTTTCCATTAATCTTGCCATCCAATTCCGACCGTTGGTACCCAACGGCGACCCCGCGCGTCTGGCTGCCCAGGTGGTTTCAGGGATCGGCTTCCTGGGCGCTGGTGCCATTTTAAGATACGGGCCGAATATTAAAGGGCTCACCACCGCTGCTTCCCTGTGGACGATGGCGGTAGTTGGGTTGGCTATCGGCGCCGGGCATTACCTTTCTGGTGTTGCGGCAACGGCGCTTATTCTTATGTCACTTATCATCTTAAATGTGATAGAGAAGCGTTTCATTAACACTTACGCAACCATGATCATTGAAATTGCGGCAGATGACCGCAAGGGATTGTTGGAAGACATCCACAAGACCATTGGAAAGATCGTCAAATCCTTCAGCTCACCGAGTGTAGAGAGAAATATTAAATCTAAACGAGTGCGGGTGGAATATACCGTCAAGCTTCAATCCAGTGTTTCAACAGAACATGTGCTGGATATGATATCCAAGATAGATGGCATCCGGGCAATTAAGATTTCCTGACCGTTAAATAACACATTTCACTAAAATTTAGAACAAATTGAAGAGGCCGCTGAGTCCACCCGGGTTCAAACGTAAATGATTGTTGCTTTCATACGCCAGCTCCATGATCTGATGCATCACCAGGTCGGCAATTTTCCTTACGTATTCCCTGTTATTTTGGTCGCCATGATAAACAATAGGATCACCGACGGTCATGTGGTATGGTCCGCGCAAATACCAGCGCCCATATTCCACCCGTCCTTTGACGATTGATCGGATAGTCTGTACATTCTTCCTCAATAACGCAATGCCAACCGGGATCACCGGGGCGCCGCTTTCCAGCGCGATCCGGGCCACGCCTGTTCTGGATCTATTAAAACCACCATCCTCAGGGCTTAATGCACCTTCGGGGAAGATCATCACATTGTGTCCGGCTTTCAGATGGGTGAGAGCTGCATCGATCGCTTGCTGGCCTTTGCCCGCCGCCACCGGAATGTGCCCCGATCGCCGCAGATATTCGCCCAATACGGGCACCTGGAATAATAACTCGTTGATCATAATGTAAGTCTGGCGTTTTACCATCGCCGCCACAAAGAATGGATCGGTGGTGGTGGGATGATTCGCCGCAATGATCTTGGGGCCATCCGGTAATTCGCTGTGTTTATTGACCACCATTTTTAGCATGGTGCCGGCATAAGTCCCAATCACGGGGCGTGAAATCCAATACATGGTTCTATCTACGATCATAAAACCCTTTCACAATTTCTTTCTGTCGCTAAAAGCTGTTTTATTTACATCTGCCATCATAACAGTTGCTCTGCCTGGGCTTATCTACCCTTGGATAGATAAATTGAGACGTGACCAGGCACATTCTTAAGCGTGACTAACAGGTAAAACACCCGTACTTCACATTAGGTTTTATTGGATGGATTTATTTACGGAGATTTTATTATTATAGGAGTGGAAAACTACTCCGAAACGTGCTGACGAATAGTTTCCGCCCAGATCAGGTAGCCATCCCCAAGCAAGTGTAGGTCGTCGTTGGTCAGGTCTTTTCGTAAGCCGCCCTTTGAGTCGACAAGCGCATGAAACAGGTCAATGTAAGTACAGCCGTTCTCCTCAGCCAAAGCTTGAAGTTGTTTGTTCAGTTTGATTATGCGATTGGCATATACCAGGTGCCTCGGCAGAAGTGATTGGACAAAGGTCCTGCACTCTGGTAATTCTTCTCTTAATTGCTTAACGATCTTGCTGTAAACATCCAGAATTTCATCATCCGCCTTGTATTCGTACCATGGCAGGTCATTCGTGCCGATCAGTACGAAGATTTTGGCCGGATTGCCTGCAATGACCTCATCCAGTCGGGCGAGGACTCCAGCAGTAGTATCTGCGTTGATGCCGCGATTCTTAACCGGCAGCCCCGGGAGCATTTCATCCCAGCGCGCGCCATCCGTCAGGCTGTCTCCGATAAAGACAATATCGCCCTGCTGTATCGGATGTTTGATAAAGAAACTCACTTTTTGAGCATGGTGTCGATTGATCAGGCGCTTTACTTCCATCCTTGTGATGGTCAGGAGTAACAGTGTTGCCAGCAGCATTGCGATGAGAAATATATTTAGCATGGTCTTTCCAAATTCCAACTTGTTTCACTAAATTCTAACCTGATTTCTTCTTTTACTGGTCAAAATCACTACATGTAAAAAAACCTATGGCTGTATACTTGATTAAGACTTCAGGAAATTCTTTACCAGATCGTTGTCAAGAAATTTCAAGAGGACCCAATGAAAAAATATGATGTGATTATCGTCGGCGGCGGAATCGTGGGCAGCATGACTGCCCGATTCCTTTCACGCTACCAATTGGATATCCTGCTGATCGAGAAATCAGCGGATGTCGGCACCGGAGCCAGTTCTGCCAATTCCGCCATCGTCCACGCCGGGTATGACCCGCTGCCCGGGTCGCTAAAAGCGAAAATGAATGTGGCTGGCAATGCGATGTGGGATACCTTATCCGGCGAGCTGGGTTTCGATTATGACCGGCGTGGAGATTATGTGGTTGCGATCGGGCAGGAGGAGTTCGATCATCTGGACAGTCTGATCGAGCGCGGCGTAAAGAACGGCGTTCCAGGCATGCACATCATCTCTGCCGCTGAAATGCGCTACCGTGAACCCAACCTCAACCCGGAGGTGAGCGGCGCTTTGTGGGCGCCCACCGGCGGGATCTGCGATCCTTTCATGGCAGTTGTCGCCGCAGCAGAAAATGCGGTTCAGAATGGCGTTACGTTGATGTTAAATACTGCCTTCGAAGAATTTGTGATGGATGGCAACCGAATCGTCGGCATTAAGACTAACAACGGTACCTTTGGCACACGCTGGGTGGTCAATGCGGCTGGTTTGTACTCAGATATGGTGATGCACAAAGCCGGCATCCGCCCTGAGTTTACCATCACCCCTAAACAGGGAGAGTATGCCGTACTGGATCACGCAGAGATCCAGATCAACAATGTGCTTTTCCCCGTACCGTCAAAAAAAGGCAAAGGTATTCTGGTGACCACCACCATGCATGGCAATACCATGATTGGACCCAACTCGGCCTCTGTCCAAGGCAAGGAGGAACGGACATCCACAAAAGAAGGCATGGATGAGATCTGGAGTGGTGCGCAAAAGCTGGTGCCATCCCTGCATCCACGCTTTACCATTGCCCTGTTCAGCGGATTACGCGCCACGGGCAATGCCCAGTGTGAAACACCCGGCGTGGACTATAACCAGGATTTCATTATCGAGGTTCCCTGGGATGTGCGCGGACTGGTTAACCTGGGCGGCATCGAATCACCAGGGCTGACTTCAGCGCCGGCTATTGCACAACGGGTGGTGGACCTCCTTCAGGATGCCGGTGAAAAATTGCTGGAAAAGCGTGAATGGAACCCCATCCGCCCGCCCCGGCCGCATTTTAGAAAGCTGCCGCGCGAGGAGCAGATCAAACTGATCAAGACTGATCCGCGCTATGCACGCATCATCTGCCGCTGTGAAACTGTGACAGAGATGGAGATCATCAACGAGATCCATGCCCCCATTCCAGCTATCACCTACGATGCCATCAAACGCCGTACCTGGCTGGGAACGGGGCGCTGTCTGGGCTCTTTCGACATGCCGCGCGTGGTGGATATCCTATCGCGAGAGCTGGGTGTGCCGCCGGAGTCCATCAGCAAAAAAGGCGATGGCTCTGAGTACCTCGTCCGCAAGACCAAGGAAGTGGAGGCATAAGATGGCGCTGAAAGAAAAATATGATGTAGTGATCATTGGCGCCGGACCTGGTGGACTGGCGGCCAGTATTGCCGCCAAACAGAATGGCGCGGAAGACGTTCTCATTATTGAACGCGATAAGGAATTAGGTGGTATTTTGCAGCAGTGTATCCACAACGGCTTTGGTCTGGAAGTGTTTCAACAGGACCTGCCAGGCCCGGCTTATGCACAACGCTTTATTAACGATGCCCTGGCGATAGGCGTGGATACCCTCCTGGATGCCATGGTTTTGGATATCAGCCCGCAGCGCCGTATCTTCGCCACCGGCAAGAACATCGGGGTGGTCGATATACAGGCCAGGTCTATTGTCCTCTCTATGGGCTGCCGCGAGCGCACCCGCGCCCAGATCCGAATACCAGGCTCGCGTCCATCTGGAGTATTTACCGCTGGTACAGCCCAGCGCTGGGTGAACGTGGAAGGCTTCATGCCCGGTAAACGCTTCGTGATCCTGGGTTCAGGCGATATTGGTATGATCATGGCCCGCAGGTTGACCCTGGAAGGGGCAAAGGTGGAAGGTGTGCTGGAAGTAATGCCCTTCCTCACCGGCCTGACCCGTAACTATGTGCAGTGCCTGATGGATTACGATATTCCGCTGCACCTAAGCCACACAGTCAAACAGATCATTGGCAACGACCGCGTGGAAGCTGTCGAATCGGTGCAGGTGGATGAGAAATGGAATCCCATCCCTGGTACCGAGGTTTCGCTGCCCTGCGACACCATGCTGCTATCGGTGGGTTTGATCCCAGAAAATGAGCTTTCTCGCAAGGCTGGCGTAACCATCGATCCGTTGACCGGTGGACCATTCGTGGATGATCACTTTGAGACCAACGTTCCAGGCATCTTTGCGGCTGGCAACGTGGTGCACGTCTACGACCTGGTGGATTGGGTATCAGAAGCCGGAAAGGAAGCCGGAAAAAGCGCCGCAAAATTCGCCGTGCAAGTCCGCCGACAGGAAAACCGACTGGTGCCATTACGGGCTGGCGAGAATGTGCGTTATGTAGTGCCGCATCAGATGGACCGTGAAACCCTGGCAGATTCGATCGTAAGGTTACAGCTTCGGGTGAAAACACCGATTGAGAAACCGGTCTGGGTGGAAGTGCGCAACCGCGATAACCTGGTGACGCGCAAAGGTGAGCTTTATGCCAGGCCGGGAGAGATCATCACATTGGAAGTACCCGCGCGGGCGTATGATGAAGTGCAGTTGGCGGAAGAATTAACGGTTGCCGTTGTGCAGCGTTAGGAGTAATGATGGATAAAGAAACAGTCAAAATCCTGTGCGTCACCTGTCCAAAGGGATGCTCGCTGGAAGTTACAAAAGAGGGTGATACGGTTTTGGAAGTGAAACCGGGCTGCAAACGCGGCCATGAATACGCCAAGCGTGAGCTGGTGGATCCGCGGCGCATGGTGGCTACATCCATCCGTATTGCCAATGGAGTCCACCCGCTGCTGCCGGTTTACACATCCGCGCCCTTCCCTAAACCACGCATCATGGAGCTTCAACTCAAATTGAGGAAAGTGGAGCTGCGCGCGCCGGTAAAGATGGGCGCAGTTGTGGTTCAAAATATATTGGATAGCGGGATCGATATCATCGCCAGCCGGGATATGGAAGCTGTCAACAGGGAATAGTCTTAGGACGGAACTATATTTAAATAGAGGCAGACGAAATATAGCATTCTAATAAGGAGACTGAAAAGCTGTTCAAGCCCCGATGGAAATCAGGTTTTTCGGGGCTGTTGCTTGTGGAAGAGGTTTGGCCGGGAACTTAACTTCGGGCAGAACGATGATCGCCTCGGTGGTCGAACCGTAGATCCGCACCATCTTGGCATCGATGCCGGCATTTTTCAACACTTCAATGGCCGTCTTGATCGCATCCTCTTTGTTCATACCTTCCTCCGTTCCATATATATGGTATAAGATGCAGATTCCATGCCGTATATTCTTGGAATTCGGTGTGCTTGGTTTGCTTCCCTATATTCAGACGCAACTTCGCAATGTGGTAGTGTTACAATCAATCCATCATGGATTCACAATTTCTAACCACTACTTACGAAGAAATGCAAGCACGCGGCTGGGAGGAACTGGATGTCGTCCTCATCAGCGGTGACAGCTATATCGATAGCCCGTTCATTGGTGCTGCGGTCATTGGGCGGGTGTTGGAAGCTGCCGGTTTCAAGGTAGGGATTATCGCCCAACCGGATATCACATGTGCCAATGACATTTCCCGCCTGGGCGAACCCCGCCTGTTCTGGGGTGTGACCGGCGGCAGCGTCGATTCCATGGTTACCAATTACACTGCCAACAAACACAAACGCCGTACGGATGATTACACCCCGGGTGGCGAGAACAATCGCAGACCCGACCGCGCCGTGATGGCATACACCAACCTGATCCGCCGCTATTATAAGAATACCCGTCCAATTGTTCTGGGCGGGATCGAGGCTTCCCTGCGCCGCGTGGCGCATTACGATTTCTGGACGAATGCCGTCCGCCGTTCCATCCTCTTCGATGCCAAGGCGGATTATCTGCTCTACGGTATGGCCGAGCAATCTGTGGTTTCACTTGCAACTGCCCTGAAATCAGGGGATGATCCCCGAAGCACCCGCGGTCTGTGCTACATCACCCGTGAACTGCCCAATAATTACCTGGCCTTGCCGGATTATGAAACCGTCGCGGCTGATAAGCTGGCATTCATCAACATGTTCCACACCTTTTATAAGAACACCGACCCCATCACTGCCAGGGGACTCACCCAGAAGCATGCCGACCGCTACCTGGTGCAGAACCCGCCCGCGCCTTATGCCACGCAGAAGGAGATGGATGCGGTGTATGCACTGCCCTTCCAGCGGGTGCAGCATCCGTTTTATGAAGAACAGGGGCAGGTACGTGCCCTTGATACGATCGGCTACTCCATCAGCACCCACCGCGGATGTTATGGCGAATGCAACTTCTGCGCGATCGCTGTCCACGAAGGCCGTACCGTCCGCTGGCGCAGCCAGGATTCGATCATTAAAGAAGCTGAATCGTTAACCCGGTTGGAGGGTTTCAAAGGATATATCTCGGATGTAGGCGGCCCGACTGCAAATATGTATGGCTTTGAGTGTAAGAAGAAATTAAAAAGCGGTGTTTGCGACGATAAACGCTGCATTTATCCTGAGGTATGTGGGGCATTGAAACCGAATCATCAACCGCAGGTGGAGCTGCTGCAACGCATCGGTCAGATCCCCGGGGTGAAGAAAGCTTTTGTGGCTTCCGGCATCCGATACGATATGATCAGCGCTGATATCGCCCATGGAGGGGAATATCTCGAAGAGATAGTAAATGAACACGTTTCCGGTCAATTGAAGGTGGCGCCCGAACACACCGAAAAGAATGTCCTCGATAAGATGGGGAAACCAGGGCAATCTCACCTATTAAAATTTAAAGAACAATTCGATGACTTATCGGCAAAAGCTGGCAAGAAGCAATTCCTAACCTATTATATGATCGCCGCGCACCCCGGTTGCACCGATATCGATATGCGGCGATTGAAGACCTTTGCCAGCCAGGAGCTGCAGATCTCTCCCGAACAAGTGCAGATCTTCACCCCGACGCCTTCGACCTATTCCAGCCTGATGTACTACACCGGCCTGGATCCATTCACGCTCAAACCGCTTTTTGTGGAAAAAGACCCGCTCCGCCGTGAAAAACAGAAACAGATCGTAATTGAGAAGCAAGCCGAACCTGGTTCAAGGCGATCCCGCCTGAGGGCAGCTGGCAGAAGGAAGTATTAATGTACCGCTTGTATGCTGTCACCCAACCCGGGCTGGAATCCTATTTAATGCAGGAACTGAAAGATCTGGGTTTATCGGGCAAACGCCCGGTAGCGTATGATTCAACCGGTGAAGCCCACGAAGAATCCGGTGGTGTGGAGTTTGAAGCCAGCCTATTGGATCTTTACCGTGCCAATTTGCAGCTGCGAACTGCCAACAGGGTTCTTTCCCGTTTGGGTGAATTTTCAGCAAATGGCTTTGAAGAATTGCAAAAGAAAGCTGCCCGTTTACCGTGGCAGCAGTACCTTCGTCCGGGTCAGCCGGTGGCGTTAAGAGTCACCTGTCGTAAAAGCCGCCTCTATCATTCTGACGCCGTTGGCAGGGAAGTGCTGACAGCCATCAATACTAACCTTGGCAAGCCCAGCAGCCTGGTCAAATTTGACGAGGACATCCGCCCTGTACCTCAGCTTGTGGTGGTTCGTCTTTACCGAGATGTTTGCACCATAAGTATGGATACATCCGGGGCATCGCTGCACAGGCGCGGGTATCGGCTGGAAACTGCCAAAGCCCCCTTGCGCGAGACACTGGCAGCCGGGCTTTTGCTCGCATCCGGCTGGGATAAATCGACCCCTTTGATCGATCCATTCTGCGGGTCTGGTACGATCGCCATCGAAGCCGCTTTGATGGCACGCCGTATCGCTCCCGGAAGGAACAGGCGCTTCGCGTTTACCGATTGGCAGAATTTCGATTCACCACTCTGGCAGACCGTGTATAAAGAAGCAGTCGCAAATGAATATGATCAATGTCCACCCATCCTGGCTTCGGATCGGGATGAAGGCGCCATCCGCATCTCTACGTCGAACGCCGAACGGGCGAATGTGCTGCAAAACTTGACTCTGCAAAGCCAGGCATTTTCGGCAATTCAACGTCCTGAACACAATGGATGGATCGTCACCAACCCGCCTTATGGCGTACGGGTCAGCGCCAGCAAAGACCTGCGCAACCTGTACACCCACCTGGGCGATGTGCTGCGAAAACAATTCAGCGGCTGGCATGTTGGCATCTTATGCGCCGATCCGATCCTTGCCGGGCATACAAAATTGAAATTTGATAAAACACTTCAACTAACCACGGGGGGTATCCCGGTCAAATTCCAAACAACCCTGATTGAATGACCTTGGTAGGCAGCATATGTCAAGAACGCAGAGCGATGTTGACCCAATTGAAGTAAAGCGACTCCAAAACCGCATCACAGATGAGATCTTCTTTGCTTTTGGCTTGCCCAACAAAGGTTGGATGAGACGTGTATTAAGTCCAATATTCAACTTGCCAGCCCGCCATTTCGCCCGCATCGTAGCCAAATATCAGGCGATGGTGCCCACAATGGGCTTCGGGTTGACCGCCCGCAAATCTCTGCCGGAGTTCAATGCCAGGGTGACTTCCCGTGGATGGGAACATGTGCCTGAAACCGGTCCATTGATCATTGCTTCGAATCATGTTGGTGGGGTGGATTCCCTCGCCGTGGCTTCCACCATTCCCCGCAAAGACCTAAAGATCATGGTTTCAGACGTAGGCTTCTTGCGAAGCATGTCCATTGCCGATGATTTCTTCATTTTTGTTACATTGGATACCGCAGGTCGGATGAAAGCTTTGCAGAGCGCCATAAGTCATCTGCAAAGAGGTGGAGCGGTACTGGTTTTCGCACATGGCGAAGTCGAACCGGATCCCGAATTGATGTCTGGAGCGCATGAATCGATCACCGAGTGGTCACCCAGCCTGGAGATCATGCTTCGAAAAGTGGATGGCGCGCAATTGCAGATCGCCATCGTAAGCGGCGTGATCCACAGGGCATTTATGCGCAGCCCGATCGTTCTCTTGCGCAGGACTCAATTTGCCAGGCAGAAACTGGCTGAATTTATGCAGATCATGCAGCAGCTTGTGTTCCCGCACAGTGTCCATTCCGAAGTGCATATCTCACTATCAAAACCGATGGTACAGCGGGATTTTGGAATAGAACGAATCATGCCGGCTGTCATCCGTGCCGGGCAAAGCCTGCTTGCTGAACATTTGGAGCATTTTGAAATAAGCAGCAAACCAATACACATAATTATTGGTAATAAAATAATGTTGCTTAATGAAAAACTTGTGGTATATTGGATAATGTCAATTGATTGGGAGGTGTAGTTATGCTCAACGATCCGCAAGAACCTGATATCAACTCTCCGTTTTATGCCGAAGATCCGGTGGTGATGACCACCGACAGCGAGCAACCCGCCAAACGTGAAGGATTATTGTTTGGGTTGACCGCAGTACAGCGTTTTATTGTGATGCTGTTGATCTTTATTCTCACCTGTGTTTTGGGAAGCACCTGCCTGCTGCTAACAGGCAAAGTAGTTCTTTTCTGATAAAACCCTATAATATATAAGACCCGCGAGCAGTAAGCCGCGGGTCTTTTTTTTACTCGTCCTGGTTCATCCCTGGATCAACCTCTGGGTCGGGATCGTTTTCTGGAAAAACAACATCCTCAACACCATTTTCAATACCAGCTTCATTTCCGTTTTCGATTATGGAATCAATGCCAATGCCATTTTCTGGCATCAGGAGTTCTTTGGCTGAAATTCGCGCGATCGAAGCCACCTTGTTGCCTTTTTCCAGGTCCATCAATTTAACACCCCGGGTAGCCCGACCAGTCTGCGAGACTTTCACAGCTTTCATGCGCATGACGATGCCGCCATCTGAAATAAGCGTTAATTCGTCCTCTTCGGTGACAACGCGTGCGACTGCAATCCTACCAATTTCCGGGATGCTCTTCTGGTTTATGGTTGCCATACCCTGTGAGCCGCGTGTTTTGGGGCGGTAATCTTCGATTGGGGTCCGTTTCCCAAACCCGCCTTCGGTAACAACCAACAGGTCCGCGCCTGGTTCAGCTACTTCTGCCCCGGCTAATACATCTCCCGGCCGCAGGCGGATGCCCATAACGCCGCCAGCATTGCGGCCCATCGGACGCATCTGGCTTTCAGGATAGCGCAAAGCCAGTCCATTAGCAGTAACCAGGATGATCTGGTCATTTCCGCTGGTCAATAATGCCCAGGCTAATTTATCCTTGTCTCCCAGGTTAAGGGCGATCAAACCGGATGGACGTACGCTGCTCAATTCAGAGAGCTTCATGCGCTTCACCCGTCCGCGAATAGTGACCAGAGTGATATACGCTGCGGCATTAAAATCAGGCACGTTCACTGCGGCGGTGATCATCTCGTTGCCATCCACGTTCAGCACATTGCTGATGGACTTTCCTTTATCAGTCCTGGATGCTTCAGGGATTTCATAAACTCGTTCCGCATACACTTTCCCGCGATCTGAGAAGAACAACACAGTATTGAGCGTGCGGGCAGGGATCATCATGATGATCTCATCCTCTTCCCGAACGTTCTGGCCGATCACTCCGCGGCCGCCTCTGGCCTGGGTGCGGAAGGTATTCATCGCCATCCGTTTAATGTATCCGCGCTGGGTTATGGAAATAAGCATGGACTCATCGGCCACCAGGTCTTCTTCCCTGAAATCTTCCTTGGCTTCAAGGGTGATCTGGGTGCGGCGTTCGTCGCCAAATTTTTCTGACACTTCGATCAGATCTTCTTTGATCACGTCCAGAATTTTCTTGGGGTGGGTTAATAGGTCTTCAAGGTAGGCAATGCGCGTCATGACCTCTTTATGTTCGTCTTCGATCTTCTGTCGTTCCAGAGCTGCCAATCGCCGCAACTGCATGTCGAGGATAGCCTGTGCCTGGATCTCGGTCAGCTTGAAGCGGTCAACCAGCCGGGTTTTGGCAGTCTCAGCATCGGGTGATTGGCGAATGGTCTGGATGACATCATCCAGGTTAGCAAGGGCGATCAGGTAGCCATCCAGGATGTGGGCGCGAGCGCGGGCTTTATCCAGTTCATATTCAGAGCGGCGTTGTATAACAACCTGGCGGTGCTCTATGTAAACTTTCAACGCCCGCCGCAGGGAAAGAGCTCTGGGTTCATTGTTGACAAGCGCCAGCATGTGAACACCAAAAGTGGTTTGCAGCAATGTATATTTGTAAAGCTGGTTGAGAACCTTCTTGGGTTGGGCATTGCGTTTGAGTTCAACGTAAATCCGCATGCCGCGCCGGTCGGATTCATCTCGCAAGTCGGAGATGGCTTCGATCTTTCCAGCACGCACCAGTTCGGCGATCCGTTCGATGAGGACGGCTTTGTTCACCTGGTAGGGTAGCTCAGTGATGTAGATCACCTGGCGGCCATTTTTCAATTCTTCAACTTCAGCCACACCGCGGATGGTTAGTTTTCCGCGTCCGGTGCTGTACATCTGGCGAATGCTTTCGCGTCCAAGGATGATACCGCCGGTCGGGAAGTCCGGCCCTGGCAGGAACTCCATCAATTTGTCAGCGGTGACAGATTCAACGTTGTCAAAATTTTCGATCAAATATAAGGTGGCGTTGATCAGTTCCCTTAGATTATGCGGAGGAATATTGGTTGCCATGCCGACAGCAATGCCGGAAGAACCGTTCAGCAGCAGGTTGGGCAGCCGGGCAGGTAACACAGTCGGCTCCTGTAATGATCCATCGAAGTTGTCGGCGAAATCGACCGTATTCTTGTCGATATCTACCAGCATTTCTTCTGCCATCTTGCCCATGCGAGCTTCGGTGTACCGCATGGCTGCTGGCGAGTCACCATCCACAGATCCGAAGTTACCCTGTCCATCCACAAGTGGGTAACGCATCGAGAAATCCTGCACCATGCGGGCCATGGCATCATAAACGGACGCGTCGCCGTGTGGATGATACTTGCCCAGCACTTCACCGACGATACGCGCAGACTTCTTGTAAGAGGCATTCGACCGCATACCCAGGTCGTTCATCGCGAAGAGGATACGGCGGTGAACAGGTTTCAATCCATCCCGCGCATCTGGCAGCGCTCTGGCAACGATAACGCTCATCGCGTAATCAAGGTAAGCAGAGCGCATCTGCTGGTCAATATCCACCTGTTGTATAGAATTCATATCCATAAAAAAGTCATCCAATCGGAATTAATTAACCTTATAATTATACCTCATCAGAGTTTATTCTGCTGGTTTCGGCTACCCTTTCTGGTCAGGTGATCACGTAGGACGGAGAATCTTTTATCCATTTTCGGGGTTATTAAATATGATCATCCAGATAGTTGTTTTCAATGATTGAGCAACGTTTTATCTAGTAAAATTCGAAGATGAATGCATATTCCCTGAACCAAATTTTGAAAGAAACGCCCATTGCAGCACTGCAATATTTTGATGCAACCGGGTCCACCAACGATATCGCCATGGATTGGATCGAAAAAGGGGCCGCAGATTTTTCGCTGGTAGTTGCGGACCAACAAACTGCCGGGCGTGGACGGTTGCAGCGAAAGTGGATCACCAAGCCTGGTGCTGCCCTGGCTTTCAGCGTGATAATGCACCTCAATCAGGATGAAATACCGCACGCCAGCCTGGTTCCGATCTTGGCCGCAGCAGCCGTTTCCAGCGCCCTTGAGCAGCTTTTCACTATTCAGCCAGAGATAAAATGGCCCAATGACATCCTGATTAATAGAAAAAAAGCAGCCGGTATCCTGGTGGAGTCATCTTGGAAAGATGAATCACATGCCTCTGTCGTCATAGGGATTGGCATTAATATCACAATTGATGCCCCGCCACCTCCCGCAGAGCTTAAACTGCCAGCCATCTGTGTGGAGGAAGTGGTTGGCAAATCTGTTGACCGTTGGCAGACTCTGGCAGTCATTCTGTCAAATCTGGAAAGGTGGCGTGAACAAATAAGTTGTGAGTGTTTGATAAATTATGTAAATCAACGGTTGGCTTATCGCGGTGAAAATATCAGCATCGTCAATTCCTTCGGTCAGGATCAACATGGGGTCGTCCAGGGCGTTGACGTGGATGGCTCTTTGCTGTTGGAGACCGGGGACGGTGTCCGCACTATCCTCACAGGGGATGGAGTGATTTGACAAATGCTTTGAAAATATATACTATCTTAGTAGGTGAATTTATTCCCATCAACCCATTTATATTTTTAGAAGGAGAAAAAAGATGAAAGATATGTTTAAAGTAACGACCCGCACTATCGTTGCTGCTGGATTGGGAGCCGCCATTTTTATGCTTTTATTCATGTACGTCAAGGTCCCATCCTGGGTTCCTGAAACCCAATTCCAGACCGCATATGGCCTTAGCGCCTTCTTTGGAGTTCTATTCGGACCCATTACCGCTTTCCTGATGGCCTTCATCGGACATGCATTGAGCGACTTCCTGCAATATGGCTCTCCCTGGTGGAGCTGGGTGATCGCCTCCGGTGTGGCCAGCTTCATTTTCGGTCTGGCATTCAAGCGCACCAAAGTGGAAGAAGGCACCTTCGGCCTGAAAGACATTGTTACATTTAACCTGTATCAGATCGTTGGCAACCTGATCGCCTGGTTGGTCGTCGCGCCGGTGCTGGATATCCTGATTTATGCAGAACCTGCCAACAAAGTATTCGTCCAGGGTGCAGTTGCCGCCGGAATGAACATAATCAGCGCTGGAGTCATTGGGACACTGCTGTTGGTTGCATACGCTGCCACCCGCACCAAGAAGGGCAGTCTCAGCAAGAACGGTTAGTACACCTGTAAAATACATTAGATAGTCAAATAAGACGGCTGTTGTGATAGCCGTCTTATTTTTTTTGGAGTACGTTCCTGCTATAATACTTATCTTATACTTCATCTTCACATCTGGAATTAATAAATGAGTATTTCTCCCATTATCGAATTTAATAATTTCACCTTCCAATATTTCAGCCAGGCAGAACCAACGCTGCATGATATCAACCTGAAGATCTACCCGGGCGAAAAGATATTGATCGTTGGCCCATCCGGCAGCGGCAAGAGTACATTGGGGCACTGCCTCAACGGGCTGATCCCATTCTATTACAAGGGTGAGAGTCAGGGCAGCCTGAAGATCAAAGATATGGAAACTAGGGAGAAAGATATATTCAGCCTGTCCAAGATCGTCGGCACTGTGCTGCAAGATTCTGATGGCCAGTTCGTTGGATTAACGGTTGGAGAAGACATTGCCTTCGCCATGGAAAACGATCGTGTACCACAGGCAGAGATGCTTGAACGTGTTAAGCAGGTTTCTGCCATGGTGGATATGGATCATTTTCTTTCTTCATCACCATACGAACTCTCAGGTGGCCAAAAGCAGCGCACCGCTTTAGCAGGCGTATTGATTGATGACGTGGACATTCTCCTCTTCGATGAACCGCTTGCCAACCTTGACCCCGCCACTGGCAAAACCGCCATCGAGATTATCGACGATATCCACAAAAAATCCCGCAAAACGATCATCATTATAGAACACCGTTTGGAAGATGTACTACATTGCAATGTGGATCGGGTGATCGTGATCAACAGCGGACGGATTATCGCGGATATGGACCCGCACGCGCTGGTATCTTCAGATATCCTGATCAAAAATGGCATCCGCGAACCGTTGTATGTCACCGCCTTGAAGTACGCCGGAGTCGAAGTATGTCCTGAAATGAAACCAGGTCATATTTGGAGCCTGAAAACCGACGAGATCAGCCCGGCCATCCGGCGCTGGTACAGGTCCGTTCGTGCAGAAAAAGTGCATATCACTGATCATTCCCTGCTGAACATAACCAACCTCTCCTTCTCATACGATGGGATTCGCAAGATATTGGATGTGATAGACATCGATATCCAGGAAGGAGAGATGCTCTCGATCGTTGGACGCAACGGGGCAGGCAAATCCACCCTGGCGAAACTACTCTGCGGTTTCGTAAAAGAGGATGCCGGCGGAGTCCTTTTCGAAGGGCAGAACATCCATGACCGCTCTATCAAGGAACGGGCTGAGATTATTGGTTTTGTGATGCAAAATCCGAATCAGATGATCTCTAAAGCCATGATCATGGATGAAGTATCGTTGGGCTTGCGGCTTCGAAAAATTCCCGAAGAGGAGATCAAGCCGCGCGTCGAGAAAGTACTTAAAACATGCGGCTTGCTGCCATTTATTAACTGGCCAATTTCCGCGCTCAGTTATGGCCAGAAGAAACGTGTTACCATCGCCTCCATCCTGGTGCTGGATCCACGCATCATCATCCTGGATGAACCCACCGCTGGGCAGGACTACCGCCATTACAGCGACATCATGGATTTTCTGCGTGAGGTCAATCAACTGGGCGTAACCATCATTCTTATCACGCATGACATGCACCTCATGCTCGAGTACACTCCGCGCGCTGTAGTACTTTCCGCTGGAAAAAAGATAGCAGACACACGCGCTTCGAATGTGTTGACCGACATGCAGGTGATCGAACAGGCTAACCTTAAGGAAACCTCGCTCTATTACCTGGCTCAGAAGGTTGGCATCCAAGACGAGACAAGTTTCGTCCAGTGCTTTATCGACTACGAAAGACAGGTGGCAAAATGAAGTCGCGCCTGTTTTCATATAACTACATTGATACATTTATCCACCGCTTGTCCGGACTCACCAAGCTGATCTGCTTCCTGTTTCTCACCTTCGCGGTCATGTTCTCGTATGATATCCGCGTTATTCTTTTCGTCATGGTTTTTTCATCCATCATCATGGCCGTTTCACGGATCAAGTTCGCCCAGATCCGTCTGATGGTTTATTACGTCTCAGCCTTCCTGTTGATCAATGCCATCCTGACCTTCTTCTTCGCCCCGGAATACGGCGTATCCATTTATGGCACCCGGCATGTCCTGGTCACCTTCTTCGGCAAATACATCCTCACATCTGAGCAGTTGTTTTACCAGGCCACCCAGGTATTAAAATATGCCTCGGTTATCCCGTTGGGGATCATTTTTATCCTTACCACCAATCCCAGTGAATTCGCATCTTCTGTAAGCGGGGTCGGGTTGAATTACAAATTTTCCTTTGCAATTGCACTTACCCTGCGCTATTTTCCAGATATCCAACGGACATACACAGATATTAGCCAGGCGCAGCAGGCGCGTGGGTTGGAAATGTCCCGCAAGGCCAGCCTGGGCGACCGCTTCAAATACTCTTTGATGATCATCATCCCGTTGATCTTTTCCACGCTGGACCGCATAGAATTGATCACCAACGCCATGGATCTGCGCGGATTTGGCAAAGGCAATAAACGCACCTGGTATGTAACAAAGCGGTTCACCCTGGAAGACTATTTTTCGATCGCAGTTTCGGCTGTAATTTTTGCTGCATCTCTGGTGGTAACAGCTTTTGTCAACCATTCACGGTTTTATAATCCATTTATTTAAAGGCAGAAAATATGAAACCCATTTTAGTTTTTCAAACTGATTTCACATATAAAGAGGGCGCAGTTTGCGCCATGTATGGCGTGGTAAAGAGCGTTGACCGTGAACTGGAGATTATCGACGGCACACATGAGATTCCCCAGTATGATGTTTGGTCCGCTTCATATCGACTCTACCAATCCATGCAATTTTGGCCTGAAGGAACCATATTTGTTTCGGTGGTGGATCCGGGAGTAGGTACGCCCCGCAAGGCCTGCGTTGCCAAAACGATTGATGGCTATTTCATCGTCACGCCGGACAACGGCTCGCTGACCCATGTCAAGCAGCAGATCGGAATTGCCGAAGTGCGCGAGATTGACGAAACTGTTAACCGCCTTCGCGGCAAGAATACCGAAAGCACCAGCGTATTTCATGGACGCGACCTGTTTGGATATTGCGCGGCGAAGATGGCCAGCGGAATCATTTCCTATATAGAAGTCGGCCCGGGATATTCTGTTGATCAGATCGTAGAATTACCCACCCATGCCCCGGTCATTACGGGCAATGCAGTGAAAGGGATCTTTGAAATCGGGGATCCCAATTTCGGTAATTTATGGACGAATATTCCATTACAAATCTTTACAGAAGCTGGTTTTGCTTATGGAGATCATATTATGACCTCCGTGAATCACCTCGGGAAGGTGGTTTTTGAAAAGACCCTGCTTTTTGAAAAGTCCTTTGGATTTGTAAACAAAGGTGAAGCGATGATCTATAACAATGAACTGAATATAGTCTCGATGGCAGTCAACCAGGGCAGCCTGGTGGATAGCTACGATCTATCGTGGGGACCTGAGTGGGAAGTGGAATTCAAAAAAGGATCTTCCTGATTCCTGCCCTGACTTTTCAATAATCTTGACAACTTCTTGACGCGCTAACCAGGTATCTTGCTCTTCCCTTTATACATTAACGTGTATGATTTCCGATCATTTAATGTATAGAGGTAACTTAAAATGCAAGTACAAACAAAATATCAGAACATTTTCGAAGAAACTGTTGGGCGAATTCCCAACCCCAAGTTTGAAAATTTATTTATCGGTAAACCCATTTCCAACGCGGACGCGGACCATCAGGCGATTGGTAAATTAGTCGGCCTGGCTGTTTTCTCATCGGATGCCCTCTCGTCAGTCGCATATGGACCGCAGGAGTTGATGGTCATCTTAATGGTTGCTGGTTCTGCCGCGACCCACCTGGCTCTGCCCTTGGTCATCGGAATCGTGGCCTTACTCGCCATCCTCACATTCTCTTATGAGCAAACGATCCACGCCTATCCCAGCGGAGGCGGCGCTTATATCGTTGCACGCGATAACCTGGGAGAACTCCCGGCGCAAACTGCCGGGGCAGCTCTGATGATGGATTACATTCTCACTGTGGCTGTCTCTATATCCTCAGGTGTAGCCCAATTAACCTCGGCTTATCCCGCACTTTATCCTTACCGTGTAATAATTGCTGTCGTCATGATCGGTTTCATCATGGTCATCAACTTGCGAGGTGTAAAAGAATCCGGGATTGCGTTTGCCATTCCCACATACTTTTTCCTTGCCATGATGTTCATAACCCTGATCTTTGGCTTGGTGAAATATGCCACAGGCGGTTTGGGTGTGGTCGTTGATCCTCCAACGATGGAGGTGGGATTAACCCAATCTGTTACTTTGTTCCTGATCTTGAGGGCATTTGCCAATGGAACAACCTCATTGACCGGTGTGGAAGCCATATCGAACGGCATTACTGCCTTTAAAGAACCGCGTAGTAAGAACGCCGGTAATACCCTGATCTGGATGGCAGGGATTCTGGGCAGTATGTTGATCGCCACCACCTTTCTGGCAATCCACACCGGGGCTGTTCCGGCCGAAAGCGAGACAGTTATTTCGCAGATTGCCAGAACAATCCATAATAACCGTGGCATTCTCTACCTGGGGACAATCTCCGCAACAACCATCATCCTGATCATGGCAGCCAACACTGCCTTTGCAGATTTTCCTCGTCTGGGTGCAATGATCGCGGGGGATGGATTCTTGCCCAGGCAACTGACAACCAAGGGCACCCGCCTGGTCTTTTCCAGTGGAATTATGGCACTTGCAGCCATTTCTTCATTGCTCGTTATCCTTTTTAAGGCCAGCGTAACCAGCCTCATCCCGCTCTATGCGATTGGTGTCTTTCTCTCCTTTACACTATCCCAAACGGGTATGTCGCACCGTTGGTGGAAATCCGGTCACTTAAAACCTGGTGAAGCGATCGTTGAAAAAGGATCAACCGTTACTTACACAAAAGGCTGGATCCATAAGATGATCATCAATGGGTTTGGGGCCTTGTTGACTGCCGTCGTGATGATGATTTTCGCTGTGACGAAATTTACAGACGGCGCCTGGTTGGTAGTATTGATCACACCCTTATTGGTTTTAGGCTTTTATACCATTCACCACCATTATAAGAACCTTGCCCGGCAGCTATCACTTGAGAATCACATCATCCCAAAGCGTGTTATCCGCAACCGCGTCATCATGCCTGTTGGAGGAGTTCATAATGGGACTTTAATGGCCTTGAAATATGCCCGCACCCTTTCTATGGATGTGACAGCCGTGTACATCAGCACTGATCCGCAGGAGACAGACCGGATCGAAGAAAAATGGAATCACTGGGGAGACGGCGTCCGCTTGGTAGTGCTTCACTCACCCTTCCGTGAATTTCTTGAACCTTTGTTATCATATGTCGATCAAATATCCTCTGTTCTATCACCCAATGAAGTGATCACGATCGTGGTTCCACAGTTCATTCCACGGGTGTGGTGGACACGTCTGCTGCACAAACGAACCGCTGAAGTGCTGCGCAAGGTGTTGCTCAATCGTGAAAGTATTGTGATCCTTGAAGTTCCTTATCATGTAAATTAAGCATCTTAGTAATCGTCCGCTCGATATATGCGAAGTCCTATTTCGCACAAAAATTATCGGGCGGACTATAATTGTTAAATGGAAAAAAGAACAATCGGCAGGTTGAAAATATTCTTGGGATACGCGCCTTCCGTCGGGAAGAGTCACGCCCTGCTGGATGCTGCCAACCGTAAAAAAATGGAGGGGGTAAATGTCCACGTAGGCTGTCTGGATGTAGCATTGAATCCTGATCTACAGCCTTTGATCAGAGAACTAACAGGAAGTTATACACGCCCACTCACCAAAGAATTGGATATCGATGCAATTCTGGCTTTGAAGCCAGCGCTGGTGATTATAGATAAGCTAGCCTATACCAATCCGCCTGGATCCAGGCATCCACGCAGATATCAGGATGTGGAAGAGTTGCTTAATTCCGGCATGGATGTTTACACCACGCTGGATGTGCAAGAGTTGGAAAGTTTGCGCGACCCAATGTCCGTGGTGATCGGCAGACCGGTGATTGAAACGATCCCCGATCGTATCTTTCAGAACGCTTCGATTATAGAATTTGTGGACCTGCCCCCAGAAGAGATCATTCAACGCCTTACTCAAAAGGTCGATGCTGGTGAGATCACAGAGGCTGAAATTGAACCTTATCTTTCAATTGACCGATTATCAAAATTGAGGGAAGTTGCCCTGAAGAAAGCTGCCGGTGTTCTGGAAAGCGCTTCGATCATATCCTCCAACATCAATCAATCAAATAAAAGATCTCTCGAAAATACAAGAGGTATTCTTGTGTGTGTCAGCTCGCACTCGATTTCTGAAAAACTTGTGCGCGCTGGAAAACGTCAGGCAGACGAAGGCCATTCACCCTGGTACGTTCTTTATGTGGAAACTCCCGACCGAGTCGTTCCAAGAATCCCGCACCGTGAAAGACTTGAGAATACATTAAAGCTGGCAGAAGAGCTGGGGGCAATTATTATACGAAAAACTGCCCTCGACATTCCAACGGCCATCAGCGCCTTCACCCGCGAATATAATATTACCAAGATCATTCTTGGAGCGCCGCACCGTCATGCGTGGAGTGATTGGATCGGAAAGACATCGCTGGAACGATTGGTACATCTTGTTGGACCGATCGAAATGTTGATCATTAAGGATGATGCGGGTTCCGGAATAAGTCATCAGCCGGTAGGATTCGGTCCAATTCAAACCGATAGCGGTTACTTAAAAGCTATCGGAGTTGTAGCACTTACAACAGCTATCAGCTATCCCCTTCATCTCGTCATAGAGCCGGTGAACCTTGTGATGCTATACCTTGTGGCGGTGATGGCTTGTGCATTCTATTTTGGCCGCGGACCTGGAATTCTGGCTACCATTCTCGGCGTATTGTCATTTGATTACTTCATGGTCGCACCGCGTTTCACATTAACAGTCGCTGATTCCCAATATTTATTAACATTCGTTGGTTTTTTTGTCATCAGTCTGGTAGTTTCTGGATTGGCTGGCAAGGTTAGAACACAGGTCAAAGCCAGTATCCAGCGTGAAGACCAGACAGCTTCTTTATACACATTAAGCCAGGAATTAACCAATGCGTACGATCGTAATACTGCGCTGCAAGTAATAAAAAACCAAATTCAGATGACCTTCGTCCGGGACTGCATCATTTGGACAAGTAATGGCAAAGAAATCTTGTCGTTCCCGGAACCAACTCAGCAACGTGACAATGATAATGAAAAACGAGCAGTTGAATGGGTAATAGATCATCAACAACTCGCCGGTCGTGGAACAGAAACATTTCCCGATCTGTCGTCGATCTTCTACCCCATGATTGTAGGCAGCCATTGTGTTGGAGTGCTGGAAGTGAGTGATGAATACAACAGCATCTTATTGAACCTGGAAAAGCGGAAACTGCTGGAAGCATATTGCGGTATGGCAGCAATGGCCATTGAACGCACCCGCCTCGTGGAAGAGCAGAAAATTACACAATTATCCATCGAGACAGAACGGCTGCAAAATGCATTACTAAATTCCATCTCTCATGATTTGCGCACCCCCCTTGCTACCATTACCGGTGTTTTGTCCAGTTTACGGGAATCAGACCAATCTATAAACGGTGCTTATCCATTGGATGAACAGACAAAAATCGAATTAATAGATGCGGGATGGGAAGAAGCCGAGCGCCTAAACCGGGTGGTTGGCAACCTGCTGGATATTTCCAGGTTGGAATCTGGTGCATTACATCTCAATATGCAATATGGAGACTTGGAAGGGGTCATCGGAGCGGTTTTGGGAAGAATAAAAAGCCGGTTGGAAGGCTTTAATTTACAAGTGAATATTCCATCACAACTACCGCGGGTTCTGTTCGACCCCGGCTTGCTGGAGCAGGTAATTCTATAACTTACTGGACAATGCCATCAAATATTCGGCTGTATTAAAAGAAATAGTCATATCTATTTACCAGAATCCGGAAGAAGTATTAATCTCCATTCAGGATCAGGGAGGTGGGATTCCATCATCCGAATTGGATTTAATATTTGATAAGTTTTACCGGAGTAAATCGTCTGGTAGTATTTCTGGGAGCGGACTTGGACTGGCAATATGCAAAGGGATTGTTGAAGCCCACGCCGGTAAAATTTGGGCTGAAAGCAATCGCCCCCAGGGAACCACGATCTGGTTTTCGTTGCCGCTAAGTAAGGAAGAGGAAGGGGAATAATGGAACCGCAATCTGGCCTTATATTAATTGTTGACGATGAACGTCCGATCAGACGTTTTTTACGCGTGTCTCTTTCCTCGCATGGATTTGATGTTCTGGAAGCTGAGAACGGGCAACAAGCGTTTAATCTCCTCACTAGCCGCCACCCGGATTTGGTGATTTTAGACCTTTCCCTGCCGGACATGGATGGTATCGACATCCTGAAAAGATTGAGGGAGTGGAGCGAGACTCCTGTCATCATCCTTTCTGTACGTGATAACGAAGAGGAAAAGATCAAAGCTCTGGATGCCGGTGCGGATGACTACCTTACCAAACCGTTCAGCGCTGGTGAGCTTTCTGCCCGCATCAGGACAGCACTGCGCCATTATCAAAAATCAACAGACCTGCCAGCCGTTATGCAATTGGGTGAGCTAAAGCTGGATCTTGTTCGCAGGCAAGTATTCATCGCAGATCAAGAAGTCAGCCTGACACCTACAGAGTATGAACTCCTCAGGTATCTTTTTCGCAATGCTGGCAAAGTGGTTACCCATCATATGCTGCTGCGAGAGGTTTGGGGAAGCGGGTATGAAAATGACCCGCACTTGGTGCGGGTCAATATAAGCAATTTACGTCATAAGATCGAGAAAGATCCAACTCAGCCAGAATTTGTCTTGACCGAGGCGGGTGTTGGCTACCGATTCAAAGCGTTGGACTAATTCTCTTCCTCGACGGTAACTCTCTCTTTGCGTCTTCGAAACCCCATGATGAGCACAATCACTCCCAGCAGGATCAACGCAACAGGCCAGATCACAGCCGCATAGTTTATCCCGCCAAAGGCGAACCCAAAGATACCAAAGAACAAGAGACTCCCGAACAGGTTCCACAACCCGGCTATATAAGCGCCCCGTTTGCGAGTCAATAAACCAAACACCAGCAAACCGAAAGCCACAAAACCGGGGATGAGAGTCCATAAGTAAGACCAGCTTGCCCAGTCACCGGTGCTGTTCTGGTAATACAGCACGCCGCCGATTCCGGTAAGAATACTGGCTGGGATGAACAATGCTGGAGTCCATGAAATGATGGCCACTAAAGCAAATAGGATACCCAAACCAATGATTTGAAGCGGCCATGTGCCGGGTCCAATGACAAGTTGTTCCAGCCCGGGTATCAATTGGATGGCTAGATACCAGGCGCCGATGATGATCAACAAAAAGGCAAACGCAATTCTTCCTCTGTTATGTTTCATGATTTCCTCGCTTAATTGATTATGGATATATTATAACCATGCTTGTAAAGTATTCTACTCTATAAATGAGTACGCAATATTCAGCCAAATGGTTCAATAATCTTGCATCAACTGATTTCAACATATAATACCTGTATGGATCCAACATTGGAACTGACCGACCAGCAAAGAGAATTATTGAATTGCCCAATCGGGAGCAAGATCTGGCTTTCGGGAATGGCTGGTTGTGGAAAGACCACTACGGCAGCGCAGTACCTGCTCAACCTGGTGAATAACAGTGTCCCGGCGGATCAAGTACTTATCCTTCTGCCGCAACGTACACTGGCGAAAACCTACTCCGATATCATCGCATCAAATGATTTTCCAGCCGGCGGCCGCCCGGATATATTGACCTTAAATGGATTAGCCCAGCGCAGCGTCAGTTTGTTCTGGCCTTTGATCTCCTCCTCCGCGGGCTTCAAACAACCCGATAATTCCCCGGTGTTTCTAACCATCGAGACCGCCCAGTACTATATGTCAAAAATTGTTAACCCTTTACTACAACAGGGCTACTTTGGCGCGGTCACCATCACCCCCAACCGTTTGTACAGCCAGTTACTGGATAACCTGAATAAATCAGCATTGGTTGGCTTTCCTGTTAACGAAATTGCGGAGCGCCTAAAATCCGCCTGGAACGGACCAAGCAGTCAACTGCGCGTCTATGACCAGGCGCAGGAAGCCATCCTGCTTTTCAGAAATTTCTGTCTTGAGAGCAATCTACTGGATTTCTCTCTGCAGGTGGAAGTTTTTCGAAAACATCTCTGGCACAGCTTATTGTTCCGACAAAACCTGGTCTCGCACTACAGGCATGTGATCTTTGATAATGTTGAAGAAGATACACCGGCTGCCCATGACTTCATGCTGGACTGGCTGCCAGAACTTTCCAGCGCGTTGTTCGTTTTTGATGAAGGCGGTGGGTATAGAAAATTCCTCGGGGCAGACCCGATCAGCTCCCTGCGCTTGAAAGAAGTCTGCACCCAGGAAATAAGATTTTCTCAAAGCTTTAACCTCCCGGCGGCTTTGAAATCATTCCAAACGATATTCGCAAATCGGTTGGGGATCAAACCACCTGAACAAGAACCTGAACTTGAACCTGCTCTTCCTGACGAAGCGGAACTATTAGAACATTTCAAACCCAAATCTGTACGCTACTTTCCACAAATGCTGGATGAGGCAGTGGACGAAGCATGGCGCTTGATCAATGAAGAGGAATTGCCTCCTGGAAATATTGCCATCCTCGCGCCATTCATGAATGACCGCCTGCGGTTTGGATTGACTGAACGTTTGCAGCGTAATGGGATAAAATCGCATGTCATTAGACCTTCCAGCACCCTGCAGGAGAACTCGTTTTCGGCATGCCTGCTCACAATTGCCAGGCTGGCGCACCCGGGTTGGAACTTGGACGTGATCAAGGCAGATTTCATCAACATGTTGACCATCGCTATAAACGAATTGGATCTATGCCGCTCTGGTTTGCTGGCAGATGTAGTTTACCGCCGCAATGGCGTCGCCATCAATCTCGGGGATTTCAGCCAGGTTAAAGGGGAGGTCAAGGATCGCATCACCTACCTGGCCGGAGAAAGGTATGATCAAATGCGGCAGTGGATCGATCTGTATGCTGCCGAACAACCTGTTGAGTTGGATGTGTTTTTTAGTCGTTTGTTTGGAGAGCTGCTTACACAACCGGGTTTCGGTTTTTACCAAATGGCCGCCGCTGGAGAAGTGACCGCCAATCTAATGGAAAGTGCTCGCAAATTCAGGCAGGCCGCCCAATCCACCAATAATCCTAGTGATGTCGCGAAGGAATTTATCCTGGCAGTTGAATCTGGCCTCGTTTCCGCTCAATATATCCGTAGTTGGGATGAGCCATCGGATAGTAGTGTGTTGATCGCTCCGGCATATACCTTTTTGATGCAGAACCGTCCGGTCGAGGTGCAGATCTGGCTGGATGTAGGCAGCAATGCCTGGTTCGAACGGCTGGAACAGCCGCTCACACACCCTTACATTCTCAACCGCCAGTGGCAGCCTGGAACCATCTGGAACGATACGCTTGAATTCCAATCAAATCAGCAAACGCTATTCCAGCTAACCGCCGGTCTCATGAACCGATGCACCCGCCGGATTATTTTGATGTATTCCGAGTTGAATGAGCAGGGGTTTGACCAGCAGGGTGTATTGATAAAATCGATATTCAATACTTTAAAAAAGATTCGCAAGCTAAATTCGCAGGCTGGCGAAAGGCAAACTGATCTGCCAGAAAAGGGGAACCATGTTTAATCCCCGCCCGGCGCAAAGGGAAATTCTTAAATACAAAGGCGGCAGGATGGGTATTGCGGCCGTTCCGGGCAGCGGAAAAACACACACCCTCTCCGCCCTGGCAGCGCAGATCATACGTGATATCACACTGGAAGATGACCAGGAAGTGCTGGTGGTTACGCTCGTCAATTCCGCAGTGGAAAATTTCAATCAGCGGGTCGAGGGTTTCCTGGAGGATACGGAAAGCCTGCCAGGTTTTCAATACCGGGTAAGAACACTGCATGGACTCGCAAACGATATCATCCGCGAGCGGCCATCCATCACCGGACTGGCAAGCGACTATACCATCCTGGATGAACGGGAATCCACGCAGATCATCACCCAGGCAGTCACATCATGGTATAAGACCCACATCAATGAAATTGAGAATTACCTGGACCTCAGTATGGCAGAATCATATCTGTGGAAGATCCGCAAAGACCAACTGCCAACCCTGCTGCGCGATATTGCCATGGCATTCATCAGAACAGTGAAGGATAAACAGCTCACAGAGGAAGAGGTGAGAAAAATTGGGGATGATATAGCGAATTTGCCGGAATACCATCTTTTGTTCATGTGCAGCCGCATCTACCAGGATTATGAACGTGCCTTGCATTACCGCGGCGCCGTGGATTTTGATGACCTGATCCGGTTGGCGCTGGTCTCTCTTCGTACGGATGCGCAACTGTTACAACGTCTGAGGCAACGCTGGCCGTATATTCTGGAGGACGAAGCGCAGGATAGCAGCCGCCTGCAGCAGGAGATACTGGAACTGCTGGCCGGGAAAGATGGCAATTGGGTACGGGTGGGCGACCCCAATCAGGCCATTTATGCCACCTTTACCACTGCCAATCCGCAATATCTGAGAGACTTCATTCACGCTGACCCATCGGTGACTGCCCGCAACCTGCCCAACAGCGGCCGTTCCACCGAAACCATCATTGACCTGGCGAACCACCTCATCGAATGGACTCGCGCTGATCACCCCATCCCAAAGGTGCGAGATGCTCTGGACCTGCCATTGATCAGTCCGGTTCCAGAAGGAGATGCCAACCCCAACCCCCCGGATACCGCCTCCCTGCTCTATATCCACGATAGGAAGATCAAACCCGAAGAAGAACTGAGGGATATCGCAATTTCGCTTGAAAAATGGCTGCCCAAAAACAAAGAAAAGACTGTGGCTGTGCTGTGCGCCATGAACAAACATCTGGAGAACCTGGCAGAGATCCTTAAAGCGAAAAATATCGCATATGTGGAATTGCTTCGTTCAACATCGGCTTCCCGTAAGGCAGCCAGCCGGTTGGATGCTGTCATCAAATTTATCAATTCTCCCCGAACCAGCAGCATGCTTTCAGGAGCATTCAAAGCCTGGCGGCAAGCCACTCTCAACTCGGAAGAGCTGACTGCAGCGGATGAAGATGCGTCCACGCTGCTATCAAAATGCACCCGCACCGAAGATTACCTCTACCCCAAAATGCAGGATTGGTTGGCGGATCAAGATCTGGATGAACGCCCGCAGGTTGAAAATTTGTTGAATGAATTCCGTGGGGTCGCTCAGACCTGGCTGAATGCATCCAGCTTGCCCATTGATGAGTTGATCCTCTTTCTCAGCCAGGAATTATTTGTGGACATCGGCGATCTGGCTGTTGCCCATAAGATCGCAGCTATCATGCGCGCATCTGCGAATATCCATCCTGAATGGCGTCTGGCAGATTTCGCGCAGGAAGTGGCTGAATTCTGCAGCCATACCCGTAAATTTACCGGCTTCAGCAATGAGGATGAAGGCTTCGACCCGACCCAGCATAAAGGCAAGGTTGTGCTGGCCACCATCCACAAAGCCAAAGGCCTGGAATGGGACCGTGTGTATCTGACAGCCGTAAATAACTACGATTTTCCTTCCGGGGCTTATGAAGATGAATACCACTCTGAACGCTGGTTCTTGAAGAATAGGTTGAATCTCCAGGCGGAAGTCCTATCCCAACTGGAATTAATTTTGAGCGGAGATTCGAGTAAATATATTGAAGGGGATGCCACCACTGCGGACAGATTGCATTATATTGCTGAAAGGCTGCGCCTGCTTTTCGTTGGCATCACTCGCGCCCGTATGGAATTATGGTTTTCGTGGAACTCAGGAATGCGGGAGAAAGCCACAGAAGCGCTTGCCCTGACCGAGATCAAAGATTACATTGCTTTCAATCATACGTTGCCAAACCGGAGGGAAAATTGATCAGCCCGGATTTTGTATTCAGCCAAAACTCCCTGCAGGACTTTTTGGATTGTCCCCGCCGCTTTCAATTGCGTCACATGCTGCACATGGCATGGCCCGCGGCAGAAACGGATGATCAGGCTGCTTACGAACACCAACAGCAGCAAGGTCAAAACTTTCACCGCAGCGTGCAGCAATACTATTCCGGCATTCCCGTGGAAGTCATTTCAGCATCCATCCAGGATGAATTGTTACAAAACTGGTGGGATCATTTTCTTGTCAGCGCAGCGAAGTTTCCCTGGTCGCAATGGCTCGCCGCCGGGGAATCGAGCCTTACCCTGCTCCCTGAATTTTCCCTCAGCGCCAGAATGGGCGATCACAGGGTCATGGCAAAATATGACCTGATCGCAGCCCTTGCCGGCAAACAATTTTGGATCTACGATTGGAAAACCAGTTTGAGTGTCCCCCCACACGAAAAAATGGAACAGCGCATTCAGACCCGCTTGTATTCATGGACACTGGCCAAAGCCGGTACACGCGTCAACAACGGCTCCTCCATCCCACCGGAACAAATTTTATTAACTTATTGGTATGCGCAGAAACCTGGCAAAGTCCTGCTCTTCCCATACACAGCGGAACAATTTACTGACGATGAACGCGATCTCGGCAACCTGATGGATTATATTGCAGGTCTGGAAGACGATGGTTTCAAACTCACTGAAGATGCACGGCAATGCCGGTTTTGCCCTTACCGCACTTATTGTGAACGCGGATTTGCTCCTGGCGTGTTGTCCGACCTGGAAGATGATGACGTTTCGTTTTCCATCCCAACGTGGGATGATGTTGACCTCCCGGACCTATAATGATTAATCTCTCTCAACGTCTCTGGTTGGATCCTTTTCCGGTAGAACCGAGCCTGGAATTGATCAAACTTACCAACGGCAGCCGGCTTGCCGCGGAATTGCTTACCCGGCGTGGTATTAACGATCCGGTACAGGCAAAGTGTTTTCTTTTTCCTGAATACTACACACCAGCTCCGCCGACAGATTTTCCGGGCATGGAAGAAGCTGCAGCTTGCATCCTGGATGCCATTCGCAAGGGGAAGGAGATCTGCGTCTGGGGAGATTTTGATGTGGACGGGCAGACATCCACGACTATCCTTGTTTCCGCCCTGCGAAAACTCAACGCCAGAGTCAGGCATTACATCCCAAATCGGGAAATGGAATCGCATGGCGTTCACCTTGAGCCGCTGAAAAACCTGATCGAAAGCGGTATACAGCTTCTGCTTACCTGTGACACCGGCATCACCGCCGTGGAAGAAACTGCTTGGGCAAGGACTCATGGGGTGGATGTTGTCATCACCGATCATCACGAATTGCCAGATGCCCTGCCGAAGGCCAATGCCATTATTAATCCAAGACTGCTGCCTCCTGAACATCCACTCTATCCGCTGCCGGGTTGCGGCGTGGCTTACAAATTGGCTGAAGAACTTCTGACGCGCGCCGGAATGCCGGAATTTGCACAAGGTTTTCTAGACCTTGCTGCACTCGGTATCGTGGCGGATGTCGCCGAGCTGTGCGGCGAAGCCCGTTACCTGTTGCAATTGGGATTGAATTCCCTGCGGGATACCCAACGGGTAGGACTGAAAAGATTGTACGCGTCAGCCAAAATCGATGCTTCTGAAATGAACGAGCAAACCATCAGTTTTGCACTTTCTCCGCGGCTGAATGCCCTGGGCCGCCTGGATGATGCCAACCCGATCGTGGACTTTTTCACGACCACATCCAACACGGATGCTGTCGTTTTTGCTGGCAAATTGGAAGGGCTAAATGAGCAGCGCAGGATGGCTTGCGATCAAGTTTACAAAGGTGCAATGGCGCAGATCGAAGCAGAACCGGTGTTATTAAATACCACAGCCCTGGTTCTTTCTCATCCCGATTGGCCAGCCGGGGTGATCGGTATCGCAGCCAACCGTCTGGTGGATCGATATCATCGTCCCGTGATCCTTTTCAATGCTCCGGTGGATGGTATAGCGAGAGGGTCTGCACGCTCCATACCCGGCATCAATATCACTGAAGCAATAAAAAGCCAGAATGTCAAACTCAGTGGTTTCGGTGGACATCCCATGGCAGCCGGGTTAAGCCTGCCTGCCAACCTCGTACCCGATTTTAGGCAATCGCTATCCTATACCATTCGGGAAATGACAGCGGGTGTCGATCTGACAGAAACCCTGAGCCTGGATGCAATCCTGCCATTGGTTTCTGTTACCCATGAAACCATCGCGGAGATGAATTTATTGTCACCATTCGGCAACGGCAATCCAGCCCCGGTATTGATGAGCCCAAGCCACAGAGTAGTGGATTCAATACCGATCGGTGGCGGCAAAGACCATATAAAGATAATTGTGGAAGATTTGAATGGGAAACAGTTTGTAGTTTTGCGTTGGAATGGGGCTGACCTGCCAATCCCTGAAGGAACCTTTGACCTGGCCTATAATGCCCGCACATCCAGTTATAAAGGTGAGCCCCAAATCAATTTTGAGTGGGTCGATTCCCGCCCGACTTTGAACGAGAAGAAAAAATTTGCATCGCGAAATAAACTTCAAGTCGATGATCTGCGTGGAAAAGATCCCATCCCTCTTCTATCTGAGTTGATGGCACAACCGGACACAATAGTCTGGGGAGAAGGTTTTACCCTACCGGGTGTAAAGCTGCTGAACCGCACCGAGCTTAGGAAAGCGGATAATCTGATCATTGCTTTCAACCCACCTGGCGCTGAAGCGATCAAAGAAGCCATATCCAAAGTAAGACCAGGCAAGGTCATTTTACTTTCCTGTTTCAGATCCATTGATGATGCTGACCAACTTTTGCAAAACCTGATGATGACAGTTAAACACAATTCCGTTGACGATGTGTTTTCAACTTCATTGCAGTCCCTTGCAGGGTTAACTGGTCAACGGTCAGAGGTGATCCACCATGCTTTGGAGGTTTTTGCCTTGGCCGGTCAATTACTCCTGGAAAAAGGAAATGGATCTACAGTTGTCATCCGTAGGGGCAATGGCATACCTGATGGCGACACTAACGCTGCGATGAAACGTCTGAAGGCAGCACAGGTAGAGACGGTGGCTTTCCAACGGCATTTTGCATCAGCTCCACTCGAAGATTTGCGGCGGGATTATTTCAAGGAGTAAGATTAAATTGACGCAACAGAGTCAACAATGTATAATTTATGAGTTCAGGCGTGATAATGTTCGTCAATTCCTGGCCGGAAGAAGGCAATAAATGGCATTACAGGGGAATTTGCGTGATTTTTCGATCACGCAATTACTCAACTTGATCAACCTGGCCTGTAAAACAGGCATGCTGGTCATTGAAGGTCCTGTGGAGGTAGCACAGATCACCTTCCGTGATGGCAAGCTTTCGTTTGCCCAGATAGGTCAGGAAGACAGCAACCTGCCAGCCATATTACTCCTCACAAAAAAAATCACCACCCAGCAATCCGCTTCGCTAAAAATAAGAGCCGCACAAATGACAGACAAAGAACTTGGGTTGCTATTGATCAACGCCGGCTTCTTCAGCCAGGACGTGATCCTCTCCAGCTTGCAGCAATACTATCTGGATCTGGTCAGGCGGGTATTTACCTGGGTAGAAGGTTATTTCCATTTTGAAACGGACATGATGCCGCCTGATGGCAAGATCATGGTTCGTGTTGATCTTGAGAACCTGATTATAGAGGGTTCACGTCAGCTTAAAGAAATGGTCCTCTTGCAAGAGGAGATTCCCAGCCTCGATATGGCATTGAAATTTACAGACCGACCGGGCGCGAATTTAAGGAATATCAATCTCAACGTAGAGGAATGGCGTGTGGTTTCATTCATCAACCCCAAGAATTCGATCAAACAGATCGCACGAACTACGAAGATGGATGATCTGCAGATTAGAAGGGTTGTTTACAGTCTGCTGCAGGCAGGTTTGATCGAGATCGTGCGCCCGATCAGCGCAACTTCATCATTGGGACGAAGTGTTTTCCCAACGCAGAATCGCGAGGAGCAGAGATCACTTGTGAATCGATTGATAAACAGGATTCGGTCGCTATAATTTTGGTATGAGGACGATGCATTATGCAAACCGTTAAAATGGTGGTTACAGGGCCCTTCAATTCAGGCAAAACAGAGCTGATCAGTTCTGTCAGTGAGATTGAAGTTGTCTCCACCGAAAAGAAAGTGTCATTGGAGAGCGAACAGATCAAAGAGACAACCACGGTCGCCATGGATTTTGGCCGGATCACGGTTGACGAAGACCTGGTTCTCTATCTATTTGGCACACCCGGCCAAAAACGGTTTGATTTTATGTGGGAGATCTTATCCGAAGGGATGCTCGGCTTTATTGTGATGGTGGATAGCACCCGGCCGGAAACATTCCGCGAAGCCCGAAGTATTCTTGAGACCTTCAGGGCATACGCCCCCACCCCATATATTGTAGCTGCCAACAAGCAGGACCGCCCGGACGCCTGGGAGGTTGATGACATTCGCCATGCCCTGCGGCTGGACCCTGGAGTTAAACTGATGTCCTGTATCGCCATTGACAAGGAATCCGTAAAGACGGTATTGTTGGAGCTTTTGTATAGCATTTTGATGGAAATGGATAAAGACGGTTCAAACAAGAATCAATCATAAAGAATCGAATTACTAGATATAAAAAATAAAGCTGCACCTCAGCCTGTTGGTTTTATCCACAAGCGAGGTGCAGTTCTAATTCGTGTAATTTACTTATTCGAGCGGTGTGTCTGATTCCACGTTCTCAACTTCAGGGAAGAATTGCTTGATGGTCCCTTCCACCCAACCATGCAGGGTGTTGGGTGAGAGCGGGCACCCAAGACAGGCGCCGCCCAATCTCACCTTCACGGTTTTGCCATCATAAGATACCAACTCCACAGAACCGCCGTGGTAATGGTCAATATAATCATCCAATTGCTGGATTAACGCTTGCAAGCGCACTTCATCCGGGAAATCAGCGTTATTTGTTGTCATCATTCCTCCTTTTTAGAAACTCTTTTTTTCCAACCAGGTTCGAAGAGAGTAGCAGCATAATTTGTTCATTTGTGCTGGATAATCGTTCTGCGATGACAGCTGCCAGCCTTTCCATGATCATTATACCGGTTTCAGGAAAGGTTTCACACAACCTTTGCAGCTCTCGACCACGAAAGCGTAGGGTTTCGCTTGGTTGGGTGCAGATCGCCGCAGAGGTATATATTGCCCGTCCAAGCACGGATGACCAGCCGCAAATACCGCCTTCGGTCACCCTGGCGACTGTTATCTCATCACCATCGTGCGGTTTGAACAAAATGCTGATCTCACCGCTCAATACGATGTACAAAAATTCTGCGAACTGGTCCTGCTCGAATACTTTATCTTTGAGGGCAAAGTTACATGGCACAGCCAGGCGGGTTAGTGAATCCAATTGTTCATCTGAAAGGTCATAGAATAATGCGGTTTTTATGAGTTTATCTTTTATGATCATTCTTGAAGGATACTGGATAACCTTACAATTGAGAAGTGGCAGTTATCAAGTTTATTTTGATATTCTTCTTAATCCTCGTTGTTTACAACTTTTTGGACAATATGTCATCAAAGGTATAGAAAAATATTTTGGAGGCAATATATGGAATTAGTCATAGATTTTCCAGGTGGGGCAAAAGTGGATGCGCATTTTAGCGGATTTACAGTAAAAACAGATCAATCGCCCATGGGTGGGGGGGATGGCTCTGCACCGGCGCCTTTTGGCGTGTTCCTGGCTTCGATCGGTACCTGTGCTGGTATATACGTCTTGGGTTTTTGCAAACAACGCGGACTGTCTGTTGATGGCATAAGGATCGTACAAAAGGTGGATTCCAATCCGATTACTGGCATGGTGGAAAATATCGGGCTTGAAATTCAGGTTCCGGAAAGTTTCCCGGCCAAGTATCATGACGCCCTGGTTCGTTCAGCCGATCAGTGCGCGGTTAAGAAACACCTTGAAAAACCGCCAAAATTCAATGTGTACACGGTTGTAAAGTAAGATATTCTTCCCCTCTCACTGCCCGCTTCGAGTCGAAGCGGGTTTTTTTGTCTCAACTAAGTCATCTGGGATACGGACATATATTTTGCCCCGGATTCCTTTTGGTATGAATGGAACTTACCTTTGAATTAAATCTTCTTTTGAACATAAATATTATTTCAGGAAACTATCCGAATTTGAGGTGTTACAAATTACAACCACAAATTTCAAATCACGTATAATTAAAGAGTAATTAATTTCTAATCTATAACGGGAGGAAAGTATGAAAACACCCGCACAATACCGCCATGATTTTTCTGAATTGGCCGCATTGGATGGAAAAAGTCTGGATGCAGATAACGCCGCAAGTTTGAAGGAAAACCTGACACAATTGGAGAACCAGATCGCATTGGATTTGCATACTTTAGGTGCCCAATACCAGGCCAGAGCGATTTCTCAACTCAACAATACCAACTTGAAAGGCGGAAAAGGTAAGGCTGCTGCTGAAAAGAAATTGCAGGATGAACAAACCGCCCGATTGAAACCATACCAGGAAATTCTGGAGCAGGTAAAAGAACAGATCAAAAAGTTAGAGTAGAGGGGATTCGATAGAATGCGGATATATTACATCAGGCATGCACAATCTTCCAATAATGCTCTGTTTCTGGAAACGCACTCCCGTCAGGGGAGGCGGGCTGACCCGGCTTTAACGACTGTCGGCCGGCAGCAGGCTGAAGTGCTGGCCGGTTTTCTTCATGATAACAAGGCAGACTTCCATGTCGATGTGATATATACCAGTTTAATGCAGCGCGCTATTCAAACCGCGATTCCTATTGCAGATAACCTGGGACTGCCGCTTTTCAGCCTTGTTGATACACACGAATCAGGTGGAGTGTATCTTGATGATGAGGAAACTCAGCAGCCGGTTGGACTTGCTGGATTGACCCGCCTGGAATTAAGCGAAAAATATCCGCAACTGATTCTGCCGGATAGCCTGAACGATCAAGGCTGGTGGAATAGGCCGTACGAAACTTTGGAAGAACGCATTGAACGCGCCAACCGGCTTGTCTCTGACCTGATGGAAAACCACGGAGACAGGAATCATGTGGTTGCCCTCATCAGCCACCAGGGTTTCTTCAATCATTTCTTTTTCAGTCTGCTTGGTCTTGTTCGTCCATCTCGCTTCTGGTTCACGCTGAACAACGTCAGCATCACCTGCCTGGATGTGACAGGTGAGGATGTCAATGCGGTGTACATCAACCGTCTGGATCATCTGCGCCAGGAACTGATCACCTGGTAGAGATTGGAAGGAAAACGATGACAAACCGCCTGGATGAGTTTTCTCAATATCGAAAAAAGATGAATGCCCGCATTTCGGAGATCGACCACCTGGGCATAAAACGGTTTTACAATTTGGATTCAAGCGCTTACCATGATGGCGCTCTGGATGAAAAGACCAAAGAACTGCTGGGTTTGACCGCTTCGATGGTGCTGCGCTGCAACGATTGTATCGATTATCACGTTTTGCAGTGCGTTGCGGCGGGCTGGACAGATGCAGAGCTTTATGACGCTTTCAATGTCGCACTGATCGTGGGCGGCAGTATCGTAATCCCTCATTTGCGCCACGCTGTGGAAACATTGGATCTTGCCCGCAACGCTGGATAACCATTGGACGTATACTGAGATAGACGAAGTTTACAAACTGGTTTTAAAAAGGTTGTCAAATGAGTGGCACCGTAAACGAGACGAAATATAAATTGGGGCTGGCGCTCAGCGGCGGCGGTGCCAGGGGATTGGCGCATTTAGGTTTTCTGAAAGTCCTTGAGCGCGAAAAGATCAAGGTGGATTTTCTATCCGGCACCAGCATGGGTTCAGTCATCGCTGCTGCTTACGCCCGTGGTATGGACCTGGATGAATTGGAAGCTGCCATTGTCCATGCAACAACTATGAGAAACATGATTCGCTTGGTGAGTCTCACTCCGCCAACTCGTGGATTGTTCGATCTGCACAAGGTGAAATCTGTCCTCGCGCACCTTATCCCGGAATCGGTGACCTTTAAGGACCTCCGTATTCCGCTGGCAGTCTGTGCCACCGACCTGATCCAATCGATAGCCGTAACTCTTAACGAAGGGGATGTTTTACCTGCTGTGCTGGCTTCCTGCGCGGTGCCTGGCATATTCCCCCCTGTATATAAGAAGCCATACAAACTGGTAGATGGCGGTGTACTGAATAACCTTCCGGTGGATCTGGTGAGAAATCTCGGAGCCGAGAAGATCATTGCCATCGATGTGCAGGTCAACCCATTCGATAATATTCCCTGGGAAGACCATCCTGTAGCGGAACGTATTCCGATCCCTATTCCTTCATCATTGAAAGATATCCTGTGGTCGGCTACGATGATGATGGCTCAGATTACGCAGGTGCAGATTCAGAAGATCAAACCGGATATTTATATTCGCCCCAATATCCCAAGGGATGTAACCTTGTTTACGGGTTTTCATAAAGCCAGCGAAGTGATAGCCGTCGGCGCTCAAGCAGCAGAGGAATATTTACCGGAGATCAGACGCCTGTTGGAAGAATAGTTGAAAATCCTCAAAAATTCAATATTTAGCGTAAACACACCTTATAATAAGTAGAGGGGTACTGAAAAACCAACAGGAGGAGTTTGCTTATGTTTGATTTTATTTCCGACTTATTCCCTGGGAGCACCTCAAACCCCAAAGTTTCCCTGAATCCTGATCAAAAACGCGATGTGGACGCTTTCACCCAGGAATTGATCGTGATCGGAAAAAAAGAAGATTTTCTTTCCGAGAGGCCGGGCGGAGCATTTAATGGACAATGTCATCACCGGCGTACCCGCGAGATCGGCGTGAAATTAAATGCCATGGCAGGTATGGATTTGATGACAAAGGTTTTTTTCAAAGTGAAGAAAAAAGTTGGGAAACAATTGAGCGAACACCTTGAATATGCCTGGTCCGGAATTGGTCAATGGATGGCATGAGACAGTGAAGGAAATTACATGAAAAGCATTGTTTATTACGGCTCACCGCGCCAGGCACTTTTAGATGCGAAAGAATCGCTTCCTGCAAAACTGGACTTGATCATCGAAAAATTGAATATCCGTGAACGCGTCAAAGAAGAATCGGTCTGTATCAAAATGCACACAGGCAATAACATTGGCTACTCTACAATTCACCCCGTGTTTGTTCGAAAACTGGTGCAGGCTGTTAAAGATGGTGGGGGCAAGCCTTTTATCGCGGATGTCAGTTGGGATGTGGAAGGCGCTGAATCGCGGGGTTACACCTCGGAAGTATTGGATTGCCCCATCTACCCCGCCGGCGGCCCGGATGATAAGTATTTTTATGCCCATAAGCGGCCATTTAAGGGCATCAAAGAATGGAAACTGGCTGGTATGATCCAGGATGCCAGTTTTCTGATCGACTTCGCCCATATCAAAGGACACCCAAGCTGTGGTTTCGGCGGGGCATTCAAGAACCTGGCTCTCGGTTGTATGGTCGGCGACACGCGTAGTGCCATTCATGACACGTGCCATTACGACCCCTACTGGTTCAGCGAAAAATGCCCCGATGCGGAAACCCGCCGGAAGATCATTGACTCCTGCCCGCATTCCGCCCTGGTCGAAGATAAACATCACCCTGGAGAATTGCATCTTCACATCGAACAATGCAACCAATGCGGCAGATGTTTGCAGGTAGCTCCGCCGGGATCATTGAAGATCGACCCGGTTAACTTTCATACATTTCAGGAAGCTTGCGCCATCTCCACTGCCATCACGCTTTCCACATTTGACCCTGCGAAGGTCACCTTCCTCAGCCTGGCAACCCATATGACGCCGGTATGCGACTGTTTCGGTTTCACCAGCATGCAAATATTGCCGGATGCTGGTATCTTCGGTTCGGATGACATTGTGGCGATCGAACAGGCATTGCTGGATATGACCATGGATTCTCCCCTGTATGAGGAGAATATTCCAACATCCATGGAAGTCCATACCCGGTCTGGTCATCCATTTGCCTGGCTGCACGGTCCGCTCAAAGATCCGTACAAGGTCATTGAATATGGTGCAGCGCTTGGGTTGGGGTCGCGCGAATATGATCTGGTGGATGTTCTCCCGGTCCAGAAGTATAAGCGGCGCCGGTTCACTATATTCCTGCAAAATAGCAGCGGGTAGGAATAATACCTGGCCGGATAGACCTTATTTGTACCTGCGAATTGAATAAAATAAAAAAGAAAAGCTCGGGGGGGACGAGCTTTTCTTTTTGAACTCTTCGACACCGAATACCATTAAATACTAAATGGTGTCTATATTTGATATTATATATAAAAATTGTCCAATTGTATTAAATTTATATTAGTATTTAGATACAATTACTCTAGTTTATTTTTTTGAGAACTCTTCAAGCCACTCAGCAATCTCTGCTTCAGATAGATCAGGTCCTTCACCGGGATTGCCGGTTCCTTTTTCGAAACCCCTCGCCAGTTTGCGCGCAAAATCTTCAGAACTCAAAAGCTGGGCATGGACTGCTTTTACATTCGTCATGATCATCCTGTCGGAGGTGACCACCGTCCAGTTTTTGGCGTTCTTGCCCATCAAACGAATTCGTTTGATGATCCTTTCGTCGGCGATGGTTTTATCAGAAACAAAGATCGCCTTAACCCGCCCGAATTGCTTCGTCGCTGCAAACCCGGGTGGCGCTTTGTCAAAGTAAACCTCGATCGATGTCTGGCTGACCCGTGCGAAATCCTGCAGCAGCTTGATCAATTTATCCTCGTCGTCAATATCCTGCAGGCTGATGCCGGGGATTTTTGGGATCAAATTGTGGCCGTCAATAATATATGGCATGATTTCCGCATCTCTTTTAACATGTAATCAGGTAAATGATTTTAGTAAAATTCAAAGTTTATGCTATCATTATTCATCAGGGATTAAACCATGAAACAGACAAAACGGCTAATGTTATACCTGTTCATCAATGTGATCGTCTCTGCCTGTACGATTCTTTCGGTCCTGTGGCTTTGGGATAGACCCGATAAACCATTGCAAGGGTTGCTTTCCGGGCAGCCGCCTGCCGTGGAAGCGACTGGTTTGCAGGCAGCCAACAACAACCCCGCCCCTGATACAGTGGTTACTCCGCAGCCGACACAAAACTCTAAACCGGTGGAATACCCCAAAGGGCTGATCATATTTGATAATATTATTGGGGCTGGCAGCGCTGCCAATGAGGTTGTAATTCTCAGGCGTCAGGGCGATGGCGAACTGCAGATGACAGATTGGAAGCTGGAAGATACCAACGGCAATGTATTTCCTTTCCCCGACCTCACCCTTTATAAAGACGGCGCTGTTCACATCTATACAACCGCCGGGATGAATACCGTGATCGATCTGTTCTGGAACAAAGCTGACCCTGTCTGGCAGGTCGGCGAAACAGCCACGCTCCTGGACCCGCTGGGAAATATTCAAGCTACTTATTCCATTCCTTAAACCTATGACACAAGCACTTTACAGAAAATGGCGCCCAAAATTATGGGAAGAGGTGGTCGGACAGGATCATATCGTCCAGACCATGAAAAATGCGATCGCGGCCGACCGCGTTGGCCATGCCTACCTTTTCTCCGGTCCGCGTGGAACAGGCAAGACCACCACCGCCCGCTTGCTGGCAAAGGCAGTCAATTGCGTCGGTGAGAGCACAGAAAAACCCTGTGATCAGTGTCCCAACTGCCTGGCTGTCAACGAGGGCAGTTTTATGGACCTGATCGAAATGGACGCCGCAACCAATACCGGTGTGGATGATGTGCGTGACCTGCGGGATAAGATCAACTTCTCACCCAACCTGGGCCGCTACAAGGTCTATATTATTGATGAAGTTCACATGTTTACCAACAATGCTTTCAATGCCATTTTAAAAACATTGGAAGAACCCCCTCCGCATGCCATCTTCATCCTGGCAACAACCGAACTCCACAAGATACCGCCTACCATCCTCTCGCGCTGTCAACGCTATGAATTCCGCCGTATTCCAGTCGCCACAATTTCAGATCTACTTCGAAAAAAGGCGGATGAAGAAGGCTTCGATGTGACACCGGAGGTGCTTACCCTCATTGCACGGCAGGCGACAGGCAGCATGCGGGACGCCATCTCCCTGCTGGATCAACTGGCATCCACAACCTCCACCATCACCATCGATCTGGCCTTATCAGTTTTGGGAACCGCCACGAATACCGCCATCACAAATATCGTGGATTGCATGATCGCGCTTGAAGCCGGAAAAGCCATGGATCAGCTTCAAATCGCTTTGGATGGCGGCACGGAAGCCCGTCAGCTTGCCAGGCAAATGGTGGAATACTTGCGCAATCTGCTGCTGGCAAAGAACGGGAATGTGAGCCTGGTGGATACCACCCTTGAATTGCGGGATGTCATTGCCAAACAGTCAGCACAAATGAATACCCGGCATCTTCTCTCAGCCATTGAACGTTTCAATGGCGCCGCAAGCGATACACGCCGCAGCGGATGGCAGCCCGGTCTGGCTTTCGAGCTTGCCCTGGCTGAAACCATCGAGGACATGAAAGGGAGCGTCTCCGTTCAGCCTCTCCACGAAAGAGCACAAACTGAAAAGACAAAAACGCCTATCAGCAGGGATGTGCCTGCGGGTGAACATCCTAAAAAGGTGGAGGAAGCGGCTCCTCAAAAAGGATCGGCAGCGCCCGCGAAGGGCAAAGAAGAAGCAGTCATCAATAAAAAAAGGGATGTGGTTGAAGGGGTAGTAGAAGCACCGGCCGTTGGCTCTGAGTTCACAACCATCGTCAATAACTGGCGCAAGATCGTGGATACCGTTCGCAAATATAATCCATTAACCCAATCCATCGTCCTTTCCAGCCAGCCCTCTATGATAAAAAGCGGCTGCCTGTACCTGGCTTTCAGCAAGGATTACGAATTCTTAAAGTCGAAGATGGAAGAGAACGATCACATCGAGCACACTCGCAGGGCTGTTCAAACTGTCACAGGGTTGGATTACCCCATCCGTTGTATCATCTCCGATTCCAAAGGCTCAGCCGCAGAAAGCAAGCGGAAGCTGGAAAAGGATGGCATGATCAGCACGGCTTTGCGGGAACTTGGCGGGCAGGTGGTAAAAGAGCAGGAAATTGGTGAGAAAGAGTAAGCAGATCAAAGATTTGGAACAGGAGTAAATTATGGCAAAAGGATTTAATCGTCCCCCCGGTGGCGGTATGGCTGGTGGCGGCGGCGGAATGATGCAGCAGATCAAAAAGATGCAGGAACAGCTTGCAGCCGCCCAGGATGAGTTGGCCGTCCAAACTGTGACCGCCAGCGTTGGCGGCGGTGTGATCAAGATCACCATGACGGGTGACCAGCAATGCAAAGGGGTTGAGATCGACCCCGAAATGTTAAAGGATGCCGATGCTGAAATGCTGCAAGACCTCGTCCTCAGCGCCATCAACGCCGCCCTCGACCAATCACGGGAAATGGCTTCCGAGAAAATGGGACCCCTGGCGGGTGGATTGGGCGGTTTAGGCCTGTAAAATGGGTGGATTACCAGAGCCAGTTCAAGACCTGATCGATGCGTTTTCGCGCTTACCCGGGGTAGGTCCCAAGACCGCCTCCCGCCTGGCATTCTACCTTTTAAATGCCCCGGAGGATTATGGCAAAAACCTGGCCGATGCCCTGCTGGGTTTGAAATCCGGGATCGGTCTGTGCGAGGAATGTTACAACATCACCCTCTCCAACCAGAAGATCTGCGAGGTTTGCGGTTCATCCCAACGGGATGGAGCAAGCCTGTGTGTGGTTGAAAAACCGTTGGATGTGCTGGTGCTGGAAAAAACACAGGGATTCTTTGGCAAGTATCATGTGCTGCATGGCGTCCTCTCACCCATTGAAGGGATCGGGCCGGACGACCTGCGCATTCACGAGTTGATCGCCCGCATCAAGCTTGGCGTGATCAAGGAAGTCATCCTGGCAACCAACCCCAGCATGGAAGGCGATGCCACAGCGCAGTATCTGCAGCAGCAATTGACCGGGTTGGGCGTGCGCGTAACCCGCCTGGCGCGTGGACTGCCCATGGGCGGCGAGCTGGAATATGCCGACCAGAACACCCTGTTGCGCGCCCTCGCCGGCCGCCAGGAAATGTAAGCGGTATTAAGATATTTAATAATTTCCCCAATCCGTATTATTTTTAAAGATTATTGCTTTTTTGATGGTGGGAATATAATATATTAGCGACCAGCTATTAAGAGCCTCTCGTGGCGGGGATAAATTTCGCCACGGTGCGGGGACGGTAACTTTGGCGCGAACGAACTTTAACCAACTTAACCTGATGGAGCAGATGGAGGCCTTGGGATCATAACCAGCCCTGATAAAACCATCAGGATTTCCGCCAGGTAAAGTGAGACCAATAAGTTTAATAATATATCGAATGAGCCCGATAATATCTATTTTCTTTGACCTGGTTAATCTGCTTTTACTTATCTCCCATGTAATTCTTTTTTACAGGGGAAGCCATAAGTGGATATACCTCGTTGAAATAAGCAAGATCGTCCTATTTATATTATTTATTCTTTTTTTTAGACTTCATTTTCAAAATCTCACACTGCTGATCGGGAATGCAATATTTTCTCTCCTTTTATTTATCAACGGTTATTATGCCCGGGATGATATGTGGCAGTATCTCGCAAAACTGACGAAAGTATTTGCTGGCTCCATTTTTGTTGCTGCGGTTGGAGTTGGTATCTATGTATTGTGGTTGTATCCCTACCCAATTTTTCCTGCCCCCACCGGAAGTTACAGGGTCGGAAAGGTTTCAGGTTTTCTATACGCGCCTGAATACCCGGAATTAGCGATCAATGATACCGATCAGCGGGCAATCATGTACGAGATCTGGTATCCGGCAGATAATGTGATGGATAAAGATCTGGCGCCTTATGCCAACAATTCAACAGCCCTGTATGAGTCATTAAGAAAAAATGATCTTACCTATAACGGATACCCGGAGGTGATGGCTACCTCCTTCGATGGGTTTACAAGCCATGCGTATATGAATGCCGATGTCTCACAAAAGATGGAGCAATTTCCAGTGCTGCTATTTTCATCCGGAGATGGCGGAACTTTGGGGCAGAACTCTTCACTGATGGAAGATCTGGCCAGTCATGGCTTTATTGTGGTTTCCGTCGGTCACCCATATTCAAATTTTACAAATCTTCCCGAAAAGATTACATTTTCTCCTCAAAAAATGCGTGAATATTGGAAAAATTATCGGGAAAAAAGGCAGGTAGTCACCGAGGATCTTTATTCAATACTACCGGAAGCTGCAGTTGAGATCTCTGATGCACAGATAAGAACCACCCTGGAGCGCATGATCCCGATCCAGGATGGCTACGATTATAAGATAGATCATTGGGAGGAAGATACGATTGAAGTGCTTCGCGAATTAAAAATGTTGAACGCTTCTTCACCGAATATATTTTATGGCAAAATGGATCTTAACAATTTAGGCGTTTTAGGTCAAAGCCTGGGAGCGATGTTATCTGCTCAATTATGTGAAAAGATACCGGAAGTGAAAAGCTGTTTTATGGTCGATCCGCTTCCAACTATGGATTATTTCTTATCCGGGCAGACAAAGCCATCCATGATCCTGGTTACAGATAAAAAGCTCCCGGTTTTCGAATACATCCTGAATATCTCGGCTGGCCCATCCTACCTGGTCTATATTCCCGGTACTCATCACTACTACTTTACTGAACCAGCCATGTTATCTCCCGCAATGTTCGGCGATGATCGTGTTGATAATTTCACCCGCCTGTATCGGACCCTTGCAATCATGAATCGGTATGCAGTGCCATTTTTTTTGAAATACAATGCTGCTTTAGCTGAAGACATCACCCGGGTGCCAGGATCGCTAATGATGGAAAAGAACGTCCAATAACCCTGCTTGATGAACGCTGTTCGAGCCTGTCTAAAAAAGATCTCCCCTGCCCGTGTGGATCGCCGCCCAGGTGTTTGCTGGTTTGAATTTTGTATAACTGAAGAAATTAACAAACAGCTGGAGTTCGAAAAAAAACCGCTCAGCCCGGACAACACACTAGGGTGAATGGAAACCCGGTACTCTTAGTTAATATCAAAGCTTTTTCGATCATGGCATACCCGGAAAAATAAGGTTTTTTTCACCCTTTCTTACTGCTTGTTCTAAATTTGATAGTCTAAAAGGGAAGATGTTAGTTATCCCTTGACAGATATTTTTGGATAGATTAATATGAATGAATATTCATTCATATTAATCACGGGACCTTCTAAATGACACCACGTTACAGGGATGACAACCGAAAACAGAAAATGGCTGAGACCCGCGAAAGGCTGTTGAACGCGGCGGTCGACGAGTTCTCTCGCGAAGGGTATGCAGGTGCTAACATCAATAACGTCACCCGCGCAGCCGGGGTTGCAACCGGCACGATCTACAATTACTTTCCCGGCAAACAGGAATTGATGCTGGCTGTGCTGAGCGAGTTCGGGGCGGAGCATTGTGAATACATCTCGGAAAAGATCCGCCAGGAAACGGATCTGCGGCGGCGAATGGAAATCCTGATCGATGTGTGTTTTGAGTTCGTAAAGGAACATCCGACCCACGCGAAGGTGCTCTTCTCCATGATGCAGGGGACCAATATGTTATTTAAGGAAAACCTTAGCCGCATTTATCAGCCCATGTTCCAAATGATCACCAGCGAAATCCTGATCCCCGGCATGGAACAGGGCATTTTCCGCGCATCGGATCCAGTGAATACAACAGCGATGATCATGATCTTCTACCTCGGGGTGGGTTCGACCGTTAATGAGAACGGTGAGACACCCATAGACCTTAAAGAGGTGGCGGCGTTCGTATTACGGGCACTGGGTGCAATTCCGTCATTGTCCATGGAATGAGCAGGTTTGAATTCACCAATCAATACACTCCGGGTACGGAGATAATGAAGGAGAAAGAAAATGAAAAGCAAAGTATTGGTCACATATGCCACAAAATACGGCGCAACCATGGGGATCGCGGAAAAAATCGGACAGGTGATCGGTCAATCCGGGTTCGATGTGGATATCCATCCGGTGAAAAAGGTGAAAGATTTAGCCAATTATAATGCGGTTGTACTGGGCAGCGCCGTTTACATCGGGATGTGGCGCAAGGAAGCCGCAGCATTCCTGAAGGCAAATGAGCATGCATTGTCCGGAATGCCGGTCTGGCTGTTCTCCAGCGGACCGGCCGATGAAGGTGATGTGTCCGCCCTGGTTCTGGGCTGGAAATTCCCCGGTGGACTGCAAGCCACCGCGGACCGCATCAAACCGCGCGATATCACCATCTTCAAGGGTTTTGCAAATGCGAGCAAAATGAATCCCATCGAGAAATGGATGCTCAACAATGTCAAGTCGCCTGCAGGTGACTTCCGCGATTGGGAGGCCATCAGCGCCTGGGGAAAAGCCATTGCTGATGCATTGATGGAAAATGGCTCGGAGTGAGAATGAATGAAAGGATGACGTAGAAATGAACCATGGGACTAGGATCACCATAGCCGTGCTCGGGACTATCTTTGGATTGTCCGGAATGAACCACGGATTCTTCGAAGCCCTGCAGGGAAACACCCCCACGGATGGTTTGTTCATATCTGCCATTGGCACTGCTCAAAGGATGTGGATCCATGGGGAAGAGCCCGCCTTTACGTTGATCCCCAATTTCCTCATCACCGGCATCGCTGCCATGCTGGTCGGGCTGGGCCTCATCGTATGGTCGATCGGGTTCGTACAGCGCAAGAACGGACCGGCTATCCTGCTGGGTTTGTTTGTCCTGCTTCTGCTGGTGGGGGGTGGCATAGCGCAAGTGCTTTTTTTCCCCTGGATCTTTTTGGTCTCCACGCAGATAAACAGTCCATTGACCTGGTGGAAGGTGCGGATCAAGGGCAGGCTCCGCCGGGGATTGGGTCGGTTGTGGCTCGGAAGCCTGCTGTTGTGCACCGTGCTGATGGTGTTCGTATTTGTGATCGGCGTCACCGGCTTTGTACCGGGTTTGAACAATGCGGAAACGGTGCTCACGGTGATGCTGGGCTGCCTGGCGCTGGAGGTGGTTTTGTTCCCGCTGACCTTCGTGGCGGGGTTTGCAAAGGATGCCGGGACCGCCGCATAAAAATAGGTTGCTCAAAAAGGGTTGACGACATCAGATCATCAACCCATTCTTTATATTTCGGCAGGATGGTCAACCACGTATATTGGCTTGAAAAAAAGGTTTTTTGAAATGAAATGACTTTTTCCGGTTTTCTCCAACACACGGTTCGCAAAGCACCCCGCACTGCTACGCTGTGTGGCTGCTAAGACCAGCAGGTAGGGTGGGCAAAACTAGTAAAACAAATGGTTTTGCCCACCCTCCATTAACCAACCCTTCATTCGGGTCGGGTTGATCCTCTCCATCTTCGGATCAGTGGTGAATATCATCAAACGGTTGGTCAAGACGTTGAATGGGACGCAGGGGTAAGGCAACAGGATTCAAAGGGAACAGGCGGACCGGGTCCGCCTGTTTTTTTATTTTGAGATGGGTTTCGTAAAAACTTAATCCAACCTACGACTGGAAAATCGTTGACAGTGAGGAGAAATCCAATAGAATGGAGTAATAGGACCATTGGGGGAGGATAATTATAAAAGGACTAACCCCCAAAAGAAAACAAGGAACGAGGCCTGGTGGAAAAGAGGCTCACAGTGAAACCTCTCATTATTACATTTCTGTGAGGATTCGCCTACAACAGTGCAGAAGAAGAATAAAACATAAATGAAATGAGGTTTTTTATGCATAAATGGAAATTATTCCTCACGAGAATTCTGTGTTTCTCATTGTTTTTTTTATGTAGTGGTTGTAAGCCAGCTATTTCTCCCCCTACGCAGGAACCACTCATTTCAAAACCTCAACAGCCTGTAGATCCCTTTACCCCGACCAAACCATCAAATGATTCTAACAACTCAACCGAAAATTATATCTGTGGAATGGTGGAAAATTGGACTGACACCGGAGCATTTTCCCCAGTTATGACCATATCATCTTCTGGGCAAGTTATATGGTTAGATATCTTGACTAACGAAATGTTAGCAAATAATGCAGATCAACTTCCGTCCAATTTCATGATTTTTGACCCAATCGTGAAAGAGAAGAAAGACTTGAGTGGAGGAACATCCTATGGATTGTCTGGATACTCTAAATATAATCGCGTAAGTAATTGTCCTGATGCAAAAGTTGACCCCACAAAAACTATCCAAGCTAAACCAGCCGAAATTCAATTTCCTACTAATATGCCAGTGCTGGTTATGGCCTGGTACCCACCCGACGCAATCAACCCAAATATCCTGGATATTAAGGAAACCGGACTAAAAACAAATATTAGTAATTTGCAAGATTATGTTGACCAACTAGCCAAGGAAGGAGCCCGGATAGCCAGCGAAGGTACACGCTATCATGGTTTCAAGGATATAAATTCGCCCATCTATCTGCAGTATTCCATTTTAGAAATCCTCGAATTCTTCGAGCCCATGCCTCGAGGTTTCCCTCTCGGTAATAAAAGCTTTAGGCCTAATTACGCACAAATATTCGTGGATCAGGAGATATGCGACTATGTCGACACTCACGGTGTACGGGAAGTATGGATCTATGGCTATCATTCCGATAATATTGTTCCAGACGAATCCAAAATGTCCAGCTTATTTGGAGATATCAGCAATGCATATCCCCATGATGATGAAATCGATCCGCAATTCAGGCTTCCGAAGTGCAATCATTCCTATATTATGTATAATTTTAATTATGCCCGAGAGATTGAGACAAATATTCATAACCGGTTGCACCAAATAGAGAATGTTATCTTCTATGCAGAAAACAAAGGCTACCCACCAAACCCTGACAATGTGATAGGAAGTTTGTTCTGGAATGACTTTTCTTTTTGGGGTGACTTGGGGAAACGCCAAGGGTACAGAGCTTCTTGTGGGAATACTCATTCTGCTCCTAACACAGTGGGTGATTATGTATATGCTTCTAAAGAGATCAGGGAAAACAATTGTGAAACCTGGAATCCCGATGATTCCCGAACAACTTATGTTATGAATGATTGTTCTCAATGGGACTGTACTGAGATGGGGTTTTATCTCTGGTACATGCAAAACATACCCGGTTATGGCAATGGTATTCAATATCGGGGATTGTGGATGCGCAATTGGTGGGATGCTGTGGCAGATTTCAATACTTTCATTACAGAAGAGCATAGCCTCTTTACTGCAGACACTTCCAAAGTTCTAATACCTACCCCGGATATATCATTCATCAATGACCTACCAAATTCCACTCCGCAACCTCTAGGAATTTCCGATCATCCTGTTTTTGAATATCCACAAGACCAACAAATTCTGGATTATGGGAAAGACTACCTTCTAAAAGTAGCTCCTTTTAAGGACGCAACCGGTTATTTATGGGGTTTTTTCCAGGATGGAAAATTAATTTGGGACAATCTTCGAGATGAAGGTACTTTATCAGGTAATTCATACAATATCCTCGCAGGCTCTAAGGCTCATTCTTTAATTAACCATGGAGAACTGCAAATTTGGGTGAGAGGGCTTGTTGATAATGAATATTCTGAAGCAGCAGTGATTACCATTCAACTTCGCTCGGATGATCATCCCGTCTTCGAATATCCTCAAGATCAACAGGTATTAGACTATGGCGGTGAATATTTGTTCAAGATAAAACCCTATAAGAACGCAACTCAGTATTTGTGGCAATTTTTCCAGAATGGTAAACTAATTTGGGAAAATCTTCGCGATGAGGGGACCCTTTCAAGCACAGAGTATGCGATAATTTCGGGCTCCCCAGCTCACAATAAAGTTCAAATGGGTGAATTAGAAATTCATGTAAGCGCTTTTGAAAATGGTAAGTATTCTCAAGCAGGTGTAATAACCATCCAATTTAAAAAGCGCTGAAAATAATGAGGTTTTCACTCTGTCCATGGGTCAATTGATTCAGACGGTCCTTCTGCCCACAGCATACTAGGTTTCACTACTTAAAGAATAGCGGAAAGGAATCTAACCAAAATTTTTGAGCGGTGTTGAGGTCCAAACCCTTTTCCAGGATCAGGGCATGACCGTATTGTAATACCCTCCTTCTAAACTGCTCCCAAGCGAGAAGATGAATTATCGCTATGCAAGGGTTTCTCCGCGCCGTTGAAATAACTAAATTTGCCCCCGACCCAGCGCTCCATGCTACAATTAACCCATCAATGGAGGTAATTATGACTGATGTTGTCATTGTGGATGCACTGCGCACACCCATCGGTGCGCTTGGCGGCGGGCTGGCTTCCGTGCGGCCGGACGACCTGGCCGCCCTACTGATCCATGCGGAGGTCCTGACGGTTTAATCAGGGCGGTTTATGACCCCAAGGCCTTCAGCATTTGGTCAGTGGGCAACCTTCACTTAACCTCTACCCTGGCAAAGTAGGCGAACTTAGACTTCAAGTTTTGTAGCGAAAGGGTTCGGATGGCGTATAACTCAGCATTCTGAATAATCAACAGGATAATACATACGATGGGTGGGATGGAATATGGAAACCCTTTAAATATATGATCTCACCAGTGTCCGCAAGGATAACGATAAATCCGGAACTTCGCATTCCCCCTGTTACTCATCCATTGTGTTATACAAAATAAATGCAGCGAGTCAGAAGTCTTTATAATTAATAATTAGGCGGCAGAAGCATGGAACAAGTGAGCCGCGAAATGATGCAATAATAAGGAGAGGCGAATATGCCCTATATAGTTGATTTTAATAATGTATCCACGGTTGGTTTAGAGTCTTCACCTGTAGCGGATGCGCTGGCTGGTTTGCGTGCCAATGAAGCCCGTTACTTTATGAACAAATACAAGCATGAATACGCGGTTGTACCTGCTAGCGAAAGCCAGGATACCATTGATTATGTAAGCCGGATTTTGAAAGAAGAACGCAAGATTGAGTTTGCTGCCAAACCATTGGAAACGTCGCGTTTTCAAGTGGAAAATATCAAATTTGCCTATGTCTTTTATGAGGATGGTCTTGGGATCAACGTCATGTACACGGTGGATGACCCTAAGAAGCGGGCTGTTGGTATTAAGCTTTCTGAGGGGATGGAAGTACCAAAGGAATTGGAAGGGAAGTTTAAGTTTGCCAGGCAGAAGTCTAAACTGGCTGGAACCATTCGGGGCTCATTTTTTGTAATCAAAAAAGAATATTAGTGAAATTGAAACTCCTGTTCGCGCCGGTCTGAAATCTTCCCGAAGCATAGCGGAGTGGAATAGCATCCCCGAAGCGTAGCGGAGTGGGACCCGACCGCGCGCCGGTGCCCAGCGGAGGTCCTGACGGTTTAATCAGGGCGGTTTATGACCGCAAGGCCTTCAGCATTTGGTCAGTGGGCAACCTTCACTTAACCTCTACACTGGCAAGGTAGGCGAACTTAGACTTCCAGTTTTGTAGCGAAAGGGTTCGGATGGCGCATAACTCAGCATTCTGAACAATCAACAAGATAATACATCCGACAGGTGGGATAGATTATGGTAACCATTAAATATATTATCTCACCGGTATCCACTAGGATAACGATAAATCGGGTCCTTTGCATTCCCCCTGGTACTCATCCAATGTGTTATACAAAATAATTGCAGCGCTTCAAGAGTCCGTATCATTAATAATTAGGCGGCTTAAGTCATCAGAAAACAATATTGAATAGAGAGGTACAAAATGGATCCAAAGTCGAGCGATAAGAAGAAAAACGTAAAACCAGGCAGTTTGATCGGGCTAGGAATTGCACTTGGAGCTGGAATCGGCACTGCTCTTGGCGCAGCATTCAACAACGTAGGGATAGGCTTAGCTCTAGGGATAGGTGTAGGTATTGCTGTTGGCGCATATTTGGAGCGTCGACGAAAAGAATCTAAATCGAACAAATAGCAACAGGCGCAAAATCCTACCTTTCTGCCCGAAAATATCTGCAAAAACTGGCTGTATCTGAAAGGTCATTAAGCCTTTGCAGGTGGAATTTTACAATCACTGAAAAATAAACGGTTGAGAGAATGCGCCGCCAGTATCTGCTCCAGCAAACTGCAGCTGGCAACAGGTAGGGTGGGCAAAATCCTGTGTTTTTATGGTTTTGCCCACCATCCATTAAGCAATGCTTCGTCCGCGCCGGTGTTAGCAGTGCAAAGCCTACGCTCGCCCCGGTTTTAGAAGTGCCAACCCTCCTTTTCGCTCCTCCCGAAATCCAATTTCAATTAATTGAACCAGTCCCACCTGTAACATCTTACAGCTAGACAGCTGCCTTTTTGTGCTTATAATGAATATAGAACATATAATCTAAATTTAGTTTGAGGGTTTTCGAAAAAAGTCATGTCATATCATAATTCATTATCGGCTATTAATACCCAATGCTGCCTTTGTCATTCCGAACCCTTCCACCCCCATGTCATTCCGAACCCTTCAGGGTGAGGAATCTCTCGTACCGCTGCCCAAAGGGCGTGCCGGCGAAATGACAATTCTAACCATACTATACAGAAAAACCCCCGCTTAGGAGCCCCCATGCCCTATTTCACTGAAAACCAATGGCAAAAACTGGCGCCCATCTTCACCGATCGTCCTCCCGCTGTCGGCCGTCCCCTGCGGGATGACCGCCCCATCCTCGAAGGCATCATCCATGTCATCCTCAATAACCTCGCCTGGATGGATCTGCCCGAAACCTACCCGCCTTTTTCCACTGTCTTTCGCCGTTACAACGCCTGGGTCAAGAATGGCATCTGGGAGCAGGTGCTGGATACCCTTTTCATGGATCTCTTCGACCGCACCGGCTACAACCTCTGGCGCGCCTGGGGCAGTGGCCGACTGCTGGTCAACACCACCAGCGGACCTGCGCTTGATCTTACTGACGAGTTAAACGAGGCTGAAAATATCTACGTCATTCTGCTATTCCTGCGTGGTATCGTCCACCAAAAGCAGGATGAATCCATGCGTCGGGTTAAATCATAATGGAAATAGCCGGGATGCGTAAATGCTGCTCAGCGCAACCTAACTGCTGTATAAAATTCAGGACCTAACCCACCCGACCTGCTCACATCACTCGGTGTATGGCCCCCAGCGCAATCCGGGCTGGCGGTTCACGAACTCTGCGGAGTAATAATAGGCGTCCACTTCACTGCCTTCCAACTGGTGCTTGAAAAACGCAACCACAAAATGAGTGATCTGTGCTTTTTCTTTGGCATTAAAGATCATCATATGCCCTTGATCGATAAATGAGATGAGGGTTTTTTCCTGGCTCCCGATCATCTCATAGATGGAAGCAGCTTCCACCTGGTAGGGACTCATCGAATCCTGCGTTCCGCCGATCAGCAGGATCGGCATGGTGACAACCCCCAATCCACGTTCGCCGAACCAAAAGGCGCCGTCCGGCGCCATCGGTGCCGCAGCTTTGATGCGTTCGTCGGTCATTGGCTGCCAGAGTCCATCAGCTTCCACTGACAGGCGCTTTCCGGCATCGCCAACGATCCTTGTGTAATCGAGGTCGTCCGGGCACATATATCCCATCCACTCCGGGTTGGGCGTTGGAGAAATGGATTCCGGATGTTCGAGTAGTTGGGCGCACTTTTCCCGGTGTTTCTGCGGGTCAAACCTTGCCCCGCTTAAAGCCAGCGAATTGTAGCCATCGAATGAGTAGCCGAATACTCCCACATGGTCAGTTTCCAGCATTCCATTCAGCTCAGCCGGAGCATCGCTGGAGACATAGTCCAGCGCAGCCAGGATCTCCTGCGGGTAATCAATGATCTGGCTGCCCATAACATCATAAGGTCCCTGCCCATCAATGCTTACCACCACAAAACCATGTGTCACAACGAGCGGTGCAAATTCGTTCGCCATGGTACTCGAACACAAAAGCGTTGTGTATGGCGCCCCGGATGGATCCGGTTGAGCATCCCATTTCACAGTCCCCGTGTAATCCGGCGGACGGACAGCCGGATAAAAGATCGTCAGGTTCAATGTGGAGTCCGGCAGCCAGGGGTGTGAATATTTGACTGCCATCTTCCCGGCGAAATACTCCCCCGGTTTGGCATAGATCATCTCTTCAGGGATGGGACCTGGTGTGGGCTTGGGAACAACGGTGGGAATCACAGCAACCGTGGTTGGCGGGGCTGTGATCGCCGGCTTGCTCTGAGGTGAACAGCCGCTTAACGCGATGATTAAAAGCATAGGAATATACAGAATTCGGGTGAACATATCTCCCTCCAGGCAAACCGATGGACGATTATTTTCGATCCGGGTCCTGTGTGGGTAAGGATGCCGCTGCAGATGTATGATGATGGGGTGGAATGATTCATTATAGCATGCAGCGCGCAGAATAAAAATAGGTTGGTTTTCGCAAAAACCCCTCAACACCTATACCAGCTGCCTTCACCTTCCGACCTCCGTCACAACGCCCCTATGCTATAATCCAGCTTGTATTTAAACACATCACGAAGGAAAATTATGTTTCAGAATATTATCCGTGTATTGGGCGGCGACCCAAATAAAAAAGAAATTGACCGCATGATCCTGACCGTTGACGAGATCAACGCAATGGAAAGCGATTACGAAAAGCTCTCGCTGGAAGAACTGAAAGCCAAAACTACCGAATTTAAGGACCGGCTGGCAGAGGGCGAAACTCTGGAAGACCTCCTCCCCGAAGCCTTCGCGGCTGTACGCGAAGCTTCCAAGCGTACCATCGGTCTACGTCACTACGACGTGCAGATGGTCGGCGGCATCACTCTCCACAGCAGCCGCATCGCCGAGATGCGCACCGGCGAGGGTAAAACGCTCGTTGCCACCCTGCCGCTCTTTCTCAACGCGCTGACCGGTAAAGGCACCCACCTGGTTACCGTCAATGATTATTTAGCCCGGCGTGATGCCCGCTGGATGGCGCCGGTCTTTTCCGCCCTGGGGATGACCGTCGGCGTACTGCAGATGGCCAACCGCACCGAGAACGGCCGCATGGCCTTCATCGTGGACCTGGAAAAGGAATCGCCGCACGAAGATCAACACCAATTGCGTCTCGTGCTCCGCAAGGATGCCTACCTGGCGGATATGACCTACGGCACCAACAGCGAATTTGGCTTCGACTACCTGCGAGACAACACCGCCATGCGCCTTGAAGATCGCGTACAGCGCGGCCATCACTATTCCATCGTGGATGAGGTCGATAACATCCTGATCGATGAAGCCAGAACACCGCTCATCATCTCCGGCCCGGCATCCGAAAGCGCCGAGCAGTATCAGCGTATGTCTGGTGTGGTGAAACAGTTGAACCCGGAAGATTACGAGATCAACGAGAAGGATCATGCCGTCAGCCTGACCGAAGCCGGTCTCGTCCACGTGGAGATGATCCTCGGGCAATCGTTGGGCGACCCGGATCGTCCGGAAGACAGCACCCCAGAGCAGGAATCCCTGTTGGGTTTCCTGGAGCAGTCCCTGCGGGCTCAATATCTTTACAAAAAGAACAAGGAATACCTGGTGCAGGGCGGCAAGGTTGTCATCGTGGATGAATTCACCGGGCGCCTCATGCCTGGCCGCCGCTGGTCCGATGGACTGCATCAGGCGGTCGAAGCCAAGGAAGGCGTAAAGGTCGAGGCAGAGAACGTCACCTACGCTACCATCACCCTGCAGAACTACTTCCGCATGTATGAAAAGCTGTCCGGCATGACCGGTACTGCCCTCACCGAAGCTGAGGAGTTCGCCAAGATCTATAAGCTGGACGTTCTGCCCATCCCGATGAACCTTGAATACAACGCCACGCGTGAGAACAGCCCGTTGATCGAGATCCACGACAAGGATGGCAAGGGCTACAAATATTCTTATTATGCCCGCCGCGACGGGGATGAAAAGGTCCCCGTGTTCTGGCGGCGGCAGGATTTCCCGGATGTGGTTTACCGCACCGAGGAAGCCAAGCTGCGCGCCATCACCCAGGAATTGCTGCGTTTCTATATCATCGGGCGGCCGCAATTGGTGGGCACCACCTCGGTGGAACATTCCGAACGGCTGTCGCTGCGCTTGAAGGCGGAACCGGTTCGGCGCCTGTTGCTCACGCTGCTGCTCCGTCAAAAGTGGCTGGTGAAGAACAACCGCGAAGGGGATGAGCGCGAAGTGCAGGAACTACTGTTCCTGAATAAACCCATTGACGACCTGAATACCAACGAGATGCGCCAATTAGCCCGCCAGTTGGAGATATCTTTCAACCCGGAAGACCTCGAAAACCTGGCGGACCTGCTGAACATATTGGAATTGGGTCCAGAATCTGGCGAGCGGCTGGCAGCCGTGATCCAGGCTGGTGTGCCCCACCAGGTATTGAACGCCCGCCGCCATGACGAGGAATCCAAGATCATAGCGGAGGCTGGCGCATTCGGCTCTGTGACCATTGCCACCAACATGGCAGGCCGTGGTGTCGATATCAAGCTCGGCGGCGAACTGGATGGCGCAGCCCTGCACGATGCCAATCGCGCGCTCAACAAAGCCGGGGTGGATGACCCCTACAGCCTGACAATGGAAGCCCGTCGGGTGGCGTTACAAAAACTATCGCCTGATGATTATGGCATATACGAAACCGGCGTGAAGACCGTTCTGGAATATTTGGATAACATGGAGAGCGTCCGTGACCTGGGTGGATTGCATGTCATCGGCTCGGAACGCCACGAAGCCCGCCGCATCGATAACCAGTTGCGAGGCCGTGCCGCCCGCCAGGGCGACCCCGGTTCTTCGCGTTTCTACCTCTCCCTTCAGGACGAATTGATGCGCCTGTTCGGCGGCGGCCAGGTCGAAGACTTGATGGGTCGTCTCAAACTGGATGAATCGCTGCCTATCGAAAGCGGCATCGTCGGGCGGCTGGTGGAGCAATCCCAGACGCGCGTGGAAGGCGCCAACTTTGACATCCGCAAGCACCTGCTCGAATACGACGATGTCCTCAACAGCCAGCGTGAACGCATCTACGGCCAGCGCAACAGGGTCTTCGCCAAGGAAAATCTGAGCGAGGATGTGACCGAGATCTTCCGCGACGAGCTGACCAAACGCATCCCTGAAGCCCTCAAAGATGAAGAGGGTCCGTGGCGGTTGCTGGCATATCTTGAAAGCGTCCAGCCTGCCATCATGTACGGCGCTGAATTTTATCCAACCTACACCCAGCGCCTGCTGCTGGACCGCGTAGACCTGGATGGCGATCATGCCGCGATGAAAACCTCGCTGCTGCAGATCGCTGAAGAAGCCTTCGATGCCGAGCAGACGCGCCTGGTCGAATCCGCGCGCAGCCTCATCGATACCCAACAGGCAGCGCTTGAGACCCAGATCAATGAACGGGTGGATGGGCTCGAGACCTTCTTTGACGCCCTGCGCGACCGCGACGAAACCGACGTCCGCAAATCCTCCGATCTGGTGGACGACCTGGGTTCAGCCATTGGCATCCCTGTTCGATTAAATAACGACCAGATGAAGCTGTTGGCCAATTCCCCCGAAGAACTGAAAGCGCCGCTGGAGGAGCAGATCGTAAACCTGCTCACCGGTCTCACCATCACGCGCCTCATCATGGCTTTTGACCGCCGCCTGGAAGACAACCTGCCGGTCAAAGCTGCAGACCTGCAGAACAAAGATTGGAATGACGTCTCGGAAGAATTGATGCGCCAGGTTGAGGAGCTATTCAAGCGCAACCGCGCAAAATTATTTGGCGAGAACGGCCAGATCGTGCGTGACATGAACGCCGCCATCGACCGCCTGAACAAACCGCCAGTCAGCGAGAACCTGGCCATCCAGATGATGGAAGTCATGACCCGCGGCGCGCGCATGGTCTTCGACAAGAAGACCCACAAACAAGCCTGGATGCCTACCACCCGGCTGCACTATATTTATCTTGCAGCTAAAATGATGCAGGATGAAAACGTTGCCAACACCATCGCGGACGTCCTGGAGCACCTCAGCGGCGCCATCGATGCCATGCGTGAAATGTGGGGCCAAAGCGAGTGGACTCGCTTCCAGCAGATGGATCTTTTACCGGGCGAGACCTTCACCAAACGCTTCGGTGTGGAAGTGGGAGAAGAGGAAGCTGCCCGCCTGATGCAGATCCCGCTGGCAGACTGGACTGAAGATAGCAAAGAAACCGCCCGTTTCGTCATCGGCGAACAGGTGATGAACGAGATCAACCGCCACCTGCTGCTTTCGGTCATCTCGGAGCTGTGGGTGGAATACCTCACCCGCGTGGAAGCGCTGCGCGTCTCCATCGGGCTCGAGGCGTACGCCCAGCGCGATCCGCTGGTGCAGTATAAGAGCCGCGCCTCAGAGCTGTTCACCGTCCTGCTGCGCGATATCCGCGCCGGGGTCATCACTCGCGCCTTCACCTACCGCCCGCGCCAGGTCGTCCAATCCGTCCAGGATGATGCCACGGCTGCGCCTTTGCCGCCAGTTGAAGAAGTAGTCCAGCCGCAGCAGTCCCCTTCCAAAGGCAAACGGCGCCATCGGCATTAAATATAGAGACCATGAAAATATTTATAGTAGAGATCACTTACCGGGTCCCCTGGCAGCAGATGGAGACGGAAATCATGGAACATCGCAAGCTGTTGGATGAAGGCATGGCGCAGGGTTGGGTACTGTCCGCAGGTCCCCGTGAACCACGGATCGGCGGGATAGCCATTGTAAAAGCGGATTCCGTCGAAGAGTTGACACAATTCTTCGCGGGAGGGCCGTATGTGCAAAAAGAGCTTGCGGATTACCGCTTCATCGAATTCAACCCCCTTAAGATGCAGCCCGAATTTATCCAATGGCAGGAAAGAATTTAACATGGCAGAACGACACATTTTAGTCACCAACGATGATGGCATCAATGCCCCCGGGCTGCTTGCCCTGGCGCAGGAGATGAAGAAGGTCGGCCAGGTCACCATCCTGGCGCCGGATCGTAACTGGTCAGCTTCCGGGCATGTAAAAACCCTTGACCGCCCGCTGCGGGTGCGCGAAACACACCTCTCGGATGGCACGCCCGCCTGGATGTGCGACGGCGCCCCATCCGATTGCGTCGCCCTGGCATCCCTCGGCTTCTTCCCCCAGAAGATCGACCTGGTCGTCTCGGGCATCAACCCCAACGCCAACATAGGGCATGATGTCACCTACTCCGGCACCGTGACCGCCGCCATGGAAGCCGCCATTGCCGGCATTTCCGGCATCGCCTTCTCGCTGGACCGCCCGGAGTATTATCAGAATCAGATCGATTACATGCCGGCTGCCCGTGTTGCCGCCAAAGTGGTGCAAATGCATGGACAGAACGGCTTCCCCGTGGATGTTGTGCTCAACGTGAACATCCCTTACGGGCAGGATGATGAGATCAAAGGCTTCCGCATCACCCGCCAGGGATTGCGCATCTACCGCGATGAGCTCATCCGCCGGGAGGACCCGCGCGGTCGGCCGTATTACTGGATCGGCGGCGATAGCCCCACCGGTGTGGCCGATGAATGTACTGAATTCGGCACCCTGCAGGAAGGTTACGTCTCCATCACGCCCATTCAACTGGACCTGACCGCGCATGCCATGCTGGATGAACTGAAAAAGTGGAAATGGTAAGCGGGTAAACATGCCTGCCCTGGCAGATTACATCCCCGCGCCGCTGGCACAGGCTGTTATGGAACAGTACAGGTTGGATATGGATGGCATCCACGGCTTGCAGCACTGGATCCGGGTCTGGAATATCGGGCAGGAGCTGGCGGCATCCACCGGGGCAAACCTGGATGTGGTGTGCTGCTTCGCCTTTTTGCACGACGTCTGCCGCGTAGACGACAACGTGGACCTGCTCCACGGATTCCGTGCGGCGAAGTTCATTACACGAATCCTGCAGCCGGAATACCTGAACCTGCCCACGGTTGAATTGAAACTACTGGAAATTGCCGTCAAGCGCCACACCTTTGGGCAGACGAAGGCCCACATCACCGTGATGACCTGCTGGGATGCAGACCGCCTGGACCTCGGCCGTGCCAACATCCGCCCGCGTCCCTCGCGCCTTTGCACCGCCGCCGCCCGCGACCCCGAAATGATCCGGCGCTCTTACCTCGCCAGCCGCAACCGTTCATAATAGCGCATTTGTCTCCCCAAACCGCAGAGATCATGGAGCAGGAAAACGGGGAAAACCACTCATTAACTTCAAAGGGTGTAAAGATATTTAAGGATTGTTAAGGCACTCATCGTGATGATCGATATTACGGAACAGGCAGACCTTCTCGCCACCCTCATCCTGATATTGAAATGTAAATCGATACTGCCTGTCAATGCGGCCTTCCCAGATGCCGGAAGTTCCCTGCACCTTTTTGATATGCAACGAAGGATGATTGGTGTCTGATTGGAGTAGAGTAAATACCTTTTTTGCCTTTTCCTGGATCTCTTTCGGCATTAAATGGTATTGTTTTTTGAAGTGTTCGGTCCGGCGATAGATCATAGCTTAGAATCTAAGTCATCAAGCATATCTTTGATATTCGAAAACTCGCGGGTTCGCCCATCCTGAATATCCTGTTCGACCTGCTTTTCGCCTGTTTGCCATCGTTCGGACCAAAAATATGCCTGATCCCGGTCAACAACGATCTTCGGTTTCAAATTGATGCTGCCATCGCGTTGGATCTCCACATTCAGCAGATCGCCTTCCTTGAGATGGGCTTTCCTTCTGACTTCAGCCGAGAGTGTGATCTGCCCGTTGCTGCGTATTTGTAATATCTGATCTGTCATAAACTGAACTCCTGAATAATCAGATTATACATCATTTCCCGAATTATTCAATACCTTTTACCCTCAAAAATCCTTAATATCACCACCCCCGGGAGGATCAGCAAACTACCCGGGATCTGGACGTTCGTAAACCGTTCCCCCGGCAGAAAATACACCTATAAGGACGTGAATGCCGGTGAGGTGGCGCTCAAAGATGGCGGAAGTGGAAAGGATGACCGCG
>CAWJEB010000007.1:0-135325 GCA_963841805.1 uncultured Chloroflexia bacterium
TCCACTTTTTTTCCGCAATCGGCACAGAATTTCGCTCCCGGTTGAATGATCCCACCGCATTCCGTGCAGTGTTGCTCGTTCTTGACCGGGGCGCCGCAATTGGGGCAGAATTTGGCGTTGGTTGCCAGCGGGGTTTCGCACTCCGGGCAGGAAGCATGAATTGTTTCACGCCAGTTCGCTTCCGAGAGTTTCTTGTCCTCTGCAGACATGGCAGCATGCGCCCAGACCTCTTCAACAGAACGGTTAGCCTGTGCCGCGGACATTTCCACGCCCATATCGGGTGCACATCCCTTGCAAAGTCCACGCTTTTCATTCCAGCATTTCTTACGGCAAACCCAGGATTGGCAGCGCGGACATTGAACAAAATCCGGCCGCATTTCACGTGTGGCAGCTTCGAAGTTCGCATCGTGTGATTTTTCCCAGGCAGCGTCATGTACCCGGCCTGCAATATTCGAGGCCGATGAAAACAGTCCACCGAATAGGCTGCTGGCTGCATCTACTACGCCACTAACGGTGCCAGTCACTGAAGGAACAAACTTCGTGCGATATCCCACTCCGCAACGATCACATAAAAATTCAAACTGGAATCCTTTTTCTGTACTGAGGTCATGATAATTGCGCACAAATTCCATTCGATCAGCCATGTCTCAATCTCCTGTAAGATATAATTTGTATTGAACAAATTATACAACCAGATGAAATAACTGAGTATAGAAAGGCACGTGAGTTTTGGTAACAATAAAATTGCGAGAAAAAGAAATATTACTGCCAGAAAACCTAACCCTTCTGCAGGTTTTCAAAAGATTAAACCTGGATGCAGGCAGTTATCTGGCCGTGAGAGATGGAGAGATCATCACCGAAGACCGCTTGCTGGTGGATGGCGACAACGTAAAGCTCATCCCTGTGATTTCTGGAGGCGCGAAATGAAGTGCCGAAGCTGCAACGAGAAAGCCGTTATCAATATGTGGCAGCATCGTCTGGCTTTGTGTGCTCCGCATTTCAACGAGTGGTTTTTGAAGCACTGTGCTGCAACGATCAAACGTTATGGGATGATCAAGCCTGATGATTGTGTCCTGGTTGCCGTGTCTGGCGGCAAGGATTTATTAGGGCTTTGGGAAGCGCTGGTCCTCCTCGGTTATAAAGTGGAGGGGATTACGATTTATTTGGGTATTGATGATGGAACACAATATTCCGACCTATCGCTGGTTATCACCCGTAAATTTGCCTCTGGAAGAGGATTAATCCTGCACGAGCTGAATATAATGAGGGAATATGGCGAAACGGTACCAGAACTTTTTTCACGAAGTCACCTTGATGAATCCAAGCCCTGCTCAGCATGCGGATTGGTGAAACGCCATGAACTGAACCGTTATGCTTTAGAACACGGTTTTAATGTCCTGGCCACAGGCCATAACTTGGATGACGAAGCATCAGTGCTTTTTATGAACAACCTCACCTGGAATAACAGCCAGTTGGGTCGTCAGTCCCCGGTGATGGAAGAACGCGATCAATTCGCACGTAGAATTAAGCCATTTGTTCGCTTTTACGAAAGGGAAACAACAGCTTTTGCTATCCTGAATGGGATTGAATATATCGAGGACGAATGTCCTTTTTCAAAGGGATCGCGAACTAATCATTACAAGACGATCTTGAACAGTATGGAGAGCGAGAAACCAGGGCTGAAGTATCAATATTACCTTTCGTTCATTGAAAAGAAAAAAACCGGCCATCTGAAGATTTCAGAAAGCCGGGTTTATGAAGAATTTTTGTGTTCAAATTGCGGCCACCCAACCATTGCCGCAGGTCTTTGTGCGTTCTGCCGGATGGTTAAACCTGTTAGTTAGGCGGTTTCAAGATAGCGTTCAACTTCCCAATCGGATACATTTATGCGATATTGCTCCCATTCTGCTCTGCGGGAACGGCTGAAGGCATCATAGATTGAAGCACCGAGGGCTTTTTTGATTAGAGTATCTTTATCCAACTCGCCCAGGGCTTCGGCAAGGGATCCGGGCAGGTTGTTGACTTTCAATTTCTTGCGCTCGGCCGCAGTTAATTCATAAACATTTACATTATTCAAGGGGGCTGGCGGCGTCAAACCTTTTTCAATGCCTTCTAATCCGGCTGCCAAAATGGTCAGGAAAACGAGGTATGGGTTGGAGGATGGATCGGGACAACGCAGCTCGGCGCGTACGGCATTCTCTTGCCCGGGAGTGTAGCGTGGGATGCGGATGAGTGCAGAGCGGTTGGTTTGTGCCCAACCGATATACACTGGGGCTTCATAACCTGGAACGAGCCGTTTGTAGGAATTGACCGTTGGAGCAACCACTGCGGAGAAACCGCGCGCGTGGTTCAACTGGCCAGCGATAAATCCATATGCCATTTTTGACAGGCTGAACGGGTCTTTCCCATTAAAAAATAGGTTTTTTCCTTCTAAGTCAAAAAGGGATTGGTGACAGTGCATACCGCTGCCATTCATGCCAAAGATTGGTTTAGGCATAAAGGAGGCTACCAGGCCATTTTGGGCTGCAATTGCCTTCACAGTGTATTTCAATGTCAATACATTGTCGGCAGTCCTAAGAGCGTCTGCAAAACGAAAATCAATTTCATGTTGTCCAAGTGCTACTTCATGGTGCCCGACCTCAATTTCAAGACCCATTTGGAGAAGGGCTCTCATCAATTCTGTACGGACACGAACTGCTTCATCATTAGGTGAAAAATCAAAATAACTGCCAACGTCGTGTGGCACCGGGTGGATATGTTCGCCGCCATTTTTCCTCAGCAAAAAGAATTCAGGCTCCGGGCCAACATTGAATACCATCCCCTGCCCTTTAAGTTTTGCGAGCGCACGTTTGAGAGCGCCGCGGGGATCGCCTTCGAAAGGTGAGCCATCTGGCATGTAAATATCACAAAAGAAACGAGCGCGGCGCATTTCCACCGGCGACCAAGGAAGTACGGCATATGTGTCTTGGTCGACATTCAGGTGCATATCGCTTTCCTGGATGCGGCAAAACCCTTCCACTGAAGAACCGTCGAACCAGATGCCGTCATCCAGCGCAACTTCCAGGCGTTCTACCGGTGCATCAAGTGATTTGACGACACCATTGACATCAGTAAATTGGAATGAGATGAACCTAACGTCATCATCTTTGACTTTTTTTAGTAATTCTTTTCTATCCATACATACCTCGCAATAATAAAAAATAACTGGACGAGTGTCCAGTAAATGAGCTGGAATGGGTCTAATTAAAAAAGAACCCCACCATGCCGTGTGCTGCAAAGTTTTGAACCTGCTTGCACAGGACGGATCTCGACCCGGAAGATCAACCTTGACCGAAGTCTAACGCATCACTGCCGTGAGATAAAGATCCATTTTTTAAGGTGTTGGCTCAAAACGGAAAGGCAACATCACGAACACAGCAGGGCAATTTCCTTATACCACAAAATAATACTGCTGTACAGACAAATATGAGAGAATTACACCCTTGTTATACGTAATTTGGATATAAACCTGACATGGGTTATAATTCAAGGGTTGAATCAATCGAATATCGCTATATGTTTCATCCCAAGTATCGAATCAATGTTGAGAGTAGGTCCCACTACGAATAAACATCAAAACTTGTACTGGCGTAGCCGCAGAACAAGGAGCCTGTTAGCTGATGTTTAATGCCCCGGATGCAGTAATAATAAATTGGGTTTTAATCCCGCTGGCAATATTTTTTGCAAGGATTATTGATGTATCCCTTGGCACCTTACGCATTGTATTTCTTGCACGAGGAAAGCGCTACATTGCACCTATTCTGGGTTTTTTCGAAGTGCTCATCTGGATACTGGCTATCAGTCAGATCATGCGGAATTTGGGGAATGCAGCATCCTACATCGCATACGCTGCAGGTTTTGCAGCAGGCAATTACATAGGATTGTTGATTGAAGAGAAATTGGCTATTGGCCTGGTGGCAGTACGAATATTCATGGTGAAACATGCAGATGATATTGTAAAAAACCTTCATGAAGCCGGGTATGGGGTGACAAAACTGTGCGGTGAAGGTTCAGAAGGAGCGGTGGATATTATTTACTCCATTATTCAACGTAAAGAATTGGTGAACATTAAAAAAATTATCGATGGAATCAATCCTAAAGCTTTTTTTATCGTTGAAGAGGTTCGGCTAAATAATGAAGGGATATTTCCAAAAGCAAAACAGAACAAGTATAAATTATTGGGAATGAATATAAGGAAATAAAATAAGAATCAGAAAGGAAAACAAATGTCAGGCATTGCAGGAATTGAAGCAGGGGGAAAAACAGAAATTGTCGAAAGAATGCTTTCGAAAATAGATTACAGGGGGAACGGAGAGACAGTCGTCATAGCAGAACGTGGAATAACCATCGGCACAAATCTCTCAAATATCGGAAGGCGCGAACAAAAACTGACCCATTATCAAGAAGAAGTTCCTTCCCTTGAATCGCTGGCTGGCGAACGAATGCCGTTTGCAGCTGCAGGTGTAGTTAATAACAAATTGGTGCTTTCACGCGACAGAGTGGGCGTTCGACCCCTTTATTATGGGTACACCAATGAGGGCGAGTTTGTGTATGCCTCTGAAGTGAAAGCTTTAATGGAAGCCACGGACGATATTCATGAATTTTTACCAGGCCATCTTTATGAATCTGGCAAGGGGTTTGTGAAATTCGCAACAATAAAAGAAAAACCGGTCAAACAACTTAGCGCTGAAGATGCAGCAACCGGGTTGCATGCGAAACTGCTTTCCGCAGTATTAGCTCGGATCAACTCGAATGTTATGGGAAGCTGGTTGTCTGGCGGCATTGACTCTAGTGTGATCGTCGCTCTGGTACGCCCGTTGGTAAAGACGCTGCATACCTTTGCTGCCGGTTTACCGGGAGCGCCGGATGTAGAATTTGCCAGGATTGTAGCAGATCACGTGAAAACAACTCACCACGAAGTAGTGATATCCGAAAAAGAGCTGCCAAAAGTGCTTGGTGAAGTAATCTTTGCTCTGGAATCATTTGATGCTTTATTGGTGCGTTCCACGATCATGAATTACCTGGTTTCTCAGGTGGCAAAGAACTATGTAGATTCTGTTTTCTCAGGCGAGGGCGGTGATGAATTATTCGCTGGTTATGAATATATTCAGGAACTACCCGCTTCAAGCATCCCGGCAGAGTTGGTGGATATTACCAATAGACTGCATAATACAGCTTTGCAGCGGGTGGACCGATCTTCCAGTGTAAATGGACTGGTGGCACATGTGCCATTCGTCGATGGCGATGTTCTTGATTACGCGCTGACCATCCCTGCTGAATTCAAACTCAAGCCAGGGAATCCACCAATAGAAAAATGGATCCTGCGTAAAGCGTTGGAAAATGACCTGCCAGAATCAGTTCTCTGGCGCAAAAAAGCCAAGTTCTGGGAGGGTTCAGGCGTGGGAGATATGCTTTCCAAGTATGCAGAAGAGAAAATCAGCGATAGTGACTTTAAGGCTCAACGGATGATCCGTAAGGATTGGAAATTGAATACGAAAGAGGAGTTACTTTACTATCGATTCTTCAATGAGCATTTTGGTCAACTGGAAGACCTTTCCTGGATGGGTAGAACAAAAGGGGCACCGGTAGAATAGAAACACAACCGCAATCATGGATGAAAAAACTTTTCTCGTGATGCGAAATTATGATCGCCTGAGCCGATGGTACGATTTGCTGTCTGGCTCAGGCGAGTTTTCTATTGTGAAACAAGCCATTGAATTACTAAATCTAAGACCCGGGGATAAGACGCTGGAAATTGGCAGCGGTACTGGAAGGGCTGGCGCGTTGATCTCCGACAGGATTGGGGCAACTGGAGAACAGGTTTCTGTGGATATATCAGCAGGGATGCTCGTGGTAGCCCGGAATAAAGTATGGAACTCTCTACCTCAAGAAATTGGTTTTATTCAAGGTGATGCGGCTTACTTGCCATTGAAAAATGATACATTTAATGCTGTGCTTAGTACATTTACACTGGAAATATTGGACGAAGATGCTCGTATTAATGCTCTTCGCTCAATTTACAGTGTTCTTGTAGAAGGCGGTTATTTGTGCTGTGTGACTATTTCAAGTGAACCAAGCAAAAAACTGGTGATGATGATATATAATTATCTGAGGTTGCGTATTCCCCATATTGTTGATTGCCAACCAATTAATCTCGCAGAACAGTTAATTGCAGCAGGATTTAAGATCGTAAATTCAAAGATCGTATACCTATGGTCTATTCCTATAGACATTTTACTGGCCAAAAAAGCCCTCGGAGGTGTTGAGTGAAGATCGAGAAATACATGAAACGGCATGTAATATCAATCCATGAAACAGATACACTTAAATCTGCCGGTAATCTTTTTATGAAACACCACATCGGCACTCTACCTGTCATCGATTCGGATGGTACGTTGGTGGGGATCATTTTGCTTCGGCACTTACTTGATCTAGCAATGCCTGATTTCACACGTTTGATCGAAGATTTTGATTACATTCACAGTTTTGGGGTTTTCGAAGATCGCAAAGTGGAACCAGAAGCCCTGGAAAGACTGGTCAGCGAAGTCATGGAAGAACCAGTGAGTGTTATAGCAGAATCAGGACTTATGCTTGCGGCAGCATTATTAAATAAAGAAAACTTGGCGGATATTCCGGTTGTCGAAAATGATGGACGATTGGTAGGAATTGCATCACGAGTTGATATTGGAGTAGCTCTGTTGCGAACCTGGAACATTGCGGTGGGAGAATGATTTGATGAGTGTCCCTCAAATTTTAGTGAGCATTATTTTTACCGGTTCATTGATCGCAATTTTCTCTGAAAAGATCAATCGAACTATTGTTGCCATGCTCGGGGCATTATTAATTTCTGTTGTCGGTTTAACTTTTAAGTTTTATGACTCTCATCAAGAAATTGCGGCAATTGACTTAGAGACGATCGGATTGTTGTTGGGTATGATGCTGCTGGTATCCATGCTTGAACCAACAGGCTTCTTTGAATATTTAGCTCTTTATGCAGCCAGGTTCTCAAAGGGGAAACCTGTCCGGTTGTTGATCATGTTAGGCACAATTACGACAGTCTTATCCATGTTTTTAGATAATGTAACCACTGTAGTTCTAATTGCCCCTGTTACGATCATGATCTGCGAAATCATCGGACTTAACCCACTACCATATCTTATGTCTGAAGCATTGTTATCAAATACTGGAGGTGCGGCTACCTTGATTGGAGACCCGCCGAATGTTTTGATTGCCTCTGCATCCGGATTATCGTTTAACGATTTTCTAATCCACTCCCTCCCAGTCGTTCTTGTATGCTGGTTGGTTGCCTTGGGAATGCTGAGATTCTTGTTTAGAAAAGAGTTATCCGCAATACCAGAAAAAATAGATGTTCTGGATAATATCAAACCAGGAGAAGTGATTAAAGACAAGAAAACACTCTGGAAAGTGCTGATCGTTCTAATGTTGGCAATCCTGACTTTCTTCTTTCAAGAAGTTCTCAAAATCATACCTGCATTTATTGCCCTTGGTGCGGCTTCAATTGCTTTTCTGCTTATTCGGCCGGACGTAAAAGCGGTATTCAAGCGAGTGGATTGGTCTGTCCTAGTTTTCTTTGCTTGTCTATTCGTTATGGTCGGGGGGTTGGAAGCAGCAGGAGTTCTGGACTTTCTGACCAGGGCTTTGTCCTCTTATTCCGGTCTATCTCCCAGGTGGTTTGGAGTGATCATCATATGGGTGGTTGCAATCCTTTCGGCTGTGGTGGATAATGTTCCGATCACCATTGCAATGATACCTGTCATCCAGGGTTTGGCGCAAAATGGAATAGATGTAACTCCTTTCTGGTGGGCATTGGTATTTGGGGCAGGTTTTGGCGGCAATGCAACAATCATTGGTTCTACTGCAAATATCGTAGTTACATCTCTTTCTGAAAAGACCAGAACACCAATCAATTCGATTGTATGGAATAAGCGCGGCCTTCCTATCATGATCGCGACATGTACAGTAGCCTCTGTTCTTTATCTATTTATTTATTAAAAAACTGACCACATGCGAGATGGTTACTGAGGGTATTTGTTGACACGAAATCGCTTTCGGGTATAATTCGTGATTGAAAATTGGTCCACTAGCTCAATGGCAGAGCAACTGACTCTTAATCAGCAGGTTCAGGGTTCAAGTCCCTGGTGGATCACCTTCTTTTATTTACCGCGTTCAAGATATACTTCAGCAGTATTCAATTCTCAGTTTCTTGAATTTTGCTCAAACCCTGAAAAGCTCCCTTACACCAAAAGAGTTTATGCACGAAAACCATTGGTAATGTATGAATGTAATTAATAATATCTGGATTTTTAGTAAATATTTCCAGCGTTTTCCCAAATGCGATCAGAGGGGACAATACTAGCAACCACCAACGATTCTTCAAGAAGAATGGTGTATGTAATAGTTCCATATATTCGTTGCGAAGTTGGATCGTATATGACGAATATGTGCTGCTATGGTAGAGTTTCTGCATTAACCCGCCGCGTTTAGGATCGTGAAGAACTCGGCAATCTGGATAATAATCAATTTTGTAGCCATTCAATCTTGCTCGAAGAATGAGCTCCATATCTGGAATTGGACAGCCATTCTTGAAGCCGCCCAACTTATCAAGAACTGACTTGTGAAAGCCCATGTTAGCTCCGGCAAGAAATCCAACTTCCATTCGAGCTCCCCTTCCCATAAATGGATGGAATTCAGAGATATTCGCAGCGAGGGCTTGATAGTCACTTGCAAAGCTGTCAATTCCTCCTGCTACGATCTCGCTGGATTGGAGGGCAGTCTGCATCTTTTCGATCCAATCTGGATTTGGTAGGCAGTCATCGTCTGTATAGCAAATGAATTCTCCACAGGCAGCTTTCAATGCTGCATTTGCAGCAGCGCTCCATCCCGAATTAATTTTTAGTTGAATGATCTTAATATTTTTATATTTCCCCGACCAATTGTTGCAGACTTCGAGGGTTTCATCGGTAGATCCATCAATAACAACAATAATCTCAAACTCACTTGATCGCATTGTCTGACTAACCAATTTTTCAAACAATCTCCCAAGAAGCAATGCCCGGTTGTATGTGCACACAATGACACTGATCAAAGTTTTGCCTGTAATTTGGTCATAATTACGTTAGTGGATAAGCGTCTAATATACAATCTTCATTTTGATTATTCTTGTATGTACAATCCATGCAATGATAGTAGTTATTATGGCCTTTGTTGAAATTCTTTCTGAATTGTTTTGAAATTTCACTCTTCCATGTTTCCATTACAGATTTTTCTTTGCCCATATTACCGAAGGAATGACTATTTTTATAATCATATTCACATGAGACCACTTCACCCAAAGCGTCCAGGGTGATCCGTTTCCACGGCCGCATACATTCAAAAGGTTTTTCTAGACGGGAGTATGAACCTTCCGCATATTCATAGCGCCGCAGAGAATTCTGTTCCGGGCGGTATTTTTCATCCAGGTTTTCACCAATTACAGGGGGCATATCTACAGATTTAATAGCGAAGAAATCAGCTCCCAATTCTCGTCCCAGGTTCTCAACTTCCTTCATTTCCTGCTCATTCGGCTGCATTGCAACGAATCGAACTGTGACCATGGGGTATTGGCTGTTGTTCCGTTTTTTCGCAGCTACAACGGAACGGATGTTCGACTTTACACGTTCCAGATTGCCATCAACCCGATACTTGCTATAAGTTTCCTGACTAGCGCCATCAACCGCAAAAATTAAACTAGTTAGTTTACTCTTTACAATGCGATCGGCCATTTCGTCATTAAAAATGATATTTCCATTTGTACTGGTATGTACAAGTACTCCCTTTGATGTTGCATATTCAATCATTTTAACAGCATCTGGATTAAGAAATGGTTCTCCCCAATTCCAGAATACTATCAATAATAGGGTATCTCCGATTTCATCAATAAATTTTCTGAATATATTATAAGGAAGCAATGCAGCGACCCGTGAATGATTATGTGTTGCTGAAAGGCAGAGCGAGCAACCAAGGTTGCAAACATTGGCTGGTTCCACTTGAGCAATAACAGGTTTACCATAAGGTGTTTCTGGTAGGAAAAATTGATTGAAACCAGCTAGTACGAAATTGAACTTTTTTTTCCACGAAATATTATGAGCTTCAAAAGGTAACTTCTCAAAGTGAAATTTGAACCTATTATTGAAAATTAAATTTGGTATTTGGGGCAATACCTCTCGAAATTTAAAAATGTTCATATAATCCGATCCTTTTTTACCAATAAAAGTTGATTAAAATATTAATTCAGCCAAATACTCAAATCTCTTTGTAACAGGTCCTGCAACCGCAAGATATCTTCAAGAAAATAATTGTTTAAGAATGTCCTTGTTTCTGGTTTCATCTTTGGTTTGACCATAATCCTGGCTCGAGCAGAATCTCGAAGGGCAATCCATTTATCTTCGGTAAAAATTATATGTCCTGCCATACGGATAAAACGTTGGATGGGGTTTTTCATTACAAACAATTGGTTTAACACACGGGACCTCGGAACCCCAGATGTATTGTACCTGACTTTGGCGTAAGGAGACTCATAGTTAGTGTCGACCTCCAGAAAATTGCATGCCTGGTAGATTATATCTTTAGGCGTTTTATAAAAATCCTCTGTAAGAAATACCTTTACTCTTGAGAATGAGTCTATGAAGGGTTTGACCTGAGCAAAATATAGTCCACGATGTTTGTAATGCCACAACCCATGCCAATTGCGTGCTATCCGCTCTTCCTCCTTTAGCAAACCATCTTCAAATGAGAGATTTTCCCGGTTTTCTCGTATTAAATGTAAATATGCGGAATATGCCCGTTCAACAGGGTTACGGAGGAGAAAAATAATTTTTGGGTCATCCAGCTTTTCTTTAATGGCTGGTATTGACTTTGGCCAGCTATCAATTGTGTCGGTACTTGATTCACCAATGGCGGTTTCATCTCGTACACCTTCAAACAATTTACAATAATCTTCAAATTTCTGAATATACGGCCTGCGATGATCGCCTATGCCATTAAATTTTATATCCACGTTCTGTGAGGAAAAATGGTGTGGCTCTTTCACACTACTCATATAAATTTGTGGATGATTACGCAAGTGATAGTAAAATGAGGATGTTCCGCATTTAGCAGCGCCAACAATTAAAAAATTTGGTAATTTTAGCATCGCTGGATTATCCATTTCCTTATGAATGATGGTACGTAAGATATGATCGACCCTGTTTTCTTATAAATAAAATAAGAGGCAGTAGCATTAATGAATACGAGACAAACCAAGGATGTAACTGCAGCGCCAAGAATTCCTATCCTTGGAATCAAAACAAGATTTAATAAAATATTGATTATAGTTCCAAAAAACATAATATTCCGATAATAAATATGAGATCCGGTCATATTAAGAAATAATCCTACCGAGCCCCCAGCGGCATTAATAAACTCTCCACTTACCAAAACAAGGAGAACTGGATACCCTGCAGTAAATTCTTGGCCGAATAATCCTAAGATCGCCTTACCAAAAATAATTAGTATTAAAAAGATTGGTAAAGATGCCCAAAAAATGAGCATAGAAGATTTTTTTGCCAATTTTAGTAACTCATCTTGCCGACCGGAAAAATATAGCTGGGAGAATCTTGCGGCTGAGACAGCGTTGATTGATGTAATAATAAAACTAGTTAATGTCGAGAGTTTACTCGCAATGTTATAAATTCCGGCCGATTCGATTGTTAATAACACACCAATCAATATCATATCAAGGTTTGAAATTATCATTTGCATTCCCAATGTCACTGCCATTGGAAGAGACAATTTAAATATTTTTGCCGTATCAGGAATTGAAAATTCTGTTTTTATTGAAACAGAAAGCTCAGAAGATTTTCGAAACGTCATTGAGCGCGTGAGAATAAATACGATAAGGATCGATCCAACAAGAGCGACGATCGGAGCCTCCTGGCGTGGAAGGAAAATCAATAGGAGGATTAACAAGACGAAGTTTGTTAGTGAGGGTAAAATGTGAGCAACCGCATATAAGGGTACTCGTTGTTGTGCTCTTAAAGTTTCGGTGCTTAATCGGGCTAGGCTATAAAGCGGTAAAATTGCAGCTGCGATAAGAAATACTGGAAGCCAAACACCTTTTAAAGGATTGATGATCTGCCAGATGACCGCGAGACCAATCGTAAGAAGCGAAATGACCGGAGAAACAAACACAACCATCCGGTGTATTTTCCTTTGCAAAGCATAGGCAGCTCCAGGTGATGTAGTTTCATATACCTCAGGAATTAATCGAAGGACTGATGTAGTTGTGCCAAAAAGGGTGAATATGGAAGCTATCATTACGATGGAGTTTATCATCGCGAGAATACCAACAATTGTTGAGCCAAAATATCTTGCAATTACAACATTGATCCCAAGTTGTAATAATGCATTTCCTACTCTTGCTGCAAGAGTAACAATGCTGCCTTGAAAAACATCCTTGAAAATTGGATCGTCCTCAAGGTGAAATATTTTCAGCAGATTTTGTACGAAGGCAGGCCTTAAATTATTAATATGAAACCTTTGGATAATAAATGATCTGACAGGGTGATTTTATTAGGTTTACAATTATACTAAGGCAATTGGGTTTCAGACAAGTTAGCAGTATAATTGTTGAATTCAAACCTTCGATCAATCAAACGTTACTATTAATAAAACCTTACGCATTTAAGTGGGAAAATATTTTCTTAAAATGATTTGTAATTTATTTAATAGAATGGAAGATTGAATTGTATGAATCGGAACGGGATATTCTTCTTACTTCTTTCAACAGAAACCACTGTTTTTTTGGTCTATCAACTAAGTAAGGATTTATCGGTCGGGTGGTTCGAAAACCCATCTCTCGGAGAAATGCTCATTCTGGTAGGACTTGTTTCCCTTGTTGCCGCTTTCTATTGGCTAACATATAAATATTTCTGCAATAACTATTCCAGCAAAATTGAAAAATACTTTGTTCCACATGCTCGAAAGATAAAATTGATATCCGCCATCAGCCTAATGATTTTTGGGATGATATTAATGCTGATTTTCCCAATTACCAGTGAGACTCCTGGGGTGATTAATCTAGTTCGAAAAAATAATGAAATTGCAATTTTCCTTTGTTTCGCTCTTATCGAATTCTTGTTTTTGGTTCTGTATTCTACAGTCCCGAAAATAAGAATATATTTTAATAAAAATGGGTGTTTTTATAAATAAAAATGCTATTTGGTTAATTTTTACTGTAATAGTATTTGTAAAAATATTTCTTCTATATCCAATTTCGCGAGGTCTCCTAAATTTAAATGATGCATTCGATTATTGGAAAATGGCAAATCAGATCTTCCACGGTTCCCTGGATATTGCACAGAATCATAAATATCCTCCCCTGTATCCAATAATACTCTCTCCGGTATTTTTGTTTGGCCCCCTAAAATCCCTCCAACATATCTCGATTATTAATGCAATAATTTCCTCCACTACAGTATTCCCATTATATTTATTGACGAGAAAATATCTACAAAGATCTGTGAGCCTCATTTTCGTGATACTTTGTGTAACATTTCCATTTCACATCGTCTACCCAGGAATACCCTATAGTGAGAATCTTTACTACCCATTGTTTTATTGGGTTTTGTATTTTGGAATAAGTAATTCCAAAAGCTTAAAACTTGCAAAGGTATGGGATGCCCTATTTGCCATTACGCTTACTGCGTTATGGCTAACAAGATATATGACTTTAACACTGATTCCAATATTCCTTGTAATTTGGTATCTAAAACCTGAATCTGGAAATTTTGACTATGTGATGCATTTCACCAAGACCAAGATAACAAAGTTGATATTGATCATGTTTTTCATGATATCAATTTATAGTATTATGGATAGTTCAAGGGATAAATGCAGGGATCGATATTAAATCCATGATTGGATTTGCCTCTGCTGAGACAGGAAATCCTAATACTTTCACCATCACACGATTAATTTATTGGGGAAGTATTTCAGCTGCATATTCATTTTTGCTGGCGGCTCCAGTTCTCCACATATTATTTTCGACATTGTTTTCACTACGTAAGATCAAATGGAGAACAGAAATTGGGCGATTGATCCTATCTTTATCAATGATCACCGGGATGTTGATGTTAATCGTTACTCTATATTCATGGCAAGCATCATTTAATTATCCCGAACCAGGCAAATTTGTCGGCCGGTATATTATTTACATAGCAGTTTTAGCTTGGCTGGTTGCCGCTATAATATTAAATGAAAAGATACATTTCGATCGACCACATTTGATTTTTTCTTCTATTCTAGCAATTGCCCTCATTCTATTTAGTTATGGAATTTTTATAAATCAAAGTTGGATAATTAAATATTCCATAATCAATATTCGTTTTATTGATGTATTCTCAATTACTTTTATGAAGTGGATATACCTGCTTATTGTAATTGGATCACTGGTTGTATCAACGATTCTACTTATACGAGAAAAAATAAATGCAACAATTTTGGTAATTACCGCATGTATTCTTTGTATAAATATCGTTAGCTGGCCATTTTATCTCGAGAGGATAGAATTCTAGTGTGGTCCGAGCCAAAAACCTGGACGCTCTTATCTCGTCGGCAATAACGCAAACTAAAATCAACAACAACTTTGTATTATACGTATCCGATGGTTACAAGTTTTATCCAAAAGAATTACAAGTTCGAGGGTACAACATTGAAGAATTTGAAGTAAGAAGGTTTCGAAACGAAATAATTTTCAACAATAACTGTAAGGTTAATATGCTTATCGAAGTGGAGGGGCAAAATTTGGCTATTATAGAACCATCGGACGAATGTAATCCATTCATAGAGAATACTTTATCTTCGTATGTGTTTAATAAGACGATATATTCCGTTGTAGAAACCCATGGTGATGGGATCAAAAAATAAGAAGGATTTGATTAAAAGATTGAAGATGTAGGTGATGTGGTGCCATTCAATTCAAATGTATTTTCCGGGTGAATTCAATCTAACTTCTTTGCCTCTACCAATATAACTGAGGTCGGCGATTATTCATCAGAGAAGGGTAATTGTACAATTGGAGAGATGACTAGTAGGCGACATGGTTTATGGATTTACTGAACATTTAATCTTTAGCGGTAGTTTTGATTGCTGAAAAAATATAAATCCTTCTTATTATTGATCCCGTATTTGAATAAGATTGGTACAATAATATAATTAATATGAGAAAAGATTATTGATATACGGCGAAGAGATTAAACTGTGACACAATTTTTCTCTTTCCTCACACTCGAAGTTTCATTATTTCTGCTCAACAACCTAAGAGCTGATTATGAGTTGGGATGGTTTTCCCAGCCATCCTGGGGTGAAGCAATCAAGCTTGCAGGTATTTTAGCACTTGCCTTAATTTTTGGTTGGTTGGCGTGTAATGGTGAAAAAAGCCTCCCATTATCCAAGATTATTGAAAAAATATTTCACCCAGACCCCAAATACTTCACATCCTTGTATTTCTTGCTGATATTGATTTTTGGGCTTTCCATCATTTATTTTCTTCCACCTCGAGATGATTTTCCTACTGTATTACGCATGATTCTAAAACATAAAGATCTCGCGGGACTCGTATTAATATTAAGTATTGAGATACTGGCGGTAAATGCATCCGCCCGTTTTTCAACTATGAATACGACTTTCTTGAAAATAGGCTCCTTTATTTACCGCCATGCACTCCTTATCATTTTTTGTTTATTGATTTTCATCAAATTGATTTTACTTGTTCCAGTTACCAGAGGATTGTTGGTTCTGCGCGATACATATGTTTACTGGTTGATGGCAAAACAAATTCTTTATGGATCATTGGATGTAGCCCAATTTCACCATTATCCACCATTTTTCTCGATTATATTATCGCCAGTTCTACAATTCGGTTTGAGAGACTCACTTCGGAATATGACCATCTTTAATGTTGTAATTTCCTCCACAGCGATTTTCCCATTGTACTTAATAGCAAGGGAGTTTTTAACCAAAAAATTCAGCCTTATTGTTTATCCTTGTGTGCGCCTCATTTCCATTTCACATTGTATATCCAGCAATCCTTTTTAGTGAAAACTTGTATTACCCGTTATTTTTCTGGACAGTATATTTCGCAATTATCGTACCCAAAGAGTTATAAGCTAACCTGGCTGTGGGATGCTTTATTAGGTTTATCCCTGGCTGCTATGTGGTTGACCCGTTATATGACCTGGCCATTGATCCCAATATTTATCCTTGTTTGGTGGTTAAAAAACAAAGACAACGCTTATAATCTGCAATTCAAACCCTATCGGGAAAAGAACCTTCGATTATTGATGATACTCGCAATAGTTTTCATTACTAAACGGAATTTGGATAATTTCAGGGATGATGAATGGAGTAGATATTAAATTGATGTTAGGTTTCCCGCCAGGTGATGGGGGAAATCCCGATCGTCTTTCTCTTTCCCGACTGCTGCTCTGGGTTGGTATATCTGCTGCTTACTTATCCCTGATACTTGCACCTGTTATGAACATCTTTGTTCAATATTTCATTTCATGGAAAAAGATAAAATGGAATGGGCAATTAGTGCGTTGGTTCTTGTTGGTTATTGGAATTTGTGGCATGCTGCTTGTGGAAGCAACCCGACATGCTTGGAGAGCACCCTATAACTTCCCTGATCCCACAAAATTTGTAGGGCGATACGTTTTGTATATTTCCGCATTAGCCTGGCTCACTGCAATTATCCTTTTAAGAGAGAAAATTAAAATCGACAAATGGATTTTGTTTGGAGCAGGTGGATTTTCAGCTTTAGCTACATATATTAGTTATCAATTGTTTTACAACCAAAATTGGATTCTTAAGAATTTTATTCTGAACTATCGTTTTGTTGATGTTTTTACGATTTCCTACCTGAGATGGATCTATCTTTGTGTAATCGGTATATTGATCATCGTGTCATCCATTCTGATTGCAAAACAATCATACTACTTCAACCGGTGTTTTTCTTTTATGTGGATTATTATGCTTGAATATTGTAGTTTGGCCATCCTACTATAAAAACCCTGAATTATTTTGAAACGAACGCTCGCCACTTGGATGAATTACTTAAGCAATTTCAGCATTTCTCACAAGAATTGCGCGATAATCAAATCACCTTATTCGTTCCCAGCGGCGGAAATTATTACGAAGAAGAACTTGAAGTAAGAGGATATGATCCGATCAAATTTAACATTGAGGAATTAAGTAAAGAACCTTTTCGAAAGTATAATTGTAAGACTCGGCTGATGTTACAATATGAAACGGGAACGCGTATTGCCATTATTGACCAATCCACAGATTGTAATTTGCCATTTCATAACGTGCTTTCCTCATATTCGCACAATAAAAAAGAGTATGAACTGATAGAAATATCGACCGGAAAAGAAATGATAGTGCATATGCCCAGAAAACTTGGACAACTAAACAATGAATTCAAATCACAAAGATGCAGGTAAATTACTTGTAGTGCAAATTCCTGCTCTTAATGAGTGTCAAACTTTACCAAACGTCCTGAAGCAAATTCCTCGTTCCTTGCCGGGGATTGGTCGAGTTATTATCCAGGTGATCGATGATGGATCCACCGACGGAACCCCGGAAATAGCTATTGCGAGTGGCGCGGATTTTGTAATAAAGCATGTATCCAATCGAGGTTTATCGACGATCCTTCATGAGTGGAATGATCAACGCATTGAGGTTAGGAGCGGATATTATTGTTAATACTGATGCCGATAACCAATATCCAGGCGTGGAAATTGGAACGACTGGTTGCACCGATATTCGCGGGCAAGGCAGATATCGTCATTGGGAATCGCTTACCTGGTGAGAATAAGCATTTCCCTTTCTATAAACGGGTACTACAAGTGATTGGAAGTAAGTTTGTATCCTGGATTTCAGGAGCACACATACCTGATGCCGCGAGCGGTTTCCGCGCTTATTCCCGGTTTGCTGCGCTTAGGATGCAAGTTTACAATGAATTTTCTTATGCACTCGAAACGATAATTCAATCCAATCGCGAACGCCTAACCGTGTTATATGTGCCAATTACAACAAACCCTGCTTCACGACCTTCAAGGCTTCACAAGGGAATAATCCACTTTCTGTTCAAGCAGGGCGGGACGATCATTCGATCAATCATCTTGTATCGTCCAATTCGAAGTGCTTTATTGCTGGGCACCCCCGTGTTGACAGCAGCCTTATTTCTCTTATTTAGATATCTTTATTTTTATTTCATCGGAGAAACTGGTGCAGCAAGACACATTCAATCTGTTTTTGTCGGTGGAACTTTATTTTTGTTTGGATTATTGGTTATAGCAGTCGGATTTCTGGGTGAAGGGCTGCGGACAAATCAACGAATGATGCAGGAAGTCCTTATTCACTTGCGAGATATTGAACATGATGACCACGAAGCGACTTATGATGGATTGGAAATTATCCATCAAATGGATGAAAGAAGAAATGATCAGTGATGGGTTTATCTGTGTAGCTAAATCAATCTTTGTATCGATTCTATAAAATCAGTCCAGCTTTGATCCCCGGCATCCACTAAATCAGAAAATTTACTCTCATTGGAAAGTGCTTGCAAAAGTGCATCAGCCAGGTCTTCTGGACGTGCACTTTTGGCAATTGTTACGCCTCTGTCTTTGAAACGACGCAGCAAAGCTATCTGCAATGCATTCAGTAATCATTACTGGAAGTCCATACCCAAGGGCTAGTTTGGCGACTCCGCTTTGGGTGCCGCTCACATAAGGAGCGGCTAATAGATTGGATGAGGAGAAGTAAAGCGCGACCTTTTCGGCCGGAATGTAACCAGGAAAAATCCTAACGTTATCATTTAAATTTAGTTGTCCAATTTGTTTTTGATAGGAATCTATTGGCTCCCAAAATTCCCCCGCGATGACTAATTGGACATGGGTTCCAGAATCGTTTAACCTGGCAATTGCAGTTAATAAATTATGTAAACCTTTATAACGGCGAATAATCCCAAAGAATAGAATTGTGAATATATCCTGCTGTAATCCTAATTCTTTCCTGGCTTCAATTTGAGGAATGGCTTTTTTTGAAAACTGATTATAGATCGGGTGAGGACACTCCTCGATGATCGCGCCAGGGATCAACTGTTTGAGGCTGCTGTGTTGACTTTCACTTTGCACCAAAAAACGATTCGTCTGGGAGAGTGTGATTTTCGTTAGAAGTCGGTCCCACCAATGGGATTCGTGCTGAATGATGTTATGAATTAGGAAAGCGGTTTTGATGTGCTTCCTTTTAAGCAATGAGGATAAAAAGGTGAATGGCATCCACCAGAACGTTGTCCACCAGGTAATGATAGCCAAATCCGGCTGATAGGATTGAATTATTTTAGCGCATTTACTCCACGTCCAGGGCTGGAATGGATCCAATGTAAAAACGGCGTTCATGGCGATTTGGGTTTGATCTGTTTCGCGATCAGAATCACCAGGGTAAAGCCAGGCTGGATACTGACGCTTGAACGAGAAGACTTTGACATCGTGCTTGGAGTTTAGTAATTGTGCAACGAGGTGATTGTTAAAATGGGCAATACCACCGCGATATGGATAAATTGGACCAATGATAGCAATACGCATGAAATAGATTTACTCTTACAGAAAAACCTGGCTGATTGCTCTAACATTGTTTCGAGTTTGTATGTGAGGGGTCATAATTTCACCCTAAGCCTGATAAATCTGGGAACATCTTTGCAGTATTGGATATAAGCATCACCAAACACTCGAATTAAATGTTCCTCTTCTATCAGGGCGATGACATAGATGAGCAAATAATAGCTGGCTAATCCTGCCCAGACCCACTGGTTATACCAGATGATGGACAGCCCACCCAGCAGAAGACCGTATCCAACAAATTGCGGGTTTCGACTGTAAGCATACAAGCCATGCTTATCCAACCGGCCTGCTTCAAGGCCAGTATGCTTTTTCATTGAGCGAAAGAAATCCATCCCTGCGATCGTGATGAGCAGTCCACCAATGCTGATGAATAGCCCTAGATAAGTTTGAAAATTCCATCCAACGAGTTTTGCTGACCAGCCGCCCCACAGGCAGAAGCCCATGAACATGCCGTGGATCACATACACCAGCACATGCAGAATACCGCCCAGGGTAGTAAGTCTGCCCAACCGCCGATAATCGAAATTCAATTTCCACAAAATTAATGGTGTTAATGTCAAATAGCCAACAAAAACGTAGAAGAAGTCATTCATTGTTTACCTCTCTTGTCTCACTATTATTATAGCGTTATTGTTTCCTCCTAGTGATATGAAAACAGCTCCTGGTGAATTCACCAGGAGCTGCTTGACACTTATCGATATTTAATGCGAATTACTCATTCGTAACACTCACCAGGACAGCTCTAACGACTGTGCGATAATTGTACTTATCCAGTTTTTCGTTGTACCCACGGCAGGTGATCAAAGTAAGCCAGGGATTTTCCTCGTGCTTTTCGACCGCCCAGGTGGAGCTTGGGGATGTCCAGAGGCTGACTGATCGAACTTCAAATGTATAAGCCTGACCCCACGAGTGGATGATGACCTTATTGCCCCAGGACATCTGTCCCAGATCGGCGAACAAACCGGGTTTCCCGTTTGCATCTGTAGCATGCGCTGTAATGGCAGAGTTGCCGTTCCAGGTTGGGAAGGCAGTACTGTTCAACCAGCCGATCTGGTTACCCAGCCAGGTGACATCCCATTCTCCAGCACTGTTAAGAGGTACTCCAACGATTGGCGATTTGATTCCAAGAGATGGAATCTCCAGTACCATACCATTCATTTCTGCATAGGTGCTTTCTGCGGGCTGAGCGGGTAGGTTGGTTTTAATACCAGGTGCAAAACCAGTTTTGGGCAAGCCGGAGGCGTTTCGATAACTCTGAGAAGCAGAGGCTACCTGAATCTCGTTGGGATCAGTGGGATCGCCGTCACCATTAAGATCTGAATCTATTGTGGCAATATTCTGTACTGATCTTACTCCTGGGTCCAAACGAACGTGGAATACGATCTGAAGATCATTTACGGCTGTATCGGCATTGGTCGCGCCGAGATCTGGCCCCAGCGTTCCTTCCCATACAATTCTTCCTCGTGGATTTGCAATGGTGGGTCCTTCATAGTAGCAATAGGTGGTCGATGTGATCGTTCCAGCGTTTGTGCAGGATACACCCGTGTTAACTGTTCCCACAGGGAGGACTCCCGGGGGAAGCGGGTAGCCGCTAGAAATGAGGGTATCTTCAAAAACTGTACCAACAGGGATCGGATCGGAAACCGCTGCATTGACTGCAACGATGTTGGAATCATTGATCCAAACCATTGTCCACTGTAAAACTGGTTCCAAAGTCCTGTCGAGCAGCTTGATACCGAATGGCGGATCAAACAGATTCGGTCCGAAATCTACCGGTGTAGGAACGTTGTTGTTTGTCGGGTCATTATCATTATCAGGGTCAGGGTCAGGACCATTCTGGGATACATCTGAAATTGGATTGCCTAAGGTCGGCTGTCCTGTGCCAACGACTGAATTATCAAAAGGCCCATTATTTTGTGGAACTACCCTGACTACCAGGGTTATCGTTCCAGAATCCCCCTCATCAAGATTGTCGGTGCCTGATAGAAGATTCTGATTTCCAGCCAAACCGGTAAATGCAGAGTTGACAGTAAAATCAGAACTTGTAATGGATTGGAAAGTAAATGTAGCTCCAACGAGGAAAGTGTTGGAAAGGTCATCTGTTGCCTGTATATTGGTTAGCGGAACATTGCCATAATTCCGAATCAGAATCTCATAGGTAACATCCCACGTTCCGGAGCTAACTACCACAGGAGAGCCCACAACGCGCTTGGATAATCCAATGCGGGCATCCTGAAGGTGAATTCCCGCGTCCCACGTCAGATCTATTTCACCAGAATCCAGCGTGGTTACAATGGTTTCACCTGTTGTCCGGTTTGCGTCGCTATCAGTAGAATTATTCGAGCCCTGATCCGGTGGTGAGAATACATAATTGGTTGGGAGAGTAAATTCGACGTGGTAGTTCCCGGGAACAAGATCGTCAAATTGATAAATTCCGTCTTCCATACCATCGTTAGCCGTCGTGGTTGTTCCTACAAGGCCAAATCCTTCTAGATATAGATTTACCGTCACTCCATTTACTCCAAGTTCGCCAAGATCCTGGATACCATTTGCATTTGTATCATCCCATACCCGGTTTCCTAATGCTGTTGTCTGATATAAGCCCATATCCCAGGAAATATCGTTCTCTCCGGGATCTAACAAAGTTAATGATGTCCTGCCAGTTGTACGATCTGCGTCACTATCCAACTCATCATCCGAACCCTGATTGATCAGTGTAATTGAATACCCAGATGGCGGCACGAAAGTGACATAATAGTAACCAGGGATCAGGTCGGTAAACTGATAAATACCAGCGTCACTGCCTACTGTGGAGGTGGTTGTTGTTCCAATTAGATTATTTGAAGAGTCGTACAAATTTACAGTTACGCCATTGGTACCAAGCTCACCAGCATCCTGAACACCGTTACCATTCAAATCTACCCACACCTGGTTGCCTATCGAAGATAGTAAGCGGTACACCCCAGCATCCCAGGTAGGATCATTTTCGCCCGGGATTAGAGTTGTCGTTGCTGCCTGACCAGAGGTAGTGTTCGCATCGCTGTCCAATGTATCATCGCTTCCTGTATTTTGTGGCGAAAATGCATAGCTGGGTGGAAAAGTGAAAATTACATAGTAATCTCCTGGCTCCAGGTCCGTAAAACCGTAAAGACCGCCACCAGCAGTGATGGTTGTATCTACCAGGCTTCCTCCAGAGGTATACAAGCTGACGGTTACCCCATCAACTCCCAGTTCACCTATATCCTGCAGACCATCTTTGTTTAGATCCTCCCAGACAAAATCACCCAATGATGCAAGCTGATACAATCCTGCATCCCAGTCGAGATCGTTCTCACCTGAGATTAAATTGAATGTAGATGTTTGCCCATTCGTGGTGGAGGCATCACTATCCAGAGCATCGTTGCTTCCCTGATCCTGCTGTGTTAATGCATAACCACCTGGAGGCGAGAATACAATATAGTAATCACCCGGTTCAAGGTTGGAGAATTATATAATCCATCAACGCCGCCAATGGTGGTTGTATTTGTGGAAGCCAACAAAGCACCGGCGCCTGAGTATAGAGTGACAGTGACACCATTTACGCCGGTTTCGCCTGCATCCTGGATGCCATTCCTGTTTACATCATTCCAAACACGGTCGCCAACGGATGCGAGCTCGTAGATACCGGCATCCCAGGTGGGGTCATTCTCACCGGGAGAAAGAAGAGTGGTATTTGTCTGGCCGGTAGTAATATTTGCATCACTATCGAGTGTGTCGTCACTACCCTGGTTGGCAGGGCTGAATGCATAACCGCCTGGCAGAGTGAATATGACATTATAACTACCCGGAATCAGTTCTGTAAATGCGTAATTTCCAGAGCCATTTGTGTTTGTACTGGCAACCACACTATTATCATCAGCTGTAGCTGGTATGCCATCAGGGCCAAAACCAGGCCGGAAAAGATTTACCGTAACACCGCTAATTCCAAGTTCGCCTGGATCTTGAATTCCATTGCGATTCAGATCGTTCCAAACCAGGTCACCCATAGAAGCAGGTGGCAGGTACATCCCAGCGTCCCAGGTGGGATCATTTTCACCTGGTACAAGCGTGGTGGAGACAGTGATCCCCGTTGATACATTTGCATCGCTATCCAGGGTATCATCTGAACCCTGGTCTACCGGGCTGAATAAGTAATTGTCTGGCAGTGTAAACTTCACATAATAATCACCCGGAACCAGGTTAATAAATGAATACAAACCGCCGCCGGTTGTTGCCGTAGCGCTGATAAAGCCGGAGGAGTTGTATAGCTCCACTGCCACACCGGTGATCCCCAATTCCCCAACATCTTGAACGCCATTGCGGTTAATATCATTCCAAACCCTGTCACCCAGGGAAGCCAATGGTGAGAAACCAAAATCCACGGTGCGGTTGGAATACCCTTCTAAAGCTTCCCCTACGGCTGGTAGATCGGATGGATCTGATCCAACGAGGGTTGGTTCGTTTCCAGCAGGTCCTAAAGTAACTGGATTGCTTCGGATGTAGATTCCTGCCAGCGTGACCCCATTGTCGTCATTGTCATCAATGTCAATATCAGGATCGCCAGCATTTACGGCGCTGCTCATAAATCCGGTGGGTATAAGCACTTCAACAATGTATGTATCTGTGATCAAGTTGTCAAAGCGATAATATCCGTTGGCATCTGTTAATTGGGTTGTAATTGGGATAATACTATCGGGGTTGCCATCATCATTTGAATCTTTGTATAAGCGCACTGTGACACCGCTTAACCCGGGCTCACTGCCATCCCTTATGCCATTGTTAGCATTTCCTCCCCCGGACCCGTTATCATTCCAGACCCTGTTTCCCAGTGAGAACGGTGAATGATACAAACCGAAATCAACTGTCCGGTTGGAAAATAGATTGGCAGCTTCACCAGTCGTCGGATTAGTGACTGGATCGTTGTCATTGCTTGGCTCATCCCCATTTGGTCCAAGAGTGATAATTCCGCTGCGAACAGCGTTTCCAACTGTGCTAAAACCGTTGTTGTCATTATCGATATTATCGTTCGGGTTTGCTACACTTGTTGAGCTGGTGGCATAGCCGCCAGGAAGGATGATTTCCACCAAATAATCATTTGTTATAAGATTGTCGAAACGATAATACCCATTGCCATCGGTCGTTGTAGTGGCAATAATTGAGGCACCAAGATATAAGTTTACGGTTATTCCATTGATCCCTGGCTCAGAGCCATCCCGCAACCCATTATTTGCAGTGCCCCCACCTGCTCCATTATCATCCCAGACCCGGTTGCCAAGGCTGAAGCCTTGAATGAGACCGAAGTCTACGGTCCGGTTCGAATATCCATTCGGTGGTTCACCAATTATTGGATTAGTAGAAGGATCGTTATCATTGAGAGGTTCACTTGCTCCCGTACCCAAAGTAACCGGGTAACTTCGGATGAAACTTCCTGATAACACTTCTCCATTATCATCGTCATCTACATCATTATCAGGATCGCCAAATACAGGCGTGCTGCTTACAAATCCGGTTGGCGGAACTATTTCCACTATGTAAGTGTCTGCTGTCAAACTATCAAAGCGGTAATAACCATTTGTGTCGGTTGTTTTAAAGGCGATGGATGCTCCCTCTGGAATCCCATCACCGTTTGAATCTCTAAACAGCCGCACGGTAATACCACTTAGACCCGGTTCGTCCCCATTACGATAACCGTCGTTGGCAATTCCACCAATCCCAACACCATTATCATTCCAGACCCGGTTGCCAAGTGAGTAGGGTTTAAAGAAACTGAAATCGAGCGTGCGGTTGGAATAGCTATCCGGGGATTCACCTGGTTGCGGGTTAATGGCCGGATCTGTTTCGCCTACCGGCTCGATGTGAGTATTTTCAATCGTTAGAGCATAACTGCGAATATCATTCCCGGCAGGTATCGCGCCATTGTTGTCATTGTCAATGTCATTATCCGGATCGCCGCCATTGACAGTGCTGGAAATGTAGCCGGTTGGGGTGACTGCTTCAACAATATAATTGCCGGGCAGGAGGTTATCAAACCGATAATATCCGCTTGAGTCAGTTGTTGTGCTGGCAACCGAGGCTCCGTCAGCGGCATCATCATTATTTGTATCCTGGTATAAGCGAACAGTGACGCTTGCCAACCCCGGTTCGGAGCCATCACGTAACCCATTATTTGCTACGCCCCCGCCAGCGCCGTTATCTTCCCAAATTCTGTTGCCCAGGCTGTATGCATATACCGCCAAAGTGTCCGATGCTGGTTCGAGGTTGGATATTGCTTCCAGGCTGGTGAGGGTATTTTCTGGAATCGTATTGAGGTAGTTGTTCGGTAATGAACTGCTAACTGGAATGACCATGGTGCATGAGCTGCTGCCGGCAAGCGTTCCATTTTCCAGCTTTATCTCGCGTAAACCAGCAGTTGCAGTGAGAACCCCGCCACAATTGTTAATAGATGCTGGTGCAGCTGCAATTGTTAATCCTGGTGCAGGAGAATTGGGTAGCGTATCCACCAACCCCATACCAGTAATGCTTACACTATTCTGGTTTGTAATTGTAATGGTCAGGTAAGATATTTCATTAATCGATACAGGGTTTGGTGTAAATGATTTGCTGATGCTGGCACCTGCAAGATTTGTCAGTGTGGCCGAAGTATCTTGTGCATTAAATGCGCCCTCAAAGGTTGTAACAGCGCCCGCATAAATGGTGTTTGTTCGGTTTCCAGTCACATTTAAAGTGGCTCGTAGAGTAAGGGTACATTGCCCAGGGGAGGGCGGCAGGCTTCCGCCGCTGAAGGAGAAAGAGCCTGTTCCAGCAGTCCCTGTCAGTGTTCCGCCGCAGGTGCCAGTATTAAAATTTGGAGGATCAGCGATGAGCATACCTGTAGGCATGGTGTCAGTAAACTTGATACCTGAAAGCGAAGCTGTATTCGGATTAATTAATATAACGCTGAGCACTGAATAATCGCCACCGTAAACTAAAGTTGGGTCAAAGCCTTTATTCACTGTAATGGATAATGGAGTGATGATAAGGTTGGCGGTGGCATTAGCCACAGGCCGCATGGTGGTTGCTGTACCCTGAATGGTTCCGATTACGTTAGAAGTGTTTATCGTATTCGTTCGAGTGGCGGGATCACCAATCCCCTGCACATCGAGGCTGAGAGTACACAGGCCGGGAACGACGCCGTCGCTGGCGGGTATTGTTCCACCAGATAGCGAGATCGTCTGCGAACCGGCAACAGGTGCGAAGGATCCACCACAGGTGGAGGTTGGATTAGGCGGGTTAGCTACAAACACACCATTGGTGGCATTTCCGCCCATGGATGACAGGAAATCTGTCATCGATACATTTGTAAGGGGAAGAAGATTAGAGTTCCTAAGAGAAATGGTCAGCCTGGATAATCCGTTCGGGCTGATCGTGGATGGAGTAAATAATTTACTCATGGACAGATCGGTAACCGTCAAATTTGCAGACCTGTTATTTAGATCTGTCCGGCCTTCATTTGTAGACAAGGTGCCGCCTGGAATCGTATTGGTATGCACGCCGCTGGTTCGGGATGTAACATAGACAGTTATAGTACAAGTGCCCCTTGCAGCGGATATTGAGCCACCCGTTAACCTGATCAGATTTGTCCCGGTTATGGCAACCAAAGACCCGCCAGCGCAGGTGGTGACAGGCGCTGGTGAACTTACGATCACAAGATCTCCAGGCAGGGTGTCAGAGATGGAGATTCCACTGATAGGAGTGTCATTGGGTGCGGTGATTGTGATTAGTAACCGGGAAGAATTCCCGGCAAGGATTGTTGTTGCAGAAAAAGCTTTGGCAACTGTAGCCGGGCTTCCTATTGAATACACGGTGGTTGTGTCTGAAGCCGTAGTTGTATTCGTCACACCCTGGTCCGAACGAACATCACCAGCAGGTATTGTGTTGGTATAGGTTCTGGCCACTGTTGAACTGACAGTTGCAAAAATAACACATGTGCCGGGATTCAAAACTGTTCCAGACGGTATAACGGCATTGGTCAAGGTGATCGCACTGCCAGTGCTTGTGACAACAGCGCTGCCGCCGCAGGAAGGCGAAGCTACAGGTGTCCCGACTACAAACAAATCTGCCGGCATGGTATCCGTAAAATTCACACCGGTCAAAGTTGTGCTCGCGGCATTTTGAAGCGTGATGGTCAGTGATGTGGTCCCACCCTGGACGAAATTTGCACCGAGGTCCTTAATTACTCCAATTGACCTGGTCTGAACTGTCAGCGTTGCTGTTGTGGGGAATGCATTGGTAACAGGGCCGGTCATTCGTAAGGCAGGAATAGTATTGGTATGGGTACCAACTGTTGTGCTGGCGATGCGGGTTGTAATGGTGCATGAACCTGGCGTGGTGACATTCCCTGACGGAATTGTGCCATTGGTCAGAGTAATGGAATCAGCCGTCCATGAAATCGTTCCACCACACTGGTTCGTAGCAGGTGAGCCTGAGATCGTAACGCCAGTCGGCAGGTTATCAACAAGTCCCACCCCGATATAATCTGCCCCGGTTGGATTCTGGAGTGTTATGGTGAGCAGGCTGGTATCTCCCTGCTGAATCGTTGCTGGATTGATGGTTTTAGTAACTCCTACTGCTTGGACATTAATATTTGCAGTAACAGGGGATGTATTGGTTACTCCCTGCCGGGTTTTCAGTGAACCAACTCCTGCCGGCCCACTTGGAATTGTGTTGGTGTACTGCCCTTGAGTGTTGGAAACCACTCTGACACGGACACGGCAGGTGGATGTTGGTGCAATAGTGGCATTATTTAATGTGATCGATGTCGCGCCTATCGGTGCAGTCAATGTTGCGCTGCCACACCCTGCCAGAGAAGTTGTAAGCGGTGAAGCAACAATGAATGTTGACGGTAAACTATCGGTGAAGGTGGCTTCGGTTAAGGAATTATGGAGATCATTGTTATAAATATTGATTTCCAATTGACTGGATTGTCCGACCCAAACCGTATTTGGGTTAAAGTTCTTATTCATTGAAGGCGGTTGGACAGAGGATACCAAGAGTGTGGCACTCGCCGGATCTGAGTTCGTGATCACATCCAGACCACCGCGAGCTGTGGCGTACAATCCTTCACCACCATACGATGGTTCTACGCCGTATTTTGGGATCGAGTTTACCAAGTTCCCGGCCGTTGTGGATGTCACATCCAAAGATATAGAACATTCACCTGGTGTAGACCCAACCTGGGCTGGAACCACGCCGCTACTTAATGTGATTGTTGTTGATCCAGCATTGGCAAGGACAACCCCTCCACAGGTATTACTTAAATTATTTGGAGTTGCTATCCGCAAACCAGGTTGCACGCCTATTAGACTATCAGTAAATGATGCATTTTCCAATTCAAAGGTATTTGGATTATATATGGAAATAGTAAGGTTGGAGATCTCACCTGCGACTATCGTGATTGGCGTAAATTCTTTGTTGATCTCCGCTGCAAATGAAAAAGCATGCACACTATTAACTGGCTGCAGGATAATTGAACCGATGAGTATGACCAGCAATAATAAGGATCTCAAGGTTTTATTCATATCTTCTCCAAATTACGATGATTTTCAAATTTTGAGTCTAATAAATCATTTGAACTTCTCAAAATTGACATGAATTACTTAGAATAAATCAGGATTTAAGCAAAGTGGAAGTAAATTAAAATAAGTTAAGTTAAGTAATATTATATCTTGAATTCCCCAATTAACCCTTATTATAGGTCCCATTATTCTTAACGGTTTCTTAACGGAATTTTTACGCAATAATACTAAATTTTCGCTTATTTCATTTATAGTACAATGAATTTATGGCAGGTACGTCCCCACTTGTTTCCATTCCATTTGCTTCCTCCGATATTTCTGAATTAGAAGTGAAAGCTGTCACCGCTTCACTAAAACGGGACATTCGATCACCTGGAATTGAATGCACACGTTTCGAAGAAGATTTTCGAACCTTCATTCAAAGTAAACACGCGATCTGCGTTTCTTCTGGAACCGCAGCATTGCACCTGTGCACTCGGGCTGCAAATATTGAACCAGGCGATCTGGTCATCACGTCCCCATATTCCGATGCAGCAGCCGTTTCCGCGATCCTATCAGAGAACGCCATCCCGGTGTTTGTAGATATTGACAGGCGAACAGGTTTGATCGACCCTGAACGACTAAAACAGGTGGCACACGACCTTTCTTCATCTAATAAACTCGCACGACGTTGGCTGCCAAGAAAAGGCGCTGAACATATCGCCCGCTTAAAAGCCATCATCCACGAAGCACCATTTGGACTTCCGGGTAACCATGATGTGATTACTGACATTTCTAACACCAATAAATTAGTCGTGATAGAGGATGCACGGCAGGCATTAGGCAGCAAGGCTGATGAAAATTATGCCGGGACAAACGGTAACTTCGGCGTTTATTCGTTTCGTTTTGGGAATCCCATTTCCACTGGCGGCGGAGGAATGATCGTCACCGACGAAGATGATGCAGCACATTTCATACGTACCTTATCAAACAAGGGCAGCGACCCACGGCACCAACAAAGAATATATTCAATTCCAGGGTTTGACTATCATATGAATGAAATGATCGCAGCCCTTGGCCGGATACAGCTTTCCAGATTGGATATGATCCAATATTCCCGCCAAAAAGTAGCTGGATGGTACTCTGAACGGTTGGCTGAAACCTCAGGGATTGAACTCCCGGCACAAGAAAATGACCAATCACAACGATCTTGGCCTGCGTATGTGATCAGGCTGGATGTACTGCGTCATCGCCAACAGATCATTGAAGAACTAGCTATTCAAGGGATTCCTTCGACTCCTTATCAAGTTGCTGTCCATTTACAGCCATTCATGATCGAAAAATTTTCGTACCATTCGGAAGATTTTCCTGAAGCAGAGTCGCTCGCGAAACGAGTACTTGCGCTGCCGTTTTCCGGGGTGATGACAGAAAAACAGGTTGATCATGTCTGCAAGTCGCTGAAGCAAATCCTTTCTTGAAATTTATATTCTCTTATGGCGCCACTCGATATTCCCACCAGGTTTACTCCTCAGACAAAAAAGGGCAGCGTCCTTCTCGGATTGCTGATCCTAGTTATGGTTGGGTTTGCCATTAGTTTCTTCTGGCTATCGTCTTCGGCCTCTATGGGGTTTCTTTTTGCAGTCTACATGACGCTGGGGGTGATCGCATGCCTGCCTTTGCCGATGCTCGGTTATCGTTTTTTCGCTCTCAACAGTGCTTACTATGACATGGACCGCAATGTGTTGACCATCCATTGGGGATTGCGCACCGAGATCATTCCAATTCGAGATATCCAATGGATCCGGCCGGTGGCTGATCTGGTCGATCCGCTGCCGAATCCAAGGTTAACCCTACCCGGGGCTTTTTTGGGAATTCGCACCATCGAAGGTCTGGGTAAGGTGGAATACCTGGCGGATAGAATGAAAGACGCTTTGATGGTGGCGGCGCCCCAGGTTGTTTATGTGATCTCTCCCGAAGATGAACAAGGTTTTTTGGATTTCTACTCACAAGGAGTGGAGCTTGGCAGCCTGCAAAGCGTGCGAGGAGAATCGATCCTTCCTTCCATCATGATCGGTAAATTATGGGATGACCAAGTATTTAGAAATTTGGTTTTATCCGGATTCCTGATCGGTGTGGCTGTCGCGATTTGGACTGTTTTGATCTTGACCAGCAGGGCAGAGGTTATTTTTGGCGCTCAACCGGGTGTAGAGGCAGAACCAGCGCCATCGATCCGCTTATTGTTGTTGCCGGTGATCAATGGCTTGATCTTTCTTGTGGACGTCGTTGCCGGGTCATTCTTTTATAGAAGAGAGGATCAAAAGATCATCGCGTACATGGTGTGTGCGGGCAGCAGCCTGACTGGTGTACTGCTGCTTGCGGCTTTGTTGTTGATCACATTGAGCCCATGATATTTCCATCACTCTATTCCATACTTACAGGTATTATTTTTGGAATTTCCATTTCATTTATTGCATATAAATTTCACTCGCTATCTCTATCAGGAACTGTTGCCGCAGCAATATTGGGGACAGTTGTTTTTGGGCTTGGCGGACTGGCACACACAGCGGTGTTGATGACATTTTTTATCTCTTCCAGTTTATTGTCCAAGATATTTAATAAGCAAAAAAGAATAGTGGATGAAAAATATTCCAAAGGCAGCCGCAGAGATACCGGCCAAGTGATGGCCAATGGAGGTGTTGCGGGAATTTGTGTGATCCTGGGTTTAGTATTCCCTGAAAAGCCGGTTTTCTGGTGGATGTACTGTGCAGCATTTGCTGCGGCTAATGCGGATACCTGGGCGACCGAATTAGGAGTGGTCTCCAAACGACAGCCGAGGCTGATCACAACGTTCAAGACTGTTGAGAAGGGCACTTCTGGTGGCGTAACGCTGTTGGGGACGATCAGCGCATTGGCTGGTGCTGGGTTGGTTGGCGGCGCCGCATTTCTATTTTCACCAGGTACTACAATGATCATTTGGATCGCCGTGGCGGGTTTGTTTGGCTCGTTGGTAGATTCATGGCTAGGAGCGAAACTCCAGGCGGGTTATTTCTGCCTTATTTGCAACACAGAGACTGAGAAGCATCCACGGCATGGCTGTGGGGCTGAAACGATATTTTCTCGAGGCGTGAAGTGGTTGAATAACGATTGGGTCAATGCGTTTTGCACTTTGAGTGCAGCATTACTTGTTTTGATGGTTTATTTGGCTGGCTAGTAAATTACCCACCGATTTCGCTCATGGTGCGGTTGAGGGGGATCTCTCCAGCAGCCAACCCGTGCCCCCAGGGTTTTTCCCAGATGCCGGAAACAATCAGTTGACGCAGGTCTTCATCTGAAGCACCATCCCGCAGTGGGGTAAGCAGGTCCACTTCGTTCTCCCGCAGGAGGCAAAGGCGCAGCTTTCCGTCGGCGGTCAGGCGGGCGCGGGTACAGAATGCGCAGAAGGGTTTAGTGACAGAAGAGATGAAGCCAACCTGCCCTGGAGCCCCCGGGATGCGGTACATGACGGCTTCCCCGTCCATTTTGCCATTGTTGATGATCTCCAGCTTCCCGAATGCTGCTTCAAGGATCGATATTACCTCGTTGGTGGTGACTACCTGGTGGGTTTGCAGGTCAGTAGTGCCCCCGAAAGGCATCATTTCAATAAACCTAACCTGCCAATTGTGTTCTATGGTTAGTTGGGCCAGGTTGGGAATATTTTCGTCGTTGAAACCTCTCACGATCACCGAATTGAGTTTTATCGGAAGAAGTCCTGCAGATTCGGCGGCCATTATGCCTTCCCAAACTTTTTGATAAGAATTGCGTCGGGTGATTTGCAAGAATTCGGTTGGGTCTGTCGTATCCAGGCTGACATTGACACGCTCCAAACCGGCTTTAGCCAGTGGAACGGCCAGCTTATCCAACAGAACACCATTCGTGGTCATTGAGACTGATTTTATGTTCGGGATGGCCGTAATACCGGAGACAATGTTTACGATATCCGGGTGGACAGTTGGCTCACCGCCGGTCAGGCGGATCTTATCCACGCCCATCTTGGCAAATATTCGGGTCAGACGAAAAATCTCATCCGTTGTCATCAATTCGTGTTTTGGACGGAAGGTCATATTCTCAGGCATGCAATACACGCACCGCAGATTGCAGTGGTCGGTCAGGCTGATTCGCAGGTAGTGGATGTTTCTTCCAAAGTGATCGATTGGCATAATTCTAAATCGGACTAATATTGTCTTATTATATCATTTCTTGCCGGTTTAACAAACACAACAATTGTACACGAAAAAAATTCTCTGCGAAAAATTGGCGATGTTCCATGCTATAATCCAAAAACAAAGACTATGAATACAAAATCCAACTTATGAACTTTCTAATCACAGGCGCAGCAGGCTTTTTAGGGATTGCTTTATCCAATCGATTGGCGCTGGAGGGGCACCAGGTGCGGGGGCTTGATGACCTATCAACAGGCGATCCGTCCAAGCTATCCCAGGATGTTTACTTTACGCGCGGCGATATCAACGACCGGCCCAAACTTTGGTCATTATTACAGGATATTGATTGCGTTTTCCACCTGGCAGCCAGGGTATCTGTACCAGAATCAATGCTTTACCCCCGTGATTACAATACTGTAAACGTGGGCGGTACCGTGACCCTGATGGAAGCTGCCCGCGATGTAGGAATCAAACGGGTTGTTTTCGCTTCATCTGGAACGGTTTATGGCAGCCAGAAAAGCCAGGCTTTGCGGGAAGATGCTGAGGAGATGCCACGCTCGCCTTATGCAGTCTCCAAATTAGCGGCAGAGTATTATATCCGCACGATTGGATCTATTGCCGGTATCGAAACGGTTTGTCTGCGCATCTTCAATGCCTACGGTCCGGGTCAGCACATCCCGCCATCGCATGCTCCTGTAATTCCATCCTTCTTAAAACAGGCGATCCGAAATGGAACCATCATCATCAGCGGAGACGGCAACCAGACCCGTGATTATGTGTACCTGGATGATGTGGTTACTGCCATGGTAGCTTCTTCAACTGCACCCAAGATCAACAATATGATCTTTAATATCGGCAGTGGCCACGATACCAGTGTTAAAGACCTCTTAAAAACGGTATTAGAGGTGACAGGCGGAAAGCCGCAGGTGGTTTACAACCAGCGCGCGGAAGGTGGTGTATCGCGTATGAGGGCTGATATTGGACTGGCGGGAAAGAAATTGAATTACAAACCTTCGATTAACCTGGAAACCGGCTTAAGACTAACACTTGAAAAAGATCCGAAAATTAAAGGCATGGAAGCTGATGAATAGATCGTCGTGTTTGATACTTCCAATTTGTTTTTCAATTTAATACCAGAGCATTTTTTCAAGCGCAGCGCAGTTGAGGTCGCCAGGGATTTGCTGGGGCAACTTATTGTGAGACGTTTCCATGGTGAATTACTGGCCGGGCAAATCTTCGAGGTGGAAGCTTATCAAGGTGAGGAAGACCTGGGTTGTCACGCAAAAGCAGGGTTGACGCCACGAACCAGGGTGATGTATGGTCCTCCCGGCCGGGCTTACATCTACTTCACCTATGGCATGCACTGGATGCTGAATGCTGTCACCGGTGCAGAAGGATCTCCCGGCGCTGTTCTCATCCGGGGAATTGAACCGGTGTATGGGTTGGAATTTATGCGAAGCCTCCGCCCTCAGCCGAAAAACAGTCAACAAGAAAACATGAATAAAGGTTGGACGGATGGTCCAGCGAAACTTTGCCAGGTGTTTGGATTAAGTGGTGAGTTGAATGGCACAAACATGTGCGATGCGAATTCCGACCTTTGGCTTTCGGATGCAGGAGTCAGAGTCCCTGAGGTTGAGATTTCTAAAACGCCACGAATTGGATTGAACACCGTCCCTGAACCATGGTTCAGCATCCCCTGGCGGTTTGTGTGGAATAGAAAAAAATGAAACCCCGATAAATTCTCCCGGGGTTTCTAAGTAATTGTGGTTAGTGGGTTATATTTTCAAGGCTTGTCTTAATTTTGCTTCATCGAAATCGATCACGATCTGGCCGTCAATATCAAAGGTGGGGGTGGTAAGGTCACCACCAGTCCATGCCCGAACCTGATCGTCTGCTCCCACAACTGACATTACATCCACCTCTGTAAATTCAAGTCCTCGCTCGTTGAACCACAATCGCGCTCTTCGGCATCCAGGGCACCACTTGGTACAATACATCACAATGCCACCATGCGGTAAGTTCACTTCACCCTTTACTTTGGGTTCTTCTACATAATTTGGCCGTAGTTTCTTGATTTCGGAAAATAGTACCCTGTTGTCCGGCTGAGTATCGATATCATGTATATCAATATACTGGATGATCCCATCGTCGTCGATGATAAATATGGCTCTTTCGGACTTACCTTCTGATCTTAAAACACCGTATTTCGTTGCGACCTCCCCGTGAGGCCAAAAGTCGCTGAGAAGGGGGTAATGAATGCCTCCAAATGATTCGGCCCACGCTTGTAAGCAGGGGACATGATCTACGCTGATGCCCAGAACCTGGGCATTTAATCCCGCGAATCTGCCGAGCTCGGCTTCATACGACGGGATCTGACCACTTCATATAGGTGTCCATGCCAGCGGAAAGAATGCGATGGCTACAACTTTACCGTGCAGATCACTGAGGGTTACATCTGTGTCCAGGTGACTGGGCAAGGTGAAATCCGGCGCCCGATCACCTACTTTTAAATGTGTCATAAGATACCTCCTGATAATTTTAGTTACGATTATTACATTAAATCTTCCTGGAAGAACGTCATTGTTTCCGTAGAACTTTAACTATCATACATTATTGTGTGGAATATGAGAACAATATGTATAGAAATTCATAAAGCTAGGAGGAAATTAAGGCTGGATTAAAATATCAAACTACACCATTACGATGGGTTATACCTTCCGTATATTAAGTCTTAACTATGGTATAAATTAATCTAAGAACATCAACCAGAGAATATAGGTCCGAATTTGACAAGTCAAAAGACAATAAAGAGGTCAGACTGGTCCGATTGAATAATGTAAGCTGGATGGTGCGAGTAAAAATATTATTTTTCTTCGAATTGGTGTAGAAATGTTTAAACGACCAAATTCAACAATTAATCCACCAACATCACCTATAGAAAGGGTCACATCAGTAATTGGCCCTGGCATCAATTGGACTGGCGACCTAACCGGCTCTGGCGGGATTCGGATAGAAGGCACTTTTGAAGGGAAGATCCAATTGCGCGGACTGCTCGTGGTGGGTGAAACAGGCCGGGTAACCTGCGAAGAAGTTGTTGCCAATACGGTCATTGTTGCTGGAGCGGTACGCGGGAATATCATTGCCGAAAAACTTGAAATTCGTTCCACAGGACGAGTCTGGGGTGATGTGTTGGTAACCGCCTTTTCCACCGATGAAGGGTCTTTCCTGCGCGGACAGATCCAGATGGAAGATTCGATCGATCTAAGCCGATATGGACTTGCCCCCGCTCAACCTGCCGAAACCGAGTCCCTCTCCCCGGTAGATGCACCAACCGATGAAAAGAAAGACGAAAAACCAGAATGAAATTCCCCGTGTTGCTGCTCAGTGAATTCCTTGGAGTTGTAGCTGTCGTGATGATCCTGTCCATCAGTCCGGTGCTGAAAAATAGGCGCCCATTGAAGTTCCTTTATCCAAAAAGGGAGGGAACAGCCGCGCTCACGGTTGGTATTCTTGTAATCCTGTTCACAGCTTTTATTCAACGCTTCCAACCGGAACTATTTACCCAGCTCATTAACTTCTCCACCTATCCCACATTAATAACAACTCCCAAGCCATCCTTTGACAATTTAAATACCCTTGTTTCTCAAATCATCTTCACGGCTGCGATCATCTCCCCGATCATCATTGGATTGATCACCAGGAAACAACCTTTGTTGAGTATTGGGTTGGGCAAGCACGGGTACAAAGCTGGCTTGCAAGCTGGAGCAGTGTTGATCATTTTGGTCATCTTCTTACAAGGTAAGATCTTTGCAATCATTAACGGGCTTTCCCAGGGTGCTATCATCACTCTGGCCGTAGCTTTCGCGGCTGTCATCGGTGAGGAAGTGGTTTTCAGAGGCTATATTCAACCCAGATTCAATGCCTGGCTAGGGGATAAATGGGGCTGGCAGGCGGCTGCATTATTATATGTAGCCTGGTGGGCAATCCCGGCAGCCGGTGCTTATGCGGGGGATGGCATGACGCTGATAATAGGTTTGGCCTATCGGGTTGTCCTTGCAATATTACTGGGCTGGATCATGCGAAAGACGGGCAGCCTTCTGGCGCCGATTTTGTATCACACTGCCCATGTCTGGCTGGCGTTCATGTAAAACCCCTATTTATTAATAAAATTTCAAACACATTATTTCACGGAGCAGCTCCATGCGGATGTCAAAATTGTTCTCTCAAACTTTGAAAACAGCTCCAACTGAAGTGGAAGCAGAGAGTCACAAGCTGATGTTGAGGGCTGGCTTCATTCGACAGCTTGCGGCTGGCATTTTTAGCTATCTGCCTCTGGCACGCCGTTCCTTGAACAAAATTGAACGCATTATGCGGGAAGAGATCGAAGCCATCGGCGGGCAGGAAGTGACCATGCCGGTAGTGCAGCCGGCAGAACTTTGGCAGGAGACCGGTCGCTGGACCACGATTGGCAGCGAAATGGGGCGTTTTAAGGATAAGAATCAGCGGGATATGGTGCTGGCGATGACACACGAAGAAGTAGTCGCAGATCTGACCCGCGGTGAAATTCGCTCTTATCGTCAGCTTCCACTGTTGATCTATCATATTCAGACCAAATGGCGGGATGACCCACGGCCGAGAGCTGGATTGATCCGCGTTCGCGAATTCACCATGCTGGATAGTTACAGCCTTGATGCTGATTGGGCAGGGCTGGAAAAACAGTATCAGGCGCATTTAGAAGCATACAGCCGGATATTCCTTCGCTGCGGATTACCCGTAAATATTGTCAAATCCGACAGTGGCATGATGGGCGGCAAGACGGCGCATGAATTTATGTATCTCTCCCCAATCGGTGAAGATACGGTCGCGATATGTGACACCTGCGGTTATTCTGAAAATCGGCAGACAGCAAAATTCCGCAAAGCAGTACCCTCCCTGGAGGATATGCTGCCTATGAAAAAGGTGGCTACCCCGCACGCTTCCACTATTACGGACCTTGCCGGTTATCTATGTATCCCGACAGAAAAGACAGCCAAAGCAGTATTCTTTATGGGGAAGCTTCGTGGTTCAGAGGAGTGGAAGTTTATTTTTGCAATTGTCCGCGGCGATATGGATGTCAATGAAACCAAGCTGGTAAATGCAATAGGTGCAAACGAACTGCGCCCGGCTATGGAGGATGAGATCAAAAGCATCGGGGCAGCCCCCGGATACGCATCCCCAATCGGATTACCGCAAAATGATCACCTGATGGTGATTGTCGATGATCTGGTTACGAAGAGTCCGAATCTGGCAGCCGGTGCCAACGAGGATGGATTTCATATGATCAATACCAATTATGAGCGAGACTACAAAGCCGACTTGGTTTGCGATCTGGTGAATGTCCGCGAGGGCGATGCCTGCCCGGAGTGTGGATTGCCTCTTTTATTGAAACGTGGTGTGGAGGTAGGCAACATTTTTCAATTGGGAACGCGCTACAGCGACGCCATGAACTGTGTTTATCAAGATGAGCAAGGCGTCAACAAGCCAGTGGTAATGGGGTCATACGGCATCGGAGTAGGCAGGTTGTTGGCTTGCATTGCCGAAGAATATCATGATGATCATGGCTTGAGGTGGCCGATGATCGTTGCGCCTTACCAGGTATATTTGATCGTTCTACCAGGAAAAGGGGCGGATGTCCTGCCCGTCGCAAATAAACTTTATAAGGACATGGTGGACGCAGGTGTGGAAGTTCTGTATGACGACCGGATGGATAGCCCGGGTGTCAAATTCAACGATGCCGATCTGATTGGCTGTCCCATTCGGGTTACAGTCGGCGAGCGGTCGCTGAAACAGGGTGGAGTGGAAGTAAAACGACGAAATGCGGCCGAGATTGACTTGATCCCAGTGGATGAATTAATCAACAGATTGTTTGAGATGATCAAACAGATGCAATAATAATTGCTTGACGATACCACGTGAATTTGGTATAGTAGCAGCATACTTAAGAAAGAAAGGAGGCAAACAATTGATGATTGATATGACCCGTGTGTCCACGTATGTAATTTGCGCGCCTCCTCATTGGATGAGCTTGTAAAGGGTTTTCCCTCTTATCCAACCACAGGCACGCCCTGTGGTTGTTTTTTTCAACCGCAGCGAAAGCTGTGTTTTTGTTTTAAGGATATAAGAGAGTGAACATAATGATCGATTTGGAATATTATGAAGAATTTGATGACCAGCCGTCCACCATGCGTATAAAAAAACCGATTGACCAGAAACGAAGTAATTCGAAAGCTAATTCAATAAATAAACAATCCACTTCAGAGGATATTGCCATTGGTGATGAATTTCCATTCAGTTATACGCCGTCGAAATTCGAAGGGAAGTGGTTGATCGATTCTCTGGGTGGTCTATTCGAAGAACACTGGTTTGAAGATGTGTTAAGAATGATCAAAGGCGGAAAAGAAGCTTCGGTTTACCTCTGTCGCGGCAATGAAACGACCGGAAAAGAACTGGTGGCTGCCAAGGTGTACCGTCCACGTATGTACAGAAACCTGAAGGATGACTATATTTATCGTGAAGGAAGAGCACACCTGGATGAGAGCGGCCTGGAGATAACAGACGATCGGGCTGAACGGGCCATTGCAAAACGAACAAATTTTGGATTGCGCTTGATGCATACCGACTGGATACAGCACGAGTTTAACACGATGAATACTCTGTATGAAGCTGGTGGCGCGCTTCCAAAGCCTTTCGTGTGTGCCAATAATGCCATTCTGATGGAATACATTGGTGACGAGGACACACCTGCCTCAACACTCAACATGGTGAATCTTTCCCGCCGGTCAGCAGCAAAATTGTTTGGCCGCATTGTGGATAATATCAGATTGATGCTGCACTTTGATCTGATTCACGGAGATTTTTCGGCATACAATCTACTTTACTGGGAAGATGATGTTTGGATGATCGATTTTCCGCAGGCGTTCAATTGCCGTCGAAATCGCAGCTCCTGGACCATATTTTCAAGGGATGTAAATCGAATCTGTCAGTATTTCATCCGCCAGGGTGTAAGCGTAAACTCTGATGAGCTTGCATCCAGCTTGTGGAAAGAAAAAGGGCTGCAAGTGGAAGGTGAGATCGAACCAATTGAGATGGAGATATAGCAACCTTCCTTGTGTTCGCCAGTGAGGATTATCACTTTGTTTTAATCAACACTGGATAAAATTTTCAAAATCTTATTTTGAGGAATTCAATGGCGAAAGGAAAGAGGATCGATCGGGAAGAAAGAACAATTCGCGCGATGATCGAGCTATACTGCCGCCAAAACCATGGTTGTTTGGCTATTTGTTCGGACTGTTCTGAATTGACAGAATATGCCGTTGTCCGCCTGACTAGTTGTCCGTTTGGTGGAGAAAAAACAACCTGTGCCAACTGTCCGGTTCATTGCTACCAGCCGAGAATGCGCGAAAAGATACGAAAAGTGATGCGTTATGCAGGGCCAAGGATGATTGTCAGACATCCGCTGCTGACATTGTTGCATGTATGGGATGGTAGAAGAAGAGCTGCAATAAAAAAACGGTCGGCATGACCGCCGACCGTTGTGCTTTGTTTAGATAAGTAAGCTGTTTTCTTTTTAGATGGACCTTGAAAATAACCATAATTATGGATTAAACACCGAAAACCATTGAAAATAAACGAGGAATAGCACAGACATTTATAATTTGGGTGCTTGAACCACTTGACAATTGAAGGATATATCATTATAAATCAATAGTCTAAATATTAATAAAATTTTAATAAATAACATTAAGATAAAAATTCATATAACATTAAAAGTATTCCAATAATCTCCGAAGGGAGGTGATACGCAACCCATACTTAGTAACGAATGGGAAATTTTCTGTAATACCCTGCATCTGATTGTGATTATCAGGGTTAATTCCTGAAACGCAATCTCAAACATTATCTGAAGGAGATAAACAAGATGAAGTCACTCAAGGTTGTAAGTATATTGATGGTAATTACATTTCTGTTTGCTGCATGTACACCCGCTACTCCAGTACCCGAAGCTCCAGCTGCTGAAGCTCCAGCCGCCGAAGCGCCTGCTGCCGAAGCGCCTGCTGCTGAAGCACCTGCTGCCGAAGCGCCAATGGATGACGTTTGCGCATCAGACGAATATGGATGCGCCAAGATCGAACCCGGCCAGACTATAAAGATCGGTATGGGTTCCCCAATGACTGGTGGAGATGCATCTTTTGGTATCGATGCGGAACAATCCGGGAAAATTGCAGTAGCAGATGCTGCTGATCTCGATGGTTTTAAGTTTGAGCTCATTGCAGAAGATGACCAGGGCGCCGCTGAGGGTGGAGCTGCAGTTGCTAATAAATTCGTTGCAGACCCCACACTAGTAGGAGTAGCTGGCCACCTTTTCTCCGGTGCAACCGCCGCCGCTATGCCTATCTATGAAGAAAAAGGCATTCCCATGCTTTCACCTTCTGCAACAAACCCTGCGTTGACCACAAAAGGTTCAAAAGTCTTCAATCGTGTGCCATTCACGGATGCAGCGCAAGGCAAGGCAGCCGCAGAATTCATCTATAACGACTTGGGATTCCGCAAGATTGCTGTTCTTCATGATGGAGAAGACTATGGCAAAGGTTTAGCCGAAATTGTCAAATCCTCATTTGAAGAATTAGGTGGTGAGGTAGTAGAATTTATGGGTATTACCTCCAAGGAAGCTGATTACACACCAGTTCTAACAACTATCGCCGCAAAACAACCAGAGTTGCTGTACTTCGGTGGTTATACACAGGATGGCGCAGTCATTGCCAACCAGATGAAGACTACTGGTTTGGAGAATGCAGTCTTCTTCGGTTGTGACGGAACGTTCGGTACAGATTTCCTTAACAGAGCCGGAGCAAATGCGGAAGGTTCTTATGCTGCAACTCCTCGGACTCCACCCCAAACACCTGAAAAAGATAAATTCGATGCAGACTATATGGCTGCATATGGTGTAGGCCCTGGCGAACTCTCTCCATTCTCATGGAACAGTTACGACTGTGTCACAGCTTTGATCACCAAGGTCAGAGAAGTGGCCTTTGTTGGTGCGGATGGCGCCCTTTACATTCCACGTGGCGCATTGGTGGCTGCTGTTCGTGGTCTGACCGATTATGTCGGAATCAGCGGCTCCTATACTTGTGATGCTACTGGCGAATGCAATGTTCAAGGACCTCAGTTCCATAAAGTAATTGACGGTGCGTTTGTCCCCGCAAACTAATCAATAAATAGATATTGAACGCGCAGAGAATAACCTACTTTCTCTGCGCGTTATCTATAAGCAATATTTATTAAGGAGTTAGGAATGCAATCAAATGAGACATCCACCACCCCTAAAATCAAGAGAAGTAAGCTGCCAACAATTATCCGCCAGGCATTTGGAATTGGTGTGCTATTATTCATTCTTTGGCGTTTTTACCTGGTTTTCTTTGTTCAAGCGCAGTACACAGTTGACATTTGGGTAAGATTATTAATTTCCGGATTAATAATTGGAGGCGTATACTCGTTAATCGCGATTGGATATACTCTTGTATACGGGATCCTTCTTATGATTAACTTCGCGCACGGTGAAGTAATGATGTTTGGCACTTTCGCTGGATATCTTGTTTTGGAAGCGACAAAGAATATTAAAGTTCCGACCATCGATAATCCTACGCTTACTTTTTCCAATGCTTATCCATTCATATCGATCTTACTGGCTTTTCTTGCTGGAATGATCATAGCAGCGTCTACTGGATATTTACTAGAAAAAATTGCCTATCGCCCTTTACGCAAAGCGCCCAGGCTAATTCCTCTTATTAGCGCCATCGGCGCCTCAATATTTCTACAAAATTTTGCACAACTACTCTTCAGCCCTCAAACTCGTGATTATGCTAATCCAGATGCCATGGCTCGTGGGGCAGGCTGGAAAATCCTGATCAATAATTCTCAAGTGATCATACCTTATACTGGGGTTTTGACTTTTGTACTATCAATTATTTTGATGATTGGTCTGTATCTCATGATCAAGAAGACCAGACTCGGTAAAGCTATGCGCGCTGTGGCGATGGACAAATCAACGGCAGCATTGATGGGGATTGATGTAAATGTAATTATCAGCCGTACTTTTATTATCAGTGGCACACTGGCTGGGGCTGCCGGTGTAATGTGGGGGCTACATAATGGTCTAGTTTATTATTTTGTAGGTTTTCTACCCGGTATCAAAGCGTTTACTGCAGCGGTGATGGGAGGTATTGGTAATATACCTGGCGCAATGTTGGGTGGAATGTTCCTTGGCTTGATTGAATCAATTGGCCCAACCGCCTTGGGAATTAGTTACCAACTAAAAGATGTCATCGCTTTCGTGATATTGATCATTATCTTGATCTTCAGACCGACTGGTATTCTAGGTGAAGTCCTCTCGGAGGAAAAAGTATGAACAAGAAAGAGTTATCTACGAGTATCCAACGCGGTCTTGTTTTTGGGATCATCATGGTCATCTTTGTGCTGATTGATTTTCAAACCATGGCTGCTACAGTAATCAGTAAATTATCTGGCACCAATGTTCTGCGGGGCGCTGTGCCGGAAGCACGATACATGGTTGTTTTCCTGGTACTTTTTAGTTTGTGGATGGGCTGGTTTATCTCAGGGAAAGAAGGAAAACCTGCAAACCGAATTTTGCGTGCCTTATTTGCCAGTTTGACCTGTGGGTTAGTTGTTGCCGGCTTCTCTCTGATACTTGTTTGGTTGATACAATCTGAAACTGATGTGCGGCGTTATCTGGCTGCCCTTTCGCCTGAAAGCATGGATGTATTTCTCTTAGAATTAGATCAACTTGGCCCACTAGTTCACCTGGGTTTGTTCACTATTTCAGGCTTAATTGGAGGAATATTATCAGTCCTAATTAGGTCTAATATTATTCGGGAGGGTTTGGCGACAGTTAAAGAATCAATAACTACATTCACCAAAACCAAAATAAATTCTCTCCCAGCGTTTGCCAAAAACTTTTCCAAATATTTAGTGTACTTGATTATCGGAGTATTGGTAATTGTATTGCCAACCAGGTGGGGTTCTTACAATAACTTTGTCGCAGGCTTGGTAGGTTTGTATGTTATTCTGGGGATTGGGTTGAACATTATCGTTGGTCTTTCCGGGCAGTTAGTACTGGGCTTTGCCGCGTTCTTTGCTATGGGTGCGTATAGTATGGCATTATTAAATGCGCCTCTACCACACGGACTGATGTGGGGATTTTGGCCTGCATTAATCATTGGTGTAGTTTTGGCAGTTGTTGCTGCTCTTTTGCTCGGCTTACCGATAATGCGCTTACGAGGAGATTATTTGGCCATTGTCACCCTTGGTTTTGGCGAGATAATCCGTATTCTGCTAAAGAGTGATCTTTTGGCTAATTCTACTGGAGGACCACGGGGCATTCAGGATATCAAAGGTCCAACCCTGTTTGGAAAGCCATTTGTTAGTGATATTGATTATACATATCTGATATTGGCTGGGGTATTGTTATCAATATTCATTTACTATCGCCTTGAGAATTCTCGTACAGGACGAGCATGGTTGGCGATCAAAGAAGATGCTATAGCTGCAAGAGCTAATGGGATAAGTGTACTGCGGTATAAATTACTCGCTCTATGCATAGGTGCTGCTTTTGCAGGTTTGGCAGGCGGCATCTTCGCTGCTCGGAATCAATTTACTGGTCCCAATGACCATACACTTATGGTCTCAATCAATATTCTCAGTATTGTGATAGTGGGAGGAATGAATAGTATTCCTGGCATCATACTAGGTGCTTTCACATTAAAGGGTCTTCCGGAGCTCCTTCGTGAAGTCGAGAATTACCGCTTGCTGGTATTCGGCGGATTACTGGTTGTCATGATGATTGTCAGACCTGAAGGTTTATGGCCGTCCTCACGACCGGAAATGGAAAAACAGATTAAACCAAAACCGGTAGAAGAAAAATCACCTGGACCAGGAGGTAAAAATGTCTGAAATACTCATCAAAGTTGACCAGGTGAGCAAGATATTTGGCGGCCTAACGGCTGTTAATCAGGTGAATCTGGATATCCCAAAGCAATCAATTTACAGCATAATCGGACCAAATGGCGCTGGAAAAACTACCCTTTTCAACTGCATATCCGGTTTTTATGTACCTGAAAAAGGGCAAATACTCTTCCGTGATGAACCTATTCAAGGTTTATCAACGGACCTTATCGCGAGGTTAGGTATTTCAAGAACGTACCAGAATATTCGACTATTTGGAAATTTGACCGCACTGGAAAATATAATGATCGGTCTACATCCAAAACTGCAAACTAATTGGATGGATGCAATTGTACATACCCCCCGTTATCTTCGCGAGAATAAAGAGTCTCAACAAGAAGCTATTCGGTTGCTTAAATATGTTGACTTGGTTGGTTTTGGCGATTATCTGGCGCGTAACCTTCCTTACGGTGTTCAGAGGAGGTTGGAAATTGCTCGCGCGTTGGCTAACAACCCTACGCTTTTATTGTTGGACGAACCTACTGCTGGAATGAATATGCAGGAAACACATACTGCTACGAATTTTATTAAGCGTTTACGGGATGAGCTCGGTATAACCATCATCTTGATAGAACATGATATGCAAGTAGTCATGGGGATATCTGACCAGATAAGCGTGCTTGATTATGGCACTAAAATAGCAGATGGCAATGCAGCGCAAATCCAATCAAATCCTAAAGTCATCGAAGCCTATCTGGGACCAGGTGGCGTAGCCCTAGCGGAAAAATTCCAGAAACAAAGGCGGGACCATGCTAAAAGTAACTGATCTTAATGTCCACTACGGAGCGATCCACGCGTTACAAGGTGTAAATATTGAACTTAATGAAGGTGAAATAGTAACCCTGATTGGTGCAAATGGAGCAGGAAAATCAACCTTGCTCAACTCAATTTCTGCCTTATTGCCAATTACAAAAGGATCGGTGGAATATCTTAATGAAAATATTGTTAACCTTCAGCCCCAATTAATTGTTCAGAAGGGGATAGTACAGGTCCCTGAAGGACGGAAGATTTTTGCGGCAATGACAGTTTTAGAAAACTTGGAAATGGGCGCATATACTGTTAAGGATCGCCATTTAATCCAAAAAAAGATTGATGAAATGTTCCAGAAATTTCCAATTTTAGGAAAACGTTCGAAACAATTGGGCGGGACATTATCTGGCGGTGAACAACAAATGCTGGCAATTGCCCGGGGTTTGATGGCAAACCCAAAGTTATTATTACTGGATGAACCGTCTATGGGATTGTCCCCAGTGCTGGTTGAGCAGATATTTGATATTATCCAGGGGATAAATAGACAGGGCACAAGTGTATTACTGGTTGAACAGAATGCACAGATGGCCTTGAGTATTGCTGACCAGGCCTATGTGCTGGAAACAGGTAGAATCGTGCTTAAAGGTAAAGCAGAAGAGGTATTACATAATCCAATCGTTATCAAGGCGTACCTGGGCGGATAGCAAAAGCTTGCAAATGCCCGCGGTTTGATAATCAAACCCACTCTGACCACCATTGATGAACCTTCCATGAGATTGAGCCCTATCATGAGGAAGGAGATTTACTGGCATCAAAAAATGAGGTCATTGAGAACAAAAATATTGAAAGAAGCCTGCCTGAGGGTTTAGTTTTACAAATTACAATCTGGGCGGATCGACAGATCCGCCTTTTTTTGTTTATACTTTTTTGATGATATACAAAATTATTTGGCGAACGTTATTGCTCAATCTAAGCTGAAATCATGATGATTGCTGTCAGGCAAAAAACCACTCCTAACCATTGAAGCCTCGAGATCCGCTCTTTCAAAAAGATCCTCGAGAGCAGTACAGTCGCGGCCGGATAGAGAGAAGAAAGTATCACAGCTACATCCACCCTGGTGAATTGTTTTGCCAGCATGTAAAGGGCATTACCACCAGAATCGAACAAGCCGGTCAACCATACAGTCGGGCTGGAAATTGCATTACCAATTTTCCCTTTATTAATCCATAAGATGATACTTGTAACGGCGAAAAAAGTTGTACGCGAAATGATGAGCGGTGTAAAAACCAAATTTGGACCGGCAAGAGTGATGAAGATGAAAAAGCCGCCAAACCCAATTCCTGCGGTGATTGCAAGCAGCATGCTGGTTGTGGTTATTTTGTTCGATTCTCCATCAGGACGCGATACCAGGAATATCCCAATCAAGGCTAGAATAAAACCGATGATCTTGAAATTGTCCGGCACTCCGTCGAGGAATATACCGTAGCTAACGGGTATGGCTGCTCCGATGACCGCGGCCGTTGGGGCGATTGTTGCCGAATGTCCCAGGGAAAGTCCTTTATACAAAGCTGACAAACCTAGCACTCCGAAAGATCCAGCCAGTGCAGCCCATAAGAACATAGGGAATTTAGGAAAAGGTTCCGGCCAGAGGATTGAGCAAAGTATCAAAACAAGTATCCCTGCAAAGGCTGAAACCACCAATACAGCATACTGGTTGAACTTTCGGGTGGATAACCCGCCAAGAAAATCACCGCCGCCCCACGTCCCAGCAGAAAGCAATGACAACAGGATGCCCAGAAAATTATATGTTTGCATAAGAATAATACCTTGCTAATAGTGTTAATATTGAGATCATTTTATCAGAATCGGGGTGTTACAATAATGGACGGATGTCATATAATTTCTTCATCACTAATAATTGTGCGTTGGTCAAACGCAATAAAGCAATTGGAGTGTTTTTCACTCGACGCAATTCTAATTAATGAATTCGAAATCAGAATTAATTATAAAAGGAAATAAATGAGCGTAATTCAGGCAGATCATTTACACCGTATATTTAAACCTAAGTTGGGTGTGTTCCGTCAAACGACCAAAGAAATTGTGGCAGTTGAGGATGTGTCATTTAGCGTGGAACCTGGTGAGCTATTTGGGATGGTAGGGCCAAATGGCGCGGGTAAGACAACCACAGTCAAAATGTTAACGACACTATTAATACCTACGCGCGGGACCGCCTCTGTCCTAGGTTTCGATGTGGTACATAACGCTAATGATGTACGCAAGCGCATCGGATTTATTTTCGGCGGCGAACGGGGATTATACTGGCGTTTATCAGGGATCGATAACCTGCGTTACTTTGCCAGCCTGTATCATGTTGCCCCGGAGATCACCAAACAACGTATTCCGTATCTACTGGAACTTGTAGGATTGAAAGATCGTGGAAAGGAGCGCGTGGAAGGTTATTCGCGCGGAATGAAACAACGACTGCACGTGGCCAGAACCCTGCTGCATGACCCCGAAGTCCTATTCTTGGATGAGCCAACCATCGGGTTGGATCCTGTCGGAGCACGGGAATTCCGTCAGGTGATCCGTAACTTGCAAACTCAAAACAAGACCATTCTGCTTACGACGCACTACATGTTTGAAGCAGACGCACTTTGCCAGCGGATTGCCGTTATCAACAATGGCAATATAGTAGCCTTGGATACACCTGCAGGATTAAAGAAAGAGGTTGAAGATCTCTCGGTAATCGAAGTGGAACTGTTTGGCGCTCCACCTGATCTTATCGAGAATGTGCGATCGCTGCCATTTGTAGATTCTGTAGAGATCGAAGTGCGGGATCAACGGCAGGCATTGCTGGTCCAAACAAGACGTGGCGCGGGAGCTGTGCAGGAAGTATTAGCACAATTAGGTGGCACGAAGATAGGTAGAGTTGTCACCCGGGAACCCACACTGGAAGATGCATACGTACGTTTGGTGGGTGGAGGCCAGCAATGATCCAATCTGCCATAAAAAACTGGCGTACCATGTTCACAGTTGCGGAGATGACATTCCGGCTGCAAATCATGGATTCTTTCATTCTGTTTGGTATTTTTGTTCAGCCCCTGCTAATCGCCACGCTGGCGATGTGGATGCTGCAGGGCAAGGGTGCAGAAGCGGCTATTTTTGTTGTTGTGGGCAGCGGTATGACAGGTCTATGGTCAAGCCTGTTATTCGTGAGCGGCAATAGTATAAATGATGAACGTCACATGGGTACATTAGAGGCGCTCATCGGTGTACCTACTCCGCTGGATGTGATACTGCTTGGAAAAAATATGGCGAGCGTCATCCAATCATTGCTTTCGATGATTGGATCCTACCTCTTTGTTGCTTTTATCTTTGGCTATCCACTGCATTTAAATAATCCAATATTTTTCTTTCTAACCATCATTTTTACTGTAATCGCCTTTGTCTGCTTCGGGTTGATTTTGGCGCCGTTATTCTTGATGAGCCCAGGTATTGGCCGTTTCCAAAATGCCTTGGAATTCCCGATCTATATACTGGGTGGTTTTTTGTTTCCGATCGCTATGCTTCCAGGATGGACGACGCCATTAAGTTATCTACTGCCGCCATTTTGGGCGGCGAAGGCATTGCACGGGACTTCATCCGGGAATGATCCGTTATCAAGCATCGCTTTCTACTGGTTCATGTTGATCTTTTTTTCGGTGGCGGACCTCATACTCGCCAACATCCTCTTTAAGAAGGTCCTCATTCGCGCTCGTAGTGACGCATCTCTTGGATTGGAATAGCTATGAAAACGATATCTGACAATTTAAGACTATTTTGGCAGGGCACCATCCTGTCATACATTGCTTTGTTTCGCTGGCTGCGGCCGGTTACATACCTGGCTTCAAAGATTATCATGCCGCTTGCTCAAATACTTTTCTTTACATTTTTAGGGAGTTACGCAACTGGATCACAAAACTCATCCTTTTATGTCATCGGAAATGCGGTACAAATTGCAGCAGTTTCCGGCATCTTTGGAGTAACAATGAGCATCGGTGGCGATCGCTGGGAGGGAACCCTGCCTTATCTGTTCGGCACTCCTGCCAATCGCTTGATGTTGTTCATGGGCCGCGGATTCATGCACATCATCGACGGATTCTTTGGTGTCGTGATCGGTCTAACGTGGGGAGCAATTCTATTGGGTGTGGATTATTCACAGACCAACTTCGCAGCGCTAGCACTGACTATTTTAGTGACCACATTCAGTACAGCCGGGCTTGGATTACTCATGGGCTGCATCAGCCTGATCACAGCCAATGTGATGTTCATCAACAATACGGTTTATTTTGGGCTTTTATTATTCTCTGGCGCGAATGTTCCTATCAATACACTGCCGGCAATCATGCAATCAATTTCCTGGGGTTTGCCTTTGACAAGGGGAATTGCGGCTTCACGCGCTTTGATCAGTGGATCGGAGATGGCAGCAGTGACTCCTTTAATATGGGGAGAATTTTTCATTGGGGTGGGGTATATACTTGCAGGCTATCTGCTATTCAGAGTGTTTGAATTTGAAGCCCGAAAGCGCGGCACCTTGGAAACGGTCTGATAACGATTTAGCGCTTATCCAACCAACCCGTGTTTGGGAAAACTTTGAAAAGAAGTAACCATAAGATTCCTGCGCCCAGAATGAAACTGACCAGGTTGAATAATGGATCAACAATGCTTGCTGTAAAGATGGAGGGTGATGGTAAAGCTGACCCGGTATAGTTGGCGAAAAGTACCGTGGTAAGGTTATTCGCGGCATGAACCCCGATAGCAAATTCAAGCTGATTGCTTTTAAGCGTGATCCAGGTAAGGATAAAACCAAATATAAAATAGTACGCTGCTAATAGCACAAATCCCTGTGCCATTTCAGGGTTGAGAAAATGCGGGATCGCAAAAATCACACCAGAGATTATTGAAAGGATCCATTTTCTTTTTGTCAGGTAACTCAAACCCTGTAAAAAATATCCTCTGAACAAGAGCTCTTCTGATGTGGTCTGGATGGGTGTCAAAACTACAGCGAAAGGCAAGAAAACCAGCCAGGTTTTCCAATCTAAAGTCAATTGATAGGATCCCGGGTGGATGAGGGCATCAATGATCGTGATAAAAATAACGATGACGCTCCATAATAAGCCAGCGGCAAAGATGTGTTTGAATGATATCTTTTTACTACCTGTAATGAGAGAGGTAAGGCGGCGATGGTGAATCAACCTTACGGAGAGGAGAATTCCACCGAACAGGCAAAGAAAGCTAAAGTTCAATGCTATGAAGGTAACGATTTGGTTATCGGTTAGATGAAGCAAATAAATGAATGCATATGGGATTGCGCCAATTACCTGCCAGATGAACAAAATGAACAGGATCGATAGGGTATAACGCCACCAGGAATTCTTACCCAGCTTGACCTGATCCAGAAAATCTGTGGTTGGCTGGGTTTGCATGGTAGGATCAAAATTGGTGAAAGTTTGTTCATTCATTGGATAATTGTATACGATAATCTAAACCCCAAGATATTATTTGGAATTTGGAAAAATAAGGTATTGCATATTGCAAACGTTTGCAATATAATATATTCATTACAGGGAATAATTATGCTGACAACAGAACTCCTCGGTTACCCGGCTGACTCAAAGCTGCTCATCTTGAATATCGATGATTTTGGCTTTTGCTTCACCGCCAATCAAAGCGCCATTGAAACTTATAATAATGGGGTTGCCAGCTCTTGTACGATCATGATGCCACCTGCTTGGAGCAAACATGCTTCCGGTTTGTTAACTTCACAAATCCGCATATTCCTCACGGCGTGCATCTGACAACCATTAGCGAGCATGAAAACTTCCGGTGGCGGCCTCTTACCTCACCAGATAAAATCCCAACTCTGGTGGATGGCGAAGGTTTCTTTCCCCTGGAAACGGAAAAACCGGCGCTTTTACTGCGTCTAAATTTGTACGAACTGGAAATTGAGTGGAGGGCGCAAATTGAAGCTGCCCTTGCACATGGATTACATCCGAATCAGCTTGACAGCCATTGTAATATCCACGATGCCAGGAAGGATATATTTCGTCTAAGCATACGTCTAGCACGTGAATATGGACTGGCCCTACGCGTCCATGAACCGGAATTCATAAAAGTTATTAAAGATATGGAATTGCCGGTGATCGACCATACGGATCTTGATAGTTATGATCTCCCCACTGCTGGCAAATCGAAAAGATATCTGCAAATGCTGCACGATCTACCTGTTGGACTTTCGGAGTGGGCAATCCACCCAGCCAGGGGAACAGCAGAACTGAGAACCATTAATCCGAGCTGGCGTGTGCGGCAGGCAGATTATTCTTTTTTCAACTCTGAGTTTTGCCGTAAAGCCATCGACAAAGCTGGGATTAAGGTCATTTCATATAAAGAACTCCAACCTTACTGGAAATAATTACTTAGGAGGAAATATGCCTGGACCAGGATATTATTTAATTGGTGAGGAAGAGAAGAACGAAGTATTAGAGGTATTGAACACCGGTCATTTATCCCGTTATGGCAGCGACGATGACCCTAAATATTTACAAAAAGTATATTCGCTCGAACAGGAGTTTGCCAGGCTTTCTGGCATTGATTATTGTGTAGCTCTAAATTCAGGAACGGGGGCTTTGATGGCTTGTTTGACTGCCATCGGGATCAATCCGGGGGATGAGGTGCTTGTACCTGGATATACCTTTGTAGCATCCTTTTCAGCTATCATTGCCGTTGGGGCTATCCCTGTGATGGTGGAAATTGATGAATCCCTCACAATGGACGTAGAGGATGCGAGGCAAAAAGTAACTCCAAAAACAAAGGCGGTCATGCCGGTGCATATGCTTGGAAATCCATGCGATATGGATAAAGTCATTGCTTTTGCAAAAGAGAAAGGTTTATACGTAATTGAAGACTGCTGCCAGGCTCTGGGTGGTTCTTACAAGGGTAGGATGCTCGGTTCTATAGGCGAAATGGGGGCTTTTTCTTTGAATAACTTTAAGGTGATCAATGCCGGCGACGGTGGATTGCTTATCACAAATGATCGGTCCTATTACGAACGTGCTTTCGGCTTCCATGACCAGGGTCATATGCCTTTACGGAAAGGTGTAGAAATTGGCAAACGGTCCCTTATTGGACTCAATATGCGCATGAATGAATTAACCGGCGCCTTTGCTCTCGCTCAATTGAGAAAACTGGATAGGATATTAGAATTATTGCGGAGCAAAAAAGCTCGTTTCAAAAATCTGCTGCAGTCTGCCCATTTAGAAGGGCTGCTTTTTCGAACGATCAATGATCCTGGCGAATGTGCAACACTGGTAACAGTAATACTTGATGATAGACAAGTTGCCGAGAATGTTGCCAAGGCACTGAAGTCAAAAACGGTAGATAAATCGGGCTGGCATGTCTATAACAATATGGAACAAATCCTGACTTTCAAAGATCGCGATGGTGAGAAACATTTCGAGAAACACATGCTGCCAAAAACGGATGATATCTTAAGCAGGGCAATCAATCTGAGTGTGGGTGTTGTCGATTCAGGGTTGGGAACGGATTTTGGCATAAATATCCTCTCGACAGATGAAGAGATCGATAGGAAAGCCGAACAATTCATAAAATTGGTAAAACCGATCACTGGCTAATGCTATATCAAAAGTACAAATAATGCATGGTTCAAATAAATTTCTATTTCTTTTCAAGTTTTAAATTTTGATAAACAATTTAAAAAGGAATAGTTAAGATTTTTCCTTCATAGAAGGGAGAACAAAATGGGATGGATCATTGCTTTTGTAGTAATCGTCGTTCTGGTTTTGTTGTTATTCGTTCTTAAACCCAAAGATCATGGTGGCGGTTATTCCGCATATTTCTCTAAGTTAAATGAAGGCTTGAAACAGGCGGGAATAGGAACAGGCCGGGTTTTGATCGACCTTGATCTATTGAATGAAAACCTGGATATTATTCAGCAGAACATTCCATCCAATGCCCATTATCGCATCGTAGTTAAATCCATCCCATGCATTGACCTGATTCGCAAGATAAGCCTGAGATTTGAAAGTAACAAATTCTTAGTTGTGCATCGGCCATTTATCAAAGTGATCATGGACAATTTTGATTCTGGTATTGATATCCTGATCGGAAAACCGCTTCCAGCTTTCGCATTACGCGAATTCTATTCCGAAATATCGAAAAACGATTGGATGCGAGCGCAGGGGGAAATCCAGTGGTTGGTGGATACTCCGCAACACCTGAATGATTATCTTGATTTTGCGATCGACAAGAAACTGATTTTGAGGATCAACCTGGAAATTGACATTGGCCTGCATCGAGGCGGGGCAGGCAATTTTGCTGATCTGGCTAAATTATTCGAGGTCATACAAAATAACCCAGAGCACCTGACTTTCAGCGGGTTCATGGGATATGAAGGCCATGTGGCTCATGCACCAGGCATTTTTACTTCCTCCGATCAAGGCTGCTTTGCATGAATTTGAAGACAACATGGCAGCTTACCTCTCATTTATTGATTATGGAAAGACCAATTATCCTAAACTATTCAACGAATCGCTGACATTTAACAGTGGCGGCAGCGGCACTTATAGTTTGTTCTTGGATTATCCATTTATCACTGATATCGGGATCGGTGGCGCGGTTTTACGACCGGCTGCCTATCCAGAGCATTTTTTGTGCGGTTTACAACCGGCAGAATACATAGCTACTCCGGTGTTGAAGAAGAGAAAGGGGCGCGGTGATCCCCTTATGTTGAAGGGTTATCTGGCTATCCTGGGTTGGTGGAATCCAAATTATCAAAATTCTTTTGAGATCTATGGCGGCGGTTGGGCTGGAAAATTTGTAGCACCTCAGGGAGTTGTTTTTAACCCGTTGATATCCGACCCGCCAAACCAAAATCTTGTTCCTAACCAATCAACCATCAACGGTTCGAATAGAACAACACTTGAAATATGCGATTATGTGTTTTACCATCCCATCCAGTCGGATGCGATGTTTCAGTTTGAAGATATTCTATTGTTTCAGAATAATATGGTTACAGGTGAATGGAAGGTATTTGACCGAAGGTATTAATCCCGCTAATTAACAAAAAGGAGGATGCTATGAAGGAAGGTTATGTTGTTCCACGCAAAGAAAAGGTTGCTTATGGACTGGGGGATTTCGCAAACAACCTGGCAATAACAGCCATGAATTTTTACTTCATTTTTTATGTGGTCAACGTAGCTGGGCTGCCACCGATTTGGGCAGGCTTAACCTATTGGGTATCTCGAACGATCGCAGCAATGACTGACCTTTGGATGGGGATCATTTCTGACAAGACAAGCAGCAAGTTTGGCCGTCGCAGGGTCTTTCTGCTTGCGGGAGCGGTTCCGCTGGGGATCCTCTTTGCCCTGCTTTGGCTCATTCCATCTCAGGATAAGGTCTTCCTATTCGTTTACTATATGGTCATCATGGTGCTCTTCAATGTGGTGTTCAGCGTTGTGACGATACCATATAACTCACTGATGCCTGAATTAACTCAGAACTACGATGAGCGTACATCCATTTCTGGTTACAGAATGGCTTTTTCGTTTCTTGGCAACCTGATCGCGGCGGCAGGTGTAGCCGTCATTGTAGATAATATTTTCCCCGGAAGAGGGGAATACCCCATCAGCTATCCCATCATGGGTGTAATTTTTGGCGCTGTCACATCACTATTTGTCTTGATCGCATTCCTCGGAACGAAGGAAAGGATACACGCTGAGGCGGAAAAGATCCTCGGCAAAGGTTTCTGGAAAGAATTACGTTCCATGTGGCAAGTGCGCGAAGTGCGGTTGATGATCATCATGTTCGTATTCAACCAGGTGGGGGCGGATCTATTTATGGCTACGGTGATCTTCTTCCTGAAGGATGTTGTACAGGTTCCGGAAGATATCACCTCCATTGTGATGGGGTTGCCGCTGGTCATCGCTGTGGCGGCTGCGCCTTTGTGGGTGTTTCTGGGTGAAAAATTCGGGAAACGGCGGGCTTATATATATGCTACCTTCTTCTTCCTGATTCCGCTATTAATGGTGCTTTTCGCTCCGGTGGGTAATGTGACCTTTGTGATCATCATTGCAATTCTGGCGGGAATTGGTTCATCCGCAACACAGGTCTTACCCTGGTCCATGATCCCTGATGTCGTGGAATTTGACGAATATCAAAATGGTGTCAGGCGCGAAGGCTTTTATATGGGGGTAACACAATTGGTTTATAAAGCATCTTCCGCGCTTGTCATTTTTCTTGCACTTGGCATGCTAGGATTATTCGGATATATAGAAAACAATCCAGCCGGGGTACAGCCGCAATCTGCCTTGACAGCAGTACGATTGGTATTGGGAATTGGCACAGCATTCTTTTACTTGATGGCAGCGTTATTCGCCAGAATACTCCCTCTCAGCAAGGAAAGATTTGAAGAGGTAAAACGATTGATCGAAGAACGAAAGAAAAAGTAATCCAGTTTAATTCCACATTAGCTTGAAATAAAAGCTAGCACTATTATTTGAAGGTACACACCAATGTATTAGAGAAATCTATAATTTTATGGAATATATTTATTTTGAAGATTGGTTGGCAAGGAAGGAAAAATAACCCAGCATGGGTTCAAAATAGAATTCCTTCCACCCTTGTTCATATTTTTCACTTTGCCCAAAAGGAATATCTGTATGGTGAAAAGTAACCTGGGTGCCTTCCTCATCCTTTTCAAGAATGATCTCAAGCGTGGAGGAGGGGTCCATCGGGTGAAAATCAGTTGTCCGCCAGGATTGAATGATCCGATGGTACGGTTCCAGTTTCAGCATGATCCCGGTAATGTAACCATCCCATGCTGAGAAATTACCACCATTCCTGGCATCGATGGCTGCGTTTCCACCTGTAAAATCACGATGGGAGATGCTGTCGATCCAGGCGTTATAAATTACTTCTGGTGAGACAGGTAATTTGAGGGTAAGCTTTAATTCTTCGTTCGGTTTTGGGTTTATTGTCATAATATTATCATTTAAGGTTTCGGTAGAGAGATCACTCCCAATCCAATAATTCTGAGGAAATGGATTGTGGTTGATGCAACAATGCTGCGATAAAAATATAAGCAATTCGTGGTGCGCTTCAATTTTACCGTTATCCACTTTCACAAGTGAGCCATCAATTTCATTGACATATTCACCATCGGTAATGAGACATTAATTGATCCATGCCATTCCCAGTAACATTAAAAATACCATACAAAATGCCAGTAGCCGACATCCAGGCAGATTGTATACAAGGTTCGTCAGCGATGAATGTCAATTGCCCCTCAGTGATCTTCGATTGCTTTTTTATTTTGCACAATCTTGCGATAAATTCTTGGTTCTGGTAATTTTGCCATCGAATTGGATCACGATCAAATAATGATGGCGTATGATCCTCGCCGGCTTCAAGCCCGGCGTAGATCAGCCAGGCGCCGTCATTAAAAGCTTGGAAGGCAGTCCACGCTAATGCTTGGTCTTCGTTCCCGGCAAGACAGTGAATTCTTTCCTGGTCGTGATTATCTACAAAATGCAATTTTAATAAAATCTTTTGGATAGATGGCATGCTGAAAGCGGTACATTTCCAACAAGCGTTTTACTGGGGTTTGAACTTTGATCACGCTGATTAATAATGGCCAGATATCATAATCGTAAGTGATGTCGAAAGCATTATATAGTTCGCCATCGGACAGTGCATACAGGCCATTTTGACGTCGGTGTTCAACGAAGGCAGCATGGACGCTCTCGGCCAGCCAGATCAAGTTTTCATTCAATTGACCAAGTTCAGACCTCGCTTGATTCCAAAATTCCAGGGGAATGATCGAGGCAACATCACAGCGGAAACCATCCACCCCTAAAGTAACCCAGAATTTCAATGATTCTATAAGATATTCTGTCAGTTCTAGGTTCGGGTGTTTCAGGTCGATCACATCGCTCCATGCAGGAACGGTTGTATAAGGTCTCCCATTTTGGTCCTGGTAAAAAAATTCAGGATGATCTTGAATTAGGATTGAATCGTGTGAAGTATGGTTATAAACGACATCGATCAACACCTTCATGCCTAAACCGTGAGATTTATTGATGAGCTGTATAAAATCATCCAAAGACCCATATTCCGGGTTTACCGCGCGATAATCTGCTATGGAATAAGGGCAGCCAAGTGAGCCTTTCTTGTTGAGTTTACCGATGGGGTGAATTGGCATCAACCAGATGGCATCCACACCGAGGGATGCAATCCTTTCCAGGTCGTCGATCACAGCGTTGAAGGTTCCTTCATGGCTGTGATTGCGGACATAAATGCAATAAATGATCAGGTTCCTAATATTCCTGGGAGTAAATTTTTCCATCCAAATCCTATCCTTGTCTGGTTGCTGATAATCAAATGTAATAATTCCGGATCAAATTTTCATCAGTTTGAAGAATTCTTCAACAACCCGTGGGTCAAATTGAATGCCAGCGTTCTCTTTTATATACTTGAAGACCTCTTCTTCAGACCAGGGTCCACGGTAAGGCCGTTCGGAGGATAACGCATCCCATACATCGATCACCGAGAAAATTCGCGCAGAAAGCGGTATTCTGGATTGTGATAAACCCTGAGGATAACCTGTTCCATCCCATCTTTCATGATGACAATAAGGAATGTCAACGATCGGTTGTAGGTAGGAGATGTTTTTCAGCATATCCCGCGCAAAAATTGGATGTTTGCGCATGATATCCCATTCTTCTTCTGTCAATTTACCCGGTTTGCTCAGGATGCTATCAGGAATTCCCATTTTGCCAATATCGTGCAGCAATGCTCCCCGGCGTATATGAACAAGCTCGGAATCAGGGATGCCAAGGTGTGAGGCGAGGTCAAGAGTTAATTGGGTTACTCTTTGAGAGTGCCCCTCGGTGGCTCCATCTTTTAATTCAAGCGCTCTTGCCCACCCTTCAATTGTCGCATCATATGCCAGTGTCAAATCCAGATTTGCGCGCTGAAGGTCTTCAAACATTGTTCCATTGTCCAATGCAATGGCTGCCTGACCGACCATTGCTTCCAGGAAATCCATCCAGGGCTGTTCATGTTCCAATTCTTGCCTTTGAAAAATCTCCAAAATACCTTTTACGATTCCCTTGGCGATCAATGGTGCACCGATATAGGAAGCAAATCCTTCTGTTTCCTGGATCATCGACCCATATAAAAGCCCTGGTTCATCTTTCAGGTCGTCAATAATAATGGTCTTGCGGTTCTGTACAGCCTGCCAGGCAAAGCTATCTCCCTGGTTCAGACTTGTTCCCCGAATAAATGGTGTGCGGAAACCTCTATCAGCAGCATAATCAAGCGTTCTGGTATATGGGTTGAGCAGTAATACATCACAGGCATCCACATTTAATTTTGAACTCACCTGATCGAGCAGAATATTGAGTGTGAGTTGCAGATCCATGCTGGCATTGATAGCTGTCCCAACTGCCCGCAAAGCGGAAACATTTGCCAGTTGTTGATTGAGCTTGGCTTCGGTTGTCCTTCGCTCTGCCAACTCTCGTTTCAGATCTGCCGTCTTTTGATTGACTTGAGTTTGGAGGGACATATTCCACAATATCGAAACAAAAATAAAGATAGCCAGCGCAGCCAGAGACCAGAAAATGAACGATAAAACCTGACTGGTATATGGCGACCCTCCATCATTCAACCCTACCCAATTAGCATAGACCTCATTTTTTTCCCGGTCGGATAATCGAGTTGAGTCCTTTTTGCATAATGCTTTTCAGGATCGGTTCATCAGACCTAACCGCAATTGCCAACGGATTGCTTCTGTCGGAGTCTCCAGCGATACGTAAATTGGTAAATCCATGTTTGTCAATGAGATAGGATGCAATGGCCAGGTTGACGGTTGTGGCATCCGCTCTATCAAAGGAAACCCATTCCAACGCATCCAGATCGCTCTTTACTGATTTGATGGTAATGTAAGGATAGTTTTTTCTGATGTATTCATCCATCGCATTGCCTTCGGTAATGGCAATGGTCCACCCATCCATCTCACTCAAACTTAATTCGTTGGAATAGGTTTTTTGAGTGATCAATACATTCGGAATATCAATAATAGGCGTTGTGTATGCAAGGTATTTCAATCTTTCGGGTGTAACCTGGGCAGCAGTGATCCCATCCACTTTTCGGGTCTGTGCCTGGGACAGAACTTCATTCCAGGTATCCAAACGGACGATTTCGATGTTCACCCCAAGTTTTCTTTCAATCAGCTTAAAATAATCAGCCACCAATCCTTTGTATTCACCATTCTCATCAAAAAATTCAAGGGGAGGAAAATTTGGGTCAGGAGCAAATTTAATGACAGGGTGAGATTGGAGCCACCCTTTTTCTTCAGCATTGAGCGCGGTATTCCATCTTGTTCCAAAAAGACTGTAACCGATGATTCCTGCAATTATTAAAATGATGCCTAATAGAATCCAAGATGTGATCCTGGATTTTCGATTACTACCCCACCTCAGAATCTCTGCTGGATTTATTTTGCGAATGAATTTCATACGATAGCCAAACTGATTTAATAAATTTGAACAGGTTTATTATCCTCGAACCGGCCATTAAATACAATAAAATATATATTAATAACAAATATTTTTGGATGGTCAATAACTTGCACTTCTTCGATCAAGGATATGTTATGAAAAAAACCATCATATTTACACTCATCCTTTGTTTGTTTCTTTCAGGTTGTCACGTTATTTCAGATAGCCCGATACTATCCGGGAAGTCCAAAGTACCAAAGATCCTTCCTGGGTTTGGAGACCTCTCCGGGGTTGTAATGGATGAGGAGAGCGGGGCATTTACTGGAGGTATCGTAATCCATCTGGCATCAGTGGCGCATGGAGATGGTGACGCGGTCTTTGTCTTGGATACCGCAAATAGCCCATCAACGACAAGCGATGAAAATGGTCAGTTCGTATTTTCGCATATACCTTCAGGAGAATACATTATTGTGATCACTAACTCAGCGCTTTCTTCTAAGGTCGTAACTGATGCTGAAGCAAAAGCGAAAATATGGATTGTCCAACCTGACCAGCTTACAGACTGCGGCACGATTCAACGCTAATCAGTTCATTCTCACAGTTGATACTTCAATCATTCATTATTTATCCATGAGTGGGTATAATTCCACCCAATATGGATTTATTCGCCACAATTATTGTTTCTATAGGCCTGGCTCTGGATGCCTTTGCGGTTTCCTTATGTGTCGGAACAAATGGCGCAGCCAAAGAAAAAAGATCCGTACTTCGGTTGGCTTTTCATTTTGGCCTTTTTCAGGGATTGATGACATTTTTAGGCTGGCTTGCAGGCAGCACCATCTCCCGGTGGATATCACAATTTGACCACTGGATCGCTTTTGGTCTGCTGCTCTTGGTTGGGTTGAACATGGTCCGCTCGGGATTGGATCCGACATCCGAAACATACAAAACCAACCCAACCAGGGGTGGTTTGATGGTCATGCTTTCGGTCGCAACCAGCATCGATGCACTTGCTGTAGGTCTCAGCCTAGCTCTGCTGAACACTTCCATTCTGCAGGCTGCTCTATTAATTGGCATAATTACCTTCGGATTATCTTTGATTGGACTCAAAACTGGCTGCAAACTGGGGATGAAATTTGGAAAGAAAATGGAAATATTTGGTGGCCTCATTTTGATCGGGATTGGTTTAAGGATCCTATTTTCCCACTTGACATCCTAATAAATACACCCACTAATGGACACAAATTACACCCCAGGTTTTGCCTGGGGTGTAATTTGTGCTAATTTATGATTTAGTCCATCATTATTTGAGCTTAAGGTGTGCCTATTGGTTGTATGGCGTTATATACTTCACCAGAGTAAACACCTGATCCAGCGATGCTGGTTACCCAGGCAACAGCCATAAGTGAACTGCCGGATGGGCCTTCAATAATTACGCTTCCACCGGTTGAACCGTCAGCATAATATCCAAATTCCGCACCGACGCCGCCAAGTTGAGCGGCATAAGTATCAATTTTCACACCAGATGGGTATAGCAGGAAATGGAACTGTTCCGATCAATTTGCCATCTTTGCCAAAGTATTTTGCAACCACATTCCCGGCTTTGAGTGCTCCGCCCATGTTCATCACCGAGATGACTGTTCGGGATCTTTGTCCATTGCTGTATTTGGAACTGGAGTAATATGCATAAGGAAGGGCTAATCTATCAGCGCCTGTGGTTTGGCCAACGAATGAGCCATCCATCCCCAATTGTTGGACCGTACCAATTGCCAATATCTGCGGTCCATTGCTGGTGATGATTGCCGAGCCCGTATAACCGAAAGCGGTTCCCTTTGGGTTACAGGCGTGGAAGTAACGACCAGTTTGCTTGTCCAATGTCTGAATTTCGGTTTTCCCGGTGTTGTAGGTGACGGTTACTTTTGCCGATTGAGCAGGGTCTGTGTTAAAGACATAGTAAGATGTAAAAACACCACCCATGCTGTAACACATAGCCAATGGCATGTATATTTTTGTTCCTCCACTGGAGATACTTTCGGTAGCAGAAGCTTCTGTTGGAGAACCATACGAATGCAATGCCATACCGGTGATCTTACCTGGTGTATTGCTGCCTGAACGGACCGATTCTACATAAACAGAGCCAAAAAAGGTGCTGCCAATTTCATTTAATGAGGTGAGATCAATAAATAAGGCGCCACCTGCTGGGATATTATTTTTAGTGATCGTAATCGGGTTGCTTCCGCCATAAAAGGTGAGTTTTATGTCTGCTTCAGTATTATCCAGATTTTGAATCGAAATAGTCTCACTTTCTCCTTCAAACTTTCTAATTTTTGCCAGCCAGAGATTAGCCGATCCTTTTGTTGCAGCGCCAGCGACAGGGCGTGCTTTAATACTGACCGTCGTGGGAATATGAGTTGTCAATACTGCAACCTCAACGTCCGATTTGATCACTGCGGAACCCTTGAGTCCAGTGGGGGACGTGTCCAAATCTCCAATAGAAACGGATGCGCTCGCTCCTACAGGCAGGTCAGGTCGTGGTATTGAGATAGGTGTGGATTGACCTTGTAGGGTAGTAGAGAATTGTAATGTGGGCGATCTCGAAACCGATATTCTGATAGGTTATCGTTGTGCTATACGTGGGACCATCAGCATAGACAGATGATATCGGGCTGAGTACCAGGCTGAGAATTAATGTTATTGTAAACATAAGTAACCGCTGTGGCTTCTTCATAAAGCAACTCCTTATAGATAAGGTTGAACAGCGATTAAGTTGCTAGAATCATGCCATGCTGGTTTTCGCAATGTTTTTAAGCGAGTAGGCATTCATCCTCCATGTTCACATTTTTTGTTGAATCCCTATTCTAATATCCTTACTATTGACAGAAACGGTTTTCAGCCTATAATTAGCCACTAATATGGATTTAATTTACTTCTATCTGCTTATTGCTTTCCTTATGTGGTCCTATATTATTCTTATTGGACCTTATCGGTTTGGGTTGGCAGAAGTGGATAAGAAGTAAAAGATAAGAGAACGAATCCACAAAAGCCATCCCTTCTGGGATGGCTTTTATTATTAATGAAATTGCCGACCGAACCAATTGGAGGGTATGTGACTGTAAAATATGCGTTTCTAGTACTGGAAGAACATCCTTGGGGAAGAATAATGCTGGAAAACCTGTTGAAATTAGGTTGTGTTCCAGGGCTAATTGTAAATGAAGTTTCAAATGTTGCAGAGGTAGAGCGCGGCAAATTTGAAACTCGCATGGCCGGACAACCTGTTCACGCGCTGATCTCTGACCTAGTTAATAACCTGGGAATCGAAGTACTGAGCGTGCCTAACCATAATGATCCCACATGTAAAGAGATCTTGGAAAACTACCAGCCAGAATTAACGGTCCTGGGTGGCACACGGATTATTAAAGACTACATTTTATCCATTGCTAAACTGGGCACCATCAACACTCACCCCGGCCTACTTCCCTGGCTCAGAGGGTCATCCTCCGTTGGCTGGGCACTGTATAAAAATATCAAACAGGGTGCAACAGTACATTACATCAATCCTGGCATAGATACTGGGGCGATCATCCTGCGAGAGGAATTGCCTGTATATCATTCGGACACCTACGAAACGCTCAATTATCGCGTTACCCTGCTGGCTGCCCAGCTTACGGCGAGGGTTGTCAAGCGTTTCTGGAATAATGAAAAAGTTGTTGGTGAACCGCAAGACACATCCATTGGAGAAACCTACAGAGTTATTCCAGACGATTTATTGGAGATTGGCAAACAAAACCTTGCGAATGGAGGTTATGCCTATTATGTCGACTGATACCTCAATAATGAATAAATCCACCTTGCAAGACTACAATCGGATCGCAGAAGTTCTAGATGCGCAGGATGAGATTGCCAGTTTTAGAAACGAATTTGTGATTGATGATCCCAACATGATCTACGTGGATGGAAATTCGCTGGGAAGAATGCCGAAGCGCAGCGCTAAAAGAGCAGCAGAAGTTGTAAATGAAGAGTGGGGAAAACAATTGATTAGGTCGTGGGGAGTTAACTGGTTTGAAGCGCCAGGAAAAATTGGAGCAAAGATCGCTGGTCTTGTGGGAGCTGCAGATGATGAAGTGGTTGTATGCGATTCAACAACCATGAATCTCTATAAAGTAGTTATGGCCGCTTTGATGATGCAGACAGGAAGAAACAAGATAGTCACGGATGAATTTAATTTCCCGTCCGATCACTACGTGATCCAGGGGTGTGCGAATATTTTTGGAAACAGGTACGAAATTGGTGTGATTAAATCGGATGATGGCATCACCATCACAGATTCTGCAATTGATGCCATGATCGACACCAATACGGCTGTCCTCATCCTTTCGCATGTGGTTTTCAAAAGTGGTTTTCTCTATGATGCAGCCAGAATCACCGAATTTGCTCATAAAAAAGGCGTGCTGGTGGTTTGGGATTTAAGCCATTCCGTCGGTTCAGTTCCCGTTGAGTTGGATAAATGGGACGCTGACTTTGCCATTGGATGCACATATAAGTACCTCAATGGCGGTCCAGGCGCTCCAGCTTTTTTATATGTAAATAGCAAAATACAAGATCGTGCAGTGTCGCCAATTTGGGGTTGGTTCGGTGATAAACGTCCATTCAACTTTGATCTGAAATTTGAGCCTGCGGAAGGGATCAAGCGCTTCCTGGTGGGAACACCAAATGTGATCTCGATGCTCACCATGGAACCGGGTGTTGATCTTTTGTTGGAAGCAAGAATGGATCGGCTACGAAAAAAATCCATAAAACAGACATCGTTCCTGATCGAAATGAATGATAAGTTTCTTGCGCCGCTGGGCTTTTCACTGGGAACACCACGCGAGGAAGCCCGGCGAGGCTCGCATGTAAGTATTCGCCACCCTGAAGGTTACAGGATAAACCTGGCATTGATCAATGATTTGCAGGTGATCCCTGATTTCCGAGAACCGGATAATATCCGCCTGGGAATTGCCCCCATCTACACAAGGTTTGTAGATATTTGGGAAGCTGTTGCGCGCTTATCCCGGGTGATGGAAGAAGGACTTTATAAAAAGTATTCTTCTGACAGACAAGCAGTCACCTGATCCTTAAGATCAGAGAATTAGGAGGATCAAAATAACAGGATATAATATCAAACCTTACGTTGGAACATGTAGAAATATTAATATATAAAATTATTATCAGGAGAAAATCATGAAGAAGAGAGTATTATTTTTTGTAGTAATGATCGCCGCCATCATGCTGGCAAGCTGTGCACCTGCAGCAACTCCAGCCCCTGTTGAGCCTGCAGCCCCAGCTGAACCAGCCGCACCTGCAGAACCCGCTGCCCCCGCAGAGCCAGCTGCCCCAGTCGAAGCCGGCGAGCCGGAAGTATGTACATCTGATCCATATGGTTGTGCCGTGATTGAAAGCGGTCAAACCGTTAAAATCGGTTACGCTGGTCCAATCACTGGTGACTACGCTGCATTTGGTGTAGATATGTCCCAGGCTATGCTGGTAGCTGTCGAAGATTTTGGGCAGGTGGAAGGCTTCTCGTTTGAACTCCTTGCAGAAGACTCCGGTGCTTCACCTGAAGGCGGAGCAGCAGTAGCCAACAAACTGGTATCCGATCAAACTTTTGTTGCCATGGCCGGTCATGCATTCTCTGGCGAGACCGCAGCCGCCAAGCCGATTTACGAAAAAGCTGGTGTTCCCATGCTTTCACCTTCTGCAACAAATCCTGATCTAACCAAAGATGGCTCCACTGTGTTCAATCGCAGCGCCTTCACCGATGTCGAACAGGCTGGAGCTGCGGCGGACTTCCTATTCAATAACCTCGACTTCACAAAGATCGCAGTCATCCATGACGGATCCGACTATGGTCAAGGTCTTGCGAATATGGTCGATGAAAACTTCAAGGGTCTTGGCGGCGAAGTTGTTTCTTTCGAAGCCATCACCCCGGGAGAAACAGATTACTCAGCCATTCTCTCCGCTGTTGCATCCAAGAAACCAGAAGCCATTTATTTTGGTGGTTACAATGCTGATGGCGCAGTCCTTGTAAATCAATTAGGACAGACCGGTCTCGCCGGTGTCGTCTTCTTTGGCTGTGATGGCACCTTCGGTCAGGACTTCCTTGAGAAGACTGGTGCAAATGGTGAAGGCGCTTACTCCACCACCCTCGTGCCAGCTGGCTCACCTCCGAAAGATGCCTTTGACGTGAAATATACTGAAAAGTTCGGAACTGCTCCTGGCGTTCTCTCTGCCTACACCTGGAACTCATACGATGCTGCAATGGCTTTGATGACCGTCGTTAAGAGCGTTGCCGTTCTCAGTGGCGATACACTCTATGTTCCACGTGGAGCACTTGTTGCCGGCGTTCGTGGATTGACAGACTACCAGGGTATTGCTGGTGTCATCACCTGCCGTGAAAATGGTGAATGCAATGCCTCCGGCCCTGTTCTGTATGTCATCAAAGACGGTGCATGGACAGCAGTCGAGAAGTAATTCAATAATTTATCAAGAGATTGGCGGTTAACCCCGCCAATCTCTTTCAAAAGAAAACAATATGCAAAAAAGTTCTGAAACTTCCAAACAGAAGCAACCGCTGCGTCCTGGCCGCATCATTCGGTTGAGCCTGGGTTTCATTCTGATCGCTGTCCTTGTCTGGCGATTGTTTGATATCCTCGTTATCCAGGCGGAATACGGATTGGATACATGGGTGCGCTTTGCCGTCTCAGGCCTGATCATCGGCGGTATGTATGCCTTGATCGCTATTGGCTATACCCTTGTTTATGGCATTATGTTCATGATCAACTTTGCGCACGGTGAGGTAATGATGCTCGGTGCGTTTGGTGGATATTTTGTCTTTGAATTATTAAAATTTATTAAAATTGATTCGCAAAACAATTTCTTAAACGCATTTCCTCTGATTGCGGTGGTCATATCTTTTTTGGTCGGCACAATCATATCTGCCGGGTCCGGTTACTTGCTGGAAAGGCTGGCGTACCGTCCATTAAGACGAGCACCGCGGTTGATCTTGTTGATCACAGCTATAGGGGCCTCTATTTTCCTGCAGAATGCTGCAATGCTATTGTTCGGACCTCAACGTCGTGATTATACTAACCCTACAATGTTAACTCGTGGATCTGGCTGGACGATCGTCATCAATGACAGCCCGGTCATCCTGACTTATACCGGCGTGTTTTCATTTGTTTTATCCATTGTACTGATGGCTGTGCTGTATTATGTTGTGCAAAAAACAAAACTCGGCCGGGCGATGAGGGCTGTCGCACAGGATAAAAACAGTGCTGCTTTGATGGGAATTGACGTGGATGACGTCATTAGCAAGACCTTCATCATCAGCGGTTTTCTGGCAGGCGCTGCAGGTGTGATGTGGGGTATCCATAATGGATTAGTAAATCACTATACCGGTTTCCTGCCAGGCATCAAAGCCTTTACTGCGGCGGTGTTGGGCGGCATTGGCAATATCCCTGGCGCTATGGTAGGTGGAATGTTCCTGGGGTTGATCGAATCCACCGGCCCAGCTTTATTGGGAATTGACTTCCAATTGAAAGATGTTATCGCCTTTACTATCCTCATTTTGATGCTGCTCTTCCGTCCATCAGGTATCCTGGGCGAAGCGTTGGCTGAGGAGAAGCTCTAATGTTAAAAATTATTCCATCAAGCATAAAAACTGCACTAATTATTTCCATAGTCACAATCTTTATGTACCTCATCGGGTTTACAGAGATCGCGGCTGAACTTTTAGGTGAACTTGTCGCTCCAAACGCCAAAGGGGCTATATTACTCAATGGCGGTTTTATTAGTTTTGTATCGCTTATTGGGCTATTCTCTGCATATCTCAGCCTAAGGGATGAGAATACACGTACCTTAAAAAATGCTCTGATTGCAGGAGCTATGACTGGATTGGTGAGCGCCATTGTTATTTCTTTGTTCGGGTATATGATGGGCGCTTTGAATGCCAATGGCGTCAATTTTAGAGACTATCTGAAGGCAGTTTCTCCGGAAGTAATAAAACTTTTTATCTTCAATAAAACACCGCTTGCCGGGGCAATCCAATTGCTCATTATCATATTTGCATCCACATTGATTGGGAGCTTGTTAATTCAAGGTGTCTTACGAGCGGAATGGCGGAAAAAAGCCACGAAACAACTGGCGGAAACAAATACCAGCAGTACATTGCGGAAGAACCTGGTTGCATTATCAGCCAACAAATGGATTCGCTATGGAGTTGCCCTACTTGTGGCAGTGGCACTCATCATCCTCCCGCGGGAATGGGGCTCGTACTGGAACTATGCCATGGGTACGGTGGGCATCTACATTCTGTTGGGGATCGGGGTCAACCTGATTATTGGCCTGGCAGGGCAGTTAATTATTGGCTATGTGGCCTTCTTCGCGATAGGCGCTTATGCATTTGCCCTGCTGACTGCCCCCGAGCCGCATCACCTGGAATTTAACTTCTGGGTGGCTTTGGCGATCGCCGGAATAGCCGCAGCGGTAGGTGCCATCATCATTGGTCTGCCTATTTTGAACCTTCGCGGAGATTATCTGGCCATCGTTACGCTCGGATTCGCTGAAATTGTCCGGATCATGATCAAAAGCGACCTGCTAACAGATCTCACAGGTGGTCCAAGAGGAATTCGCAATATTCCTGGACCTACTCTCTTTGGAAGATCGTTCGCGACCGACGTCGATTTCATGTACATCATCATTATTGCGGTTGTTGTGATTGCCTATATTGCTCATCGGTTGCAAAACTCCAGAACAGGGCGGGCATGGATCGCCATCCGTGAGGATGAAACCGTTGCCCAGACGACCGGTGTGGATAAGTTCGCCTACAAGATGCTGGCGTTCGCCCTCAGCGCAGTCATCGCCGGAATTGCCGGTGCATTATTCGCTTCCCGTAACCAGTTTACCGGTCCCGATGATCATGTGCTGATGGTATCTATCAATGTGATCTGTTTGTTGATCGTCGGCGGTATGGGCAGCCTGCCCGGAATCATCCTCGGTTCCTTTGTGCTCAAAGGTTTTCCAGAATTACTGAGGCAGTTGGAAAATTATCGAATGCTTATTTTTGGCGCCCTATTGATCGTGATGATGTTGATAAGACCTGAAGGATTGTGGCCGGCAAAAACACCGAAGCTTGAAGATAAGGTGGTAATTCCTGATAATGTGAAAGGAGAGCAGGTATGACAGCACTCCTTGAAGTTAGGAATGTAACCAAAAAATTTGGCGGGTTGACTGCTGTTGATAACGTAACCCTGGAAGTCCAACCGAAAATGATCGCCAGCATCATCGGCCCGAACGGCGCCGGAAAAACGACATTATTCAACTGCATATCTGGTTTTTACACTCCCGAAGAGGGACAAATCATTCTGGAGAACACGCCTATCCAGGGCTTGCCAACCAATCAGATTGCCTCCCGAAGTCTCTCGCGTACATACCAAAATATCCGGTTGTTTCAGAGTATGAGTGCTATGGAGAATATCCTGGTTGGATTTCACCCGCAGTTAAAGTCCACCTGGGTGGATGTGATCATCGGGACTCCGCGCGATAGGAAAGAAGATAAATCATCCCTTGCAGAAGCAAGACGGCTGCTCCACTTTGTTGGGCTGGCTGGATTGGGTGATCATCAAGCTCGGAACTTGCCATACGGCGCGCAACGCAGGTTGGAAATTGCCCGCGCGTTGGCGAATAAACCGCAATTACTCCTGCTCGATGAACCAACCGCTGGAATGAATCCACAGGAAACGTCTGAAATGACAGCATTCATCAAGCTGTTGCGCGATCAGCTAGGCACCACCATCGTTTTGATTGAGCATGACATGAAAGTTGTGATGGACATCTCTGATCAGGTCAGTGTTTTAGATTACGGCGAAAAGATCGCTGAAGGGTCACCTTTAGAGATCCAGGCGAATCCAAGGGTAATCGAAGCCTATCTCGGACCTGGAGGTGCGGCGCTTTCGGAAAAATACCGCAGAAAGAAAACGCAATGATGTTAACGGTTAAAGACATTCAAGTTTATTACAATGCGATCCATGCACTGAAGGGAATCAGTTTTCACCTGGAACAGGGCGAAATCGTAGCATTGATCGGCGCAAATGGCGCTGGTAAATCAACCACGCTCAACACGATATCTGGTATCCTGCGCCCGAAAACCGGATTGGTTGTCTTTGAAGGAGAAGAATTAACAAAAGTCCCACCACAGGATATTGTCCGGCGTGGCGTAATCCAAGTGCCTGAAGGGCGCAGGATCTTTTCCAAGATGTCCGTCTGGGAGAACCTGGAAATAGGCGCCTATACGAAAACAGATAAAGCTGCTATCAAAAAAGATGTGAATAACATGTTCGAGCGCTTCCCTCGTTTAGGTGAGAGGCGCAATCAACTGGGCGGCACGCTTTCAGGTGGAGAGCAGCAAATGCTGGCTATGGCCAGAAGCCTGATGGCGCATCCCCGAGTGTTACTTCTCGATGAACCATCCATGGGGTTGGCTCCTATACTGGTGGAACAGGTGTTTGATATCATCCGTGATATCAACGACCAGGGCACAAGCATTATTCTTGTTGAACAAAATGCACAGATGGCCCTATCGATTGCTGATCGCGGGTATGTCCTCGAAACAGGAAAGATCGTCCTCGAAGGACAGGCGCAGGATTTGTTGGAGAACCCAAAGGTCATCAGTGCCTATCTAGGCGGATAGACACTTTATTGCTGAATAATAAGTATTAAGGTCAAGGAATGGCTGAAAGCAAGGACCAGGAAATGATCCGTTTTAAGGCAACCCTCACGCGGGAGCCGGATAGCTCTGCAACCTTCCTCACAATTCCATTCAATGTATTGGAAGTCTTTGGCACGCTGTCTAGAGTGCCTGTCATAGGCACACTCGATGGTTGTTTTTATAAGAGCAGCATCGTACCATATGGCGGAGTGCACTACCTGGGTGTTAATCGCAAGCTGCGCGAAGAAGCGGGTGTAAAGGCTGGTGATGTGGTAGAAGTAGAGATGGCGGTAGATACAGGTCCGCGGTTCATAATACCACCTGACGACCTGACTGCAGCCCTTGGAAAAAATTCTCAGGCAAGGAAGAATTGGAAGAAATTGTCATTTTCACACCAGAAGCAATATGTGGATGCCATCCTTGAAGCGAAAAAACCAGAAACCCGAATATTGAGAATCCATCAGACCATTGAAGCGCTAACGAATATGAATAAAACCTGATCAAAATAACATTTGAAAAGGAATTGGAATTCAAATTCAGTTGACTTGAATTAAGAAGAGACTTACAATTGTTTCACAATTGAATATTGCGGATAAGGCGTCTTTTCCCCCGGATGGGAAGACTTAATGGCGAAGCCGGTGAGAAGTTATTTTTCAAGTCCGGCGCTGTCGCGCAACTGTAGGGAGTAAAACTCCAAGTCAGGTCGCCCACCTTTTCTGCGCTTACCACACTCTCGCGTTAAGGAGGTGGAAACGGACTGAATAAAACAGAACATTTCCCCAAACCTGTCGAGAGACAGGTTTTTTGATTTCATCATTTTTACCAAAGGATTGAAATGAAAATAATTAATAAAAAATACTTTATCATCATATTACTGTTTATATCTTTACAATTGACAGGCTGTTCCGCAGCCCCCCAAAAGAATGCAGCAAATGGCTTTGAACTTGAGGATGGACTTGGTAGAACGGTAACCATATTGGAAACACCGCAGAAAATCGTATCATTGGCGCCTTCCAATACAGAAATCTTGTTTGCGCTCGGCGCGAATGGGCAGGTGGTCGGCCGGGATGAGTTCTCTGACTACCCGGCAGAAGCGCTAAGTATTGCAAGTGTAGGCGGTTCAATGGGAAACTACAGTCTTGAACAAATTTCCGCGCTGCAACCAGACCTGGTATTGGCGGCGGAGATCAATACACCCGAACAGGTGAAAGCCATGGAGGACCTTGGTTTGATCGTGTTCTATCTTTCTAACCCGACAGATTTGGATGGATTTGTATGTCAACCTTCAGACAGTAGGAAAATTGACTGGCAGAATAAATGAAGCGGATGATCTTGTGATGTCTTTACAAAAGCGCGTGGAAGCTGTGGTAGAGGCGGCCAAGGAGAAAAATGTACAGCCAATAAAAGTGTTTTATGAATTGGATGGCAGCGATCCATCCAAGCCATGGACGGCGGGCAGGGGCAGCTTCATTGATGTGTTGTTATCCATGGCTGGTGGAGTTAATATTGCTAATGACGCCGGTGAAGGATGGATCCAATACAGCCAGGAGGCGCTGATCGTTGCCAACCCGGATGTGATCTTGATGGGTGATGCGGCTTATGGCGTGACTGCTGAGGCAGTCGCTGCCAGGATAGGTTGGAATGCCATTTCCGCGGTGCAAAACAACCGGGTGTACCCCTTTGACGATAACCTGGTCAGTCGGCCTGGTCCACGTTTGGTGGATGGACTGGAAGAACTTGCAAAATTACTCAACCAGTAATTTGTTTTGGAGCTACTTTTGAAATTGAAAATCTCACCTATGATGATTGCAGTAAGCCTGGCAGTTTTTGCCGGGCTTCTAAGCTTGCTCATCGGTTCGGTGGGAATTCCGTTGAAAACGCTTTTCCGGATGCTCGTAGATAAACTACCGGGAGTTCATATAACATCGGATTGGCCGGCATCATATGAAACCATCCTGTTCGATCTGCGATTTCCGCGGACAGCGTTGATCGCACTGACTGGCGCATCACTGGCGGGCAGCGGCGCTGCCTACCAGGGATTGTTCCGTAACCCTTTGGCGGATCCGTATTTGATCGGTGTCGCCTCCGGAGCCGGGTTGGGCGCAGTCATTGCGATGAGCGTGCACTGGCCGGAAAAGCTGGCTAGGATTTTATGCCATCCCGTTTGCGGCTTTTCTCGCCGGGTTACTGACTGTTTTGATCGTATATATCCTGGCCAGGGTGGGAAAGTCTGTGCCGATCACCAACCTGTTACTCGCAGGGGTCTCAATCAGCAGTTTTTGTACCGCGTTGACTTCTTACCTGATGATCCAATCACAAAACGAACTTCGGCGGGCGATCATCTGGCTCCTCGGCGGGTCATCGATGACAGGCTGGGAACCTTTTCTGGCCATGCTGCCATATGCAATTATAGGGTTGGGAGCCATACTTCTGTCTTCTTATCCTTTGAACGTATTGCAGTTCGGCGAAGAGCAGGCTGCCCAATTGGGGGTGGATATCAGAAAAGCCAGGGTGGTTATCATCATCGGTTCGTCCCTTGCAGCAGCATCCGCGGTGGCATTTACCGGCATCATTGGTTTCATCGGGTTGATCGTGCCGCACATGGTGCGCATAATCTGGGGGCCGGATTATCGAAAGCTGATCCCACTCTCCATCGTGTTTGGTATCTTTGTCCTTCTGGTCACAGATATTATCGCCAGGATCCTCATCCCACCGCAGGAAGTGCCATTGGGAATCATAACCGCATTGGTAGGTGCGCCATTTTTCCTGTGGGTTTTGAAGAGATCTAAACAGCAGGCATTCTGGTAAGGGATATGGATACGGAAAACTATACTCTCACTTTTCATAATGTCAGCGCCGGATATCAAAAACGCCCGGTCTTAAAGGATATTTCCATCAAATTTGAAGTGGGCAGAGTATCTGCTTTGATCGGGCCGAACGGCGCTGGAAAATCCACGTTAATTAAGACAGCTTCCGGTATCCTTCCTGTATCGAGCGGTTTGGTAAAAGTGAACGGATATGATATTTCGTGTCTGAAACCGGCAGAGAGAGCTCGCCTTGTTTCCGTGATCCCACAGGCAAGGAACTTGCCGCCAGCGTTCACAGTTCGCGAGGTGGTATTGATGGGCAGGACAGCTTATACCGGCTGGTTTGGACAATTGACCAGCAAGGATAACGAGATCGTTGAACAAGCTTTAGTGCGTACGGATACTCTTGCCCTAGCAGAGAGACGAATTGGAGAAATTTCAGGGGGAGAGGCGCAAAGAGTGTTACTGGCACGGGCTATCGCCCAACAGGCGCGAGTAATGCTTTTAGATGAACCCACCACCCATCTGGATATTTTGTACCAGGTGAACCTGCTGGATTTGATTGCAAAGTTGACACATGAAGACCATTTGGTTCTGGTATTGGCGATCCACGATTTGAATTTAGTTTCGAGGTATGCGGACCAGGTAGCGCTGATGGTTGATGGCAAGATCCAGGATCATGGCTCGCCAGAGCAGGTATTAACACCGGATAAACTATCCCAGGGGTATAACCTAAAGATGAAAGTACTACATCCATCAGGCAGCTCGCATCCGGTTATTCTTCCATCAGAATAACTAACCCATACCTAACCAAAGATAATCTCAGCACCAATCATTATACAATTCTGCATATTTTTCACAGTAGGGGTGATTTATTGTCCTCTTCATCCTATAATAAGACTAAGTTTATCTTATTAGTATTATTATATTGGTTTGGAGGTTTCACGATGAACATAAATTATTCAAAAGTACTGCGTAGGATCGCTTCCCTGGGGTATTCTGCCGGGGTTGTGAGTTTAATTATTGGTGTCTTATTATCAGTGATAAATCAGCCAGTTTACGCTTCATCCCAAAATGGCAGTAATCATAAAGTGTGGATCTGTCATGTACCACCTGGAAATTCTGGGAATGCTCGTGCGATCAATGTGGATGTCAATGGATGGAATGGACATAACAACCATGGCGGCGACTTTCAAATCTCCGGTCCAAACGATCCCAGATGCGGTGGCGATGATGACGATCCCACTAAAACGCCCAAGCCTACAAAATCCCAGGAACCCACTGAAGTAAAGGAAACCGAGACCAAAGAACCGACAGAGGTAAAGGTTACAAAAACATATGAGCCCACCGTGGTGAAGGGAACAGAGACCAGAGAACCGACCGAGGTGAAAGAGACTGAGACAAAGGAACCAACCGAGGTGAAAGAAACTGAAACAAAAGAGCCGACCGAGGTAAATGAAACACCGACAGTTACTTCAACGGATATCCCGACAGCCACAGCTACCGAGGAACCAACTTCCACGCCAACTAACGCTCCAACAGCAACAGCCACTGCAACCAACACCGATGAACCCACCTTAACAGCGACAGCCACTGAGACTGAAGAACCAACGGCCACCGCCACCGAACCTTCAGAGGAAGTTTCTTTCCGGCGTTTGAGCGTGGATTGGCAGTGTGTTGAGGGGCAGCAACTATGGACGATCACCAACCCGAATGGGTTTGCCCTGGCAGCTTCATGGCTATTCTCAAGCGGAGCTGGTCCCGGTAGTGCGACGATTCCCGCGAACAGCAGCATTAATTTCTATGTTGCTGGAGGATACAGAACCATAACAGTTAGCTGGACGGATCCTGGTGGTACTTCTCACTCCCTGAATCGTACTACCAGTGTGAACAGTCCATGTGCAGTAAATGATCCGAACACACCCACGCCGGATCCGGGCGGCGACCCAACATCCACGCCAACCACGCAGGGGACAACTGTAGTAACAAGCCGTCTGTCGGATCCAAAACCGACTTTTGTAGCAACACTCGAAGCGACGCTCGATCCATCACAGGAATTATTGATACCTGTCACTGGCGCTGATTTCAGCAATCCATTTACTAATACGCCCCTGAGCAAATTGTTGGTCAACCTGGGTTTCATCTTCTTCGGAATGGCACTTCTAAGCCACGGAATTTCATCCAAGCTGAAATAAGGATTGTTGAATAAAATTGATTTGGAAACGCAGAAGGATGGTCTGGTGATCATCCTTCTGATGCAAATAAGAAAAGAATGATATGGTAAGAAATAAAAAGAGTTTTATTTTATTGTCTATAGGGGGACTGATATTCGTAGCTGCTATTCTTAATCTATTCATTGATATTCCCGACATGATAGCTTCATATCAACTTGAACAAAGTTTGAATACAAAACGAGTCTTATCAAACCAGGACCTGAGAGACGATGTAAGTGGATACGTAATAACAACAATGGATCCAACCCTGAAAGCCCCTGACGGAGTTATGGCACCGGAGAAACAGGTCATTGTTACCCCAATACCGACAGATGAGGCATCCATTCCCGTTGAGGTCATCGAGGGCTACGTTCCCGACCGCATCATCATCCCTGCGATCGGACTGGATGCGCCGATCACTCAATCCACCTTTGCCACGATCGAATTGCGGGAAGTATGGTTTGAGCAGTGGAATGTGCCGGATGAATTTGCCGCAGGCTGGCTGACGAACACTGCTCCACTTGGCACGGTGGGTAATACAGTCATCAGCGGGCATCATAATGAGTATGGCAAAGTGTTCGCCAACCTGTATAAAATGGAAGCGGGGGACATCATTTACGTTTTTTCTGGCGGGGTCACATTCACTTACAAAGTAGTTGACCGGCAGTTATTGAAGGAAAAAGATGTGTCGCTGGATATCCGTAAAGCGAACGCAGCCTGGATCTCGCCTTCCGTGGATGAGCGACTCACCCTGGTAACATGCTGGCCAAAACGCAGCAATACCCACCGCTTGATCATAGTTGCCGAACCGTACAATGAAGCTCAAACAGGCTGAGCCTGGCTCAATTCTGTAGATCATTCAACTAACCCAAACAAAATCCAGCATGTCTAAATAATGGGACTAGAATCGCACCAAATAAGAGGCGGTTTCCTATTGTTACGTCTGTAAATATCATTTAGTATGTCCCGTCGAGATGCATCGATGATAAGACGCTGAATTTTATAGAACAGGTGCTGATCTAAACTATTTTAGCTCTTCAGTCGGGGGAAGAACCAACCACCAATAATTGCATATTGTTAATAATTCCAACATACCAATGATTAACTTTCAGATTAATTCATATGGATATATAATAATGGATGTAGAGATATTCCATTTATCATCGAGATAATATGCATTGATCGAAACAGATTATTGAACACAAATTTTGACTAATACTTGTTACATACCTTTACTGCAATAATTAATTTAATATAGGAGACAAAAATATGAAAGCAATACTTGTTCCGGTATATTTCAAAAGTGCTGAGGACCCTGATTTTGCAAGCCAATTGGGGAGACTAAAAACTTTACTGGCTGAAGAAGCTGAATTTCTTGCCCCTGTTGCATTGGGTAAAAAACTACCTGATGCTGACGGGGTCATATTTCCTCAGATGCTGGGGGATGCTTACCGGCGGGTGAAAGAGATAGAAAACTTACCGCAACCCTTGATGGTGGTTACATCTGAATTTGGGACTGTCTTGATGTGGGATTGGGAGATCATAAGCTACCTGGCTACAAAAGGGGTAAAGATTATGGCGCCCAACACACTGGAGAAAACCAAGCAGGCTTGCCGCGCATTAGCTTTGAGGCGTGAATTGAAATCTTCCAAAATATTGGTTTATCAGGATAATCCCGCCAGTGAAGGCGGCAACCAGGACGAAATCTTTAAACGCTTCTACTGGTGGGAACCGGAATGCATTAATGATCTTGAGAACAAGTATGGTGTAAAAGTTATCAAAAAGAGTTTCAAAAAACTCGCTGAGGATGCCCGTGCGATCAGCGATGAGGCTGCCCAGGCTGCGTGGGAAAAACGTAAAGGAAATACGCCGGTCGGAAAGATCACCAACAGGCAGGTTTTGAGCGCTGTAAAGTTATATATGAAAGTATTGGAAGACCTGGATGCTGATCCCAGCATCATTTCTGTGGGGATGAATTGTTTGAATGAATCACGCTTCTGTGAAACAACCCCCTGCTTGGCCTGGAATTTGTTATATGAAGATCGCAAGATGGTGTGGGGTTGCGAAGCTGATCTGGTTTCCATGTTGACGAAAGTGCTGATCGCGAAGACCATCGAAGTACCATACATGATGACCAACCTTTATCCATTCCTGATGGGTCAAGCTGCCCTGGCACATGAGCATATACCCAATTTCCCGCAAGTGGATGGCGATCCAAAGGATTATGTGCTGGCGGCACATTGTGGCTATCTCGGGGTTGTTCCGCAAGCCTTCTCAACCGAATGGGCGCTGCGGGATAAAGTATTAGCGATTGTGGATGACAATGCCACTGCAATTGATGCTCGCCTGCCGGAAGGCCCGGTCACGCTCGTGAAACTGATGCCTCCATTTGATCGTTGGAGTGTGATTGAAGGCAAGCTCACAGGGTATGCTCAATACCCCGGCTCACATTGCTTGAATGGCGCGGTGATAAAAGTGGACAATGGACCGAAAATGGTCGATGATGTTGTCTCACATCATTACATTGTGACCACTGGCAATAACCTCAATGCGCTTGAAATGGTTTCAAAGGTATTTGATCTGGAATGCGTGAAGCTTTAAGTGTAAAAATGGGAATATAAATCATACAGCCATGAATGCCTCGTTCGTCGCAGATCTTGTTAAGGAATCTTTTGAGACACACATGTGTTGGAGCGTAAATCACCACCAAGATTAGCATTTTGTATGAATGTGTTTGAATTCTGAAAAACAGCCAGAAAAATAATCTATTGAAGGTTCTTGATAAACACTCTGTTAGTGTTCATTGAGAACCTTTTCTTTTATCATGCGAATTGTGCTGCCATTCGGAACATGGATAAAGCATCGACCTGTGCATGATCATCACACTCAATGACTCAGATGGTTTTTTCCCGGACTCCATGTTTCAATAGTCTTAGCGTAAGATCGTCAGCTCGCAGGATGAATGTTTCTCACTTTTGTAGAAGCCCAATAAGGGTAGCACACTCATAAAGGGGTATAATTGATATTGTAAGACAAATGCGGTAAGTGCTTTGACAGTCAAACACCCTCATGATAGAATTTTTGTCATGCTCGCGGTGTTGCAATTATTATTATGATAATCTAATCTGCACCCAGGCAAGTTGCCCGGGTGTTTTATTAATATAAGGAAAATATGAAAGATAAAAAATTAAGAATAATACCTCTTGGCGGCCTCGGTGAGGTTGGCAAGAATATGATGGCGTATGAATACAACGGCCGAATATTGATCGTGGATACAGGATTGATGTTCCCGGAAAATGATATGCTGGGGATCGATTACATCATCCCAGATTTCAGCTATTTGCTGGATAAAAAAGATAAAGTGGATGGGATCGTCATCACCCATGGCCACGAAGACCATACCGGTGCAATACATCATGTATTGCAGGAGATCAACGCTCCAATTTATGCCACCCCGCTCACCCGCGGCCTGGTAGAGGTGAAACTTGGCCGCAATGGTCTGGCTTCCCGGGCGGTTTTGAATACTGTCCACGCTGGCGATAAGGTGAATATCGGTCCGTTCTCCGTGGAGTTTTTCCACGTCTGCCATTCCATCCCTGATGGGGTTGGCCTTGGTATAACCACACCGCTTGGATTGATCGTTCACTCTGGTGATTACAAGTTCGATCATACCCCGGTGGATGGCTGGCCGAGTGATTACTCCAAGCTGGCAGATTTCTCCTCTCGTGGTGTGCTGGCGCTGCTGTCGGATTCTACAAACTCGGAACGTCCAGGCTGGACTCCCTCTGAAAAAGTGATCGACGATGCCTTCAGGAAAGTCTTCCGCGAAGCGCAGAGCCGTATCATCATCGTGTCGTTTGCATCGCTCATCAGCCGCATGCAGCAGGCGATCAACGTTGCCGCAGAATTCGGCCGCAAACTGGCTTTCGCCGGGATGAGCATGGTAGAGAATGCTAAAATGGCTGGCAAGCTTGGCTATCTGGATATCCCGGATGACGTCTTGATCCCAATCGACCAGGCATTGAGTATGCCAGGCAAAGATGTGGTGATCATGTGCACCGGATCACAGGGTGAGCCTTCCTCCATTTTGGGCAGGCTCTCGATGGGCACCAACCGCCAGTTTGACATCAAAGAGGGAGATACGGTCGTCCTCTCCTCGCATCCCATCCCGGGAAATGAAGAGAGCATCTACCGCATGATCAACCGTTTGTTCCAACAAGGTGCGAATGTGATCTATGAGTCGATTGCGAACGTACATGTTTCAGGACATGCCAGCCAGGAAGAGATGAAACTCTTACTGCACCTGGTACAGCCTAAATATTTCATCCCCATTCATGGCGAGCTGCGTCAATTGAAGCAGCATGCGGTGTTGGCACAGGATATAGGCATCGCTCAGGAAAATATCCTGGTGAGCGAGAACGGCCAGGTGATCGAGATATCCGAGAATGGTATGAGGCTGGCAGAGAAAGTACCTGCCGGGTATGTATTTGTCGATGGATCCGGTGTGGGTGATGTCAGTGAAGAAATCATGCGTGAACGAGAAACCCTCGCACGCGATGGCATCGTACTGGTCAACGTGAATGTGGATCGCTTCACAGGCGATCCTTTGGGGGAACCCGAAGTCATCAGCCGGGGATTCATTTCATCCAGGGAAAACAGTGAGCTTTACAATGGATTGAAGAAAAAGGTGATGGAATCGATTAAACGCAACGGCAGCAAAGATCGCAGTGAGATCGAACAAGCGTGCCGCACCTATATCAATAGCGAGACCCGCCGCCGCCCGGTGGTGATGGTCTCCATCGGCAGGTCGTAATTTCAGGACCAGCCAAACTCCCCTCGCAGGGGAACAAAACTAACTGGAATATGTTGTTCACACGAAGGATGCCCATCGGCGTCCTTTTTCCATATCTGCATGATCTGGGATGATCTGCTGCCGACTGGGATCACCAGCCTGCCGCCTGTGGCCAACTGGTCGAGTAATTTTTGTGGCACTGATGGCGCTCCGGCAGTGACGATGATGCGGTCGTAGGGGGCTTCGGCTTCGTAGCCGCTGCTGCCATCCATATGCAAAATTGTTACATTATTAATTCCCAAATCGATGAGCCTATGTTTTGCCGGATCTACAAGGCGTTCTACAAATTCCAGTGAATAGACATATTGCGCCAGTTCAGCCAGGACGGCGGTTTGATATCCTGAACCGGTGCCAATTTCCAACACTTTTTCTTTGCTTACCAGGTTAAGCAGGTCGGTCATCAGTGCGACAATATACGGCTGCGAGATGGTTTGACCGAAGCCAATCGGCAGCGGGCAATCATCATAGGCTTCCCCTATAAGTTTTTCGGGAACAAAGACATGGCGGGGGATTAATTTCATTGCATGCAAAACTGCGGGTGTGGAAATTCCCCGGCTTCGAATTTGCAGGTCCACCATTTCATCGCGTTCGAAATTGAGCGCGCGGCATTCCGGATGATCATTGTTCATCCATATTATTATAGCAATTTGAGATTAAGAATTTGTGATGGAAGCCGAATCGAGAATGGAATTGGTGATCATCCGATCCAGTTTTCCCATCGGATACTCTCCCAGTTTGGTTAACTCCACCCATTGGATCTCGTCTGCGGTGAGTGCCACAGGCGTACAATTTGTGATATGACAGTAAAATGCGTGCAGGGTTACCCGAAAATGCGTATAGGCATGACGAAATACTCCCAGCTTCTCCCCAATAGAAGATTCGATCCCCAGTTCTTCCCGTAATTCCCGGCGAAGACATGCGTCAAGTTCTTCATCTGTTTCAACCTTGCCGCCAGGATATTCCCACATACCGCCCAACAATCCATTGGGTGGGCGTTTGGCCAGCAAAACCCTGGGTGATGATTCTGAGTTTTCCACCAATATGCCGGCTGTTACGATGTAGTGTGGATTTTGTTTGCGAAGTTTGGCTGTAGGGCGTTCCAATTCGACCCCGGCAATGTGAGACAGGCAGTCTCCAGCCAGTGGGCATTCAACACACAATGGTGTTCTGGGTAGGCAGATCAGTTGCGCCCAGATCCATCATCGCCTGGTTGAAATCTCCAGCGCGTCCGGCGGGAAGCAGGATATTGACAGCTTTATGGCTCTTTGTACGAAATTTCGGACTATCGAGTACATCTGCAATATTGAATAGTCTGGATAATACTCTTTTGATGTTGCCATCCATCGCAGCATAATCCAATCCGAAAGCCACAGAGAGGATATCAGCCGCAGAACTCGGTCCAATACCGGGGAGGTTGATCAGATGTTCGTATGTATTTGGAAATTTTCCGTTGTGTTGCAACATCACTACCCCAGCCGTTTTATACATGCTGCGCGCGCGGGAATAGTACCCCAGACCTTCCCAGTGTACGAGTACTTCCTGGAGACTGCTTCTGGCCAGAGTGTCGATGTCTGGAAAGCGTTCCATCCAACGGGTGAAATATGGAATGACAGTTTCCACCCGGGTTTGCTGAAGCATGATCTCGGATACCCAGACAGCATACGGATCTTTTGACTCGCGCCAGGGGAGCCGGCGGGCATTTTGACTGTACCAGGCCAGCAGGCGGGCTGCGATAGGATGAATTGCCATTTTAGAATTGGAAGCGCGTTAGGAACCGGGTGATCTTTTGATCGTAGTTGATGATGTATTCCTGCAATTGATCATGGAGCTCACCCCACTCTTTGGATTTGAGGGTTTGCTGCATCTGGTCATAGTCTGCCATTTTTGCGCCGACCTGGATCTGAGGCCGGTCGCCGAAAGACGTCGCCCAGGCTTCGCTGATTTCCAGACCCAGGTTCTGCAATCCGGGAATGAATACTCTGACTACGAACTCAAAGTATTCACGTTCGCGAGTCGGGGCTATATCCCAGGTCATGATCAGTTTAACCGGCTCAGGCATTGCCATTTCGATTTCGGTCGTATTCGAGGACGTACACTTTGGTTTCTTCAGGTAATGATGGTTTTGTGATCTTTAGGGAGGGAACTGTCTCATATGTGGTTAGTCCCATCTCTTTGATGAACTTGCTCAATGGTTCCAGCTCGGCAATGCTGGCTTCGGTGGCGTAGTGCATGGGAATGACAATACTGGGTTCCAACAGGCTGACGATCTCTGCTGCTTTTGCGGCGTTTAAACTGCCGCCAGCGCCAACCGGAATAAGTGCAATATGCACCGGTCCGAGCGATTCAATTTCAGCCTGGGTTGGCACTTTGCTCATATCTCCCATGTGGGCGACGGTGAGTCCGTAATAATCGAAGACGTAAAGTGTGTTTTTTACTAAATTGGGATCTTGCTTATCAACGCCATCTGTTTGAATGCCGGTAATGAATACTTCGCCGATCTCATATTCTCCCTGGCCGGTGATGATCCTCGGCTCGCCCTTCACCGCGGAGGTAAAGTTGTGTCCGGGAGAATCATGGCTGACGGTGACGATATCCGCTTTCAATTTGAGCGGTTCGTAACCAATGACTTTTGAATCAAACGGATCTGTTACTACACTTGCCATGTTCCGCTCACTGAGGCGGAAGCAGGAATGGCCATACCAATTTATTTCCATGTGCCCTCCAGAATTCATCATGGATTATACAATAAAACGATGGATGCTGTAACCGGACTGTGGAAAGAGATTTGCTAGCGTGTATTGCTTGACATCCATAATGCTTAAACGTATAATTTGCATCGCTTTCCCCGATAGCTCAATTGGCAGAGCGAGCGGCTGTTAACCGCTAGGTTCCAGGTTCGAGTCCTGGTCGGGGAGCCTTTTTTCAATAAATATTTACGCAGAATACTTCCGTAACCCCAGGAAACGCCGTCCTGGGGTGTCTTGTATTTAGGGGTGAAGTTATATTTTCTGGGATATCGTTGAATACTCCAAAATTGTGCCCGTTAAGTCAGCGCCCTTCAAGATCGCATTAGTCATGGACGTATTCTCCAGGTTTGCACAATAGAGGTTGGCATTAAATAGATTCGCATTGTTTAATATAGCATCGCTTAGATTCGAGAATTTTAATATTGCCTCTGTCAAGTCCACATTTGCCAGGTTAGCTTTATGAAGCTTCGCTCCATACAGTATGGATTTTGTCATATTTGCGCCCAGCAAAGTACATGAAGTTAGATCAGCTCCTGTCAAATTGGAATTGTTCAGGAATGCATTTTCAAGATTGGCTTCTTTGAGTGTGGCACTACGCAAATTTGCCTCAGAGAAGTTTGCGTTCGTTAAGTTTGCATTATTCAATTGAGCCCTATACAAATTGGCATAATGAAGGTTTGCGCCGGTTAGGTTCGCGCCTTTCAATAGAGCGCTGAACAGGTCGGCAAACTTAAGAATTGCATCAGTGAGGTTGGAATTGGAAAGGTTGGCATTTCTTAGATCTGCGGCCTCAAGATTTGCCAATTTCATATTGGCGCCGTACAAGTCCGCTCCTTTCAGGATTGCACCCTTCAAATTTGCCATAAATAAGGTCGACCGGGCCATACAGGCATTGCTGATATCGGCAGATTCTAAATTTGCTCCGGTAAGATCAGCGCCGTTCAGATCGGCTCCTATCAAATTGGAGCCTTTTAATATTGCTCCCCTCAGACGCGCTCCTTTAAGGTAAGCCTCTGACATGTTTATGTCAGACAGGTCAGCATTTTCAAGATTTACAGGTGTAGGGGTTGTATCAATACCATCGTCAAAATCAAGGAGAGGGATTGCAATGATTTTATCCAGTGTTACACCGTTAATTGAAATTTCAACTGGTTCTCGCATATTTTCTCCATTCCAACAAGTAAATATAATTGATAAATAGGTCCTGCTAACCGTTACTCAGATTTATTATCGGCAATTTGCTTGAACATGGAAGTAAAAGTCTTGGGATATACTCGCTTAACCTCCTTTTTTGAATTTATTTCCAATTACAATTAATTATTCGTATATTTAGTATCTATGTCAAGGAAAACCGTGAAGCAGGACTGAGGCATTTTGGAGCGTCAAATTAGCCATTCGATGTATCTATTCACCCAACGTGAATATTTGATATGATATTTGCAATATTGCTATCAATACTGCCCGGGAGATTTGTTGTCTGTTGCCATGTGATTAATTCTCAACACCGGTATACAATAAATGACGAAGAGTTGATTTCTTCAACCCGCAAAACCTCTTGGAGAAGATATGAAAACAAAAGAAGAGATCGTAGCCAACTGGCTGCCGCGCTACACCGATACACCCCTCGATGGGTTTGGGAAATACATCCTGCTGGTTAATTTTGAAGACTACTTGAACAAGTTTTCAGCCTGGTTCAATGTGCCGATCCGCGGGCTGAGCAAACCCATGCCCAATGTCACCGCAGAGAACATCACCCTGATCAACTTTGGCATTGGCAGCGCCAATGCCGCAACGGTGATGGACCTGCTTAGCGCCATCCAGCCAGAGGCGGCGCTATTCCTGGGGAAATGCGGCGGATTGAAAAAGAAAAATGACATCGGCGATCTGATCCTGCCGATCGCCGCCATCCGCGGCGAGGGGACTTCCAACGATTATTTTCCGCCAGAGGTGCCTGCCTTGCCAGCCTTCAATTTGCAGAAAGCCATATCCACCACTATCCGAAACTTTGATCGCGATTATTGGACCGGTACGGTGTACACCACCAACCGTCGGGTATGGGAGCATGATGAAGTATTCAAGGAATACCTGCGCAATATTCGTGCAATGGCAGTGGATATGGAAACAGCCACACTTTTCAGCGCCGGTTTCTACAATGAAATTCCAACCGGGGCTTTGCTGCTCGTCTCGGACCAGCCTATGATCCCCGATGGCATCAAGACATTGGAGAGTGACAAAAAAGTCACCGAACAATTCTTGGATATGCATTTGAAGATCGGTATTGATGCACTGAAAGAGTTGATCAACAATGGGCTTACAGTCAAACACCTGTATTTTTAAATGCAGGAATCCCCACAGATCCCCACAAGGTTAATTATGAAAAAACCTGAGTATTCGGTTATTGATAATACCCCTCCGTCAGACAATTTACTGCGGATACCGGAAAAATTGACAGAGAAAAGCATTACGTGCGCGCCTTCCTGGAAGTGGATGTTACCGAAGCGCTGCAAAAGCTCAAAGCGCTGCGATCCCCCGGACGGAAGGTGTCATTCCAGGCGTGGTTCATCAAGGTCTTAGCCGATGCCGTGGCAGAGCATCCACCGATAAACGGGATCAAAAAAGGACGAAATTCGGTCGTTGTTTTCAAAAGTATTGATGTTTCTACCATTGTGCAAAAAACTGTTGATGGTGTTGCGGTTCCCCTACCGTTGGTTCTGCGGGGGGTGAATGAAAAGACATATTACCAGCTTAACGATGAGATCCAGTTGGCGATTTCCCAATCCGTGGATCATGAAGGCAACCTCGTATTAGGAAGTGGTGAAGATCAAATGTTGATCAAATTTGCCACAGCCATGCCTCAATGGCTGAGATTATTCATCATGAAAAAATTTATACTGAATAATCCTTCACGTATGCAGAAAATGATGGGAACAGTTGTGGTGACCTCGCTGGGAACGGTCGGACAAATATCCGGATGGATCATGCCAACCAGTATGCATCCGCTCAGCATTGGAATTGGTTCTCTCAACAAAAAACCGGCAATTTACCAGGGATCAATACAAAAGAGGGATATCCTGCACCTCACGATCGCCATTGATCATAATGTCATCGATGGTATGCCGGCATTCAAGTTTGTAGGCGACCTTGTTTCCAGGCTGGAAAAAGGTGTCGGGTTGAATATGACCTACTGCCACAATGCGGGCCAGGTTAGTTGACCGACAATGCCATCACTGGTCAAACCATGATCGGATTGGAAAGCGCGCACTGCGAGGTCGGTTTTCGGACCGAATATGCCATCTGCGGTGCCGGGTTCGTAGCCCAGCTCTGCCAGTCGCTCCTGAAGCATTTTGACAGCATTGCCCTGCATGCCCAACTTTAGCACGCCAGGATATGCCGGAATAGCATTGGCATTGGTTGCTTTGATCACTACGTAGAACGGCGTTAATCCATCTGTGCCCAGACCAAACAATTTACCATCGGGTGCGCGCAGCATGAAGTTAGCCTGGTAGGTGCCTTTTGTCGATGGAGCTTGTAACTTGACGCTCAAATCCGCAGAGGCTCCGGGAGGTACAGAACCCGTCAGGGAGACACTTGCCGGCGCTTTCAGATCATCCCCGGAGAAGAAGACAATGCTGTAATCGGATGCCCAGGTGCACGAACCAACATTCATCAGGCGCCAGGTCTTGGTGAATTTCGTGCCCACTTCGACCGCAGTTCCATCCGGGTAGTTTACGTCCATGACAAATTCTGCCAGATTGCAGGGAGTGGGTACTTCTGTGGCAGTAGGACCCGGAGAAGAAGACAATGCTGTAATCGGATGCCCAGGTGCATGATCCGACATTCATCAGGCGCCAGGTCTTGGTGAATTTCGTGCCCACTTCCATTGATGTGCCATCTGGGTAGTTCACATCCATCACAAATTCAGCCAGGTTGCAGGGAGTCGGTACTTCAGTTGCAGTAGGTGTGAGGGTAGGGGTAGGTTGTAGGGTTTCTGTGGGGGTGATGGTTGCTGTTGGCGGGGCTGGCGTCTCTGGAATAATGGTGACGCCGGCATCTGTTTCAACCAGCGTTGGTGTTGGCTGGCTTCCTGAAAACGGCAGTGAACATGCGAGCGAAAATAACCCGAGTAATAAGATGACGATGATCAATGAGTGTCGCTTTTCCATTTATCCTCCTTTATCATTCCCTGGTAGATACCCCCACATATATAATATTGAGTATAGCCAATTAATATCGGAAATCAATACATCGAAAACATGTATAAGGTAGTCGTCCAGCCGCCACATCCCTGAATGAATACCAATTCTTTGATCGGTAATGTGATAGTTCAACAACCCTAGTCTGGGAAATAAAGGTAAAATCCATTCATGAACAATTCAACCATCCTTCACCGTTTTGACAATGCAAAATTAGGAAAATTTCACCTGAGGGTCATGTTGATCATTGGCTCATGCTGGGTTTGGGCAGCCTATGGCGTAACGATCGTTGGCTTCATGCTGCCATCCTTGCAGGAAGAGTGGCAGGTATCATCCAGCGCACTGGGATTTCTCGCCAGCATTGGTATGGTGGGTATGCTGGCTGGATCGGTTGTTGTTGGATCGCTTTCTGACCGGTTTGGCCGCCGCAAAATGCTCATGCTGACGATGTTTTATCTCGGCATAATGTTTTTCTTCAACGCAATCACTAATACATATCAACAATTGCTGGCCTTAAGGTTTTTCACTGGGATTGGATTGGGAGCGATCATTCCCATTGCTGGGACGTTCGTGGCTGAGTTTTGCCCAACCCGCCATCGTGGAACGCTGCTTGTATTGCTCAATGGTTTCTGGGGATTAGGCGGCACCCTGGCAGCTTTGGTTGGGTATTCCCTGATACTGCACTATGGATGGCGGCCATCCATGTTCTTCGGAATGCTGACGATCATTTCCGGCATCTTGGTGCGTTGGCAGCTGCCTGAATCACTGCGTTATCTGATCGGTAAGGGAGAGATTGACCAAGCCCAGAAGGAAGCTGACCGTGTTAGGCTTGTCGAAGGCGATCATGCTCCGGTCCAAGCAGAGGTTATCCCATACCCACAGCCATCAAAAGACACAAGCTCAAACGGAATTTGGTCAAAGAGATTTGCGAAAACCACATTTTCCATCTGGGTACTTTGGTTTTCGCTCAACTTTCTCTATCAGGGTATCTTTATCTGGCTTCCAACATTATTAGCTGGAGATACAAGCGCTATTAGCCGTTCTTTTCTGCTCACTCTGTTCATCAGCCTGGGGCAAATCCCCGGTACTTTGCTGGTGGCTTATGTGGCCGATAAATTCAGCAGAAAGAAGTTGATCATCTTTTCGCTCGGTTTATTGGGTGTAGCAGCAATTATTTTCAGCCTATCGACACAAACAGCCTGGGTATTGATATTTGGTTTCATGCTCATGATCTTCAATGGCATGGCATGGGGGCTTGCGCATCCATTCTCAGCGGAACTCTATCCGACCTCCATCCGCGGTTCTGCAACGGGTTGGGGTACCGGAGTAGGCAGGCTTGGCGGCGTTCTTGCTCCCATGGTGGTAGCATGGATCATTCAGTTCAATGGGAGCTTGACAGTTATTTTTACCGTTCTGGCTGCCGCCCCGGCGTTAACGATGGTGATCCTCGCTGGCTTGAAACAGGAGACTACCGGACGCACCCTGGAAGACATCAATAATTGATGATATTTGATTTCATACACGCAACTATTTGAATGATGTGGCGTTAGATCAGTAATATCATAGAAGTTTTTTGTGAATATTAGACGAAACATTGAATTTCGCAAAATCCTCCGTATAATGAATTAATACTCAGATGGGAGTGGACTTGATGAAAGAAATGAATTTTTACAAGATCGAGATATTTCGCGCCGCAACAGGCGGTTGAAAAGATCATGGCCGCGATCGCCAGGACAGGAGCTGGCAGGATTGGCTCTTATGATCATACGGCAAGTACCGTGCAGGTAACCGGCTATTGGCGGCCGCTCTCAGGCGCCATCCCTTTTATAGGTAAGGAGGGCGAAATTTCTTCCGAGCCTGAGATTAAAATTGAAGTCAATTGCAAACGCGAACATATTCCTGAAACCCTGCATGCGATTTACGAAAACCATCCATACGAACAGCCGGTAGTGAATATCATTCCGCTGGTAAACGAACTGTTCATCGACCCCGATGAGACCCGCAAGTACGGGCCGTAGTCCGAGCCAAATTATTCGTGCCGTATCACCACAACCACTTTGCCATCCCCAATTTCTGAGGCTTGGATTATTGTCTGTCCCTTTGCTGATCCATCGAACACCATACTAAAACCGCCTTTGAAATCGAGGCTCAGCAGCTTGTTTTCTTTATAACCCTTTTTTGTCAAATTTTCGCGATAAAAAGCCTGTAAAGCTTCGAGGCTCATGTTTGTGTTGTAGGTGACCGTTTCTTCCACGCTTAGAATAATTTCTGCGCCAGGCGGCACAGGCAGGTCGTCGTCCAAATCTCCTGTTGCGGGGTCATCATTTGCATAGAGATCCAAAACCTGGATGCCGGAAAGTTGAACCGCGTCAATTTCTGCCCAACCCAGCCCCAGCACTGTTTGATCGACAGTGATGCGCACGTTTTCCGTGGGATAGTTTTGTGGATTTTCCCAGCTAAGGATCAATTTATGAGGACAGCCGCTGGTGATCTCGCGCGGAGTACCCGTATATACGCTGTGTGCGCTACCGTTGGGTTCGATCAATTCGATATTTATGATCTGCACTGGATTGTATGATTGGTACACAATGAGCTCTTTGACATACAGTGGCACAGCATATCCAAGTTCCAGCCATTCGACAGTATCATTGTTCTTCGAAGCCCAGGCGGTGATGTGATCTCCACAGGAGTTTGTGTTTGGAGCTCCAAGTGCCTGGTCGGCAGACCAATCGGTTGAGCCGTACGAGGAGCTGGCTGTTGCGCTGGCTGCCCACAAGCGGATTACATCACTGCTGGCAGACGCCACCGTGGGCGCTGTTGTATCTTCCATGGAAGGTTGCGCGGTTGATTTTAGAACAAGTGTTGACGCTTTGGGCAGTTCGGTGGCGATCTCCGTCGCCTGTGAAGGCAGTTCTGGTTAATACTGCTTTTGCTGTATCCATGCCGGGAATACGGCAGCTTAGGACCAATACTCCGAGCACAACGAAGATCAGTGAAATGCGGTAGTTGAATCTGGACATGATCACCTTTCATGGATATACCGAACTGGATTTACGATTTAATTATAGAGATGACTGACAAAAATTCAAAATCTGATTCCGGTTTGGAGCTTACGTTTATTGCTCAATATGTTATTTCTGGCTGCGGGCAGCTTTGTGATGCTTTTCCCGGGCGAGGATCAATTCCGCTGTGATACTGACGGCGATCTCTTCCGGGCTTTCTGCGCCAATGGTTAGGCCGATGGGGGAGTGGACTGCATCCAGGGTTTCCTGCTTCACCCCTTCAGATTTGAGCGCCGTATAGATCTCCTCGCGCTTGCGTTTGCTGCCGATCATGCCGATATACACAGCCTTCGTGGTGAGCGCCTGAGCCAGGATGACTTTATCGTGCAGGTGGCCGCGGGTGACGATGACCAGGTAGCTTTCTGGATCCAGTTGAAGATCACTAAAAGCTGTCTCATTGTTCTTTATCACAATAATTTCATCTGATGACGGGAAGCGCTGCTTGTTCGCGAAATCCGCCCTGTCATCCAGCACAACTGTCCTGAAACCGACCAGATTGGTTAGTATGGCCAATTTTTGTGAAACATGCCCGGCACCAAAGATGTACACCGTGCCGTAATTGCTCAAAGGGTCAATGTAAAAGCGGCCGTTTCCAATTGTTTGCACCTGCGGCTCGCGAGGCAGGATCATTTGATTGATCACCTTATCCAGTTCCAGCAGGATGCCGGGTTCATCCGGTGTTGAGGCGGTTGGATCGCTTTCACCTGACTTCAGCATAATGTTGGTCGTGATGCTTAACCCTATGCGCGATGACACCTTGCCGTCAGCAGCTATGAACCATCTTGGAATTTTAATAATGGTCTCTCCGGGATTTGGCACCTGCAGGATCCACCAACCTTTTTGGCGGGTCGATTCCTGGTGCAGCGCCGCTCTGAATGCTGCCAGCAGATCCTTATCTTCTGAATCCATGAACTCCAGCAATACTTCCTGGTTGCCGCCACAGATCATATCCGATGCTGCGGCGTCTTTCCCCGTCAGGTGGAATTCTTTCACGATGGCGGCATGGTTGGAGAATACGCCCATCGCGAGCTTGATCGATTGAGCTTCAAGCAATCCGCCGCCAATGGTGCCGGAAATACTGCCATCAGCCATGATGACCATTTGCGCACCGGCCGAACGGGGCGCTGAGCCGTTGCGGGTAATAATACTGGCCAGCACAAGGTTTTCACCTGCTTCCAGGCGGGATACAATTTCTTGCGTAAGAGTATTCATCATAACTCCATGATCGTTGTTAGGACGGACAGCGGCTACCGGATGATCTTTATCCCATCGAGCGAGCCGGTGATCTTTGATTTACCCGTCCAAACCCAGCATCTTTCACCATCCAGCTGCGGATTGGCAATTAATACCCATATTTCGTGTTCGTCCTTGGCCAGCACATCGGAGATCGAACCCCTGGTGAAAAAACCAACCACTTTCGCTTCTGCATCCGGTTTCATGCGGCAGTTCGTATCTTCGAGCGCGGTGATATATGGATCGGGTTCAGCTGTGGTCACAGTGGCCTCAGGGGTTTCACTGGTTGCTTCAATCATGATTTCAGGAGTGGTCGTTGCTGTGGGTTCTTCGGGCGTGGGTGGGGGAATGGTGGGTTCGATGGTTGGGGTATAGGTCGGCCCGGGTACGGTCGGCGCGGTGGTGGCGGTTGGCTCGATGGTGGGCAGGTCTGTCGGCTCCGGCGTGGGGGACGCACAGGCGGTTAATGAGATTGCCAGAATAACGCAGCAAACAACAACAATGGATAAATCGAACCTTCGCATCATCATTCTCCAATCCACAGCCTATTATGCCACAAACAACACAAGGAGGATCCATTAAAATCCCCTCTCCAGTTGTGGAGAGAAACGGAATGGGAAGCCTCCCCGCAGCGAAGTGGGACCTTGTAGATCCCCGAAATGGAATGGAGGGGACACCGAGCGCGCGTCTTTGACCGATAGGTCTCCGATCACGCATTATCCACCTCAGTCACTGATGCACGTAAATCCCAGATTGTACCGTTCAACTATGTGTAGGGTACGTTCCCAACACATCCTACAAGGTAGTGAAATTCCCTGGTTCCTAATAAAAAAGTATCAGATGATGAAGGAAACGAGATACGGCACCAGTGCTATCAGTGCCAGCCAGGGGTTGTGTTTTGGTTTGGTGGTATTATCCCAGTGAAAAAGGTAAACGGCAAGGCCGAAGGAGATCAAGCCGCCGCTAAAGAGGATGGCGAGATTAATGATCGGGTCATGTCCAACCGGCTGCCCCATGGCAAGACCGTTAAATGCTGCCATGGAATGGGTTGTCGGAAGGAATTGGGCCACCTTTGCAAGGGAGGCAGGGAGCACCGATGTCGGCATCATTAATCCGCCCAGGATCATGGACGGCAGAAAAATCAATTGGGCGAGCAATATCGTTGCTCGAGAATTTGGCGCAATCACACCGATAAGCATGCCCAATCCTGCGCATGCAAAAGCGCTGGCGATCCAAACAACAATGAACCATACCCAGTTCGTGGGTTGAACGGCATTGAAGAAGATCGGGCCGGCTGCGGTGATCACTACGGAAATCAGGGCCATGTGGAGAACTGAAGTTAAAGCCGGGATGCTGATGATCGAGAATGACGGAATGCCATTGATCTTGAAGCTGCGAAATACGCCGGATTCTCTGGACCCGAGGATGGGGTTTGGTAATCCAAGCAGGGTGCCGCTCATGATGGCAACCAGGATCATAGCCGGGGTCATGGTGTCCTTAAATGCGGGATTCACCTGTGTCATTAATAAGCCCATCATCACAAAAAAGAAAAGTGGAAAAAGGTAATTCATCAACAGCATGGCTCTGTCGCGTAAACCGGTGCGGAAGTCATAAGATAGATGTTGTCCAAAAGCGTTCATGGTGCTGCTCCTTATTTTTATTACTGGATTTTGGTGATCTCCAGGAATCGTTCTTCCAGTGTGGGGCGTTCGACCCGCAGGTCGATCAATTTATCATTTTTATCTTCGATATATTTGATGATGGCTGTAACTGAGCTGCCCGCATCCGTGGAAAAATAGACCGCATAACCGTCTTTCACGAATGAGTGCATTACTCCGGGGAAGCTGTTTTCACCTGAGGTGAGGACATCATTTTCTGTATGAACCGAAATCCGGGTGTAGCTTCCTCCCGACGCAGTTAATTCTTGTGGAGTACCAATGGATGCAATTTTTCCATTCAATAGAATAGCAACCCTGTCTGCCATTTTTTCTGCTTCCGCCATATCGTGTGTAGCGAGGATAATGCTGGTGCCTTCCTGCTGCAGTTCCCGCATGACTGAATGTAATTCAACGCGTGTTGCTACATCCAACCCTGCGGTTGGTTCATCCAGGAATAAGAATTTTGGATGGTGGGCGATCGCCAATGCAAGGGCAAGCCTGCGTTGTTGGCCGACGGATAAGCTCCCGTATTGTGCGTTCCGTTTTTGCCCGAGCTGCAGCCGGTCTATCAGGTCATACCGCGGGGATGCCTGGTGATAAGCACAAAAAAATTGCATGGCTTCCTTGACGGTCATATTTGCAGGTAAAGCAGAACTTTGAAGTTGAATGCCTACCAGGTTGGCAAGTAACCGTTGTTGTTTCTGAGGGTCATAACCTAAAACTTGGAGTTCCCCTCCGTCAGGGCTTCTCAAACCTTCCAGGCATTCAAGAGTGCTGGTTTTACCTGAGCCGTTTGGTCCCAACAGCCCAAATATCTCGCCATTATTAATGTCAAAACTGATGTCGTCAACTGCAATGGTGGAGCCATAAGATTTTGTAAAATGCTTGACAGATAATACGACTTCCTGCATGTTGGTTTCTCCTATTTATAGATGCATGTTTATGTTATATCAATTGGCGATACGCTGTCAACTAATAACCGTCAGAAAAAAAACAGCAATTTTGTATAAGAATACCTGGGGTAACTGGTTGAATTGGTTTGGATTAATGATATAATTTCTTCATCAACTAAATAGCCCATTGCGGCACTCTTATCCAGAGAGGTGGAGGGACCGGCCCTATGATACCTCGACAACCGGGAACAGGTTAATACCTGTTTCGTCGGTGCCAATTCCGGCAGAAAGATTTCTGGGAGATGAGAGGGCAGCCGACTTCACAGTTTGCCCCTCGAGAATGTTAACCGCTGGGCAAACTATTTCTTTATTAAAGGAGCAAAATATGACCACAACCTTTATGTCGTCGCCAAAGTACCTGTTCACATCTGAATCGGTCACTGAAGGCCATCCTGATAAGCTGTGCGATCAGGTCAGCGATGCAGTGCTGGATGCCTGCCTGCGTGAAGACAACTTCAGCCGGGTAGCCTGTGAGGCAGCTACCAAGACCGGTTTCGTGATGATTCTTGGAGAAATTACAACCCATGCTGATATCAACTTTGACCGTCTGGTCCGCGACGTTGTTCTGGGGATCGGATACGACAACACCGACAAAGGCTTTGACGGCAACACCTGCGCAGTGCAGGTGGCGATCGCCGAACAAAGCCATGATATTGCCCTGGGTGTCGATAACGCCCTTGAATCGAAATCCGGCGAGATGTCGGATGCGCAGATCGAGACGATTGGAGCCGGCGACCAGGGTATGATGTTTGGCTATGCCTGCAACGAAACCCCTGAATTGATGCCGGCCCCCATCCATTACGCGCACAGATTAACCCGCCAGCTTACCTTTGCCAGAAAATCCAGCCAACTTCCATGGCTGCGCCCGGATGGTAAGAGCCAGGTAACCGTGCAGTATGAATACGGCAAACCAAAACGGATCGATACCGTCCTCATCTCCACCCAGCATGCACCTGATGTTACCCACGCTGAGATATCCGAATCTGTTCGCGAATATATCATCAACCCGGTCCTGCCGGAAGAATTAGTAGATGAAAAGTTGAAAGTTTATATTAACCCCACCGGGCGTTTTGTCATCGGCGGACCAATGGGCGATGCAGGCGTGACCGGTCGTAAGATCATTGTTGATACCTACGGCGGCATGGGCAGACACGGCGGCGGTGCTTTCTCTGGCAAAGACCCCACGAAAGTGGACCGCTCTGGCGCCTATGCAGCCAGGTGGGTTGCCAAGAACATCGTTGCCGCGGGTTTGGCTGATCGCTGCGAGATACAGGTGGCCTATGCCATCGGTGTCGCGCATCCATTGAGCATCAACGTCGAAACATTTGGTACCGGCAAGATCGATGATGAGAAGATCTCCAAATTGGTCAGCGACATCTTTGACCTGCGCCCCGGAGCAATTTTGAGAGATTTGAACCTGCGCCGGCCGATTTTCCAGCAAACGGCTGCTTATGGCCATTTTGGCCGTGAGGAAGCAGACTTTACCTGGGAAATTACGAATAAGGCCGCAGAATTACGTTCCGCAGCCGGTTTATAAACGAAATTTAATACCCTGGTGAAAACTGGGGTATTATAATACTTGACATACTGTGTAATACATAGTATAGTATTGCATAAGGTATAATACTATGAACGATATATTTGAAAATTCAACTTATGAACTGAGACGGGGCGTAATTGTTCTGGCTGCTTTAAGCATTTTGCAGTCAGAAGGCTATGGCTATTCTGTGATGAAGCAACTTGCGGACAACGGCCTCGATGTGGATCAGGGAACACTGTATCCACTCCTTCGCCGGCTTGAGTCACAAGGCTTGCTAACCTCGTCATGGCGCCTGGAAGAAGCCCGTCCCAGGCGGTACTATCAAACCAGCCCGGATGGATTGGAAATGCTCAAGAAGCTGACCGAAGAATGGAAAAAGATCAACGTGGCGGTTCACGCCATAACAAATTTGTCATAATAATAAAAAGTAGGAGATGAAAATGAAACTGATAGAGCAATATATTCATGAAGTTGGCGCGAACCTGCCTGAAAAGAAAAGGGCGGATCTGGAAAAGGAGATCCGGTCTTTGATCGAAGATACGCTGGAAGAGCGCAGCGAGACTTCAGGACGGGCAATCGATGATGAAATGGTGGTCGAAGTTTTGAAAGAATTCGGACCGCCAGCAAAAATGGCAGGGTCTTACTTACCAGCCCAATACTTGATCGGTCCGCGCCTATATCCGACATTCATCATGGTGTTAAAAATTGTCAGCGCTATCATGCTCGTCCTGGCTGTGATCGGATTGGTTGTCGACGCTGTCAAGGGTACCTCACCATACCAGAGTGTTTTTGAGCTGATATTGGGCGCTGGCGGTACTCTGGTCCAGTCGTTGCTGGCAGCGCTGGGTAACGTTGTATTCGTCTTCGCAATCGTGGAGCGGTTTGTTCCCCAGGGTATTGAGAAGGAAAAGGATTGGGATCCGCGCACCATGCAGGCTGTTGAGGAACCGGATAAAGTCAGCCGGGTGGAGCAGGTGTGGATCATCTTCTGGTCGTCAGTCGCGATCCTGCTGTTCAACTTTTATCCGCAATTACTGCGATTTGGGTTCATCCAAAATGGCGAGTGGTATTGGTACAATTTCCTGTCAGACACGTTCTTCGGCTACATCCCGGCATTGACTGTGCTGTGGTCGCTTGAGATCTTCCTTTGTATCCTGCTGTTCAGGGCAGGAACCTGGCAAAAGGGGACACGCTGGTTCAAGGCATTCATTAAAGGTATGAATGTTGTGCTGCTGGCCGTCATTATCGCCGGGCCACCGATATTTACCATCATTACTCACAGCCAATCTTCTTTACCTGGCGTTTTGCAAACACTGACAGAAGCATTCCCATCCGCTTATCTTGGGTTTCGAATTTTCTTAGCGGTCATCCTTGTCTTTGAAAGCCTGGAATTTGGAAAAACGATCTATCACGCCATCACATCCAAGCCATTCAAACTTCTACGAAAGTAGCGCACTTCAAAATTCATGAGAAAAAAACGAAGAGGCTCATGCTTTTGCATGGCTTCTTCTCATTGTGACAAATGGCAGCCACTTTTTATTCGGATGTGACAAATATCCTGATTCGGAGAAAACCCGCTAAATTTACGCGATTTTAGCCTGAAATTAATCTAAAGTTTAGCGGATTCTTAACGAATAATGTTAATATGAAGATGGTTGATTGCCGCTTGATATTTCACTCCACAAATTGAGTGAATATCATCCAAAGCATAAAACTTGTTCTCCTCCTTAGAAAGGACATCGGCTGTTGCAGGGCAGCCGATGTCCCTTTAAATATTCGGAGAGCTTAATCAACACCCAGGGCGATCCGGGTAGCGCGGAAGGCCAGGGGCGGTAAATCATTCAAGGGAAAGAATGCTGCTTCATCAGCGTCATCGCTGGCGCTCACCTCTCCAGAGATCCACTCAGCGTCATATACGAGGACAATATCCGCTCCACGGGGATGATCTCTGCCGGTGATCAATTTATTCAATTGGGTAGCATGGACGGTCAAACCGGTCTCTTCCAGGCATTCACGTTCCGCAGCAAGCGCCGGGTCTTCATTCGCGTTCACAAAACCGGCTGGCAGCGTCCAATCTCCGCGTTGTGGGTCAAAATGTCTTTTTACTAAGAGAACTTGTTGGTCTTTGATTAAGATGACTGCAGCGGCCACCTTGGGGTCGGGAAAATATGCCCAGCCGCAGTTTGGGCATACCGGGTGTAAGTGATCGTCATGATAGAGGCTCTCCTCCAGTGGTGTGCCGCAGGAGATGCAATATTTTGGTTCGAACGGCATTATAGTTTTCTTTTTGAAACCAGGATGGCTGCAATTCCGCTCGTTGCGGCGAGGAGCAGTAGGACAGAACCAATGATAATTAAGATTGAGTTTTGTTTCATGCTTTGCTGTGGAACACTTCGTGCGGCAGAATCTTCATTTACGTCCGATGTGGATGGATTGACTCCCAGAATTGGACCGCTGCCCGTGATTTCAGGTAGGTCAGAAATCTCTGGCGCCTGTGTGGATTCCAAATCTCTGTTGGTGGCAGACTCTGGCGCTGGCATTTCGATTGATTGTGTTGGTTCCGGCATGACCTCTGCCTGTGCTTCAGGAGCAGCCATGCTGAAAGATTCCTCTGTCGTAGGAGGAAGCGCTTCTTCTGCCGCGGCTGCTGGCGGCGCAGCTTCAGCTTCCATGGGAAGACTGTCAGTGGTGACTGCCTCCGGCGCTCCTCCGCCTTTTCCGTAGGCTTCACCTCCTCCATCGCCGCCGCCCATGCCATTATACGGGCTGCCCCAGGTGATGATCTGCGGCGCTTCGACAGATTGTGAGTCCGCGCTTTTTTCTGCCATGGGGGCAGGCGCCATCATCATCGCGGGATTTAACACTGGGCGGCTTACTAAAAATGCGAACGCAAAAAGAACTACCGAAACAACCGCCGATAAGGCGGAAGATAAACGTAAGATCGGCAGGGTGGTGGTTTGCCTTCTAATTTTCGCAGCGGCTTCCCGGGAAATTGTAAAATTGTGAGGAGCTTTCCTCCTGGGGGCGCGTTGTAATAAGACCATGGTGGCGAGCAAGCTCTCGTATGAGGCTCTTAGATCTTTGTCTGTGCTTAACCTTGCTTCAAAGGCAGCTTTATCAGTGGCAGATAATCGGTTGCTCAGATAATCTGATAACCACTCCTGCTCACTGAATTTTCCTTTGATATCCATTATCTGCCCTCCTTTTCTTGACGATAAACGGAGGGTAAAAGTTCCTCAAAACCCAACAGGCAATCCCGCATTTTTTGCCTGGCCCGCGCCAGGCGGCTTTTTATGGTTCCAAGAGGGGATTTTAGCGCATCGGCAACTTCCTCGTAATTCAAGCCTTCCAGATCCACCAGGACGATCACAGATCTAAAATCCGGCATAAGTGTCTTTATGCAATGCTGAATGGCTGAATCAATTTCACGGGTATTAATCGTTTCCTCGGGGGATGGATCGTTCGAAGCCAGCCAGACTGGAGATTCAATTTCCTCGTCTGCATCGTTGACTGGTTCCAATGGGATGGTAGGGCGTCTTTTCTGACGGCGCAGCTCATCGTAGCATGCATTCGTAACCATCCGCAGCACCCAGGCTTTAAATGATCCCCCGCGGAAATTCTTCAGGTGTCTGTAAGCAGCAAAGAAAGAATCCTGTGTGCATTCTTCCGCCCTGGATTCATCGCCAAGCATACGATAGGCAACATTGAAGGCCAGCTCCTGGTATTCCAGCACCAGCCGATTGAAGGCATCCAGGTCACCTTTGAGGGCCGCTTCTACGAGTTTCGGTTCATCCATTCGTTTTCAGTTCACCATCGATTCTTGCAAGAATTATACAACATTGCTCATTGAACGAAGAAGACCCATATGACATTTGTCTGTGTTAATCAAGATACTGAAATTACATGCTTAGTCGGATACAAGCCTATAATTATCTGGGGTAGCTCTAATGCAAGACTATTTCAACCAGTAAACCAAAGTATTTCATCGAGGCAGCATGGATTTTGCGATCATCTTAATCATTCTTCAGCTTATCTTCATGGAGGGTATCCTATCCATTGATAATGCTGCTGTATTGGGGGCGATGGTTGTTCACCTGCCGGATGACCGCCCGGTAACCTGGCCGACTGCGTTAAGAAAAATAGGCTGGAAACTGCATAAATATATTGGAAACCAGCGTACGGCCGCGTTAAGAGTTGGTTTACTTGGTGCATACCTCGGACGCGGTCTGATGCTGATCATCGCTAATTTCGTCATTCATAATCCCTGGCTGAAAGTTATCGGTGCAATTTACCTCATAAAGCTGGCCTGTGATAATTTGGGAAAACCGGGAGAGGGTGAAAGTGAAGAAGATGCCCATGTGCATCGCCTCGAGAGTACCAACTTCTGGAGTATTGTCTTAACCATTGAAGTGACTGATCTGGTTTTCAGCCTGGATAACGTGGTTGTGGCAGTTACGCTCTCTGACCAGCTCTGGGTAGTCCTTTTAGGTGTCGGTATCGGCATAGTGATGATGCGCTTTGCCGCGGGTTTATTCAGCTATGCTGTAGAAAGAGAACCGATCCTCAAGAATGCTGCCTATGTCCTGGTGTTCAATATAGGAATAGAACTACTGGCAGCCGAAATGTACCATGTAGAGTTAAGCGGATATTTGAGGTTTGGAATATCTGTTCTTACCATTTTATTGGCGATTATTTATGCACATTCAAAACAACTGCAAAAGCTGCGACCAGCGCTGCGTTGGATCGGCGAAGGAATGGCAAACCTAAATACCATCCTGGACTGGCTGCTAAAACCGGTTTCGGCCATTCTAAAATTGCTCGGGCAGATGATCTCCAGGCTATTCCCGCAAAAGCGGGTTTCGTGGGGCGGCCCCGAAGAAGGACCGGATGACTTCGATTAACAAAAATCAGGCGCTGAAAAGCGCCTGATTTTTTATCGACTGCTTTGATGGATTACTTCTTCATAATTTTGTACATACCGGTGCCGCAGGTCTTGCATTTACCTTTCATTGCGGGACGGCCGTTCTTCATGGTCACTTTTTCAGCTTCCATCATTTCTCTTTTTGCCTTGCATTTTACACAATATGCTTCTTCCGCCATTTTATCCTCCACTGAATAAGGTGTTTACTACAATAGTATTATACATGTTTTATGAAAATGCAATAGGCAATTTATAGTCTTTAATTGGAAGAATTTTCGGGGTTCAAGCATAAATAATTGTGCAATTTTCGTTTTTTGATAATTAATACCGTTGAAATTTGATCATTACATTAGTCAGTGATATTCATCACTTACATAATCTAAGATGTGGTTTTATCATTCAATCAACGAATTTATTCTCTTCCACATTTGTTTTACTCAGTTTTATGCTGGGTAAATGAGGAGACCCTTCAAGCTTGCAGCCCTCAAAATTGCTTCTTTAAGGGTCTCTTTGTTTTTATATCCATTTCGACAAAAAACTCAAAATGTGTGATAATAGCCAATGTAAAGGAGACAATCTTATGAAAAGACAGATTGGAAAAATTACATACTCAATATTGCTTGTAGTCTTGCTTGCCGCGTGTGTTCCAGCGGCTGTCCCTACTGATCCAACCCTGGCTCTACCCACAATTGACCTTAATCCAGTTTACACTGCTGCCGTTCAAACCTACGAAGTCGAATCAACCCGCAAAGCTGCGTTGATCCCGACAGCAACGGAAACACCTTTGCCAACTGCAACCCTTGAACCGCCAACTGCAACTCCTGGAACGATCCCCGCGGATGTAACCCCAATGGACACACCCACACTGTGGATTCCTGTGAGTGGCTCATCATATCCGACCATCGGCGCGATATATGACACCAACTGTCGAACAGGTCCTGATAAGGTATTCGAAGTCGTCGGCGCTCTTCGAGTTGGAGAAACAGCTGATGTATATGGAAGGTTACGTGGCGGTGGCTGGTGGTTGATCAAAAACATCACCCATGACGATCCAAGATATTGCTGGGTCTGGGCTGAAAGCACCAAAGTAACAGGAAGCACAGACATGGTTCCTTATATTGCTGCTCCACCTACACCGGTAGTCTCGCGGCCAAAAGTGACAGCAGGAATCAGCGTTGCCCCTTCAACATCAGTTGTTTGCCCAACAACATTCGTGTTTACCGGTACGGTTACATCAGATAAAGCCGCCACGATCAATTACAGTTTTGTGATGCATAACGGGGAAGTTCGTAAAAGTGGAACATTAGAATTTCTCGATGATGGTACTCAGACTGTGACTTTATCCGAAGTATTCAATGGTGATATTTCCGGATGGGTACAACTTAAGATCGAAAGCCCTGTTACGACAAAATCTGGGAAGGCTGAATTTAGTTTAGCTTGTCCATAATATTTATTTAGTAATACAGACCTGGTGATGATAAGCCAGGTCTTTTTTTTATAATCAATTCCATTAACACACAGCCAAGTCTTTTCAAATAGCGCTTAGATATTTGGATTTAACCCAACTTTATAGTTTTTCCATCTAAATCGATTGTAATTTTATTGCTACATCTTGTAAAATAATGAAAATTGAGCATAATAGTATTAATCTATAAGTGCGCTGTATTCACAGAAAGTACGAGAGGCAGGGAAAATGAAATCCACCATAAAATTTAGCAGGCTGTTATTAATACCCATGCTGATCGTCACGGGCTGTAGTTTACTTCCACAGGCGCCTCAGATCCCAACCATTGATTTTGCGGCTGAATCCACCCATGCAATGGAGACCATCAGCATCACATTGACCTTAGGAGCTTTAGGCCAACTACAGGCTGCGCCCACCAGTACTCCCATACCAACGATCTCTCCTCCCACAGCAACCCTTGAACCAACTGCCACATTGGAACCGCCTATTGTTTTGCCTACCGATTTTCTCGCAGCGACAGATGAGGTCGTCACTGAGACGCCCACTCCAACTGACATGCCAGATGCCCCGCTATTGCATGTAACCGAGAGCACAAATTGCCGTGCTGGACCGAGCCCTATTTACGGTGTGGAAGGCTACATCACAACCGATATGGTCCTTCCAGTCCGCGGCATCAATGATGGGCATTCATGGTGGTGGGTGGATAACCCCACCTATCCGGGTTACCATTGCTGGGTTTGGAAGTGGACATCTGTGGTTGAAGGCGATGTGTCTACCCTGCCTGTCTATTATGATCCATGGACCCCTACACCTGGCAAGGCGAATATTGAAACTGCCATCACAGCCTGGACAGGAAACCAAAGCGGTACCTGTCCAATAAAAGTCGTATTTGCGGGTGTCATACGAACGGACCAGGGCGGACAGATTCGCTATCAGTGGGTTAAGAAGAATGGATCTGTTGTGGACAAAGGCTGGATAACAATCGCTGCAGATGGCTCTGCGTATGTCTCCACCTCCTTCTATGTAAGTAATTCAACGGAAGGTTCATTGCAGCTTCAAGTGTTGTACCCAACCCGGATTAATTCCGCGAGAGTAAAATATAAAGTAAATTGTAAGTAAACCCTTTGAAGGGTAATTCAGTTACAACCTGGTGGAATATCAAGCCAGGTTGTTTGCATATCAATTACAAATCATTGTATTCATGTGAATAATTGGTTATATTGTTGTTAGAACGCCATTCTTGATTGATGGAGGTAAAAAGATGAAAAAATTAATCAGCATCATCCTGTTGAGCATATTGACATTTCCAATAGTTGCCTGTAATCTCCAAGCTTCGAATGGAATGCAGCCAAATTTGGATCAAAACCAGGTCTATACTGCCGCAGCCCAGACGATCGAGACTACATTAACATTAGGAGCCTTATTTGATGCGCTCAACAAAACCAGTACACCCATGCCTATGGATGCAAGCGAAACTCCTGGAATACCGCCAACTTTAGCCCCAACAGAAACACCCATAAACACGCCGTTGCCGAGTGACACACCTTCCCCTTCCATGACAAATACACCTTCAACCCCTATGATCCACGCGACAACGAATACCAACTGCCGTAGCGGTCCCAGTGGAAATTATGATGTAGTTGGATACCTTACTGTTGGAGACCTGGTACAGGTGCTCGGACGTATATCGAATAATAGTTGGTGGAATATACAAAATCCAGATGACTTACAAAAGAATTGCTGGGTTTGGGCTCAAACCACAGTGGTAGATGGAAATTTATCTGCAATTCCGATCATTACGCCTGCACCTTCACCAACACCAGATTCCGCAGAGATCACAGTATCATCCAGCGCGGCGCCAATTAATTACACGGGAGCTTGCCCGGTGAATATTGTTCTAACCGGCAATATAAAATCGACATTACCTGAAACGGTAACGTATAAATGGGCGTCTGACATTCCTTATCCATTTACAGCAAAGGATGTTACGTTTGATAGTGCTGGATTAAAAACATTCTCAGAGACAATGGTGATCAGTTCCACAAGAGCCGGGTATGTGAGGTTTAGGGTCTATTCACCATACGAGGTTAAAGCTGACCGGATTGATCTTGTGATCAACTGCGTTCCTTAATATCAGGTCCGAATAGCTGTGCTGAATATTAGTCAATTGAGGATTTGACTCTACCAGCTTTTGCTTTTTTCTTATTCTCTTTATCCTGATACATCAGATAATCAGCTGTTTTAAGTACGTCTGTAAGTAGATCGCCTGTTTCTGCAGTGGAAATGCCGATTGAAAGGGACACCGCTTTCAGGTTGGGGTTGTTCTTATTTTCAATCTCCAACATAGTGCGGAGGCGTTGGGTTAATTTCGCCGCAGAGAATCGATCTGCGGTGGGGATGATGACTGCAAATTCATCCCCACCAATCCTTGCAACCACATCTTCTGGCCTAAACGTCAAGCGCAATACCTGGGATGTGCGTCTGATGAGTAAATCTCCTGCGGCGTGTCCTTCTGTGTCGTTTGTGATCTTCAAATTATCCACATCCACCATCAAGATGCTGATAGGATACTGGCGGCTGTCCTGTAACCTGTTTAATTCTGTTTCAAAGAAACTGCGCGAGAACAGTCCGGTAAGGCTGTCGTGGGTACTCAGGTATGTGAGTTTTTCTTCAGTGAGTTTTCTATCTGTAATATCGGTGATGGCAATGATCACGCGTTCAAATGTCTTCTCATAGCCGGGAACTACCATAAAGTGCAGGTTATGATAACGTACGATGCCATCTCTGACATCATTTGGCGCTTCAACCTCAAAATTTGTTTTTCCTTCTGATATCGCGACAATCTCTTCAATAAACAAGTCGGTTGGTTTCATATTGAATGTCGGGTTATGGATGGTACTTAACTCATCAAATGAACCTTTTTTCATCAAAGTCAGGGTAGTTTGATTGACATGAATGACCTTGAGCAAGTTCAACAACTTGCTGATTTCATTTGGATTCTCTCTTAAGTATTCGCGAATCCCATTTTTGCATTTCTTCATAATGACATTAATACGTTTTTTAACGAGAGAGAAATCTTCCTCCCATAGAGAAACCGGGGAGTGGTTAAAAAGCTCCTGATATCGGACTTTACTTTGCGACAGCTCTTTTTCAATTTCCTTCCTGGCTGTGATGTCGTACATAACGCCATGCCAAACGCCTTCTCCACCTTCTTCCGGCATGAATGACATTTGATCTTCCAACCAGATCACATTTCCGCTTTTTGTAATTAACCGGTACTCTTCTCTAAAATCTGTGCGTGTTCTTAAACTTAATTGCTCTTTCTTAATGATTATTTTCTTATCATCCGGGTGAATGATCTTTTGCCACAATGATGGCGGCCTCAACCATTCTTCCGGTGTATAACCTGTCAATTCTTCTACTTGCGGACTAATATATGATATTTGACCGATGTGATCTGGTGCTTCGATATAAACCACAGCAGCGATCTGTTCGGCCAGCAAGCGGTACCTATGTTCTGCCTGCTTGAGTTTTTTGTCATTTTCGAGCCTGGCAATGGTCGTAAGTATCATCTCGCCAATAATTTGGAAGAATTGGACTTCTTCTGTCGTCCAAACTTTTTCGTGGAGTATTGTTTCAGCGGTCATCAAAGCTTTCGTGCTGTGTTCATTGGAATAAGATGGTACGGCCAGCATGGAAACAATGCCATTCTTTAACCAGAATTCCATCTCAGCATCTGCGTTGGCTGGCAGGTCAACAATGCGCGAACATTTGATCGTCTCTTTATGCTCAACACTGGCCTTTAGCCACTTATAAGTGAACCAATCTGGTGTCAGGACGATCATTTCTCTGTTTGGAACATTTTTATCCGTCCATTGAACGCGGATATCCGCAGCCATATAATTTTCATCCAAAGTGGTTAAGGTACAACGGTCTACAATAAGGTATTTAGCTACATCCTGTAGCATGGTCTGCAGGTCATGTTCGAGAGATTCCGATTTAAATTGATTAAGACTGGATGCAATGGTGGTAATAACTGCCTCAAGTGAAAGCCTTTGCTGTAAAGATTCCTCTGCTCGTTTTCGATTGGTTATTTCCCTCGCAATACCAGTAACTCCGACAATCTCTTTCTTATCATTGAAGATTGGCATTTTGACTGTCTCATACCAAGAGGAGTACCCGGAGGTATTCGTGACTTCTTCTTCAATGACTTTTGGCCGTCCAATTGTTATCACTTCGTGATCATCCAGTAAGAATTTTTCTGCCAATTCAGCGGGAAACAGCTCCGTGGTTGTTTTTCCTAAGATATCATCCCGGTTAAAGTTGTATGTTGTGCAGAATACATCATTGACAGCAATAAAGCGATCCCTCATATCTTTTAGCCAAGCCATATCTGGAATATTATTTAATAATGCTTTCAGGCGCAGTTCACTTTCCAGCATGGCTGTTTCAGTTTGTTTACGATCGGTAATATCTCGGGCAATGCCCGTTGTCCCAATTACCTGTCCATTTTGAAGAATGGGCGTTTTTACGACTTCGTGCCAGATCGTCTCGTTGTTGGCTGTGGTTACATCCGCTTCAAATCGCACCGGCAGCATATTGTCGATGACATAATGGTCCGAAACCATAAACTCCCTTGCCTTATCCAAACTAAAAATCTGTTCATCCATCTTGTTATAAAAATCATCTGCTGATAATCCATAAAGATCGCAATTTGCCTGGTTGATGGCCAGGTATTTGCCAGAGACATCTTTTAACCAGGCAGGGTCAGGCAGGTTGTTGATGAATGACCGGAATAGCAATTCGCTGGATGTAATATCCCTTTCAACTTCTCTTTGTTTTCCTACAAAATGGCTAGTAATTATTGTTGCCGCTGCCTGGACAAAGAGAAACAATTGCATGTTCAGAATATTAACCATCGTGGGAATGACGAGTCGGACGGCAGTCATAATCCCTGCTGTGACAATAAGTACCCCCAATATTGCGCTAAATTGATTAAACCTGATAGAGAGCCATAATAATGGAATAAAAAACAGGTAGTAAGAATTTAAGGTATTTAATCCTGGAATTTTAAAAACAATAATCGTGATGACAATGAATGTGACCAAAACCAAAATGAATTCAATTATTTTTGGCCAGGGAGGAAATTTAAGTTTAACCATACCAAAAAAACCACCTTTGGCGTTTCCTTCACCAAAGTGGATATTGAATAGATGAGCGAATAATAGAACTGCGATAGGGAAAATTGTCAATATACCGATGCTTATTTGCAGCGAGTAATATAACAATCCGGCCCAAAGATTGGTGGAATTTGTTATGATGCTATCTGGTATTGTAAATATCTGAATACTACCTCCAACGAATGAAACAAAAACAACAGTAACAAGGAAGAAGTTTAGATCCCGGCTAGTCGAAAGGGCAGGGTCTATATGGTTGCGCTTAAAAAGGAATTTTGGTAATAGTGTTATGGATAATGTAAGTAAAAACAGGTTAATCAATGTTAGAGGATCAAGCGAAACCGGTCCGATGAACAATTTCGTCAGGATGCCTACAGCTAAAATAATCAGAAAACCTGGCCACCCAAACAAAATGCCAATAAGGAATGCTACTCCTGCAGCGGGGAACCATCCTTGGACTTTAGAGGCATTTAATAAATCTGGAAAATAAGCAGCGACGAAATAACCACATGCCAGGAAGATTAATAAGGCTACCTTCCATTTTCTTGATAAGGTAGAGGATTTGTCGAAAGAAAGAGCTTTTTTCGGTTTTCTTATCATATTTTCCCTGGAATCCCCCGGAAAAGAAATAATATTGACAGATTATATCATATGGATATTCTTGAACAATATTCTAACCCTTACAACTTATTTGCAGTTAGATGGAATCTCAACAATTATTGACACATATGGGTACACCATTTTTGTGCTTGCTATCGATATCAAATTATGGTATTATTCCTAAACAGCGTTTTTCGAGGGAATCCCTCCGGGCGCTGTTTGTGTTCATATTGACCCATCGGGGTACCAGGTAGTTAGTTGAACCAGACCAAATAAGGAAAAGCAAATGGCAACCACATTCCTTACACAAGAAGGATTTGAAAAACTGCAGGAAGAATTGGAGCACCTCCGCACGGTAAGGCGGCAGGAAATTGCTAATCGTCTCCATGAAGCTATGGAGGGGGGCGAGTTAATAGAAAATGCCGAATATGAAGATGCAAAAAACGAGCAGGCTTTTGTGGAAGGAAGAATTAAGGAAGTAGAGATACTTCTGGCAACAGCACGTGTGATAAGTGATGCAGAAAAAAGTGAAACTATTCAGGTCGGCACAAAGGTAACCATCAAAGAAGAAGGCAGCAGTGAGGAAACGTATACTATCGTTGGCGCTGCAGAAGCAAATCCACGCGGTGGGAAGATTTCCAACGAATCGCCGATTGGTAAGGCATTACTAAACCATAAGGCAGGCGATAAGGTCAAGGTTGATGCACCAGCGGGTTCCTTTGAAGTGAAAATCATCAAAATCGGATAGTTTTGTTACGGAAGTTACTACCAGTCAGATGAACCCCAACCCCTCCGGCTGGTAGTTTTATTTAATAAGTAAATAATCGCAATAATGCAAATCAATTGAGAAGAAGAGCAGACTAATGGAACAAGAAAATAAAGTATTGGAACAGAATAGGATCGCAAAAATCGACCGGTTAAAAACTGCTGGTATGGAACCATATCCAACTCGCGCCAGTGTCACTCATCGCAGTGTAGATGCGATCACTGAGTTTGAAGGACGGGAAAAGAAAACTCCTGTTGGGGCTGAGATTGAAAAAAGTATTGTGGTAATTGCTGGACGAATACGATCTCTTCGCCCGATGGGTAAGATCACATTCTCACACATTGAAGATGGATCTGGCCGCATCCAGTTATTCTTGCGCATCAACGACCTTGGCCAGGAAAAGATGGAGCTTTTCGCCAGGGAATTTGATATTGGTGATTTTATTGAGGCATCTGGATATTTGTTCCGCACAAAAACCGGTGAAATCACCCTTCATGTCAATGATTTTACGATCCTGGCAAAAAGTATTGCCCCTTTACCTGCAGCCAAGGATGAAATTGTGGATGGTGAGGTGATCCGGCATGCAACCCTGAATGATCCTGAGGTGCGTTTCAGACAGCGTTACGCTGACCTGGCGGTGAACCCTGAAGTGCGGCAGGTTTTCCGCGTTAGGTCTGAAACTGTCAAAGCGCTGCGAAATTACCTGGATGAGCGCGATTTCATCGAAGTAGAAACCCCAATCCTGCAACCAATTTATGGCGGCGCTGCTGCAAAACCATTCGTGACACACCATAACCAACTTAAACAGGATTTGTTTCTGAGGATTTCTTTTGAATTATATTTGAAGCGTCTTCTGGTCGGCGGTTTTGAAAGAGTATATGAAATTGGCCGGGATTTCAGGAATGAAGGTGTTTCGTACAAGCACAACCCTGAATTCACACAGTTGGAATATTACCAGGCTTACGCCGATTATTTGAAGATCATGGAACAGACTGAACAGATGGTGGCTTTTACAGCACAACAGGTGCTGGGGACGACCATCGTTTCATTTGATGGGAATGAGATCAACCTGGCGCCGCCTTGGAAACGGATTGAGTTACGGCAGGGGATTTTAGACGCGACAGGCGTTGATATTGCATTGTGTAAAGATACCGCTACCCTGCAAGCAGCCATGCACGCAAAGGGATTAAAATTCAACCCAATCGCCAATCGCGGCAAATTGATCGATGGTATGATCGGCGATTTTCTCGAACCGAGCTTTATTCAACCGACCTTTTTGTATGATTATCCGCGGGATATTTCTCCACTTGCCAAAAGCAAACCCGGCGACCCACAAACGGTAGAGCGTTTTGAGGGTTTCGTTGGCGGCATGGAGTTATGCAACGCCTTTACCGAACTTAACGATCCGTTGGACCAGAAAGCCAGGTTTATTGAAATGGGGCGGGACTATTCAGCAGACGACGAAGAGAGCAATCCTATGGATGAAGATTACCTGCGCGCAATGTCTTACGGCATGCCGCCTAATGGCGGGTTTGGCATGGGAGTTGACCGCCTGGTAATGCTGCTTACAGGCAACCATTCTATTCGTGAAGTGATCCTCTTCCCGCATTTACGCAATCGGGATTCGGACTAATCATTAAGTTCACTACCAAAGAGAAATGAACTGCACCTCAATCGTTGAAAAACATCAACAAAAAGAGGTGCAGTTTTTGTTAACCTAATTATCAATCAATTCATAAACGACATTAACGTCCACGCTGATAGTCATATTTCCAGCAGAAACGGGTACGTTGGATGTGTTGGCCATTCCGCCGCCACCACCACCCAATCCTTCCCCATAATATGGGTTGCTAAAATTACTGGTAACAACTGTCACTGAAATAATTTTACCTGGCTCTCCACCTGAAAGCAGCGCGAGCTGCTGGGCTTGTTTTTCTGCATTCTTCATGGCTTTTGCGCGAGCATCCTCTTGCAGCGTATCTTTATCAACAATATCGAATGTGATGCCATAAATATTATTTGCGCCAGAACGAATGGCTTCACCTAGCATTTTGCTGAGGTCTTTCAGATCCCTTACAGTTACCAGGACTGTGTTATCCACAATGATCTTGGATAGTTCGCCAGCAATCCCGGAATATGGCGCTTGAAGATAGATGCTGAAATTACTTGTTTGTATATCTTTATCCTCAATGCCATATTCCTTCAAAGCTTCCTTGACGCTGCGAGTAAGGTTGTTGTTTTGATTCACTGCTGCACCCGCTTCGTAATCTTCTGTGTGGACGCCTATGTTCAGGTAGGCGATATCGGGCGTCGCCGTGACTATTCCGTTGCCAGTTACATTGATGGTTCGGGGCGGCAGCCTGGAGTCCTGCAGTGCGGGAAACGCTCCTCCGGTCTTTGATTGGAGGATACCACATCCCGTTGCGAAGAGTAAAATTGTAATTAGTGAGACTAATTTATAAAGAGCTTTCATGTTTTCTCCTTTTTCTACCATTATATTACTATCGAGCTATATCATTCAATAACACAGTCATTTATTTCAATTTTGAAACTTGACCAATCGGGTTGGTATCATAATTATTGAAACAAATAGAGGCTGACCCAAAGTACTGGGTCAGCCTCACATAGATTAAAAGCTTATTATTTTTCGAGTTGTTCGTCTAGTTGGTGCTTGAAAGCCATTTTGCTTCAAGCACTGGGATCAAACCTTTTGCCTGAACAGCCGCCAGACCGGTATTGATCAGGTCCAATAACTCGGTATTGGTTTTGCAAACTGGAAGACCATATTCTTCCTCTGTGAAGACGTCACCTGTGGTCATCAGTTTTTCCGACATGACCTGGATGAAAGCCAGCGAAGTGGGGTAGTCTGCGATGACTGCGTCCACCTGGCGGTTGGCAAGATCCTGGAATGCCAAATCAACTGTATCGTAGGTTTTTACTTCAGCGCCTTCGATTTTATCTGCTTCAATTGATCCAGTGGTGGCAATTTGTACGCCAATCCGTTTCCCTACAAGGTCAGCAACGCTGGTGATATCGGTAGTTTCTTTGTTGATCGTTACAACCTGTCCGGCGTTGATGTATGGATTTGAGAAATTGAAGGATTGTTTTCTTTCCTCAGTGATAGTGGTAGCGGAAATAGCTGCATCAAACTGGCAGTCGGCCATTCCAGCCAACAGTGCATCGAAGTTGACATTTACGAGCTCGTATTGGAAGCCGGCTTCTTCAGCGATAGCTGCGATCAAATCAATATCAAAACCCACGGGTTCTTTGGTGGTTTCATCGACGGTTTCGAATGGAGGGTAGGTAGCATCTGTGGCGATGCGGTATATAGTCGCAGCAGGAGCAGCGGTTGGGGCAGCAGTTGGAGCAGGGGCGCAAGCGCCAAGAACTAATACAGAGACCATCAATAAGATTACTAATTTTGCAAAATTTGTTGTTTTCATTTCTTCTCCTATTAATAACGTTAATTTTATTTTTGAAACTCATGAAAAATAATTTGTTTGCTCATTACAATTCCAGGCTCCTCCTTACATGCCTACCGCAAATTAATATAATAAAAAGAGGTCTTCCAAGTTTCCTTCCTGGAAGACCTCTTTGCTTTTACGGTTGACTAATTAATTTAGCTCATTAAGCAGAAGTGACCTGTTCCGGAAGGAAAGGTTAGTTGCTTACGATGATTCTTACGAGCTAAGTGATTGTTTAACATATAGTTGCCTATTTTACCCAATAATGAACATCTGTCAAGGTTTATCTAATAAATTTATCATATTCATATTCTCCTAAGACTGATTCGGGCGATTTGATTGTTTTGCTGCTTGCCCCTAATGCGGCTTCAAGCTAGAATCATCCTATGAAATTTGATATTTTCACCCTCCTCCCAGAAGTATTTCCACCCTATCTTAATTCAAGCATCCTGTTGAAGGCCATGCAACGTAATCTGATCGAAGTGGCTGTCCATGATATCCGCAGTTTTACAAGCGACAAGCACCACATCACGGATGATATGCCTTATGGAGGAGGCGGCGGCATGGTGATGAAGCCGGAGCCGGTGTTTGCTGCTGTGGAATCTATCCTTGGAAGCCCGCCAAACTGCCCGGTCATCTTGCTGACCCCTCAGGGTAAAGTGCTGGATCAAAAATTGGCTTACCGGCTGGTGGAAAATCAGCACCTGGCGTTGATATGCGGCCGGTATGAAGGCATTGATGAACGCATCCGGGAGAACCTTGTTTCAGAGGAGGTTTCCATCGGTGATTATGTTCTGACTGGCGGCGAGCTGCCGGCATTGATCCTTGTGGATGTACTCTCAAGGTTGGTTCCAGGCGTCTTGGGGGATCCGGACGGGGCGATGGATGATTCGCATGCCAGCGGATTGATCGAATATCCGCATTACACGCGTCCGCCAGAGTTTCGTGGCTGGGGAGTGCCGGATGTTCTCCTCTCAGGTCACCATGCGGAGATCAATAAGTGGCGCCGTCAGCAGGCTTTGATGCGCACCTTCATGCGCAGACCTGATATGCTGTTGAAGGCAGATTTATCTGAGGAAGATAAGCGGTTCTTACGGTCCCTTGGGCAAGAAACCCGGGAGTAGACAACCTGATGAAGCATCTGTAATTTTTATTAGATCATGCATAGGAGATAATTATGGCAAACCAGCTTTGGGTGACAACGACATTTGGATTCGAAGGATATAACATTAAAAGATACTTGGGTGTGGTGCGGGGGATCACAGTACGATCCCGCAGCGTGATCGGTAATTTTGTAGGCGGGCTGCAAACGCTGGTGGGTGGCAATATCACCGTTTATACCGAGTTGTGTGAACATGCACGCCAGGAAGCATTCGATCTAATGATGCAGCATGCGCAGCAAATGGGAGCGAACGCGGTGGTAGGTATGCGTTATGACGCCAACGACGTAATGGATGGAGTTACCGAAGTGCTCGCTTATGGCACAGCCGTGGTCATAGAAAAAGAAGGAGCGTCAGCATGAAATTAAACTATGGAAAAACCTTCTTATTGGGGTTTGGTTTTTTTGGAGTAAGTGTCATCTGGGGTGTTTACAATGCTTTTGTGCCTTTATTCCTGGCCAACAAGTTCGGATTGGCGCCGGCGTGGATCGGCTTCTTTATGACGCTGGATAACATCGCAGCTCTGTTGATCCAGCCGCCGGTCGGGGCATGGTCTGATAAGCTGCGCACGCCCATTGGCAGGAGGATGCCATTCATCCTGATCGGAGCTCCAATTGGGGCAGTGGTTTTTGGCTTGATCCCGTTAGCCGCCGCGTTGCCGTTGTTTGTGGCTTGCACCAGCACGCTATTATTGAGCATGGCTTTCTGGCGCACCCCTGTCGTGGCATTGATGCCGGATATCACACCATCGAAATTCCGTTCCCAGGCGAATGGGATCATCAACTTCATGGGCGGCATCGGGGCGATCATTTCCTTCCTGGGTGGAGCAGCGCTCTATAATATAAACCCAAGCTTTCCGTTCTGGATGGGCTCAGGGTTGGTTATCATATCAACCCTGTTACTGTTCGTGTTCATCAAAGAACCGAAAGTCTATGAAGAAGCGGAAAAACAGCCGGGAATGCTCGAAAGCTTGAAGAGTGTATGGGCAGACCCGGATAAAAGTGCCATGCGGATTCTGTTGGCGATCTTTTTCTGGTTCATCGGGTATACGGCCATAGAAGCCTTCTTTAGCCTATATGCCAACAAACATCTTGGTATGCAGGAAGCGGATGGTGCCAGGCTGTTGGGACAGCTATCCCTTGTATTTGTGATCTTTGCTCTGCCGGCAGGTTATATCGGCGCTAAAATCGGCCGAAGGGTGACAATCTCGATGGGATTGATCATCATGGCTGGCTGCACCGCTTTTATGTACTTCATGTCACCCAGCCTACTGACGTTGGAATTGACGAAACTGCCTGTTCTGGGTGTCGTTCCCGTGGTTGGCGTGATTTTAATGATCGCTGGCGCTGGATGGGCGCTGATCAACATCAATTCGCTTCCGATGGTGGTAGATATGACCACCGACGAAAGGATCGGTACATATACAGGGCTGTACTATCTTTTCTCCACCCTTTCGGCGATTGTCGGACCCAACATGAACGGTTGGATCGTGCAATTGAGCGGTCTAAACTACAATGCCATTATGATCGTTTCACCCGTATTGATGTTGGTGGCATTGGTCTTGATGCTAGGAGTAAAGCGTGGTGAAGCAAAACCCTCCATTCAAACTGCAGGTGAGTATTAGTAGAGTCTAAATGAGCCGGTTTTTGACTATTCATTCTTGCAGTGGGTATCAATAAGTAGTATACTATTTGAAAATGGGGTAGGAATTTTTTGCGCCGCCTCACCGTGAGGCAAATACCCCAAATCCATATTTTCATCCCATTAAGAGGAGAATACATATGTCTAAAAAGTTATATACCCTAGTGGCAGTTGTAATATTAGCAAGCATGGCACTCGCTGCCTGTGCCCCTGCCGCAACCCCAGCGCCCGAACCTGAGATGCCCAAGATTAAAGCATGCCAGGTCACCGACACAGGCGGAATTGATGATAAATCCTTCAATCAGACAGCTTGGAAAGGTGTGGAAGACGCAATTGCGAAATATGGCAATGTCGAAGGTAAATATCTTGAATCTCAACAACAAGCAGATTATGAAGTCAACCTGAACGCATTCGTAGCAGAAAAATGTGATGTTATCATCCCCGTGGGCTTCTTGCTCGCTGATGCTGCCGCAGCCGCTGCCACCGCCAATCCTGATCAGAAATTCGCGATCATTGACGTTGACTATCTAGAGTTCCCAAATCTGCGCGGCTCTGGTTTTGCAATTGACCAGGCAACCTTCTTGAATGGTTACCTCGCTGCTGCAATGAGCAAAACCGGCAAGGTCGGTACCTATGTTGGTATCGCTTTCCCAGCTACCACCAAATTCATGGATGGTTTTGCGCTGGGCGTAGAATATTACAACATGAAAAAAGGCACCGATGTTCAGGTTCTTGGTTGGGATTACAAAACCCGCCAGGGTCTTGAAGTTGGTAACTTCGAATCCACCGATGATGGCCGCAAGATGGGCGAACAATTGATGGACGAAGGCGCTGATGTTATTATGCCAGTCGCTGGTCCAGTTGGTCTTGGAACCCTGGCTGTAATGGAAGAACGCGATTCCGGTATGTATATCGGCGTGGACAATGACTGGTCCCTCGCTAACCCCGACAAGGCGAAATATGTTCTCTCCAACGCTATGAAAAACATGGACATTTTCGTAACCCAAACTATTGGAATGGTCATTGATGGTTCATTCAAAGGCGAAAACTGGATTGGTAACCTTGATAATGGCGGCGTAGGATTGTCCTATGGCTCCGAGATGGGCGCTTCCGTATCGGCAGAATTAAAAGCTGAGATTGAAGCATTGATCCCCATGATCAAATCTGGTGAGATCAAAACCTTACCCGAAGGCGTTTACTAAAATTTAGTATTGAAATAAAAACAGAGCCAGAAATGGCTCTGTTTTTTTTCGGAATCCATCAAGTAGAAAGATAAGTGTCAAATTACTGAATATGGTAAAATATTTTAATTAATTCTATATTAATGAATTCATTTCTTCTTGTCCGAGGAGCTCATGGAACCAGTTCTCGAATTACGAGGTATTACGAAGAGTTTTCCGGGGGTATTGGCGAATGATCATATATCAATTGACTTAAAAAAGGGTGAGATCCATGCCTTGCTGGGGGAAAACGGCGCCGGTAAGACGACCCTGATGAATATTTTGTATGGTCTGTATAAACCGGATGAAGGCGAAATTTACGTAAAAGGGAAGAAACTGGAAGTTGAGACCCCACGCGATGCCATTGCTGCGGGCGTGGGCATGGTTCACCAGCATTTCATGCTTGTCCCGGTGTTCACTGTTACCGAAAATGTGATGCTGGGTGATGAAGATCTCCTGCTAGGCGGTTTGTTGGACCGAAAAAAAGCCGCAGCCAAGATCGTTGAAATATCAGAAAAATACAATCTGGATGTAGATCCAAAGGCATATATTAAAGATTTGCCGGTGGGTATTCAACAGCGGGTTGAGATCATTAAACTGCTTTATCGAAATGCAGACATCCTGATTCTGGATGAGCCGACAGCTGTTTTAACTCCGCAGGAAGTGAATGAGCTTTTCAAGATCGTCCAGAAACTGGTGGACCAGGGCAAGTCCATCATATTCATTACCCACAAGCTGCGTGAAGTGATCGAATTTGCGGATCGAATCACGGTCATTCGTGGTGGTAAGGTCATGGGAACAACAACCCCGGCCGAGACAGACCAGTTCAAACTTGCATCCATGATGGTTGGACGGCAAATTGAATTGAACCTGGAGAAGGAACCACCACAAATTGGCGATCTTGTTCTAGGGGTGAACAAACTTAAAGTATTGAATGTACATCACCAGGTAGCTGTGGACAATGTGTCTTTTGATGTTCACGCAGGAGAAATCCTTGGTGTGGCAGGAGTTCAGGGAAACGGCCAAACTGAGTTGGTACGGGCGATCACAGGATTGCAGCACGCTGTTGAAGGTAAGATAGAACTGCTGGGAAAGAACGTTACTCAAGCAGCCGTCAAGCGGATCACTGAAGCCGGCACAGCCCATATTCCAGAAGACAGGCAAAAAGACGGTCTGGTATTGGAATATACCATTGAAGATAATCTTATATTAAACACATGGTATAAAGCTCCATTTGCAAAAAATAACATTCTCCAGCGAGACGTCATACTAGATTCTGCCAATGAATTGGTGGAAAAATTTGACATACGAACCCCGAGCGCATTGATCAAGACAAAAAATCTATCCGGCGGCAATCAGCAAAAAGTAATTGTTGCCCGTGAGTTTTCACGCCCTATAAAACTGTTGGTCGCCTCACAGCCAACCAGGGGTCTTGATGTTGGCTCAATTGAATACATTCATAACCGGATCCTGGAAAAACGGGATGAAGGTTGCGCTGTGCTGCTGGTATCGAATGAACTGGATGAGATCATGCAGCTTTCCGACCGAATTGCGGTCATGTATCGTGGACAAATTCTAGCAATCGTTGACGCGAAGGCAACAACTCGCGAGGAAATTGGTTTGATGATGGCTGGCGTTGTTCCCGCAGCCCAATAATCAAAGGGAAGGCTACAGGATACCCTATGACGAAGAACGAAGAAGTATCAAAAAAACCAAATAGTTTCACAATATTTATCGAAGAGTTGCGGCAAAATTCATTAACTGTCACAGTCCTCGCCATTGTCTCGGGTCTGATTGCTGGGGGCTTGATTGCCGCAGTCACAACCGAATCAGTTTATGCTGCTTTCAAGGTATCCTTTTTCCAGGGTATCGGTGCTGGGCTTCAAGTTTTTGGTAACACATACAAAGCGCTCTTCACTGGTTCGGTAGGTGTTCCCGCAGATATCATCGCGGCGTTGGGGTCTGGTGACGCAGACCTTATTAACCGCGCATTTACACCCTTCTTTGAATCCCTTGTTCAATCAACACCTTATATTTTTGCCGGGTTGGCTGTTGCCCTTGGTTTTAGGGTGGGGTTGTTCAACATCGGCGCAGAAGGACAGATCTTCGTTGGTGCACTGGCAACAGTTTGGGCAGCGACAGCCCTCAAAGGTTGGCCAGCCATCATTCATATTCCAGTTGCACTCTTGGCTGGAGGAATTGCAGGCGGCGTCTGGGGCATGATCCCGGGCTGGTTAAAGGCAAAGACAGGTGCACACGAGGTGATCAACACGATCATGATGAATTACATTGCGTTTCGTTTGAGTGAATTTCTCTTGAACGGCGCTTTACGCGATCCCAACAAGGTGACACCCATCAGCGCTCCAATCGAAAAAAGCGCCTGGCTGCCGCGTTTCTTTGAAGATCCAAATCGGTTCCACCTGGGCTTTTTTGTCGCATTGCTGATGGCGGTTCTTGTTTACATTCTATTATTCAAAACTACCTGGGGATTCGAACTGCGCACAGTTGGATCAAATCCGAATGCATCCCGCTATGCGGGGATGAACATTGTCCGCGCGACAGTTGTCACCATGTTTCTCTCCGGCGGGTTGGCCGGATTGGCTGGAGCCAATGAGGTTCTTGGAGTGAACCACAACCTTGGCGTGGCATTTTCATCTGGTTACGGTTTTGATAGTATTGCGCTCGCCTTATTGGGAAACAGCCATCCCCTGGGAGTGGTGCTGGCTTCGTTATTATTCGGCTTTCTGCGTAATGGAGCAATTCAAATGCAGCTTTCAGCGGGTATCCCCATCGATATTATCTCGGTGCTGCAGGCTTTGATCCTGGCGTTCATTGCAGCCCCTGCGATCATCAGAACGATCTATCGACTAAAAGAACCGAAAACTCCCGGTGAGTTAGTGGTGGCAGCATCCACGGAAGGGAAATAATCCATGGCTCAAACAACTTCTCGGATCGTCCGACCCTCTGAATTTATATCACCCAAACGCCGTACTGTGATGGGTATAATCTTCCTTGTCATGTCATTAAGTATCTGGCTGGTGTTTTCACTGTCTCTCACTATAGGATCAGAAACTACTTTTGTATTATACCCGGGCGGTTCCAAAGTCACGGTGGCAGACTGGGTATTTCAGACCAGACCCGTTCTTGATTTATTGGCTTTTCTGGGAACAGCTCTAGGAGTATATCAACTTGCAAAGGGGTTTGGCCGTTACACCAACACCATTCTTGGATTGGTCTCGGCTATTTTCATATTTGCCTTTATCACCTGGGGCGCTGCGGGCGGCTCATTGAATATTGCAGGGCTGCTTAAGGTCGCGGTTGTAAGGGCTGTCCCCTTGACACTGGGAGCTTTTGCCGGGATTTTCTGCGAGCGGGCAGGCGTCTTCAATATAGCCATAGAAGGAATGATGCTTGACCGCGGCATTCTGCGCCGCCCTTGTTTGGCAGCCTTGTAAATGTCTGGTTCGGTTTGTTCACTGCCATCCTGGCCGGTGTTCTGATGGCTTTGATCCTGGCAGTGCTTTCTTTGAAATACAAGGTCAATCAGATCATTTCCGGTACGGTTATCAACATCTTTGCCACCGGGATAACCTCCTTCTTATCAGCAAAATTCCTGCAAAAATATTCAGCATTGAATAATTCAGGCAGATTCGGCACATGGGATGTGCCAGGCTTGTCTCAAATTCCGTTTATTGGACCAGTTTTCTTCAGCCACAATATGTTTATCTATGCCATGTTCATTTTTACCATCCTGCTTACTATCTTGTTCTTTTATACAAGATGGGGATTGCGGACGCGATCTGTTGGTGAACATCCAAAAGCAGCAGACACGCTAGGAATTAATGTCAACCGCACCAGATATATTTCTGTTCTCTTGGGTGGCGCAATGGCTGGTTTCGCAGGCGCTTATTTTGTGCTCGGATCGGTGGGCAGGTTCGATGAAGTGATGACGGCTGGGCGAGGTTTTGTTGGCCTGGCGGCTATGATCTTCGGCAATTACAACCCGATCGGGTCGTTAGGCGCAGGTATGTTGTTCGGTTTTGCGGATTCTCTTGCATCCAAGCTGGCAATCTTGAAGGTGCCGATTCCTAACAAGTTCCTTGAAATGGCGCCTTATTTGGTGACCATGATCGTTCTGGCTGGTGTTGTGGGGCGTGGCCAACCACCGGCGGCGGGTGGTCAGACTTACGAAAAAGAATAATCGATAACAAACCAAAAGACGGCATCTGCGCCGTCTTTTTTTATTGATTTATTTTCGTCTTAATGTGAATATGTATCCCCGGCGGGGTTGATATTAACAACCCCGCCATAACTTTTTAGATTATTGGATACTTTCCAAACTCTTCAACCGCATCCACCATTGCCAGAATGTTCTCTGGCGGAACTTCATCCATAATGGTATGCACGGAAGCTACCATAAATCCGCCCCCCGGCGCCATGATGTCGATTACCCTTTTTACTTCATCGCGTACTTCCTGCTGCGTTCCCATGGGAAGGACGCGGTGTGTATCCACTGCGCCGCAGAAAGTCAATTGGTCCCCAAAGCTGGATTTTAGTTCAGCAAGGTTGGACATCTTCCCGGCGGATGTTTGAATGGGGTTGAGGATATCCACGCCAATCTCGATGAAATCCGGGATCAGATCGAATACATCGCCATCAGTATGGAAGAAAACTTTGGCTTTGGTGCGTTCCTTGATGAATTGAATGTAATCTGCGTGGATGGGCTTCAATATCCGCCTGTACATCCTGGGGGACATGAGCAGGCTGTCTTGTGTACCAATGTCGTCGCCGATCTTGATGATATCCAGGTTGTCCCCGGCCGCTTCCAGGAAATGACCCATGAGGATCTTGCAAAGTTCAGCGATCTTCACCAGTAGGGCTTCGGCAAATTCCGGTTCCATAGCCAGGTTAAGCAAAAACGTATCCATCCCTTGCATGGCGAAAGCTCGTTCGAGAGGGAATAACAGCCAGGGTGTGCCGATGATGGCGTATTGATTCTGGTCCGCCAGCTTTTTAGCTTCTTCTCGAAGGTGCGCCACCCTTGTCGGATCGTTCATATCCGGCCAGGGATATTTCTCAATATCAGCGATCGTTTTCGCTTCCCGCATCGGGTGAACACCGGGGAACCAGACGCCTGGCTCGATCTCGCTCTGCCCGCTGCCCCAATCATCAATGAAGGGTGCGTGAGCAGGCCTGGCTTGATTCTTGTCATAGACCCATTGCGGATAGCGATCCAGAACACCTCTGGCATCACCATGCAAGCGTTGGAGGATGGCTTCGTCGGGCAGAACGGTTCCCAGTTCCGGCCAATCGTATATGAATCGATCTGGGGACGTATTATTGAGGAGCTTTTTTAAACCCAGGTAGGGCGGGTATTTCAAGCTGGTCGTGTTGCTGGTCCCGATAATGATGGGAACCCGGTCTGGCTCTTCGTGATTGATAGATGTTAGGACTCGTTCTCTTGGGGAAAGGGGCATGCCGACCTCTTTTATTTTGAATTTCCTTAAATTATAGCATGAGGGTATAGTCTCATCCGGTACTAAGAGGAATGTTTTCGATGTATACACTCAGATTAAGTAAATTGGCAGGCAACTTTTGTATTCATTTTCCGTAAATGGTTAATAGAGTAAAATTTTTATGGTACGAACTTTTGATCGTATCATTTTATTCTATTCCTGCATACCAGATGATAACAGGTAAAAAATTGTTAAAAAGGATAAATATATGCCAACGATCGAAGTCAAGAATATTACAAAATCATTCGGCTCTCAAAAAGTAGTCGATAATGTCTCCTTTGAAGTAGATAGCGGCGAGATATTCGGCTTGTTGGGACCAAATGGCGCTGGAAAAACTACAACGATCCGAATATTGCTGGATATCTTCAAACCGGATTCTGGCTCAGTTTCTATTTTGGGCGGTGCAATGACGGAACGGAAGAAGGAAGAGATCGGATACCTGCCTGAGGAACGCGGTTTGTATCAGGATATTCCATTGGACCGTTGCCTGGTTTACCTTGCTACGCTAAAAGGGGTATCCACCGCTAATGCAAAAAGCCGGGTAGCTGCCTGGTTGGATAAATTTGACCTAACTGCGCATGCCAGCAAGAAAGTCAAAGAATTGAGCAAAGGCATGCAGCAAAAAGCACAGTTAATTTCAGCCCTTTTGCATGAACCGCAAATTGTGATCATTGATGAGCCGTTCAGCGCGCTGGACCCTGTCAATACGCAAATGGTGAAAGATATTCTGTTGGAATTGCGGCAGCAAAATCGGACAGTCGTGATGTGCACTCACCAGATGCACCAGGTTGAAGAACTGTGCGACAGGCTTGTGCTCATAGATCATGGCAAGATCATGTTATATGGCCGCCTGGGTGAAATTCAGAATACATATGCCAGCAACGATATTATCTTAAAATCTGAAAGTGACCTTTCGTCGCTAAGCGGTATTCGCGTGATCGAAAGATCAAATGGAAATTCATATAAGATCGCGCTTCCGGAAAATACCAGCCCGCAGCAATTCATAATACAACTTGTCCAGCAAAATGTGGAGATAGAACAATTCGAAGTGGCCGTACCTACGTTGGATGAAATTTTCATTAAAGTTGTCAAACAGAACGCTGGAAATATGGTCAAATAATGGATAAAATCTGGCTTATTTTCAAGTATGAATATACACGGCATGTATTGCGCAGGCGCTTTATTATGGCATTGGTTTCCATGCCGCTATTCATGGTCGTTATTATGGGTGTCAGCATTTTGTCTTCATTGATGAGCATCGACAAAGCACCAGTGGGATATATCAATCACTCATCCACCCTGGCGGATTTCCAACCGGAAAAACCCGGAGAAGGTTTTTTTACATCGGGTGTTGAATTTATACCTTATGACTTAGAATCAAAAGCAGATGAAGACCTCAATAGTGGCTTTCTTCAAGCCTATTACATCATTGATCCGAATTATGATCAAAATGCAAATGCCAGTTTGGTGTATCTAAAATATCCAGGAAATCTGGTGGAAGATCAGTTTGAATTACAAATTAGGAAAAGTTTATTGAAATCTCAGCCTCCTGAGATCGTCCAGCGGTTGACAGAAGGGTATAAATTGACACTGATCTCTGCGGATGGCAGCCGCACAGTCGGTGAAAACGATTGGATCAATATGATCATTCTTTTTGCCTCGGGAATATTATTTATTGTCGTTTTGTTCACCAGCTCCGGTTACCTGATGTCTGCCCTGGTGGAGGAGAAAGAAAATCGCACAATGGAAATTGTGGTTACATCTGTTTCTACAAATCAACTTATGGCCGGAAAAGTAATAGGTAACCTTAGCGTCGGCCTCACCCAAATGCTGGTTTGGGTTTCCGCTCTGGTGATTGCTTACTTGTTGGGAAGAAACCAACTCACCTGGCTTCAGAGTATTCACATCAGCCTGGTTGAAATTCTTTCACTGGCGGCTATCTTCCTGCCTGCCTTCGTCCTGGTGGCCGCCCTGATGGCGATGATCGGCTCAACCGTAACTGAATCACGTGAGGCGCAACAGATGGTTGGTCTTATCAACTTGCCGGTGGTTGCTCCTTACTGGCTGGCAACACCTTTTATTATGAATCCCAATGGCGGGTTGGCTGTCGCGCTCAGTTTCTTTCCGTTGACTGCCCCGGTTTCGATGAGCATCCGAATTGCCATGACGGTTGTACCCATCTGGCAGGTGGTATTAAGTTCTTTAATCCTCATTTTTTCCGCGGCAGGCGCCATCTGGCTGTCTGCCAGAGCTTACCGGTTGGGAATGGTGCGCTATGGTAAAAAAGTTGCTTTCAAAGAGTTGTTGGGCGGTAAGGTGGTGAGGCATGCATAAGATACTGCTCATCCTCGTCAATGAGCTCATGACCACAATCCGTCGACCATCGTTTCTGTTTACCCTTTTAGGATTGCCATTGATCGCTGCTGTGATATTTGGTGTGATCGGTTTGCTTGGCCGCAGCCAACCCGGTCAGGTGGAAAGCTTTTTCAGCCCGGCGGTCGACCCTCTTCCAACCGGTTACCTGGATAAATCCGGCATCATCACTCAACCAGGTTCTGACCCATTTCTCATTCAATATAAACATGAGGTGCAATTAAAAAGTGACTTGGCTGCTGGAAGTATCAGCGGTTATATCATCATCCCGGAGGATTACATTTCCAGCGGCAGCCTGGAATATATCAAAGCAGATTTCAATCCATTGTCTGCATTTGAGCAGACAGGGAAATTTGAAGATCTTCTAACTAGAAACCTATTGTCAGATGATCCACAAATCGCCGAAAGGTATATTGATCCGATTAATATTGAATTGATCAATGTAAATCCAGACCCGAAACAGGCGCAGGAGAGCGCGGCGAGCCTTTTGGTTCCAACCGCAGTTACGGTTTTGTTTTACATTATTCTGGTCTCGGCTTCAACTCTCCTGCTGCACAGCATCACCAAGGAAAAAGAAAACCGTGTAATGGAAATGTTGATCTCATCTGTGACGGCTAGACAGTTGTTGACGGGGAAGATCATCGCGCTTGCTCTGGTTGGATTGTTACAGACTGTGGTATGGATCGGCTCAGGGATGGTTCTGCTCGGAACCGGCCAGCAGATGAATTTACTTCAAGCAGATGCAAGCATCCCCGCATCATATTTGGCCTGGTCGTTGGTATTCTTCCTCGGTGGGTACCTGCTGTATGCCAGTTTGATGGCAGGCGTTGGTGCGATGGTTCCAAACCTGAGGGAGGCATCTCAGATGACATCTTTGATCGTCATGCCGATGATCGTACCACTGGTCATGATGAACAGCTTGATACAGTCGCCGAACGGCGCTCTCTCCATGACACTCAGTTTTATTCCGTTTACTTCACCTGTGGCAATGTTAACGCGGATGGCAGTTGTATCAGTCCCCTGGTGGCAGATCGCAATTTCAGCCGGACTGTTGGTTGTGTTTGCCGTTTGGGTCATTCGCACAATTGCTAATTTATTCCGCAGCCAGGTATTCTTGTCTGGTCAACCATTCAGCCCGAAGATGTTCTTAAAAGCTTTAATAGGTAGCATAAAATAGGAATATTCAATTGAATATCATCCAATCCATTGAACGCCATCAGCTTGGAACAATTTTGAGCATAAAACGTCATTATGGTATATTTAAGGAACCATTCCTGCCCTCCTATTTAGAAATGAACGGGAAAGGTGGAGTAGATTCATGAGAAAAACATTGTATGCTGTTCTACTTGTATGTTTGTTAGGCACAACTTCATGCCAACCCAAATCCATGAGCGCCAGCGAAGCGCTCAAGGCATCCAGCACCGCAGCTATGAAAACAGTCGAAGTATTAGGTACTAAGTTATCAGGATATACAGATCCATCTTCCACCCCTGAAGCTGTTACGACAACTATCGTAAGGTCACCCACAGAGACTGCATTTCCATCGAAAACACCCACGCGAACGAATACACCAACGACAATACCGACACCAACCACCACATGGAATAGCTGCGATGCTGCTGAATATGTTTCAGAAACAATTGCTGATCGAGCCCAGTTGGTCCCTGGTACCGAGTTTGTGAAAACATGGACGTTAAGAAACATTGGAACTTGTACATGGACAAAAGATTACCGCCTGGTATTTGAATCTGGTGATGCAATGACTACATCGACATCACTGGCTTTTGTAAAAAATGAAGTAGAACCAGGTGCTTCAGTTACCTTATCTGTAAAAATGACAGCCCCGGAAACAAATGGTGAACACGTCGGCTTTTGGAAGTTAACCAATGCGCAGGGATTAAGGTTTGGGCTTGGTGGTGAGGGGAAAGCTTTTTACGTTCAAATTATTGTTGGGCCTGAAACAAAAGACATCTTTAAAGTTGTCTCTGCCCTGGCATCAACAGTTCCAACGACCTTCAATGGCGATTGCGGAAAGAATGGATTTACCATATATTTCATAGGAAGAATTAAAACGAATAAAGCTGGGAAAGTCATATATCACTGGGAAGGGGATCATCATACCGCGGACTATACCCAAAAGGAGTTGACCTTTTATGGCGCCGATGAGATCATGGTGACGTCAACATGGCTTTTCAAGCGTGGATATCACGAAGGCTGGGCGCGTTTGAATATTGTATATCCAAATAACCAGCATTTTGATAAAGTTGAATACAATGTTGTTTGCACTAATTAATATGTTGGGAATAAAATTGGTCATGAAAGATAATAACAAAGGCGTGATACAATAACAAATTGCATGTTGTAAGGTTTGCAAGTTTGTCGTAAAATTGCAAAATGACCCTGACTTGAATATCACACAGGGCTACTAAGGAGATAAAAAATGAAAAAGACAATGATTGTGACCTCAGTGTTGGTGCTGCTCAGTGTTTTACTAAGCGCATGCAACCTGCAAGGCGCAAGTCCAACCCAGATGGGTCCTGACCAGATCAACACCATCGCTGCAGCGACAGTTCAGGCGCTCACCACGCAAATGGCTCCACCACCGGCTACGGCTACCCCACTGCCGACGGAAATGCCAACAGCAACCGCTACACTGGCTGTACCCACCCTAAATTTGACAGGGGTACCCACTTTATCGCTGTCAACAAGTACATTGATCCCATTGCCAACCACATCCGGTGGAACTAGTTGTAACCAGATCGGCGCTGTTGAGGACGTAACCATACCGGATAATTCTGTCATCAGAGCTGGACAGTGGTTCGATAAAAGGTGGAAGCTGACCAATGCAGGCACCTGCACCTGGACTACTGCCTACAATGCGAATTTCGTCAGTGGAGATACGTTGCAAGGCGATGTTTCTGCCTTCCTTCGCAGTAATGTGCCGCCCGGCGCTTCAATCGAGGTAGCCGTTAAGTTGAAAGCCCCAACAGAAAATGGCACTTATCGACAGTATTGGAACTTAACGGACGCAGATGGCAAACCCTTTGGGATCGGTCCATCAGGTGCAAATTATTGGATCCTATTTAAAGTTGGAGCAACCAGTGGCACTACCGGTGGAATGTCAACGGTTGCGACAACCGGCGCTTGTGCTGGAGGTACTGTTACCATAGATGGATCAATTACTTTGACAAGCGGCGCTGCCGACTTACCCTACACTGCCAAATATTACTACACGGTTGATGATATCCCTGTTACTGGTAGCAATGGTTCCGTAACATTCAACAGCTTTGGAACACTAAATACAACAAGTAAAGATGCTACTGGTTTGGCTGCAGGAGACCATTATGCAAAGATTTATATCACTGGCGGTTCTATCGTTCCATCTGTGACAGTGGCAAGTTTCAATTGTCCATAGATCAGAATTAACTATTAAAACAGATTATCAAAGCCGAGGCTCATAAACCTCGGCTTTTCTCTAATTGGCATCACTACACCTGATAAACCAGACCATTATGCCCGATACGAAAAGTGGATTAATGCGGGAAACCATGCCGGCATGGCTTACCTGGCCCGACCGGATGCGATGGCAAAAAGGAATGATCCACTTACATTAATGTCAGAATGCAGGTCAATCATTTGTCTTGCCTTTCCTTATCCGAATTCAAACCAAATTTCGGAGGTGAAAGACCTGAATGTTGGAAAGGTGGCTTCCTATGCATTAATCCCTGATTACCACACAGTCTTACCTTCTAAGATCGATGAACTGATGGGAAGAGCTGCGAAAAAATCGGGCCAATTGATCGGCTACAAAGCATTTACGGATTCAGCGCCGATACTCGAAAGAGAATTGGCCCAAAGAGCGGGGTTGGGCTGGATCGGTAAAAATAGCTGTCTCATCAATCCAAGACACGGCTCATTTTTCCTGCTGGCTGAGGTATTTATTGACATAGTCCTTGAGCCAGATTCACCTCTCGAAGTGGATAGGTGTGGAACTTGTTCTCGCTGCATCTCTGCCTGCCCAACACAATGCATCCAACCGGATCGCACTATCGATTCCCGCAGGTGTATCTCGTTTATAACAATAGAAAACAAAGGTCCTATCCCGCTAGAATTGAGAAAGTCGGTGGGGGGTTGGGTCTTTGGCTGCGATATTTGCCAGATGGTCTGCCCATGGAATAACATGCGTGTAGGTGGCGAATCGGAGTATGGTGTTTTCCAAGCTTTCAATGACAATATTGATCTTATGGAAGAATTGGATTTGACAGAAACAGAGTTCAAAGCCAAGTATGCTGCATCCCCAATCCTGCGGGCAAAGCACAAAGGATATTTGAGGAATGTTACAATCGTAGCTGGAAATAACAAAACAGAGCGTGCAATACAAGCTTTGATCAAATTACTATCTGGTGGAAATGATCCAGTCATAAGAGGCGCGGCTGCATGGTCATTGGGGCAAATCAGGGGAAGAGTGGCCCTTCATGCTCTTGAACAGCAATCTCGGATTGAAAAAGATGATCAGGTTATTGAAGAAATACGCCTGGCGTTGGAAACATATTGAAAATATCTCAATTTCCACAAGATTTATTTCGAAATGGTATGCAGCCTGAATGGTCTGAACTGAAATAGTTCTTAAGCTCGTTTAAGACGGCGGGTGATGGCGCCTTTTTCAGGTGCAAATAGAAAAGCAACCAGGAAAATGATCGTGGCACATAATACTACAGCAGAGCCCGAAGCAATATTTAAATAAAAGCTCAAATACAAGCCGGCTATGCTTGAAAATCCTCCGATAAATGCGGAAACAACCAGCATGCGCGAGAGGCGCCGCGTTAGCAGGTACGCCGTCGCGGCTGGCGTCACCAGCATGGCGGCAACCAGCCCAACCCCAACCGTTTGCATGGATACCACAACCGTCAAGGCGATCAATACCAGCAGCAGGCTTCTTAATAAATTGGCAGGCATTCGTAATGTTGCAGCCAATATCGGATCGAAAGAAATGACTAAAAATGGTTTATATAAGATGACAATGACAGCGATCACAGCAAAAGAGAGGATTCCAGTCATCCAAAGATCTGCAACACTTACCCCCAATACGTTGCCAAACAGGATATGCGATAGGTCCACCGCGTAAGAGCGAATGCCGCTTATTAATGCAATCCCAAGTGATAACGCCGCCGCGAAGAAAATGCCGATAGCTGTATCCTCTTTGATCGTTCCATTTTTTGAAAAGACGCTGATGCCCAACGCGACAATGATGGCGGCGATGAGTGCGCCAACCAGTAAGTTACCTTTGTAGCAAATATGCAATAGCAACGCCAGGCAGGATGGCATGCGCCATTGCATCCCCGAGAAAAGCCATTCCCCGCAGAACGACATAGCAGCCGATCACGGCGCATAACACACCAACCATGATCGCTGCCAGAAAGCCGCGCTGCATGAATGCATAGGTGAAGGGGTCTATCAGCCATTGGTAGATCATGATTGCCCCTCTTCGCGTTCATCTCCGCCGCAGCACTGATCTACGACCAGGGCGCCATCCATCATCAACATCTGGGTTTGGAAGGCGGATGAAATATGCTCAGTCGTAAATACCTCTTCCGGGCGTTCCATAAGCTATCAAGCGTCTATTAAGTAGTATAACCTGATCAAATCGTTCTCTGGCAAGGTTCAGGTCGTGGGTGGATACCATGATCGTGACATCCTGTGTACGCAAGTCGTCCAGCAGCCTCAGTGTGGTTTCCTGGGTGGATGCATCCACGCCGGTAAAGGGTTCATCCATCAGCAGGATGTGCGGCTGCTGGGCTAATGCTCTTGCCAGAAAAGCCCTCTGCTGTTGGCCGCCCGACAGATCACCGATGGAACGATCCGCCAGTTTGGTAATATCCATCTGAGCCAACGACTGGTTTACAATCTCATTATCCACTTTGCCAGGTTGTTGAAGGAGTCCCAACTTGCCATAACGGCCCATCATAACCACATCCCGAATGGTTACAGGGAAGTGCAGATCAACTTCTTCCCGTTGCGGGACATAAGCGACGCAATCGATATGGTGACCCAGGGGAGCGCCGTGAATGTAGATGGAGCCATTGGACAAAGGCAGCAATCCTACCAGAGCTTTGAATAAGGTGGATTTTCCTGCTCCATTTGGTCCAACAACCGCCACCCTTGCGCCGTGCGGGATTTGGAAAGAGATATTCTCTATGGCATTTCTATTGCCATAGGTGATTGTTACATCTTTGAATTCCATTCTGGCTGGATGATCCAGCAGATCTTGTGCTTTATCTCTCATTTTGGTCCCAATGCTTTCACTATCTGTGTTACATTCCATTTCATCATTTCAATGTAAGTTGGAGCTGGTCCTTCCGGTTCTGTAAGAGAATGTGTATATAAGTCATTGATGACTATCACTCCTGTTTCGGAAGCCAGCTGATCGGCTAGCGCGGCATTTGTGCCAGTCTCCAAAAAGACCGCCCTGGTTCCAGTGTTCCGAATTTGGTCTGTAAGGGTCGTCAGTTGTTGAGCGGAGGGGGATGCATTGCTGCTGAAACTGGGAATGATCGTTCCTATCACCTGGAACTGGTATCGATCAGCAAAATAACCAAAACTTTCGTGGTTTGTAACGATCTTTCGGTCAGCATTCGGGATGACGGCTATGGTTTCTTTTATCCACGTATCCAATTCATTCAATTGTGAGATGTAGGTTGCGCTGTTACTTTCATATATATCCTTGCCGTTTGGATCAAGTGTGGTAAGTCCATCTTTAATATTTTCTACATATTGGATGACGGAAATCGGGTCCAGCCAGAAATGAGGATCCATTGTTTCGTGGTCATCGATGATTTCAGCGCTTCCCGGTCTGCGCGAGACCAACCCCTGACAGCCTTCGATGATATTGATACCCTCATGCAGGTTTGAATATGAATCTTCAAGCCAGGATTCAACCCCGCAGCCATTCATGATGATGAGGTTTGCCCCATTCATTTTGACCAGGTCCTGAGGCGTAAGTTCAAATCCATGCGGGTCAACACCGAGAGGGATGAGGGTCTCTACCATGATTCGATCGCCAGCGACATTCTGGGCGATATCTGCGATAAATGATTCTACGGCCAGAACGCGGAGTGGCTGGTTTTGTTTTGCAGGAAGGGTATTCACAGAGCAGGAAACCAGCAGTGTGAATGTGAAAATAGTCAATAAAAGTTTACGTATCATTTTATTCCTTATTCATGCATTCTGAGCACATACCAAACAATTGCAGCCAGTGGTCTTGAATTTCATATTTTTTTCCAGCCCCAATCCTTTTAAAAAGTGGTTCTATGTCATCGCCGGAAAAGAAAACAACCTTGCCGCAGCCTTTGCAAAGCAAAAGGTGTTGATGTCCCACCGGCGCGGCAAAATACATGTTGCATCCGCCTGGTTGATGAACACGTTGGATCAAACCGGCTTCTTCCAGCTTTTCCAGGGTTCGATAAACGGTCATCAAACCCAATCGTGGATGTATCTGTCTGGCTTCATCAAATATTCTGATTGGATCTAACGCTCGATCACTTCTTGCGAGGATTTCAATCACTGCTTTTCTGGAAATGGTCATGCGGCTGCCATCTGCCTGAATGGCATCCATCCAGTGGGAAATAATTTGATCGTTTTTACTTTTCATCGAATCACCATACTGATAATGATAATTATTATCAGTATGGTGATTATAGCTAGTGTTTTCACACTTGTCAATATACTCGTGATAGGAACAATAATGTATTAACTCAACCTAAATGGGTTGAAATTCGTCCCCTTGTCGAAAAAGTCTTCTGATTCTGCTTTTTTAAGCCAATTCACAATACGATATGTAATTGGCGTGAAAAGGGTTTCAACGCCAACTTTGAACACATAATTTGAAATGAATACAGCCAGCAAAAGCTCTGGCGGCAGCACACCCCAAAAAGCGATCAGCAGGAACAATATCGTGTCTATGGCTTCTCCGACCAGCGTGGATGAAATTGTACGCAACCATAACCACTTTCCGCTGGTGAGTACTTTTAACCTGGCTAACACGATACTATTGCTGAATTCTCCTGCGAAGTAAGCCACCAGGCTGGCGAGTACAATACGGGGAGTTTGCCCTAAAATGGCATGGTAACTCTCCTGCAGTGTCCATCCAGGTGCAGCAGGCAGTTTATCCACCAGGGCGAAAATCCCGGCAGCAGCAAGTATCCAGAAAAAACCGATCCAAATGACCCTTCGAGAGCGGCGATATCCATACACTTCGGTTAACACATCGCCAAAGATATAGGCTAATGGGAAAAGGATCGTCCCTCCGTCAAAGGAGAATGGGCCAAGTTGCAGTATCTTTGTAGAGGCAATGTTCGAGATCAACAACACCGCAACAAAAGCAGCAGTCACCAGGTCGATCCATAGATAGGATCGGTTGTTCAAATGCTCTTTTTGCTGGATTTGATCATTCATGTTGAATAATAAAACTGAGCGCTTTCCTTATGCATTACAAACTTTGAAAACGCTCAGCAGGGATATTTCTAAGTGTGCTTCATTGTCATGGAGTGGATGTTGGTCGAATGACTGAATCCAGTTGCGGTTGGGGTGATCGTTGCCGGGCGGGTTGGGACAGGCGTAATGATGTTGACGCGAATATCGAGGATCTGTCCGATCTGGATTTCGTTTGACTCAAGCTTGTTCAAATTTGTAATATCATCGACTGTGCTGTTAAACCTCTCGGCAATGATCCCAAGCGAATCTCCCGACTGGACTTCATAACCTTTGAAGATGAAGCCCTTTGCCATTGTGGTCAAATCGACTGGTGTCGGAGTTGGTAATTTGGCATCCGGTTGTGGGATGAGGATCTTAGCACCGACCGGGACATTGCAGTTCAGTCCATAATTGGCTTCGTTCAGTTTGACCAATACCGCCAGATCCGCGTTGAATTTGATCGCCAGGTCAAAACAGGTGTCTCCTTCCTGAACAACATACTCAAATGGTCCAGATGCGGTTGGGGTGAGGGTAATAGTCGGCGTTGGCGTCTCGGTTGGCGTTTCTGTCGGTGTATTCGTGGGAGTGACCGGTGTGGGTGTGTTCGTGCTTGGTTGGTGTGGGTGTCTTGGATGCCAAAAATGGTAATATCGGTTTTCCGGTGCCTGTCACCCAGAATATCAAAATGAAGATGCCGGCGACGACCAGGACCACGGCTGCCGCGCCGATGATGAACGGCCCCCATTGCTGTCTTTTCTTATAGGATGTGATTACTTCTTGTGCATTCTCTTTTTTACTCATAGTTTTCCCTGTATGCAAAACTATATCTTTATTATGGTAGCAGGTCAGCAAAATTTGCTGGCAGGGTCGATTAACCCTACAATCGTGATTCTACCTGAAGTTAATATTTTATGCGAGTCGGGTTTTTATGTCGCGGATTGGATTTTCTTTTCAGCTTTCACCTTATACATGGCTTTATCTGCTTGTTTGTACACTTCGGTCAACAGGCTGTTTTCATCACCGCAAGCTGTGCCAATGGATATCTCTATCTTAAAGTCAGTTAGGTAACCTGAATTATGCTTTTCAAATGAGTGCAGCAACCGATTTACAACTAACTTGGCCGAATCGGAATTTGTTTCTGGGAGGACCGCAATAAACTCATCACCGCCGATCCTGGCAACCATATCTTCGGGTCTGAAAGCTGTTTTTAATATGGATGCTGTTCGGCGAAGATAGTCGTCCCCAGCGCTGTGGCCATAGGCATCATTGATTCGTTTCAATTCATCCACATCCATCATCAGGATGCTGATTGGAAACTGTCGGCTGCGCTGTAAACGTTGAATTTCCATTTCATAGTACTGACGATTATATAGACCCGTTAAATTATCATGGGTGCTTTGGTGCAGTTGGGTTTCTTCTACATGCTTACGTTCAATGGCAAGGGCAACCTGGTTGGAAACAAACTCTAACAGGTGAAGGTCTTCCTGGTTGAAGCGTATGTTCTCGGTGTAGCTCTGCATCACCATGACGCCGATGATCCGCCCATCCACGATCAATGGTGAACCCATCCAATCTATCGAGGCTGACCCAAGGTGTTCGACCTCGCCCTGGTCAACGAGAAGATCAAACACCTCAGGAGTCACCAGAACGGGTTTGCCAGTCCGTAGAACATATTCAGTCAA
>CAWJEB010000008.1:0-19928 GCA_963841805.1 uncultured Chloroflexia bacterium
TCCACCAGGGACTTGAACCCTGAACCTGCTGATTAAGAGTCAGTTGCTCTGCCATTGAGCTAGTGGACCAATTTTCAATCACGAATTATACCCGAAAGCGATTTAGTGTCAACAAATACGCTCAGGAACCAGCTCGCATGTAGTCAGTTTTTTAATATATAAATAGATATAGTACAGAGGCTACTGTACATGTCGCTATCATGATAGGAAGGCCGCGCTTATTCCATACAATCGAATTGATTGGTGTTCTAGTCTTTTCAGAAAGAGATGTAACTACGATATTTGCGGTAGAACCAATGATTGTTGCATTGCCACCAAAACCTGCCCCGAATACCAATGCCCACCAGAAAGGAGTTACATCTATTCCATTTTGCGCCAAACCCTGGATGACAGGTATCATGGCAATAGTAATCGGAACATTATCAACAACAGCTGAAAGAATGGCAACCACCCATATGATCAATACCCCAAACCATCGTGGTGATATTCCGGAAAATGAAACCAATGCGCGTGTGAGGTAATCCAAAACACCAGCTGCTTCCAGTCCGCCAACCATGACAAAAAGACAGGCAAAGAATACTAATACTGACCAATCGACCCTTTTAAACACAGCTTTTACATCCGGTCTCACAATTAGAAAAGCTATGGATGCTGCTCCGAGGGCAATTAATGCCGGTATGATGCTTAGTACTTCCTGAAAGAAAAATGTAAAGATTGCCAGCAATAGGACGATAAGGACTTTCCAAAGTGTTTTCTTGTTTTTTATGACTTCGCCCGGTTTAATACCATCAAGAACATCCATTTTTTCTGGAATGACTGATAACTCTTTTCTAAACAAGAAACGCAGCATCCCCAATGCAACCAACCAGCACACAAGAACTACAGGAAGGGAATGAATCAGAAAATCATTAAAAGATAGACCTGAGGCGGAAGCGATTAAAACATTGGGCGGATCCCCGATCAGTGTTGCAGCGCCGCCAGTATTTGACAACAATGCTTCAGACATAAGGAATGGTAATGGGTTAAGACCGATAATTTCACAGATCATGATAGTAACAGGTGCGATTAATACCACCGTTGTGACATTATCTAAAAACATGGATAAAATCGTTGTAATCGTACCTAACATGATCAACAGCCTGACAGGCTTCCCCTTCGAGAATCTTGCTGCATAAAGCGCCATGTATTCGAAGAACCCGGTTGGTTCCAACATGGAAACCAGCAGCATCATACCCAGTAATAACCCAATTGTCTCAAGATCGATAGCTGCAATTTCCTGATGAGAGTCATAAAAGTTAAACATTAAACCAGTGATGGATATTAATAATGCGCCAATCATTGCAACAATAGTTCGGTTTATCTTTTCTGTGAAAATAGCAACCAAAGACCCGGCAAAAATTATACTCACCAGAATTTGTGAAACTGTCATTAAATCATTCTCCCACCGCGATGTTCCATGTTCGCAACAAGGCTACGCCAATATCTACCCTCGAAGCAATGCCAACCAATTTACATTCGGTATCCACAACAGGGATATCAGCCAGGTTCTCTTTGGTTAACAGTGCAGCCGCCAGCATAAGACCGGATTCTGCCATAACACTCACTGGTTCTTCCATGACTCTGCTAACCAGTCTTTCCGAGCGCTTCGGGTTCCACTTTGCGATCTTCGAAAACTCCAAAACTGTGAATGTATTCAAAATCTTCGATCAAACGAGTGAAATCCGGCATTGCAAGATCAAGCAGGTCCCGAATTAAGATTATCCCAGTTAATACATTATCAGAGTTAACCACTGGCAATGTACCTATGTGGTGTTTCATAAAAAGTTTTGCGGCAGTTGTAAGCGTGTCAGTTTCCCGGATTGATATTACATGCCGTTTCATGTATTTCTCGATCTTCACTCAACACCTCCGAGGGCTTTATTGGATAGTAAAATTTCGACAGGAATCGACCATAGGTAAACGATCTTTGAATATACGATCTTAAATCCTGCTGCACTTAGCTGTTCTGCAAGATTAATTGGCTGGCAATCAATGATATGGGGAATATGCAGCCTTAGATAATTATAAATCATCATCACCAGTTTGTTGCTTGGTTCACTTGAAATTGTCACACAGCACAAATAACCGCCTTCTACGAGTACGCTATTAATTGAGTGAAGAGCATTAGAACGAGCATCTTCTTGCAATATTTCCAGTGTAAAAGTACTAAGGACAGCATTAAATGTATCATTTTTCAATGGCAAGTTGGCTGCATCACCTTGTATGAAACCGATTTTTTGGGGTACCGTTTTCCGCACTCTATTTCGTGAGACCTTGAGCATTCCTGCTGATACATCTACAAAAACCAGTTCTCCAGATGCCCCAATCCTGTCGGAGATCAATGCGCCAGCCCTTCCAGTACCGCTGCCAATTTCCAGCGCCTTATTCCCTGGTCTTAGATTTAGTAAATCAATGGCTTGCTTCACAATAGAAAATTCACCTGAGCCGGATAGCAAATCGTACCATCGGCTCAGGCGATCATAATTTCGCATCACGAGAAAAGTTTTGTCATCCATGATTGCGGTTATATTTCTATTCTATTGGTGCACCTTTTGTTCTGCCCATCCAGGAAAGGTCTTCTAGTTGGCCAAAATGCTCATTGAAGAATCGATAATATAGTAACTCCTCTTTCGTATTCAATTTCCAATCCTTGCGGATCATCCGTTGAGACTTAAAGTCACTATCGCTGATTTTACCTTCTGCATACTTGGAAAGCATATCTCCCACGCCTGAACCCTCCCAGAACTTGGCTTTTTTGCGCCAGAGCACTGATTCTGGCAAGTCATTTTCCAACGCTTTACGCAGGATCCATTTTTCTATTGGTGGATTCCCTGGCTTGAGTTTGAATTCAGCAGGGATGGTCAGCGCGTAATCAAGAACATCGCCATCGACGAATGGCACATGTGCCACCAGTCCATTTACCCTGGAAGATCGGTCCACCCGCTGCAAAGCTGTATTATGCAGTCTATTGGTAATATCCACCAACTCTGCCGGGATGCTTGAAGCGGGTAGCTCCTGAATATATTCATAACCAGCGAATAATTCATCACCGCCCTCGCCTGAGAAAACAGAATCTACATAGTTCTTTGCCACCTGAGAAACCAGGTAATTCATGATCGTGGAACGCACCAATAAAGCATCAAACGATTCCAGAGCAAAGATTACTTCACCAAGCACTTTTGGCAGCTCTTTTTCGGATATCACTACTTCGTGGTGAGTTGTCTTCACGTGATCTGCTACAATCCTGGCAAATTCTACATCCGGCGCTCCCGGTAAACCGGCAGCAAAGGTATGCAGCGTCTTTACCAACGGGCGTACCAGAGCGACGATCACACTAGAGTCAATGCCGCCAGACAACCAGCTTCCCATAACATTCGAGTTGATCCGAGCTAATACTGCGGAAAGTAGTTTCGCATGCAACCCGGTTGCTGCATCTTCAGCGCTAAGTTGTTTGACCGGTTTTTCTTTTATTGTTGCGAATTTCACAAACCCCTTGCCGGATTCATAAAGATGGCCTGGTAAAAATTCATGAATATCGTCCGTGGCTTCCATTAAAGCTTTCACTTCAGAGGCATACACAAACTCGCCCTCATTGGTGTACCCATAATAAAGGGGGCGAACGCCCACTCTGTCGCGTGAAAGCACCAATTTGTTATTAACTACACCTGCAGCTGCAAACGGCATTCGTTCGCCAGCCAGCGATTCAAGGGTAGGAACTTCTTCTTGATAATGGGTCAGTTTTTGTTCGCGCCTTCCGATGTTTGAGAGATTTGTGCCGATGGTTATTCCACGTTCTGCTATGACGACTGTCTCTCCGTTCCCCCTGTAATCTATTTTTGAAAGCATTCTTTCGACAATTTCTGTTTTTCCCCCTGCTTCAATTCCTGCAATGCCTGACATTTGTTTTCCTTTCTGATTCTTAATTTATTTCCTTATATTCATTCCCAATAATTTATACTTGTTCTGTTTTGCTTTTGGAAATATCCCTTCATTATTTAGCCGAACCTCTTCAACGATAAAAAAGGCTTTAGGATTTATTCCATCGATAATTTTTTTAATGTTCACCAATTCTTTACGTTGAATAATGGAGTAAATAATATCCACCGCTCCTTCTGAACCTTCACCGCACAGTTTTGTGACGCCATACCCGGCTTCATGAAGTTTTTTTACAATATCATCTGCATGTTTCACCATGAATATTCGTACAGCCACCAGGCCAATAGCCAATTTCTCTTCTATCAACAATCCTATGTAATTGCCTGCTGCAAAACCTGCAGCATATGCGATGTAGGATGCTGCATTCCCCAAATTCCGCATGATCTGACTGATAGCCAGGATCCAGATGAGCACTTCGAAAAAACCCAGAATAGGTGCAATGTAGCGCTTTCCTCGTGCAAGAAATACAATGCGTAAGGTGCCAAGGGATACATCAATAATCCTTGCAAAAAATATTGCCAGCGGTATTAAAACCCAATTTATTATTACTGCATCCGGGGCATTAAACATCAGCTAACAGGCTCCTTGTTCTGCGGCTACGCCAGTACAAGTTTTGATGTTTATTCGTAGTGGAACCTACTCTCAACATTGATTCGATACTTGGGATAAAACATATAGCGATATTCGATTGATTCAACCCTTGAATTATAACCCATGTCAGGTTTATATCCAAATTACGTATAACAAGGGTGTAATTCTCTCATATTTGTCTGTACAGCAGTATTATTTTGTGGTATAAGGAAATTGCCCTGCTGTGTTCGTGATGTTGCCTTTCCGTTTTGAGCCAACACCTTAAAAAATGGATCTTTATCTCACGGCAGTGATGCGTTAGACTTCGGTCAAGGTTGATCTTCCGGGTCGAGATCCGTCCTGTGCAAGCAGGTTCAAAACTTTGCAGCACACGGCATGGTGGGGTTCTTTTTAAATTAGACCCATTCCAGCTCATTTACTGGACACTCGTCCAGTTATTTTTTATTATTGCGAGGTATGTATGGATAGAAAAGAATTACTAAAAAAAGTCAAAGATGATGACGTTAGGTTCATCTCATTCCAATTTACTGATGTCAATGGTGTCGTCAAATCACTTGATGCACCGGTAGAACGCCTGGAAGTTGCGCTGGATGACGGCATCTGGTTCGACGGTTCTTCAGTGGAAGGGTTTTGCCGCATCCAGGAAAGCGATATGCACCTGAATGTCGACCAAGACACATATGCCGTACTTCCTTGGTCGCCGGTGGAAATGCGCCGCGCTCGTTTCTTTTGTGATATTTACATGCCAGATGGCTCACCTTTCGAAGGCGATCCCCGCGGCGCTCTCAAACGTGCGCTCGCAAAACTTAAAGGGCAGGGGATGGTATTCAATGTTGGCCCGGAGCCTGAATTCTTTTTGCTGAGGAAAAATGGCGGCGAACATATCCACCCGGTGCCACACGACGTTGGCAGTTATTTTGATTTTTCACCTAATGATGAAGCAGTTCGTGTCCGTACAGAATTGATGAGAGCCCTTCTCCAAATGGGTCTTGAAATTGAGGTCGGGCACCATGAAGTAGCACTTGGACAACATGAAATTGATTTTCGTTTTGCAGACGCTCTTAGGACTGCCGACAATGTATTGACATTGAAATACACTGTGAAGGCAATTGCAGCCCAAAATGGCCTGGTAGCCTCCTTTATGCCTAAACCAATCTTTGGCATGAATGGCAGCGGTATGCACTGTCACCAATCCCTTTTTGACTTAGAAGGAAAAAACCTATTTTTTAATGGGAAAGACCCGTTCAGCCTGTCAAAAATGGCATATGGATTTATCGCTGGCCAGTTGAACCACGCGCGCGGTTTCTCCGCAGTGGTTGCTCCAACGGTCAATTCCTACAAACGGCTCGTTCCAGGTTATGAAGCCCCAGTGTATATCGGTTGGGCACAAACCAACCGCTCTGCACTCATCCGCATCCCACGCTACACTCCCGGGCAAGAGAATGCCGTACGCGCCGAGCTGCGTTGTCCCGATCCATCCTCCAACCCATACCTCGTTTTCCTGACCATTTTGGCAGCCGGATTAGAAGGCATTGAAAAAGGTTTGACGCCGCCAGCCCCCTTGAATAATGTAAATGTTTATGAATTAACTGCGGCCGAGCGCAAGAAATTGAAAGTCAACAACCTGCCTGGATCCCTTGCCGAAGCCCTGGGCGAGTTGGATAAAGATACTCTAATCAAAAAAGCCCTCGGTGCTTCAATCTATGATGCCTTCAGCCGTTCCCGCAGAGCAGAATGGGAGCAATATCGCATAAATGTATCCGATTGGGAAGTTGAACGCTATCTTGAAACCGCCTAACTAACAGGTTTAACCATCCGGCAGAACGCACAAAGACCTGCGGCAATGGTTGGGTGGCCGCAATTTGAACACAAAAATTCTTCATAAACCCGGCTTTCTGAAATCTTCAGATGGCCGGTTTTTTTCTTTTCAATGAACGAAAGGTAATATTGATACTTCAGCCCTGGTTTCTCGCTCTCCATACTGTTCAAGATCGTCTTGTAATGATTAGTTCGCGATCCCTTTGAAAAAGGACATTCGTCCTCGATATATTCAATCCCATTCAGGATAGCAAAAGCTGTTGTTTCCCTTTCGTAAAAGCGAACAAATGGCTTAATTCTACGTGCGAATTGATCGCGTTCTTCCATCACCGGGGACTGACGACCCAACTGGCTGTTATTCCAGGTGAGGTTGTTCATAAAAAGCACTGATGCTTCGTCATCCAAGTTATGGCCTGTGGCCAGGACATTAAAACCGTGTTCTAAAGCATAACGGTTCAGTTCATGGCGTTTCACCAATCCACAAGCTGAGCAGGGCTTGGATTCATCAAGGTGACTTCGTGAAAAAAGTTCTGGTACCGTTTCGCCATATTCCCTCATAATATTCAGCTCGTGCAGGATTAATCCTCTTCCAGAGGCAAATTTACGGGTGATATCCAGCGATAGGTCGGAATATTGTGTTCCATCATCAATACCCAAATGAATCGTAATCCCCTCCACTTTATAACCGAGGAGGACCAGCGCTTCCCAAAGCCCTAATGAATCCTTGCCGCCAGACACGGCAACCAGGACACAATCATCAGGCTTGATCATCCCATAACGTTTGATCGTTGCAGCACAGTGCTTCAAAAACCACTCGTTGAAATGCGGAGCACACAAAGCCAGACGATGCTGCCGCATATTGATAACGGCTTTCTCGTTGCAGCTTCGGCACTTCATTTCGCGCCGCCAGAAATCACAGGGACGAGCTTTACTTTGTCGCCATCCACCAGCAATCGGTCTTCGGTGATGATCTCTCCATCTCTCACGGCCAGATAACTGCCTGCATCCAGGTTTAATCTTTTGAAAACCTGCAGAAGGGTTAGGTTTTCTGGCAGTAATATTTCTTTTTCTCGCAATTTTATTGTTACCAAAACTCACGTGCCTTTCTATACTCAGTTAATTCATCTGGTTGTATAATTTGTTCAATACAAATTATATCTTACAGGAGATTGAGACATGGCTGATCGAATGGAATTTGTGCGCAATTATCATGACCTCAGTACAGAAAAAGGATTCCAGTTTGAATTTTTATGTGATCGTTGCGGAGTGGGATATCGCACGAAGTTTGTTCCTTCAGTGACTGGCACCGTTAGTGGCGTAGTAGATGCAGCCAGCAGCCTATTCGGTGGACTGTTTTCATCGGCCTCGAATATTGCAGGCCGGGTACATGACGCTGCCTGGGAAAAATCCCACGATGCGAACTTCGAAGCTGCCACACGTGAAATGCGGCCGGATTTTGTTCAATGTCCGCGCTGCCAATCCTGGGTTTGCCGTAAGAAATGCTGGAACGAAAAGCGTGGACTTTGCAAGGGATGCGCACCCGATATGGGCGTGGAAATGTCCGCGGCACAGGCTAACCGTTCTGTTGAAGAGGTCTGGGCGCATGCTGCCATGTCTGCAGAGGATAAGAAACTCTCGGAAGCGAACTGGCGTGAAACGATTCATGCTTCCTGCCCGGAGTGCGAAACCCCGCTGGCAACCAACGCCAAATTCTGCCCCAATTGCGGCGCCCCGGTCAAGAACGAGCAACACTGCACGGAATGCGGTGGGATCATTCAACCGGGAGCGAAATTCTGTGCGGATTGCGGAAAAAAAGTGGAGTAGGGTAAACTTAACTCATAAATGATATTATAGTGGTAGGGAACTTAATTGTACCCTACCATTTTTACTTATTACAGGTAATGTATCCTATTCAATGAGTATTACTAAGAAGTTAATAAATCTAAATAAAAAAACTGATTACGGCATTTGGGTTGGGCTTGCTCTGCTATCCATCGCTTTTGGTGTTGTTTACTCCAACTTCACTCAGGATGATGCATTTATTTCCTACAGATACGCCAGGAATATTTCCAATGGTTTTGGTTTTGTTTATAATCATGGCGAATGGGTATTAGGTACTACAACGCCTCTTTATACATTGATATTAGCAGCCATAAATTTCATTACCCATGTAGATATTGCCAAAATAAGTAGTATCGTTTGTACGGTATGTTTATGGTTAAGCGCAGGATTCTTGTATGAACTTGGGAAATCAAAAGGAAAAGGTTTCGGTATTACTGTAGCGTTAATTTACCTGACATTCCCACTCTTTCCACATTTTATGGGTATGGAAAGTTATTTCTTGCTTTTTCTGTTTATTTGGGGCGTTTGGTCTTACGAAAAAGGCTTGAAATTTACTACATCGATCATATGTGGGCTATTGGTCTTGGTTCGATATGAACTGTCCATTTTCTTAGGCCTACTCTTTATTTTTGATCTTATCAGAAACAAAAAAATACCTTTTTGGCTCACACCGGGAATGATACCCGTACTCTTCTGGGTTATCTATGCAACAGTGAAATTTGGAAACCCTATTCCATTATCCGCAACCGCGAAACTATTGGCTTCCAAATCGCCCTTTATTCTGGGTTTTATCGCGTATGTTTATAGCTTTATTGTACTTAATCCAATTTGGTTTGTCGTTATTGGATTATTTTTCATTGGACTTATAAGTTTTTTATTCCTGCGAAAATTTCACAGCGGCTATGCACTGTTTGCTGTTTTTGGGATCGTATATTTGATTATTGCTGCTTTCATTGCAGGATCATTTCCCTGGTATTATTCTCCCTTGGTTCCACTACTTTCAATTCTTATCGCTTATGGCGTAGATTTCTTAATTAACCTTCCATTATTTAAACAATTTCGGTTCAATCCATCCATTCAATCAAAAATTACTATATTTGTACAAGTAATTATCATTTCAATAACAATTTTTTCTCAACTTAGTTTTTGGTATAAAGATTGGACTAAATACCATGGACAACCATTTGACCATCGATATGCTGCTTACTCCGAAGCGTCAAGCTGGCTGAGTAAAAATGCATCTAATGATCAGAGCATAGCTTTATTGGAAATTGGATATATCGGTTATATGACTGATATGAAAATCATCGATCTCTATGGATTAATCACTTCAGAATTACAACCGTGGGTAGGGCAGGGGTCTGAAGCAACATTAAGAGAAACTCTTAATCGATTTTCTCCTGATTTTGTGTTGTTGCCTCTCGATAAGAGTAGTTATCATCCAATAATTGCAGAAGACCCCCGATACAAAATGGTGCAAGTCTTCGAAGATCAGTATTCGTTATATGAAAATCTTACTGAGTAATGAAATTTTTTGTCTCAAACTAATACGACGAATATTGTGCAGGAGTATTTATTTAATTATCAATGGATGCCTGTCCAACCCTACATTGAATATCTTTCACATTCAACTGAAAATCCACACGGCCATTGTATTCATTTGTCTCATAAACATACAGAAAGTCAGCTTTCTTGTTTTCCATCAAGACTTTCTTCATGCTTCCCTTATTAAAAGCAATGGCATCGATTGAAAGCCAGCCATCAGAAAGTGATAATTTTAGGTGTTTGCCGTCCTGCCCCACCTCGCGCATGGATTGGACATGCAGGTTCCGGGTGATAAACAACGGTTCAGGGTTGCTATAGCCGATGGGCTGAAATTTTTGCAATGAGTTATATAGTTCCACTCCGAGGTCGCTCAACTTCACTTCTGCATCTGCCATCAGCACGGGTGATAATTCACAATCCCCCAACTTTTTACTTGCGATTTCCAGAAGTCTATCCTTCAATTCGTTGAGTTTCTCATTGCGTATTGTCAGACCAGCCGCGGCAGCATGCCCGCCATGATGCTCCATCAGGTTTGCACATTCATCCAAAGCTTCAGTGATGTGAAATTCGGGAATGGATCGACACGAACAGCGAGTGGTCTCCTCGCCTTTTTTACCAACAATCGCCGGCCGATAGAATTTTTCCACCAATCGGGAGGCCGCTAAACCAACTATTCCTTCGCTAAAATCTTTATCCGTTACAAATATGATGGACTGCTCGGTTGGATCTTCCATTGCCAGTTCAATCGCTTTATCAACCATACTTCGTGTTTCCACCTGGCGCGCACGATTCTGTTCATCCAACGAGCGTGCGTAAACGCCAGCCTGGTTCACGTCTGCTGAATACAACAGATCGAATGCCGCCAGGGCAGATTCCATCCTACCGGCGGCATTCAGGCGCGGCCCAATCCCAAAACCGATATTGGTGGAGGTTATCTTGCCCGGATTAATTCCTGCCACCCGACATAACTGTAGCACTCCGGGTCGCGGCGCTTTTTGAATACATTCCAATCCTTTGCGAACTAAAAATCGGTTTTCACCTGTCAGCGGCGCCAGATCGGCTACTGTACCAATCGCAACGAGATCTAACCAGCGTTCCCCCATTTCAACCATTCGGTTTTCTGTTGTATATAATGCCTGAGCCAGCTTGTAAGCCACCCCCACCCCGGCTAATTCCTTGGCAGGATACCTGTCCTCGAGCAGCTTGGGGTCGATCACTGCCACTGCTACAGGGATGCTGCCTTCGGGAGAGTGATGATCCGTGATGATCAAATCCAGACCAATCTTTGTACAATACTCTGCTTCTACGATAGATCGAACGCCGCAGTCCACGCTGATTACCAGGCTGCAACCCTCATTTTTGAGCTTATCCAGAGCATCTGTATTGATACCATAACCTTCATCAAAGCGGTCAGGAATGTACGGGGACACATCCGCACCTAGGGCAGATAATGCTTCCACCAGCAGCACCGTTGATGTAACACCATCCACATCGTAGTCCCCATAAACCACCAACATTTCCTTCTGTTTAATAGCTTCTAAAATTCTTTCAACCGCCACATCCATTCCAGATAACAGAAATGGAGATGTCTCATCCGGTGGAAGGGCGTGAAAGTATTCTTTCGCAGATTTTAGATCTGTGATTCCGCGGTTATACAGGATCTGACGGACAAGCAGCGGGTATTCCTGCAAGCTTTCAGAAACCTCAACAGGCAAGCGGGGATACACATCCCAGCGTTTTGTGATGTTTTGTCCAGTGTTTTTATTGGGCATATATACCTTTATGGATTCAAATAAATACGCGGCAGTCGTGCTGAAAGGCCGCATATCACTTCGTAATTGAAAGTTCCCCAGCGTTCTGCCAGCTCTTCTGCAGAGATATATTCATCACCCTGACCGCCCAGCAGAACCACCTCGTCACCAATGGAGGCATCTGGAATTTCATCCAATTGCAGCATGCACTGATCCATACAAACTCTTCCGACAACAGGAACACGTTTCCCGCGCACGAGAACGACGTTGCCATCCACCCTTCGATAGCCATCCGCATACCCAATGGCGTTCGACCCGATCCGTTCTGTATGGGTGGTGTGATATATATGGCCATAGCTGATCCCATGCCCCGCCGGGAAGTCTCGCACAGAGGTTAGGCGCGTCTTCCAGGTTAGGGCTGGTTGAATACCTACGGGTACAGGCGTTTCAGGGGATGGGGGAAATCCGTAAAGCAAAATGCCCGGACGCACAAGATCGAAATGAGCTAATGGGAAATTCTGGATCGCGGCGGAGTTAGAAGCATGGATATATTTGGGTGCAATTCCATCTGTGCTTAAGCGTTCCACCAATTTGTCAAATTTTTCCAACTGTTCTGAAGTTGTAGAAACCCCTGGTTCATCAGCACGCGCAAAGTGGGTAAAAATACCTTCTATAAGTAACTGAGGCTGTCTGGATAGTTTTTCGATAAATTCGAGTGCAGTATCTGATGAAATTCCCAGCCTTCCCATGCCGGTATCCACTTTGATATGCAGGCGCAGCCCTCCACCCAGGTTTCTTGCCTGTTCCGCATAGGCCTCACCAATTTTATGGTCATAGATCGTCAGACAGATGTTGTTATTAACTGCTTCTGCTACCCTGTCTGGTGAGGTATATCCCACCACCAGGATCTGGCAATTCAACCCTGCTCGGCGCAATGCGATGGCTTCTTCCAAGCGGGCAACACCGCACCACGTAGCGCCAGCCTCAACCGATGCGCGGGCTATTTCAATAGCGCCATGTCCATAGCCATTTGCTTTGACCACAGCCATTACTTCAGTTTGACTGATGCGCAATAACTCTTTTACGTTCTGGCGGATAATATTAAGATCGATCTCCAGCCATGCGGAGTATCCATTGGATGTCATGGATGAAAGTATATACCGTGTTTTATCAAACGACAAGTTATTAAAGGAAATAATTTACATTCACACGGCGGGATGCAGTTATAATGGGAAATGTTAATGACCATTCACTATTACCTATTAAGGATACATGGAATATTTCACTTATGACCTAGTGGCACAAGACGGCAATGCCCGCGCTGGGGTTTTTCATACCCCACACGGGGATCTTCTCACCCCGGTTTTCGCCCCTGTTGGCACACAGGCAACAGTAAAATCCATCACCCCCAGCCAGTTGGAGGAGCTTCAAGCCAGTCTGGTTCTAGCCAATACTTATCATCTATTTCTTAGACCGGGCGATGAACTGGTAGCGGAAATGGGCGGATTACACCGTTTTATGAACTGGCCGCATCCGATATTGACCGATTCTGGTGGATTTCAGGTATTTTCGCTTTCGGAGATCCGCAAAGTGGATGAAGATGGAGTCTCTTTCAAAAGCCATATAGACGGTTCGCCTCGCCGCCTCACTCCCGAAACGGCAGTGAAAATCCAGGAGAATCTTGGCGCGGATATCATCATGGCTTTTGATGAATGTGCACCGCCATATGACCGCGAGTACAACATCAAGGCTATGGCTCGAACACATGCCTGGGCGGAAAGATGCAAACAGGCAAAGGCACGATCAGACCAGGCTTTATTTGGAATTGTCCAGGGCGGTATCTTCCCCGATTTAAGGTCCGAATCCGCGCAGGTGATCAGCGCCATGGATTTTCCCGGCACTGCCATCGGAGGTCTGTCGGTCGGAGAGACAAAAAGTGAAATGCACGCCATACTCGATATTCTCAATCCAATCCTGCCTGCCGACAAACCGCGCTACCTCATGGGAGTCGGATCACCAGAAGATCTCGTAAATGGCGTGATGCGTGGAATTGATATTTTTGACTGTGTGCTGCCAACCCGCCTCGCCAGGCATTCGTCAGCCATGACACACCATGGCAGGTTCAATGCACTCAATGCGGTTTATGCCCATGATGAACGTCCGATTGATCCTGAATGTACCTGTTATACCTGTATCCATTTCTCACGAGCATATATTCGTCATCTGCTCGCAGCAAAAGAAATGTTGGCAGGAACATTGCTATCCATTCATAATATTCATACATTGATTTCACTTACCCGATTGATGCGACAGGCGATATTCGAACAGCGCTTCACTCAATTTTCATCAGAATATCTGGCTGGGTATTATGGCAACAACGTAGATAATAATGAACACGAGGCAGAATGAACATACTTCAATCCATAATTCTTGGCATTGTCCAGGGAATCACTGAATTTCTCCCGATATCAAGTTCAGCGCACCTGGTACTCGTGCCATATTGGTTGAATTGGAGTTTTCCAAAGGAACATGTCTTCGTCTTTGATGTCCTTGTTCAAGGAGGGACAACCCTGGCTGTGATCATCTATTTCTGGCGAGACCTGGTTTCGATCATTAAAGCAGCCATACGCGGATTGATCACTCGTAAACCATTCGAAGACCCAAATGCCAGGTTAGGTTGGTTGGTGATCCTGGCAAGCGTTCCCGCAGGTCTGGCGGGTTTGCTAATCAAAGACTTAGTGGAATCCGCTTTCAACTCGCCAATGGTCACTGCCATTCTATTGCTTGGGACAAGTGCCCTCTTGATCTCCGCTGAATTATTGGGAAAGAAGCTGAAAAAATTGCATGAGGTTAAACCCTGGGATGCATTGTTCATCGGTTTGTTTCAAGCAATATCCATCTTTCCAGGTATTTCCAGGTCGGGAGCAACCATTTCTGGTGGGTTATTGCGTAAATTGGATCGTTCCTCTGCAGCCCGTTTTTCCTTCTTGATGTCGATACCGGTCATGGTGGCAGCTATGGGACTGGGCGTCAAAGACCTGCTGGCAGTGCCAGATGTTACATCATTCGTTCCCATCATGCTTGCCGGTATTATCACTTCTGCAATCGTTGGTTTCCTGTCCATCCATTGGCTGCTGGGATATTTGAAGAAACACTCACTGTTTGGCTTTGCCTTTTATTGTATTGGCATCTGCCTTGTCACATTTATCATTTATTTATTGCGAGGATAAAATTCCAGGTGAAACTTTGGAACGGTTGGATAGTATTTATATTGTTCACCACAGGCTGCACCCCTGCGTTGCCCACCCTGCCGCCCGCACCATCCGAAACAATTTTGCAGCATACACCGGCATTACGTTACATTGAAGAAGGCATCCAAAGTTGCAGCCTGGCAAATGCACCTTTACCCGTTCTGGTTAACGAATATACGAGCGGGAAGATGAACGTCCTATCCGCTGATATTTCCCTGGTTTATGAAAAACCATTAGACCCGAATCTGCCTGCTTACCTCATTGGCGAAGACAGGTTGGTGTTGATCATCCATCCGCAAAACCCACTGATATCCATCACCGCAGAATCTTTACAAGGTGTCCTGCAGGGCTTCATAACCAGTTGGATTGTGATAGATCCTGCATTAGAACGGGGGCCACTGGATACGATTCTGATATCAACGTACGAGAACGAGGATGATTTTCAGAAAATCATTGAAATACGATTAAACAGCGGTAAAGTAATATCTCAAAGTACTACGAAAAATGTTTATCCTGGCGAAGTCGTGGAATATGTATCACAGACGCCCGGCAGCCTGGGTGTGATACCATCCGCCTACCTCACTGACAAAGTAAAAGAATTACAGGTAGCCGGATTGGATGGTCAGCAATTGTATTTAGAAATTATTGCCCAAACGCGAAAGCAACCCTCAGGACCTCAAACGATTCTGATCTCCTGCCTGCAAGAATCGGTGAAAAACTGATACTCAGGCAAAATAGAAACACAACACCAGTACAGCTTTTCGCTCTCCGTATGTGTGGGGCATAGCTGGATCTGACATGGCTTTCTCCGCGCCGGATAAAAAAAGCTCAAAGGGTTAAGATGAAACTCAGAATTCGTGGAAAATTGTCATTTCGAGCGAAGGGAGAAATCTATCCTTAAGTCAGAAGAGATTCCTCACATGACGGGTTACCTTACGGTTATGATATCAGAATGACATTGGTTAATAAGAGCTCCACATCTCCGTCGGTGTTGGCATTTGTTTAATGGCACTATCCACCAAGTAATTTATTTCTCCTCTTACCTCCAAAAGAGATTGGCATAATATCGCCAATCTCTTCATTTCAAACAACTCTGCTGGATTTTTCGAGGATTAATTGACCACTAAAACAAATGTCCCAGAGAAATTCACGATAGCATTAAAATGCCCATCCCCTGAATCCTGACTGCCCGATAGCACCTCTTTGGTATCATCAGCGGAAGAAAAGCTAGATTCTTTTCCATTCTCAGGAATCTCGACCCATCCTCCAGCTCCAGAGTTGATTCCCGGATCCCAGTAATAAATGCTTAACAACTTCCCTTGCATCTCCGGAAGGATTTTGAAAGAGATGGATATTGATCCGCCATCGGGCAAAATATCCAGTGCCTTGCCTTCCTGTAAAACACTCGCTGTGAAGCTTGATCCAAATGATCCAATTTCAGATATTCCGCCAGGTAATGCTAGCTGCTCTTCGCGTACCAGGGAGGCTTTTAATGGACATAATCCGGTAAAGATCGCTCTATCCAGGTTAGCCAGTTCAAGGATCGCACCATCCACACCACAGGTATCATCACTGACACCACCAGTTACAGGGATGATTGGCGTTTCTGGTGTTTTCTTTGCCTTTTCACATTTGTATGTAACTTCGCTCGTCCCGCTAACTCCATAAGCATTGATGTCGCTGGTCCCATTTCCGGAAGCAGTGACCCCTTTCAGGTTGACTTCACCGAAGCTAAAGGCATTCAAACCAGTCTCACCATTACCATTAAAAATACTGCATTTGATGGTTGTATTCCCAAAACTAACCGTGGATGATCCACTGATGCCATTTCCATTCGCCTCAACCTGCTCAATTATGAAATTTCCACCAATCCCAATGATCCCATTGCCATAACCATAAAGGTCTTCTTCGGTGGCGCTCAGTATGATTTCCTGTGGAAATTCAGTATCTTTGGAGCTTTGATCGAGGAAAAATTGCCCGTTTTGATTAAACTCACTTAGATTTACATAAATATTTGAAATTTCAGGACTTTCTTCTCCGGAATCATCCATGAGTGTGACAAAAAATGGGAGGGAAGTAAAACTAGCCCCATTCCAAAAATTTTCATTTGCTTTTATATGTTGAATAATAACATCGCTCATGGATTGAACATCAATGCCATTGCCAAAGTTTTTATTAAACTCGCTTTGATTAAGGATAATAGTTGGAACTGGGTTCTCGTTGGATATCTGGTTTTCGTTATCCCCTTCAGAAATACCATATATGCTGCTGAAATTTAGATTATTAATATATAATCCGTGGCCATTGTTATTATGGGATTTCACCTGCTTAACAACGATATTTCCGCGATGGTTATAAACTGTTATCCCATGTCCATCGGCGCCAGAGACATCCAGGTCTGATAATGTTAATGTGCCTTCTGTATCCTCAACAAAAACATTTCCATTGATCGTAAAACCATTCAGCGTAAAATCCAACATATTGAATATAGAAAAACCGCCATTCAAGGTTGTGGACCCACTTCCATTCTGGCTCGTGATGGTATGAAGTGAGATCGGTCCAATAAAACCAAACCCATCCACCGTAACAAACTCATTGAAAACACCGTTTCCAAGGTAGATAGTACCGTCATCCGGGTCATACCCCGAGGCTGCAAAATTCACCGCTTTTTGAATTGGATCAGCACATGGTTGCAATCCATTCACTAATGGGTCGCAATCATTCCCGGTGAAAGAATAGAGAACCCCGCCGGAAGTCAACCACGGGTCTGGGGCTTCCAATACTGCGGCAGCCTTATCCGAAGCTAAAGATAGCAATTCCCCTGCTTCACCGACAACGACAACATCCAGCCCTTCCGGAACCGCCTGGAGACCCTCTACCTGTTCTTCCACAAGTTCAGAGTTGAGCGGGTCATTCTCTGGTTGAACAATTTCCGCTGCAACCTCTGTGTCAGCAGGTTCTTCTCCTTCTGCGCGAACTATTCCAGGTTGAGTTAATGTATAAAGCAGGCAAGTCAGAACAATAGCGGGAATTATTCTGGAAGATTTAATAGTGTTCAAATTATCCTCCTTAATAAGACCTAGATGGTCATATTAATCATTATTGACTTTTTGGACATCAATGTCAATAGACCCACATCTTTGATCGTTCATTGTATAGACTTAATGGGAGTTTGTTGGTTTCTGCTTTTTCGTTATATCTATTATACAACTAGGATCGTCTTAATTTCGTCCCGCATGTCCTACAAAATAAGTCGTTATGAACTGCCCTCTGCCCACATTGATGGCAGTAGGTATGGTTTCCTTCTCGCTCCTCATTTTTTACCATTTTAAGCAAAGTTGAATGGCGATTTTTCCGCTTCACCCTTGCGTGGCTGGAATGGCGCGATATCCAGATCCACCAGCCGATCGAGCCGGCGAGGATGACAAGCAATAGCCCAATAATCCAGGGCAGCACTTCATTGAGCGAGGTTCTTCCCATGGTTTGGTCGTTAATAGGCGCAGAAGGTTGGACAGGAAGTTGTTCCACACTCAACTCACTGGTGGTTTTATCGTATCGGATATTTACACTAAAATCATTTCCAGCGGAGATCTGCCCAAGTTTTGAATAATAATAAACAATACCATCATCGCTTACCTTCGCATCCCCCAGGTTGGGAGTTAAGATCACATTCATTGCACCAACCGGTTGCTGGATGTGAATACTAAAATCATCGATGTCAAAACCGCCTGATCCAATCGAATGTATAATCTCTCGCGATGCCATTTTGCAACATATTGGGGTCGTAATACTCCAATTGGATTTCATTTCCAGTGGTTGAGAAGGTGATGTAGAGCTGGTTGTTTTCCACCCGACTTTGATAAGTGAGGGTATACATACTCCCGTCAGTGGGGTCAACCCAGGCAACCGCGCTCGGTGCTCGAACCCGGGCAGGGATTGGGATGCTTACAGTTGCAGGGAACTTTGTGTCTGGCGCCAATACAATATGGTAGATCACCAACACTTCTGGATTGTCAAATTCCGGTCTGATATCAATCTCCAATATGCTGAAGTGAGTCGCGGCCGAATTTGAAGTTTGACCCAGAGCAGTTGTTGGGATACTCACTAGTAGAAAGCAAAGCAATAGGGTAGTTGGAATAAATCTTTTCATGATATCCTCAAGGATCAGGTTTCTACTATTATAAGCCAGGCTGATGTAATCCTACACTTATTGAATAATTTAAGGATAAAATAGAGTCAACTATATTGGTTGATTAACAGATGCAACTGGGTAAGGAGAAATATGACCACCAAAGATGGCATTCATTTCATGCACCAATCCAAAAATGAAAACCAGGAACAAGCTGCTGAAGGCAGAGGTGTCCCTCAGCCGGCTCTCGAACTTCCCTTTAACGAAAGTGGAACAATTGTCAAGTTGAAACCAGCCGAGAAATTGGATATTCGTCAAAGAGATTTTACTGAAGTCGTGAACACTCGCAAGACGAACCGCCGCTATACGAATGAATCGATTTCACTCGATGAACTAACCTACCTTCTATGGTGCACACAGGGCGTGAAACATGTCACCGCCCGGCCGGTCACCATGCGTGTACCACCTTCAGCCGGCGCCAGGCATCCATTTGAAACCTATCTGGTGGTTTCGAATGTGAATGGGTTGGAGCCTGGTTTGTATCGTTACCTCTCTTTGGAACACAGTTTGATCCAGATCAAGGCTGGGGCTGGTTTTTCAACTGAGATCAGCGAAGTTTGCCTCAAACAAAAGCACATCCGTGAATGCCAGGTTTCTTTCTGGTGGTGTGCAGTAACAGAACGAACAACTTGGAGATATAGCACTCGCGGCTATCGTTATATGCATATCGATGCCGGACATGTCTGCCAGAATCTATATCTTTCGGCAGAGGTGATAGACTGCGGAGTTTGCGGCATCGGTGCTTATGATGATGATGGGCTAAACAAGTTCTGGGGGCTGGATGGTATTAATCAGTTCATCATTTATGGGGCAACTGTAGGAAAAAAACCTGCGGATGCGTAAGTTTGCAGGCTGCCTCTAATTGAGGTAAAATAATCCCACTGCCCCTGTGGCTCAAATGGAGAGAGCGAGGCACTCCTAACGCCTAGGCTGGGGGTTCGAGTCCCTCCAGGGGCACTTCTATAT